>CAIXZH010000085.1 GCA_903923905.1 uncultured Bacteroidia bacterium
CGGAACCGGAGTTGCTGTTGGGTTGAGCGGCTCAGAAACAGGTATCAGCTACCAGTTACAGGTTGATGCAGTCAATACGGGTTCAGTGGTACCCGGAACCGGTTCGGCGATCAGTTTTGGTTTGCAGACGGCAGCCGGCACCTACACAGTGATAGGCTCCAACGGAACGACGAGTTGCAGCAATACCATGACAGGTAATGTGGCTATAGCTATTGTGGTTTTACCAGCACCGGTTATTTCGGGCACAGCATCAGTATGTGCAGGCGCAACGGGTTCAACCTACAGTGTAACTGCAACAGCTGGAAATAGTTATGTTTGGGCAATTAACGGGGGAACCATTACTTCAGGTGGTGGTACTAATTCGATTAGTGTTACCTGGGGTACAGGATCAACAGGAACTGTAGATGTTACAGAAACTTCTGGCATTTGTTCAACTGCTGCCACTCAATTTGCGGTGACTATTAATACGTTGCCTGTTCCTACAATTACCGGAACAACTTCAGTATGTGCCAGTTCTTCTGGTAATATTTATTCAACTGAAACAGGTATGACCGGCTATTCATGGTCAATAAGTTCAGGTGGCACAATCACAGCAGGTAGCGGAACCAATGCAATAACAGTTACATGGAATACTGCAGGAGCTCAAACTGTTAGTGTTAATTATAATAATACCAATGGATGTGCAGCAGTTTCAGCTACTGTTTATAATATCACAGTTAATCCATTACCGGCTGTTGCCGGGACCATCACAGGTATTGCTTCGGTCTGCCAGGGACAAACGGCAGTTGCCTACACTGTTCCTGCTATTACCAATGCGACAAGTTATGTTTGGGTGTATTCTGGAACAGGTGCTACCATTACAGGCACAACAAATGCTGTTACCATTACTTTTGCTGCCACAGCAACTTCAGGTAACCTGACTGTTTACGGTTCGAATACCTGCGGAAATGGTGCCATCTCGGCAAATTATGCAGTCACAGTAAATCCGTTACCTTCGGCTGCAGGAACCATTACGGGCACTGCTACGGTTTGCCAGGGACAAACAGCAGTTGCCTACACAGTTCCGGTCATCGCAAATGCGACAAGCTACGTATGGGCCTATTCAGGAACTGGGGCTACCATCACAGGTACAACAAATGCTGTTACCATTGCTTTTGCTGCGGCTGCAACGGCGGGTAACCTGACTGTTTATGGTACGAATACGTGCGGCGACGGTGCCACATCGGCAAATTATGCAATCGGTGTAAATCCGTTACCGGCAGCTGCAGGGACCATCACGGGTACAGCAACGGTCTGCCAGGGACAAACGGCAGTTTCCTACGCTGTTCCGGCCATTACCAATGCAACAAGCTATGTATGGACCTATTCAGGAACCGGTGCAACCATCACCGGAACAACAAACACAGTTACCATTACCTTTGCTGCGACAGCAACATCTGGGAACCTGACTGTTAGTGGCTCTAATACATGTGGAAATGGTATTGTTTCTGCAAATTACGCAGTCACAGTAAATCCGTTGCCGGCTGTAGCAGGGACCATAACAGGTACTGCTTCGGTTTGCCAGGGACAAACGACAATTGCCTATACTGTTCCTGCTATTACCAATGCGACGAGCTATGTCTGGGCCTATTCAGGAACAGGTGCGACTATCACCGGTACAACTAATGCTGTTACCATAACTTTTGCTGCCGCAGCAACTTCAGGTAACCTGACTGTTTACGGTTCGAATACCTGCGGAAATGGTGCCATCTCGGCAAACTATGCAGTCACAGTAAATCCGTTACCGCTGGTGACCTTTACTGCCCAGCCAGGTGCAAGTGCCTTTACAACCAGGGATGTGACCTACACAACCCAGGCAGGAATGACCAACTACATATGGGTATTTCCGGGAACTTCAGGGGTTGATTACACAATAATCTCTGGAGGAACGACTACCAGTAATACAGTTACATTACAATATTTAACGGCTGGCAGTAAGATTGTCACTGTCAATTATTCCAATGCAAATGGTTGTACAGCAGCTGCACCAACTTCCTCTACGGCAACAACTGTAAGTGTTCTTCCAACGATAACGATCACTGCAACAGATGTTCACAAGACCTATGGTTCAGCACTCACCGGTCCGGTTTCTTCCACTTCATTTACAATTACCGGAACCCTGCAGGCAGGCGACAATATTACTGCGGTTATTATCAATTACGGAACAGGGGCCACTGCAGCCAGTGTGGTCGGAACCTATACCGGTTCTGTGACACCATCGGCTGCTTCAGGAACTTTTAATGCGGCTAACTATAATGTGGTATATGTCAGCGGAAATTTAATTGTAGATCCAGCGCAGCTAACCATTACCGCCAATAATGTCACCAAAAACTTTGGCACCACCATAACCGGCGGAGCGGGTTCTACTGCCTTCACCTCAATAGGATTGCAGAATGGCCAGACTATTGGCTCGGTCACAATTGCGTATGGTACAGGTGCTGCGGCAGCAGCTGCAGTCGGAACGTATACGGGGTCTGTGACGGCATCCGCTGCTACCGGCGGAACGTTTACTGCGGGCAACTATACAATAGTTTATGTTGCCGGAAATATTATTGTCAATCCGGCCGGTACACTAACAATCACAGCCACAAATGTGACCAAAACCTACGGTACAGCTATTACGGGTAGTGCAGGTTCGACGGCGTTTACTGCTGTGGGGCTTCTGAATGGCGAAACCATTGGTTCAGTTACGATCACCTATGGTACCGGAGCTGCAGCAACAGCTGCAGTAGGGACCTATACCGGTTCAGTCACTCCATCAGCCGCATCAGGAGGTACATTTAACCCTGCTAATTACACCTCAATCGTGTATGCTTTAGGTAATATAATTGTTAATCCGGCCCAACTGACCATCACAGCCAATACGGTGACCAAGAATTTTGGCACAACTATTACCGGCGGGCCTGGTTCAACAGCCTTTACGGCAGCCGGGTTACAGAATGGTCAGACTATTGGCTCAGTTACGGTCGCCTATGGCACAGGATCTGCTGCTTCAGCAGTTGTCGGAATCTATGCAGGTTCTGTGGCTGCCTCTGCACCTACTGGTGGAACCTTTACGGCAAGCAACTATACAATTTCCTACGTTTCTGGAAATATTGTTGTTAATGCGGCTGGCACATTGACTATTACTGCTACCGATGCGACTAAGACCTACGGTACTCTCCTTGCGGGTGGAGCGGGTTCAGCTGCATTTACGGCTGAGGGCTTGCTAAACGGCGAGACTGTTGGATCAGTGACAATCGCCTATGGTTCAGGTGCTTCAGCAACTGATGCTGTAGGAACCTATACCGGTTCAATCACACCATCTGCCGCGATAGGGGGTACTTTTAACCCTGGTAACTATACATCAATCGTTTATGTAGTTGGTAATCTGATTGTGAATCCGGCTCAACTCACTGTCACTGCCAATAATGTGTTCAAGAACTTTGGAACCTCCATTACCGGGAGTACAGGTTCAACTGCCTTTACATCTACCGGGTTACAGAACGGTGAGGCTATTGGTTCGGTTACTATTGGTTATGGTGTCGGAGCGGCCGCTACAGCTGCCGTAGGAACCTATACCGGTTCAGTAACCGCGTCAGCGGCAACAGGTGGAACATTTATGGCCGGCAATTATACTATTAACTATGCTGCCGGAAATGTAATTGTTAATCCTTCCGGTACACTTACCATTACAGCCACTGATGTCACGAAGACATACGGTTCTGCCCTTTCAGGAGGTGCGGGTTCAACTGCCTTTACTGCAATAGGCTTACTGAACGGTGAAACAATTGGTACAGTGACGATCAATTTTGGTTCCGGAGCTGCTGCTACAGCGGCTGTAGGGTCTTATTCCGGTTCGGTTATACCATCAGCTCCGTCCGGAGGAACCTTTAATCCCGCCAACTATTCAATTGTATTTGTTTCCGGGAATCTGGTTGTTAATCCGGCACCATTGAATATCACTGCGACTGACGTCCATAAGCCCTTAGGTGATGTACTCACAGGAGGTACAGGTTCAACAGCTTTTACCTCAGTTGGTTTACAAAACGGACAGACCATTGGTTCAGTCACTATTGCCTATGGAATTGGTTCCGCAGCTACGGATCCTGTTGGTACTTATCCATCCTCTGTGATGCCATCGGCGGTTACTGGCGGTTCATTTATTACCAGTAATTATACCATTACCTATACTAACGGAGACATTATCGTGGATCCAGCAGGTACTTTGACCATCATCGCAAAAAATAAAAACAAGACCTATGGTGATGTACTTACCGGCTCAGAAGGTTCCACAGATTTTACCGTTTCCGGTTTGGTAAATGGCGAGACGATCAGTTCTGTGACAGTCGCTTATGGAACAGGAGCCGCCGGAGCAGCTGTTGTGGGTACCTACACTGGTTCTGTAACGGTTTCGTATCCCGTGGGTACTTTTAACTCTGCCAACTATACCGCAATAAACTTTGTTCCGGGTAACATCATTGTTGGTATGGCTCCTCTGACAGTAACAGCAAATAGCCGGAGTCACGTTTACGGTACAACCCTTACCGGAGATGGTGCAGGTTCCACTGCTTACACTTCGGCGGGCCTGCAAAACGGAGAAACAATTGTCTGGGTTACGACAGCTTATGGCGCAGGCAAGCTTGCTACTGCAGCCGTTGGAACCTATTCGGGATCAGTGGCTATTTCCGCTGCAGTCGGAACGTTTAATCCGGCTAACTATGCGGTTACCTACAACAATGGAGACATCACAGTTATACCGGCCCAATTGACTATTACCGCCAACGATGTGGTTAAAAATTTCGGTTCTACACTGACCAATGGCCTAACCTCAACGGCTTTCAACTCTGTTGGATTACAGAATGGCGAAACCATTGGATCTGCATCGATTGTTTATGGCAACGGAGCCCAGGCTTACTCTCCATCCGGAACCTATTCAGGTCAGGTTGGGATATCAGCTGCGACAGGCGGAACATTTATTGCCGGCAACTACCAGATCGCATATGTGGCCGGAACAATCTTTGTCGGTTTACCACCTTGGCTGACGGTTACCGCTGACGCCCAAAGCAAATGTGCAGATGGAGCACCCTTTGCCGCCAATGGTTACACAGTGACCTACAGCGGATTTACTGACGGAGATACTCCTGCAGTTTTGGGTGGTACCGTATCCTATAGCGGGAATGCAATAGGTGCTACAAATGCGGGCAGTTATATCATTATACCCGGAGGATTAAGTTCGGCAAAATATTCCTTCATTTATGTCAATGGAACCTTAACAATTAATCCGGGGCCAGTAGTCATCATAAATAACCCTGCACTAGTCTGCTCGACTACGACGGTTGATCTTACTGCAGCAGCAGTAACGGCCGGTAGTTCCTCAGGATTAATGTTTACCTATTGGATGGATGCAGGTGCAACTATTGCCATGGAGACACCATCGGAAGCAGCAGCGCCTGGCACTTATTATATAAAAGGAACTGCTACCGGAGGATGTTCAACAACCAAACCGGTTATAATAACAGCCAATCCTGCCCCAACGCTGATCATTAGTAATCCGGCAGCAGTTTGTACACCGGCGACAGTGAATATTACTTCAGGCGAAGTGACAGCTGGGAGTACACCAGGATTAGTTTATACCTACTGGACTGATCCGGATGCTACGGTAAGGTATAACACACCTTCTGCTGCAACAAACGGTACTTATTACATCAAAGGGACTACCTCTTTGGGATGTTCCGATATTAAGCCGGTTAAGGTAAAAATTAATCCAATTCCTGATCCGACAATCGATGGAGATGCAAATCCTTGCATCGGGTCAACCCAAATTTATAAAACGGAATCTGAAAGGAGCGGGTATGAATGGATTGTATCTGGAGGTGGTCAAATAATTGCTGGCGGAACAGCAACTGACAGCACTGTGACGGTAACCTGGAATGGAGGAGGTAACCAAACAGTATCTGTGAATTATTCCAATGGCTCCAATTGTAAAGGTACAACTGCAAGAGTAAAAAATGTTATTGTGACCAATAATCCTGCTGCTGCCGGACCAATCACCGGTGAGCGTTCTGTATGTGCCGGATCTCAGAATGTTGTCTATACTGTTCCTCCTGTTGCCAATGCTACTTCCTATGCCTGGTCTATCCCTTCAACTGTAGCAACCATTGTACAAGGGGACGGGACACCTGGCATTACAGTAAATTTTGCATCCGATGCAGAGTCAGGAAATATATCGGTTTCCGGAGTGGGATGTACCAATGGTACTCCTTCAAATCTTGCAATTTCAGTAACTCAACGTCCAGGAGATGCTGGAAGCATAACCGGAGAACATACTTTTAGCATTGGAACTAGTGGAGCGGTCTATACTGTCGATCCGATAGCAAACGCTACAAGTTATAACTGGTCTTTGCCTCCAGGTGCAACAATTGCTTCCGGCGCTAACACCGATAGCATTTCTGTTGATTTCGGAGAATCAGCTGTTGCCGGTAATTTGTCAGTTTATGGATCAAACGTTTCCAGTTGTCCCAATGGTGCTGCTTCACCGGACTTTGCATTAACAATACCAGAGAAATCGTTTGGAATCTATCCTGTCCCCAGCAATGGAGTTTTTACAGCTTCAATTACATTCCCGGTCGAATCGACTTTCACTCTTAGAATATATGACCATTTGGGAAATAAAATTATGGAGATAGTGGATGCCCGGACAGTCGGCGGATCCTGGGAAAAGATCATTGATCTGGGATCCGTTTCCAATGGCCTCTATTTTGTAGAATTCTATAACGCCTCATTTCAGGAGGTTCTCAAGTTAATAATTAATAGATAGCATTAGATATAAAATAAAAAAATTAGAGTATTGTATTTTGTGTCTGTAAGGAATTCAACGGAACAGTCAAATGAAATAGCCATGATGAAATATTCATTTCGTGGGGTAATATCTTTATCAGGGCTATTTCATATATATCCACCGGCTTTGAAGAACGCCATGCACAATCGGCTGTATTCGGATGTTGGGACAGTTCCAATCCTCATTTATAGCCCGGTCTTTGACTCCGTCTGGCTAGCCTTCTCTTCCGCCAGTCGGGTCTCCAGACGTTCTGCCCACCATTGGAATGACTTCTCGATATCACCAAAGGTGGTGGTGAACTTGCTGCAAATTGCCAACGTTCCGGACCGAGCGTCCAGCACAGCGGCAAGACGATCATTGGTTTCGCCATCCAACAGCTCGGCCTCGATAGTCACTGAACCCACTCCGATAGCCGTTCCTTGAAGAGTCTGCTTCACAAGGCTTAGGAGTTTGAAGGGAACGTAAATGGCAGAGATCCCCCCGATAACGGGTTTAGATCTCATGAAGTCCGTAATTGCTGCATGGATAATCAAGACATCCGGTCCATCCTTTTCAACTATTGTATAGTTGTTGGACAATTTATTAAACAGTGCGGTGTGAAACAGTTCAATTAGCTTTTGCCGGTTCTCGGGCGAAACCTTGTTCATGGGAGATTTCGGGTTATCCGACATCCACAGTTCAATTGGCTTAATCCAAATCTTCGCATATTTAGTCCAGTTTACCTTGTGCCGAAAGTAAACCAGATTGGCTTGGCCATTGGTCCCCTGTCTCATCTGTGAGTAATCTCCAAGAAAGCCAGAAGGCTGATTGCGATTTTTATTTTGCAGCTTGCGTGTTGCTTTACAAGCGGTTAAACCGATTAGCTAACAGACTGCCAGACCTGCTGTCAGAAGTATTTGGATGGAGGTTCTTTTCATTTAGGTTGCTTTTTATTGTTTGCCTTTCAATTTGCGTTTCTTAGTCTTATTTCCCTTTCGCATCCTGCACATTGCAGCAAGGTTCTTTTGAGGCCAGGATCAATTCAATCTTTCGAGCCATTCCGACGGTTTACCATTATTCCGGAGGCAGGCGGGAAGATAGTCCGCAATGACGAAACTGATTATTCAAAATTCGTATAGTGTGATAAAGGGAATAGACCCAGAGCTCAAGGACAGGATCGCTCGCAATGCGGCGAAAAAAGCAAAAGCCCCAATAAAGGGATTAAGCGACTTCCCAGACAAGGCCCCTAATCCGGTACTCGGATGGCCGGAACCCACAAAGCCAAACAATACAGGTGCGAACGTATCACATGGCGGTAAAATGCGGTTTTAACGGTAAGTGTTTGCAATACGTACACCTTTACAATGGACGAAAAATAATTTTATAAAACGCTGACAAATAACATTCTAAGGTCAGCGTTTTTGCTTTACAGAAAATAACCTAAAAAGGAAATGAAATCAACAGTACAAATATTCAACGAACAAGAGGCCGAACGGCAAAAGGCCGTCGAAATAAAGAACAGTTATTTGATCGAGAGCATCGCCGGTTTTGTAGAGCGAGCCGACCCCTTCGATGTTTTGCGCTCACTGGCCCGGGTAAAAGTGGAATGGCTAATCCCGGAAACAGCCAACAGCAAGGATGCCCAAAAAATAATTTTAAGAAACCTCGATGCCTTGGAAGAGCTGCTCCTCGATATAGCAGAGGCAAGCGCGAAGGGCAACCAGCTCCTCCTTGAGAGTTACGAGCAGGCCCCGGATTAAAGGACCCGGAGAAAGACCCAGCGAACGAAAACACAAGCCCGGAATTTTAAGCCCGGGCTTTTTCGTATCTTTAAAAAACAAACCATGTCTGCCCTTATCAAACAAATAATTATATTTGAGAAAATATTTGAATCCCTACCATGACCAGCACCGTAAACCGCCTAATTTTAGGAGACAACCTCGAAATTTTAAGACAAACTGAAAGCGAATCCGTAGACCTAATTTATTTAGACCCGCCGTTTTTTAGTAACCGAAATTATGAGGTAATCTGGGGAGATGAAGGCGAGGTGCGCAGCTTTGTAGACCGATGGAGCGGGGGCGTAGACCACTATGTTGGGTGGCTAAAAGAAAGAGTAATCGAAATGCACCGGGTTTTGAAACCGACGGGCTCAATTTTCCTGCATTGCGATTGGCACGCAAACGCATACATACGAATTGAAATTTTAGATAAAATATTTGGTTACGGTAATTTTAGGGGTGAAATTATCTGGCAAAGGACAAATGCGCATAATGATGCAAAGAGAAAATTAGCGGTACTAACTGACACAATTTGGTACTACACCAAAAGTGACAAAATAATCTATAATCCGATATACAGCAAACATTCAGACGAATACATAAATGATTTTTATACAAAAGACGACAACCATGGCAGAGGACTCTATCGATTAGACAACATGGCAAGTCCAAATCCTCGACCAAACATGATGTATGAATGGAAAGGATATTCATACCCAGATAAAGGTTGGAGATACGAAAAGGAATCAATGCAGCGCTTGGATGACGAAAAAAAAATCTATTATCCCACAGACAAAAACGGCAACCCAGATTATACAAAACGGCTTGCTTTAAAACGTTTTATCGAGGAACAAAAAGGTCAACTTCTTGGTAATTTATGAATAGATATCCAGAATGTACAAGCTCTTGCAGCCGAACGAATTGGATACCCAACAAAAAAGCCGGAAGCCCTAATTCGTCGAATAATAGAAATGGCATCAAGTGAGGGCGACACGGTACTCAACCCATTTGTTGGAGGTGGAACAACAGCCGCGGTCGCTGACAAACTAAACCGGTGCTGGATAGGGATCGACCAATCGGTGCAGGCGATAAAAGTAACCGAAATGAGGCTGCAGAACCAGCAGGATTTATTTTCAAAACCGTTCGTTTTACAGTTACATAAATACGATTACGACACCTTGCTATTTAAAGACGCCTTCGAATTTGAGAGCTGGATTGTAGTACAATACGGAGGAACAGCAAACACCAAACAGTTGGGAGATTTAGGGCTCGACGGGAAAACCCGGGACAATACGCCAATTCAAGTCAAACGGAGCGACAACATAGGGCGCAACGTAATCGGCAATTTCCACTCGGCTGTTTTGAGATACGATAAAACCCTGTACGAAAAAAACAAGGCTGCAAACAAGCCGGTAGGCTACATTATAGCCTTTTCATTCGGCAAAGGCGCCATTCAAGAGGTCGCGAGGCTGCATAATACAGAGGCGGTACACATTCAGCTGGTCTCAGTAGACGAAATTGTGCCAATAGCCAAAAGGCCGAAATTAACGGTCGATATTTCAGATAAAGGGAAAACAACCAAAGGGCTCCGGGAAATTGAATTTAAAGCCACCGGGGAGAGCGCCGCCGGGATAGAATTTTATTCTTGGGATTTTGATTACGATGGAAGAATTTTCAAAGCAGAAATACTCCTCGACAGGGCAGGAGAGGCAGCATGGAAATTTAAACCCGGGCTCCATACAATAGCGATTAAAGTAATAGATAACGACGGGCTGGAAGGGATCGAAATAATGAAACTAAAGGTAAACGGCAGCATTGAGCGGCAGTAAAAAGTTCAATATAAACACGATAGAATAGAATCCGGTTAGCGCCGGATTTTTGCATTTAGCAGGGTATCTCCCACGAAAACGGCGCAAAAACGGCGCAATGCCCAAAAAACAAGGGTCAGACCTTTCAGTCCAACCCTTTGATTTTCAATCCGTCGGGGTGACAAGATTTGAACTTGCGACCCCTCGCCCCCCAGACGAGTACGCTACCAGGCTGCGCTACACCCCGAATTAAACATCTCTCTTTTGATATGAATGCAAAAGTAATATTTTTTCCTCAATTAACTTACAAATTAAGGTTTGTTCAATGCTACCTCTCCTGAAAATAGTTCATTAGATACATTCGATTTTATTTGCCAGAAATATTTCCCGCGATGCTTCAGACGAACCCTGACTACCGGGATTGTTTTATTATTGTGTACCGTGATGCTTAGGGCTGAATTATCGCTGCCCGTTTGTTTCAAATGAATATCTACGCGTACTATTCCGGAAGGGGTCAGAACCGGCCAATTCTGTGCTTCGTATCCTGTCCACGATATCGGGCAACGCGGAATAATTATTGTGGTATCTGCCTGACGATCGTCGATGCCAACCATGAGACGTGCACTCTTCATTGATTCTGAAACATTAACCAGGTTGAGTGCCCCACATCCGCGAGTACCATCATTTTGCAACGGAGGGATACTCCACGATTCAAAAAAATGATAAGGAGAATATCTTTGACCCCGGTTGTAGGTATAAAAAGCCAATGAGCGTACTGCCTTATCCGCCAGAGTGTCCATATCAAAAATCAACATGGTTTGAAGGGCGTATCCCTGATCATATGCAGGACTACACTGATTCAGCGCGCCAAGTATAAACAATCCATAAGAATTCCAGGCTTTGGCCCGCGTGGGATATTTTAAAAGTTTCTTAAAGGTGTTAAGGCCGATATTGATTCCTTCCCAGTGAAATTGCTTAGGTTCAAGGCCCATTACATCAGAGTAATGACTCAGACATCCATTGATTCCGGCGAAATTTTCAGATCCAACAACATTAGGTAGGTTAACCGGAGCTAATGTTCCGGGATCGAGTGTCCAATACCATGAACTATCTGCCGGATTAGTAAAGTTCTTGATAATTGTGTCACGCAGCCTTTGGGCATATTCGCGATAGCTTCGTGCAGTTGCGGTATCACCATGGAAATACTCCATTTTTGCCGCTGCTTCGATGGCCATCCAGGCCTGATTATTCTGTACCACATTACAAACAGGCTGGTATGGACCGCAGCACCCCTGGCCGAATTCTCCTGTTCCTGTGATGAGCTTGTTCTTCTCAATCTGATAACAGAGACCACGTACAGGCGATGTCGCCTGATGCAGAAAATCGTATATTTTCTGCCTGAATGGACTTTCGGGAATACGATGCCAAAGGGCAGCCAAGGACATAATGATGGTTGAAGTTCCATCTAATTCGCTTCCGGTTGCAATTGATCGGCTTCGGAAGTATTCCGGAAACGCATAAAACCCATCTGCGTTTTTATCTACCAGTTTCATTAGGGCATCGGCTGATGCGCCTGCATGTTCGTAACTTCCTCTCAGTACCTGCTCCCGAATAAACGTTCCTCCGTCACGCGTCCACCATGTTCCACTCCATCCCTGGTCCGGAGGCGAGGCATGGACAAACCCTATCGGAGTGAAACTGTTCGGTGTGCTGATATAGCTGTAGGTAAGAATACCATAATATGATTCCGATAATTCACGTGTAAACAAATCTGCAAGTGAATCTCCTGTAAACGATAGGATTGCTTGTGAATCTGCCGCCAAATTGAAGGTCGAAACCTGCCCATTCGAACTCAATGAAAATAAAAACGGGATCAGTAGAAGTTTTTTCATTGTTATCAATTTTCAATCACGTAAATTTATCAATATATTTTATGTAAATTTCTAACCGATTTATTTACCGCAGCACCGATAAACTCCAACTATTTTCTATTGGTATTAAACAAAAGCTAATTTTTCATGTTTTATTTTGGACGGGAACTTACTTTCGTCCAACAAAAATTCAGAATTAATTTACACTAGCAATTATTGCTGATGTGAAAATTAAAATTAACTTTGAAGGAACATAAAATAAAATGAATATGGAATTATTTAAACCTATGAATATATCAGATTATCAGCCTATAAGCGCTAATATTAACGAAGAATCAGAACACGTAAAATGCTTAATTGTCGGTTCGGGCCCGGCAGGTTTTACTGCGGCTATTTATGCGGCAAGGGCAAATCTCACTCCTGTTTTATATGAAGGATTACAACCTGGAGGGCAATTAACCACAACAACTGAGGTTGAAAATTTTCCCGGATACCCGCAAGGAATTACTGGACCGGAAATGATGGAGGATTTGAAGAAACAGGCACAACGTTTTGGAACAGATGTACGCTGGGGCCTTGTTACGGCAGCCGATTTCAGTGGCAGTGTTCATCGTATTACTATTGATAGTGTGAAAACAATAACTGCAGATACAGTAATTATTGCCACAGGCGCAACTGCTCAATATCTGGGAATCGAGGATGAGTCGAAATATGCAGGATCGGGTGTTTCCGCCTGTGCCACTTGCGATGGTTTTTTCTATCGGGGAAAAGATGTCGCAGTTGTTGGAGGAGGTGATACTGCCTGCGAGGAGGCCATCTATCTTGCCGGGCTTTGCCGCAAGGTTTACCTGATTGTGCGCCGCGATGTTTTAAGAGCTTCAAAAGTGATGCAGGAAAGAACCTTAAAAACTCCCAATATTGAAATTTTATGGAAACATCAGACTAAAGGGTTATTTGGTGATGGAGTTGTCGAAGGGGTGACACTCATAAAACACAAAGGTGAGTCCGATGAATCGGAAGTAAAGATCAATGTCGACGGATTCTTTCTGGCTATTGGTCATATACCTAATTCTGCCATATTCAAACCGTTTATTGAAACGAACGAAGTGGGATATATCAAAACAATAGGTGATTCCTCAAAGACAAATGTTGAAGGTGTATTTGCCTGTGGCGATGTAATGGATCATGTTTACCGGCAGGCGGTTACAGCTGCAGGATCCGGATGTAAGGCGGCAATCGATGCAGAACGGTATCTCTCTGAAAAACAATGATATATATAGCCGTGGCAGGGTTCCAAATCCTGTCACGGCTATTTTGGTGCAAATATTGGTCATAAAAAATGCCTCCTGGATGGGAGGCATTTTTTATGAGATTATAGGAATTGATCAGGAAACCTGAGCAAATTTGTTTGTTGCATATTTCCCTGCCTCGAGATTTTTACGCACCGCTGAAAAAGCCTGGATTGTATATTCAACATCCTCTATCGTGTGGATTGCTGTAGGAATAAGCCGCAATAATAACTGACCTTTCGGAATAACCGGATAGACCACGATTGAACAGAAAATATTGTAATTCTCACGCAGATCCATCACCACATTTGTTCCCTCGGGCACACTACCGGATAAATAAACCGGTGTAACAGGTGAATTGGTGACTCCTAAGTCGAAATTTTCTGCTTTCAGACCTGACTGAAGTGCACTGACAATATTCCAAAGATTTTCCCGTAATTGGGGCTCTGTCCGGATAAGTTCAAGGCGTTTAAGTAATCCGATGACCATTGCCATTGGAAGAGATTTGGCAAAAGTCTGGGAACGCATATTATAACGCAAAAAGTCACACACCTCTTCGCTGCTGGCAATGAAAGCACCTATTCCGGCCATCGCTTTGGCAAAGGTTCCAAAATACATGTCGATTTGATCCTGAACGCCAAAATGTTCACCAACACCTGCGCCCGTGGCACCCATCGTTCCAAAACCGTGGGCATCGTCCACCAGAAGCCGGAAGTCAAATTCATTTTTAAATGCAACTATTTCATCCAGTTTTCCAAGGTCACCTGCCATACCAAAAACACCTTCGGTTATGACAAGTATTCCACCCCCTGTTTTTTGGGCCAAGGTTGTTGCATGTTCAAGTTGCTTACGAAGGCTATCCATATCGTTATGTAGGAACACAAACCGTTTACCCATATGCAATCTGACTCCATCCAGAATACACGCATGAGCCTCAGCATCATAAACAATAACATCGTTGCGTCCGCAGACGGCATCAATAATTGATATCATACCCTGATAACCAAAGTTGAGCAGAAACGCATCCGGTTTGTTTACAAAACTGGCAAGTTGTCTTTCCAGTTCTTCGTGCATACTGGTTTGCCCCGACATCATTCTGGCACCCATCGGGTAGGCAAGACCATACTGAGCGGCAGCACTCGCGTCAGCTTTTCTGACTTCAGGATGATTAGCCAAGCCGCAATAATTATTCAAACTCCAGTTAAGCACCTCTTTTCCTCTGAATTTCATTCGGGATCCAATGTCTCCCTCTAATTTAGGAAAAGAAAAATAACCATGAGCCTCTTTCTGATATTGACCTAAATTGCCCTTGTCAGTTTTAAATTTTTCAAAAATATCCACGATTGGTTTGATTTTATTTTAAACTATGCAAAAGTATACTTTTTTATTTTGTCAAAAAAACGGAATTAAAATTACTTTTTTAATTTCAAAAGGAGTGATATCAGGATGAAAATCATAATGCAAGCCGCTATCCCATAAATATTTAAAGCTAAAATCAGGGCTGCCGAGATGCCAAGAAAAATAAACCGAACACTATTATCCTTCCATGTCAGGCTTTTGAATTTAAGAGAGAACATAGGTAGTTCTGAAATAAGGAGCAGTGACAATCCAATTGTGATCACCAATAAAACCCAAGGCTGAAGAATAATAGTGTCAATGAATTGATATTTGCCATGAATCATAATCAGGGCCAGGGCAGAAATAAAGATGGCATTAGCCGGGACTGGTAGTCCAATGAAAGAATCGGTCTGTCGCGTATCCAGGTTGAATTTTGCGAGCCTCAATGCAGAAGTAACAGGTATGAGTAGTGATGATGAGATACAGATTATTTCCCAAATTGACAAAGCCGATATATTATCTATCTTTACATTGATTCCAAAGAGTGAAGATTCCTGCATAACCATCATCACCATTCCTGGTGCCAGGCCAAATGAGATCATATCCGCCAATGAATCAAGCTCTTTGCCCATGGGTGAATAAGCCTTAAGCAAACGTGCAGCCATCCCATCCAGAAAATCAAAAATGGCGGCAAGAAAAATAAAAAAAACAGCAATAGTCAATTCCCCTTTGATCGCGAAAAGTACGCCAAGACTTCCTGATACAATGTTTAAACAGGTAATAAAATTGGGGATATGTTTGCGAATCATCTCAGATAATGTGTTGTAAATCAGCGATAATTGTCTGACTTCCAATTACCTTCTGGCATAATTCCACATTTACTTTTGTTCCGACAGGAAGGAATAGATCGACACGCGAGCCAAAACGGATAAATCCAAGCTCATTTTGTTGATTCACTGCCGAATTAATTTTTGAATAAGAAATAATCCTTTTGGCAACTGCACCTGCAATCTGACGGACCAGAATTTCCGTTCCGTTTTCCATCTCAATAACTGTGGTTGCTCTTTCATTCTCAGTGGAGGATTTAGGCAAATAGGCCGCCATATAATTACCCCGGTGATGTTTGAAATATTTAACGATTCCCGGAACAGGAATCCAGTTGATATGGACGTTGTAAACGGACATGAAAACGGAGACCTGAAGTCTGCGATCACCAAAGTATTCCGGTTCAAAGGTCTCTTCAATAACAACGATCTGGCCATCGCAGGGCGATAGAACACATTGGGGATTTAAATCAATTGTACGTCGTGGATAACGGAAAAACCGTAAAACAAAAATCAGTATCGGAGTGGTAGCCAGAAAAGTAAAACAGCGAAAATAAAGCTCTTCAGTCATTCCGACAGCAAAATTGAGAGATAGCCATATCAGGAATGCTACCGCAATAACCAGAAACCCTTCTTTGTGAATTCTCATAAGTTTGAACTATTGTTGCGCAAATTTAAGAAAATAATGATCAGAGAAAAAACCGGAATACAAAATAAATCACGGGGGAGGCGAGTAGTATGCTGTCAAAACGGTCGAGCAGACCACCGTGACCAGGCATAAACCTCCCTGAATCTTTCACTCCGATACTTCGTTTGATCATTGACTCTACCAAATCACCAACAGTACCCGCGATAACGACCAGAATAGCCATAATTGCAAGTAAAAGAGGGCTGTACTGTGGAAATATAAAAGTAAGAATCCAGGCAGCAATCAAAGCGGTGAATACCCCTCCAAACAATCCTTCCCATGATTTTTTCGGAGATATTCGTTCGAATAAACGGTGACGGCCGAACCTGACGCCCAAAATATAGGCTCCCGAATCACTTGCCCAGACAAATATAAAGAGGCTGATTAACAGTTCGTAATGATAATTGACCACTCCCTCAATTTCGTGGAATGCCAAAAAATTGAGCAAAGAAAAAGGGACCGTAACATAAATAAGACCAAATCCGGTCAGGGCAAGATTGGCTATCGGTTCTTTCTTTTTTCGAAAGAGCTCGTAAACCGGGAAGGCATAAATTACAGGCAAGATATAATAAAAGGCGGTGTAATTGATTGTTTGGTTAGCAGTGAAAAACGATAGAATGAAAAGAAATATACCTGCAACCAAACCGGGATACACTTGTGGCGAGTAACCTGCCTCCCGGCATAAAGCGTAAAACTCGCGAAGTGCAAAAACCGAAATAATCAGAAAAAGTACCCCAAACCAGACAGCCCCTAAAAGAATGGCCGCAGTAAGTACGGTTGCAAAGAGAAAACCCCAAATGGTACGCGTATGCAACTCTTTCAATGTCAGCCCTTTTTTAATTGTTCAAGAATCACGATTGCCTGCATTTCATTTTCATCCCTGACATATATCTCCGCTTCTCCCCACATCACATAGGAGGAATCTTTATGATTGATAACTACAGATTCAATCCCGTTATCCTGTAGAATATCGCTCGCCATTGAAACGAGGTAATCCTCAGCAGTAACAAATACTTTTGTCCATCCTTTTTCCATGGTGATAATTAATTAGAGTTCGGGTTCCGATTCTTTGGATAAAATTGCTGGCTCGGTCACGGGAGCCTCTTCTTCTTTCTTTTTCCCCCATGGTCGTACTCCAAAGATTTTCTCCAGGTCCTCGGTAAAGATCACTTCACGTTCGAGGAGCAGTTCTGCTAATTGTTTATGCCCTTCAGCATTTTTGCGCAAGATATCTTTGGCTCTGATGAAAGCGGTATCGATTAATTCTTTGATTTCCGAGTCAATCAGTTCGGCTGTTTTTTCGCTGTATGGTTTATTAAAACTATAATCGCTCTGTCCTGTTGAGTCGTAATAACTAACATTTCCTACTTTTTCACTCATTCCAAAATAGCAGACCATGGAATAGGTAGTCTTGGTCACTTTCTCAAGATCGTTCTGTGCTCCGGAGGAAATTTTGTTAAAAACAAGTTCCTCTGCAGCTCTGCCTCCTAACGTAGCGCATACTTCATCGAGCATCTGATCGCGGGTGGTAATCTGACGCTCCTCAGGTAAATACCAGGCAGCACCCAATGATTTTCCCCTTGGCACAATGGTTACTTTTACAAGTGGATGCGCATGCTCCAGTAACCAGCTGACCGTAGCATGACCTGCTTCGTGATAGGCAATAATTGCCTTTTCATCAGCTGTAATAATTTTATTCTTCTTTTCAAGGCCACCTACGATCCGGTCGACAGCATCCAGGAAATCCTGTTTCTCGACCTTTGTTTTTTGTTTACGTGCAGCGATAAGGGCCGCTTCATTACAAACATTGGCAATATCTGCTCCTGAAAATCCGGGAGTTTGTTTGGCAAGAAATTGAACATTCACATCATCAGACAAGGTTAGTGGTCTGAGATGAACCAAAAAGATCTCTTTACGATCAACCACATCAGGTAGTTCCACGTGAATCTGACGGTCGAACCGACCCGCGCGCATCAGGGCCCGGTCGAGGATATCAGCCCTGTTAGTAGCACCTAAAATAATTACTCCGGAATTGGTATCAAACCCGTCCATTTCAGTAAGTAATTGATTTAGTGTATTCTCACGCTCATCGTTTGATCCCATGTTCGGATTACGACCTCTTGCGCGGCCAATGGCATCAATTTCGTCAATAAAAACAATACATGGAGCTTTCTCCTTGGCTTGTTTGAAGAGGTCACGAACCCTTGATGCACCCACTCCAACGAACATCTCCACAAAATCGGAACCTGACATCGAGAAAAACGGAACATCTGCCTCTCCTGCAACAGCTTTGGCTAACAGCGTCTTTCCGGTACCCGGAGGTCCTACCAGCAATGCACCTTTGGGGATTTTCCCGCCAAGCTTCGTATATCTTTCAGGATTCTTGAGAAATTCCACAATCTCTTCAATCTCCTGTTTCGCCTCGGCCAAACCGGCAACCTCTTTAAAACTAGTACTTACCCTTGACTCCTTATCAAAAATTTTAGCCTGTGACTTGCCGACATTGAAAATATTGCCGCCGGCGCCACCACCTTTACTCATCCTTCTAAAAACCCAAAACCAAACGGCGAGCAAGAGAAGCGGGAAAAATAGCCAGCCCAGAATCTCACTGAAATAGTCGTGCCTGATTTCGTAAGTTAAAGTAATTTTAGCGTTATCCCCAAACTCAGCCTGAGCATTTTCGAGATTTTTCTCGAAAACGTCCACTGACCCGATTGTAAAGAAGAAATGGGGCCCTGTTTTTGTAGGTGCTCCAAAGTTTTGATTGAACTTACTTTTATATTTTTCGTAAGAACTCTCTTTTAGGTAAATGTCCGATTGTGATTTATTAACAACAACTATTTTTTCGATGTCGCCATTTTTAAGCATCGTATTTTTAACCTCCTGCCAGCTGGTTTCAACCGGTGAACCGCTGGAAGTATAATATTGGATTGCAATAAATGCAATCACCAAAATCCCATAAATATACATAATGTTGAACTTTGGCGTAAGCTTTGCTCCGCCACCAACCGGTTTTTTAGGTCCACGCGGGAGATTTCCGCCGCTATTCCCACTATTTGTTGTATCCTTTTCAGCCATAATTAATTAAATGTCAGCATCTATATTGTAAATTTTTCCGTCGGCCCATAAACTTTCAAGGTCGTATAATTTCCGAATAGGTTCCTGAAATACATGAACCATGATATTTGCATAGTCAAGTAAAATCCATTGCGCCTGATTATAACCATCGCGATGCCATGCAGGTTCATTTTTTAGCTCTTCTACGGTCTCTTCGACAGAATGAGCAATCGCATCGACATGGGTATTGGAAGTCCCATGGCAAATAATGTAATGATCACATTCTGTATTACTAAGTGTCTGAAGATCAATATCTATAATATCAAGCCCTTTTTTGCGTTGGATACCTTCAATTATCGCTTCTATTAAATCGACTGAGCCATCTAGAATGGCGGAATTAACCATATTGAAATTTTAAAGTACAAAGATAATTCTTTTGCCCGATAGATAAATAAAGAAATGATCTTGTAATCTTCTGAAATAATAGTTTTTACTTTTACCTCATTAATTTATCAGGAAAACTATAGAACGAAATGATCGGATCAATTGTTCATCGAATCCATGAGACAGATTCAACCAATAACTATGCCGCGAATCAGTTACTGACAAAACGTCTGCCGGAAGGAGTTGTTTTTATTGCTGACAGTCAGATTGTCGGAAGAGGACAAGCTTCCAGCAGTTGGGAAAGCGAGCCGAATAAGAATTTAACCTTCAGTATCCTTCTTTATCCCGATTTTTTGGCAATTAGCAGGCAATTTGAGCTTTCCAAGGCGATATCACTTGGTGTGGCCGATTTTCTGAATGGCCAGACTCAACGTGTCTCTATCAAATGGCCAAACGATATTTACCTTGAAAACAGGAAGGTGGCAGGAATATTAATAGAAAATTCGATTAGAATCAATAAAATATCTTCATCAATTATCGGCATTGGCCTGAATATCAATCAGCAAATGTTCCTAAGCGATGCCCCTAACCCGGTTTCTTTGAGTCAGATGACAGGCAAGACCTATAATCTGAACGAATCACTTTCGGACTTGTGCCTGAAAATAAATATTCGGTATAGTCAGCTATTCAATGGTGAATTCAATCGGATTGATCAGGATTATACCCAAATGTTATTCAGAAGAGGAACCTGGTCCCTTTATTCTGACGAAAATGGTGATTTTGAAGGAAAAATCTTAGGAGTCGATTCTATCGGTCGGTTACGGATTGAAACCAAATCCGGAAAAATCAATAACTATCAGTTTAAAGAGGTTTCATTTAGGCTGTAGACTTTTAGGCTGTAGACTTTTAGGCTATTTGTTTGCAGTAGTTTAGATATGTAGGCTTTAAATTGCCAGGCTTCAAAAAATATCAGAGAGAGTGTAACGAGCGATCTTTGTAAAAGGGCAATCGTCTTATACATAAAGGCGCAGTATACCGAAAAATTTGAATATTAATTCAGTTATTATCAGAAATCATATTCAGTTAAAAATTAGAGTCAAGAATACAGCAACTCAAATTGCTCATTACGTACTTGATTTATTTGCGAATAAAGATACACTAAAATCAAACCTAAGATCAAACTCCCAGACCTATAGCCTAACGGCCTACAGCCTATCCTTCGAACTGCATCTTACTAAGTGCATCGACAATATGATCAACTCCATCCTTCAGATGTTTTCCGACAAGCATTTTAATCATTGGATTCAAATCTGCATGCAGGGTAACTCTGACTTTACAATTGCTTACGTCAACCGGTAAAAGCTGGATCCAGCAATTCACCTGAAAAGGAAGAGATTGGTTCCCGGTTAGCTTAATGAGTTTGGATGGTTCACGCTCAACAATCTGAACCCCAATATTACCAATTGGGTTGATTGAAAAGCTGCATTCATCAGCTGTTGCCCTAAAGTTATCAAGTTTTATATCCGGTGTATTCGGATATTGATTTTTTATCTCTTCCAACCGGTTTGGTTCAAAAAGCGGCTCCAGATTCTTCAGGTTCGAGAGATGGTTATACACAGACTCCTGAGGTGAAGCAATAAATTTTACTTCACTGATATACTTTTCAATTCCCATATTCCGGTTATTAAACGAAGATCAATCTTACCTATTTTCCCCAGGTTTCAGGACTTTTTCTCCAGTTATTCAGGCTCTCAAGTTGTGAATCGGTAATATCACCTGAGTCATAGGCCAGTTTAAGAAGAATATTGTAATTACTCAGGGTTGTAAGTTCGATATTAGCATCCTCGAAATTTTGAGTTGCCAGTGGAAAATTATAGGTGAAAATTGCCAGCATACCAAGAACTTCGGCACCAAAATTGCGAATTGCCTCTGCTGCACTAATCGAGCTTCCTCCTGTTGAAATAAGGTCTTCAATAATTACCACTTTGGTACCCGGCTGAATATCACCTTCAATAAGATTTTCAAGTCCATGTCCTTTGGGTTTTGACCTGACGTAAATAAATGGAAGTTGCAATGCTTCAGCGACTAAGACTCCATGTGCGATGGCTCCTGTAGCTACGCCGGCAATTGCTTCCGCATTGGGATATTTTTCCTGAATCAGTTTCACAAACTGACTGCAGATAAAAGTTCTGGTTTCAGGAAATGAGAGGACCTTTCGGTTATCGCAATAAATAGGAGATTTCCATCCGGATGCCCAGGTAAAGGGAATATTGGGCTGTATTTTAATGGTATCAATCGCTAACAGACGTTTAGCTACCTCAATTTGAGCGTTTTCCATAATTTCTGTGACTTTTCAATTTTATGCAAAAATAAGAAGATTTTTGGCTTCAGGCTAATTAATTCTACGGCAATATCTTAATAAAACATTAAATTGAGATTATATCAAAACTGTAATCTTACAGAATTGAAATTTGTAATAGGCAGATATATAATAACATAATATGAGGGATGACTGAATTGCCTTTCATCTGAGATCTCCGGGTTTGAATTGACGTGGTTTATGTTTGAAATTGTAATCCCGTAATAATTTTAAAAATGCAGGTTCAAATCCGTGCGATGGGGAAGGAGCCTGCGAGAGGAGAAGGGTTCCTTCGGGGCCAATAAGGTAAAAGACGGGTGTAAATGAAGCATTATAGTTGACAATCAATTGATTTTGCCGGGATCCATTGAGTAATTCCCAGGAGTACATTTTTGTTTTCCAGAGGTTGGAAGCATGAGAGAAATCATCGTCAACTGCAACGGATACGACGGTCAGAATTTGCCGCAATCTTTTTTCAAGTGATACAATCGAGTCTGTTTCAACCCTGCAGTCTGAACTAGCGCTGTTAAAAAAGGAGAGATAGACAAACTTTCCCTTAAATTGATCAATTGAAACCATTTCCTTCTTCAAGTTGTAAAGACGTAAAATAGGCGCTTTTTCTCCTACTGCCAGGAGTTTAAGTTTATTCTTTACCTGCTCTGCAATTGGTTGAATTAGACGTGATAACGTTTCGGATTGCATCATTTCTATTGCTTCCAAAACTCCTTCCTTTGAAAAACTGGAGGTATAATAACTTTCATACAAGCCTTTTAGTACTACCAATCCGGCAAATTCCTTTTTAAACCCTTTTGTTTCAAAAAAGGCAACGAGACTATTATAATCTCCCGAATTAATGAAGGTGGTAATCTTCCTGTTCTGAGTATCCTGTGATTGCTTCCTCAGAAAATCGGTAAAGAGTAGTTCGAAAGCTCTTTGGTAAGCCGGATGACCCGGGTGGATGGATTGAGTGGCGAAATATTTCTGAATTACGGGATCTTCATTTTTCTGATATACAGCAAATTCCAATTCGGCAAAAGTATATTTCTTTAAAGTTGTAAAATAGGGGTTCTGAATGGAAGCGTACTTTTTTTCGAGTCGGTCAATAATTTCATTGGCTACCTCTTTAGATTGCTGCCGATAAATCGGTGTTGTATTTTTAATGGTTTCAAGGTTATAATCGGTCAGAAATGAGCGAACTGCAAAATTCAGATCAATATTGTCCAGACCAGGCAATCCAAACCAATAGGGTGTTGGTTTGAAGTAGATACTATGGGCCTCTGCGGAAGTTCTTGGAGAAAAAGGGGGAAGTGCCACCTGATAATTTTTCCCCGGTTCGACGACCATCGTTCCGCAGAATTTCTCAAGGTCGGAGTAGATTTCTGTTGTTTCATTGACAGGGAGAAGGAGCGAAAAGGCTCCGTCACTGGCAACTTTTGTGGTGGCTAACTCTTGTTTCTGATGAAGAATCGGATCGGTTATGGTATAAAATGAGATCTCTTTGGTCGCGTAATCGGCCGCTTTGCCATATATTAATATCATCTGGGCGTTAAGCTGAACTGTGATAAGAGCGAGAATCATCACAGATAAAATCTTTTTCATCATTAATTGCATTGGATTTTATTCGTCATAGAATTCCGAAATATCCAAACAGGTTGGGAGAAACTGCGACGCGTCACCCTTATGGCGCAGAATATCTCTGACAATTGTCGAAGATATTGAGGTTGTCTCTGGGGTTGTCAGTAAAAAGACTGTTTCTACTTCAGGATACATCCTTTTATTAATCTGGGCAATAGCTCGTTCATATTCAAAATCGGAAGAAGTTCGCAACCCTCTCAAAATATACTGGGCATGGACTCTTTTACAGTAATCGACGGTCAATCCATCATACTTGCCTACCTTTATCTTCGGCTCGTTTTCGAATACCCGCTTTATCCATTCTTTCCTTTTTGCCAGAGGGTAATATGGTTTCTTATCTGAGTTGTAACCGATCATGACGATGATTTCATCAAACATAGGCAATGCACGTCTGATAATTGACTCATGTCCCAGAGTAAATGGGTCAAAGGAACCCGGAAATATCGCAATTCTGTCCATATCAAATGAATTATCTTACAAATCTAATAAGAAAATTGGGAGAATTAGACAATTAGGTAATTAGGCTATTAGACTATGAGGTTATTAAAAATGATTAACTCTAATTACTGGTGTTATATTTGGCAGCTTGCATTTGGCTGTTGGCGTTGAGCCTGAAGGCATGTAACTAATTGGCTCTTATTCTTAATCCTGGTCTGTGTAATACGACTGTCTTCAGGATAAAACCCGCCAGCAGCCAGTTGTTAATTGCCAGCTGCTTCATTAGCAATGATATATACTGAATGTACCGTCCGTCATAAAACTGAAAATTCCAACATATATCAGTTTAAAAAACGTATTTTTTTGTTTTCTTTACACTACCAGTAGAAATCAAGATGACAGAGCGCGATATTATTGGAATTTTTGGGAAGATGAATTCCGGGAAGAGTTCTCTGATGAACCTTCTTACCCAACAGGAGACTTCCATTGTCGATCCTACACCCGGTACGACTACGGATACAAAAATTACCCTGGCAGAAATTCATGGACTTGGGCCTGCGAAAATTATGGATACTGCAGGTTTTGATGAGCAGCTTCAGCTGGGCGATAAGAAGCGGAAAAAAAGCATTGCGGCATTAAAGGAGTGCGATCTTGTTTTATTAGTGATCGATCCATCCACTTCAGACTTTGAACCTGAACAATCCATTGTTTCAGAAGCCCGGAAGCTGGATAAGCAAATTATAACCGTGTATAATCTTTTCAGGGAAAGTGACCGGAAAAATGTCCCTGAGAGTGAGGGTATGATTGATAAATTGGGAAGCTACCCTAAAATTATTTTAAATGCCCTGGACATCGGGTATCGCCAGCCGTTACTCGAAACGGTACTGAACAATTACATCCCCAGAAATCTGACGGTTGAGCTTTTACCTTTTGTGGAACCGGGCGAATTCTATATCCTGAATATTCCGATGGATGAAGAGACTCCTCCGGGCAGATATCTGCGTCCCCAGGCTATGGCCGAAGAGTATATTACCCGGCATTGGGCATTCCCGGTTTCCTACCGGATGAATCTGACCAAAGCCAGGGCAGGTGATCCTGCAGAACGGGCAAGATGGAACGACTTCATAAATAACTTCACAAGAAGGCCGAAAGCCATTATTACCGACTCTCAGGCCATGGATATCATGAAAGATTGGGCACCGGACGACATGGCTTTAACGACCTTTTCGATCATGATGATCAACTATATGAGCCGGGGAAGGCTATCGGAATTTGTGAACGGAATCATGGCACTAAATACGCTGAAACCCGGAGACCATATCTTAATAGCCGAAGCCTGCAATCACTCCCGGATCAAGGAGGACATTGGTACGGTTCAAATCCCAAAACTTCTGCGGAAATTTTATCCGGATATTCTGATTGATCATGCCTTTGGGCGGGAATTTGTGGATGATCTCGATATTCAGCACTTTAAACTGGTGATTCATTGCGGCGGATGCATGATATCGAATCAACGCATGGTGGCCCGGCTTCGGGATCTTAATTCCACCGGCGTACCAATCACCAATTACGGTATTTTTCTCTCTTTTATGCAAGGAGAAAAAACCCTTGAAAGGGTGATTCGGCCATGGATAAATTATTGAATGATAATGATCTACACTTTGGACCGCGGACTCAGAAAATAAGTTCAAACTGGAAAGTGAAAAATGCAAAAATTAAATTGTCTCTACTCTATGAGAAATGTCTCAGTGAAACTTAATTTGAACTTTGAATTTGAACCTTTCATTTTGAAATTTTAATTATTAAATATCATATTATGACCAATTTGCTGAATGAGGAAACCGCTCTTATCCTGATTGATCTTCAAAAAGGATTTGACAATATCGAATTTTGGGGAGGCAGCCGGAACAACCCGGAGGCCGAGGGAAACGCGGCCAAATTATTGGAATTATGGAGGGAGCATTCTTTACCTGTCTTTCATATTCAGCATTGCTCTACAAATCCCAATTCGCTTCTTGCTGTCGGAAATCCCGGGAATGATTTTAAGGAGATGGTTTTACCTCGTCCGGGAGAGACCATTATCCGGAAAAATGTAAACAGTGCTTTTATCGGCACCGATCTGAAACAGCAACTCGAAAAATCGGGAATAAGGAAAGTTGTGATTATTGGCCTTACTACCGACCAATGTGTTTCGACATCAGTTCGAATGGCCGCAAATTATGGCTTCGAAACCTATGTCGTTTACGATGCGACTGCAACCTTCAACAAAAAAGGATTCAAAGGAGAAGAATACTCTGCGGAACTGATTCACAACACGGCAATGGCAAGTCTGAATGGTGAATTTGCGACCATTATCAAGACTTATCAGTTATTTTTTTAAACAGCAATTCTTATATTTCTTTCCTGATCCGCAGCGACACAGATCGTTTCTTCCGACATTATTGAAGATATTGGCAAGCATTGGATTTTCCTGGTCGAAAAGCTGTTCCGCACTTTTATAATGGGCTTTCCATTCACCCCGCTGATGATGATAACAGCCAGGCTCATGGGTCTCATCATCAAATAATTCCAGTGCATATTGAAGCTCCTCACGAATAAGGTTTTCGTTGGTCCCCTTTTGAGTATACTGAAGGAATGATTCGTGGAGTTTTTGCACCTCACCACGGCATGAATATAGCCGCCGTTCAGCCACGTGTAAGGCCAGCAAAGGTTTCCAGCCGGTATCGGGATGACTTAGCAGTCGTGAGATCTGGTCTCCATGGGTCGTGTTATCAGCAAAATAGATTGAATCATAAAGGAAAAGATAGGGGGCATTGCTTTTCTTTGACACCTGCTTTTCGATGGCGTCAAGAAAGGAAGTCACCTTTTCGGGATATCTTTCTGAAAGCATTCCCACCAGAAAAAGACCCTGCTCATCAAGTAAATCCCAGTCTGGAGAATCCGGGGTGGTAAAAAGATTGATCACCGAAGGGACCATCCGTTTCGAAGCGTGTGTCTCAGCCAGTATCGCATACCACAACGGGAGATTGGGCAGACTCTGATTCAGCATTGTAACGCGTTCATCATAGGCATTATCCAGATGAAAGATGATCTTGTTCTCAATGTCTTCATCATATGGAAGTGCGGATAAAAATTCAAGTGCCTCAAATGGAACCCCAAAAATCCGGGAATGGAGAATTGCCAATGCTTCAGTTTTTGTCATGTTTTTTTATTTTGGGTGCAAAGATACGGGTTATCTGCAGAGAATTATTGAAACAATAATTTTCCTGACCCTAAAGACAAAGGGCATTCCGGACAAATAATCTCAATAGAATTGTTCCATTTTACAATTATTTAATTCTATGATAAACAAATTTATATAAATATTTGTCATCTTTGTACCACAATTCTAGTGGATTAATGTCGGACTCTTTGAATGAAGAAACTATTATCCATATCGTTTGCACTGCTCATCCTCCTTGCGGGGATGCATATTTCAATAGCCACCCATTATTGCGGTGATAAGATCTCTGCAACCAAATTCTCTGTTTCGGGTGAATTGGCATCTTGTGGTATGGAAGGTTCAATTGAAAAATGTTCTTTCCCAGTAAAACTGAAAGGGACCAGTTGCTGTAAGGATAAACTTGCGGCGTTTGTTGTTGATACTAATTATAATCCGACTTTTTCTGTATTTAAGGCATTCTCTCAAAATCTTTTACAGATTTTTATTCTTCCTGCATTTCTTACAAACCAGTCACAAACCAGTTTAAAACTTATTTGCACAAATGTGAGTCCGCCCGGGCATTTTCAGGTGAGCGATGTGAGCTTGCCCTACATTTGTGTATTCAGAAATTGATTTTTAATGTTTTTTACCATTTTGACAGAAAGGTGGCTGACGCTTTTTTGTCAATAGATTCTTATTGCCATTACAAAAACATTAAAAATTAATCTCTTATATCATGAAAACTGTAAAAATTATTCTATTTGCCTTATTGACAATCGTTTTAAGTACAACTTCCAATGGCCAGATGCATGACCATTCCAAAATAGCAGCTACAAAAACCGAAAAACTCAAAGTTTCTGGGAATTGTGAATCGTGTAAAGCCCGCATTGAGAAAGCCGCCAAACTCGATGGCGTCTCAAAAGCCGAATGGGATATCCCGAGTAAGATGCTTGCGGTTACCTATGATCCTTCGAAAACCAATCTCGATCTGATCAGCAAGAAAATAGCTGCGGCCGGACACGACACCGAAAAGTTAAAAGCCGACGAAAAGGCGTATGCCGGTTTGCCTGGCTGCTGCAAGTACCGGTAAACAATAAATGTGCTAAAGTGCAAATGTGGCAATTTGATAATGCTACAATTTTTAGGTAATAATTAAGATTGAATAATTGAATGTTCCATAATTTAAGTGCAGAATTGATGTGTTCTCTGATATTCAGTTATTTATGTCAATTTCCTGACATGGATATCAGAACTGCAATCCTTTACCTCTAAATTGTCTCATTATCTCATTATCTCATTGCCTCATTATCTCATTGCCTCATTAGCACATTGTCTCATTAGCACATTGTCTCATTACCTTTCATCTTACTTCAATTTCATGTTTAACAGACTTGTCAGATATTTTCTTGAAAACAGGCTGATTACCTTTATTTTCCTGATCACCTTTGTGGTGTTGGGAATGGTTTACATGCCGTTTAACTGGAAGCCGGACCTCTTTCCACGTGATCCTATTGCGGTAGACGCTATCCCTGATATCGGTGAAAATCAGCAGATTGTGGCCACTGAATGGATGGGGCGTTCACCCAAAGACATTCAGGACCAGGTGACCTATCCATTAACTACGGCACTTCTGGGAATTCCGGGTGTTCAAACGGTGCGAAGTACATCCATGTTTGGGATGTCGTTCATCTATATTATTTTTAAGGATAACATTGAATTTTACTGGAGTCGCTCCCGAATCCTCGAAAAGCTGAATTCGCTTCCATCGGGCACCTTACCTGTTGGTGTTCAGCCAACCCTGGGCCCTGATGCCACGGCGTTGGGTCAGATTTACTGGTACACGCTCGAGGGTCGTGACCCGAAAACCGGTCAGCCAAGCGGAGGGTGGAATCCGCAGGAATTGCGAAGTATTCAGGATTTCTATGTAAAATATGGCCTGGCAACGGCTGAAGGGGTTTCTGAAGTGGCATCAGTAGGTGGATTTATTAAGGAATACCAGATAGACCTTAATCCTGAAGCGCTCAAAGCTTTTAAAGTTTCCGTTATGGATGTCATGAATGCGGTCCGGAAAAGCAACCTGGATGTCGGGGCGGAGACCATGGAGCTGAATAATGTGGAATATATCATCCGTGGATTGGGCTATGTGAAAAACCTCAGTGATCTTGAGGTTTCCGTTGTGGCAGTCCGGAATAATGTACCGGTGAGGATAAAAGATGTTGCCCATGTGAACTTTGGACCCGCTACCCGTCGTGGCGGACTTGACAGGGGTGGTGCTGAAGCAGTCGGGGCCGTAGTGGTGGCCCGGTATGGATCGAATCCCATGGAGGTAATCAATAATGTAAAAGACAAAATCAAAGAGATTGAAGGTGCCCTTCCACAGAAAACCTTGCCTGATGGCTCGGTTTCCAAAGTCACGATTGTCCCTTTCTATGACCGGACAGGACTCATTAAAGAGACCATTGGCACGCTGGAATCAGCCCTTTCGCATGAGATACTTATCAGCATCATTGTCATCATTATCCTGGTAATGAATCTGCGGGCATCGCTGATTGTCGCCGGATTATTGCCGATCGGGGTATTAATGACCTTCATTCTGATGCGACTTTTTGGAGTCGAAGCCAATATTGTGGCGCTTTCGGGTATTGCAATTGCCATCGGGGTGATGGTTGATATCGGGATTGTGGATGTGGAGAATATTCTGCGCCATTTGGAAATGCCCGAAAATAAAGGAATCCGCGGAAAACAACTAATCGCCATGATTTATAAGGCAACAACCGAAGTGCGGGATGCTGTTGTAACTTCTATCGCTACAACAATAGTCAGTTTCCTACCAGTGTTCGCCATGGAGGCAGCTGAAGGAAAGCTGTTCCATCCATTGGCTTTTACCAAGACTTTTGCCTTGCTGGCAGCATTTATCCTCGGGATCGTGGTCTTGCCAACCCTCACTTACCTTTTCTTTTCAGTCAGGATTGATACCAAAAGAATACGTAAGATCTGGAATGGTTTATTGATGATCCTTGGTTTATTATTTGTTGTTTTCTGGCATACCTGGCCGGCGATGGCTCTGGTAGCAATAGGAATCAATAACCTGTTGGATTTCCGCTGGCCTGAGCAACGAAAGGAATTTCCGAACCAGATCAATATCGGAATTACTGTTCTTGTGGCCTCGTGGTACCTCACAAAGGAGTGGCTTCCGCTGGGTGCTCACAACAATATAGTCATTAACTTTCTGTTTGTAGCCGGAATAATTGCTGTTATCCTGACAGCATTGATGGCTATGGTTAGCTATTATGAACTAATTATTCGCTGGGCACTGGCAAACAAACGTAAGTTCCTGATTATACCTGCAGTTACCTTGCTCTTTGGAATTCTGGTCTGGCTCGGATTTGATCGGACTTTTGGTTTAATGGCTTCCGGGGCTGAAAAACTGGGTTGGAAGAGTATTCGTCAGAGTGCTTTCTGGCAGACACCCGGAAGAACGTTTCCCGGAACAGGGAAAGAGTTCATGCCATCGCTGAATGAAGGCTCATTCCTTTTGATGCCAACCAGCATGCCTCATTCGAGCATTGAAAAAAATCTGCAATATATCGAAACACTCGATAAAAGGCTCTCTGCGATTCCGGAAGTTGATGTGGCTGTCGGCAAGTGGGGACGCGTAAACTCTGCGCTCGACCCAGCTCCGGTTCAGATGTTTGAAAATACCATTAACTACCGTCCGGAATATATTCTTGATGAGAATGGGCAACGTGAAAAGTTTAAAGTGGACAGGGATGGAAATTTTGTAATGAATATCCGGGAAATCCGAAATACGATAGAAACAAATGGAAATGGAGAAGTTGAAATAAATAGAAATAAAGTTTATATTGAAAGTCTTAAAGAAGTTAGGTATATTAAAGATAAAGAGGCGTTTTTGGTTAATATTGATAATCAGTCATATGTAATCAATAAGCCATATATCAATATTCCTGCCAATATCTCCCAATTTCAATTCATTTCCCCCAATTTCAATGTCTTTCAATCTATCTCCGCCAATTTCCATCCGTTTCTTATTAAAGATGATAACGGAGATTATTTCCGTCAGTGGAGGCCCGGGATAAAATCACCCGATGATATCTGGAAGGAGATCGTGAAGGTGACCAATATCCCAGGGCTCACTTCGGCGCCAAAACTTCAGCCTATCGAAACCCGTCTTGTGATGCTTTCAACAGGAATGCGGGCTCCCATAGGGTTGAAAGTTTACGGTCCGGACCTTGAAACCATCGAGAAGGCAGGTTTACAGCTTGAGCAGGCCTTAAAGGAAGTTCCCTCGGTGAATGCCGCCTCTGTTTTTTATGACCGGGCAGTTGGAGCTCCATATCTTGAAATTAAACTAAATCGCGAGTCGATGGCGCGCTACGGCATGACGGTCAGCGATATTCAGGAAGTTCTTCAGGTGGCCGTAGGTGGCATGGCACTCACCTCGTCGGTCGAAGGGCGTGAACGGTTCCCGATCAGGGTTCGCTATGCCCGCGAATTACGCGACAATCCAGACGATATTAAACGGATCCTTATTCCGGCTGCAACTGGAGTACAGGTTCCGCTGGGTGAGATTGCCGATATCGATTATACACGCGGAGCACAGATGATCCGAAGTGAAAACACGTTTCTTAACGGCTATATCATTTTCGATAAAAACGAAGGGAAAGCTGAAGTTGATGTGGTGGAAGAAGCCGCTAAAGTTCTAAAACAGAAGATATCCTCGGGTCAGCTCACCCTCGCACCGGGAGTTTCCTACAGATTTGCAGGCAATTACGAACACCAGTTAAGAGCCACAAAAAGATTGGCAATTGTGATCCCCATAAGTTTACTCCTTATTTTGTTTCTCCTTTATTTTCAATTCCGCACGGTAACAGCTTCATTGATACATTTTTCAGGGGTATTTGTAGCCTTCGCGGGCGGATTTATCATGCTTTGGCTTTACGGACAAGGGTGGTTTATGAATTTCGCGGTTGCCGGTGTCAATCTTCGGGACCTGTTCCAGATGCACCCCATAAACCTGAGTGTGGCAGTTTGGGTAGGGTTTATTGCGCTGTTTGGAATTGCCACCAACGATGGGGTGATCATGGGAACCTATATTCACCAGGTTTTTGAAGCCCGGAAACCCGGTACCGTCGATGAAGTCCGTGAGGCTGTTGTTGCTGCCGGATTAAAACGCGTCAGACCTGCCATGATGACAACAGCGGTGGCCGTGATCGCCCTTTTGCCGGTTTTATCCTCCTCCGGAAAGGGATCAGATATTATGATTCCCATGGCAATCCCTATGTTTGGAGGTATGGTAATCCAGGTGATGACAGTATTTGTCGTTCCGCTATTTCAGGCAATGTGGAGGGAAAGTGAAGTAAGAAGAAATAACTGAATTGAAATAAAGGAAATAAATTGAAATACTTTGAAATGAAATAGGGAAATAAATAGAAATTCTTTGGAAGCAGTATTGATGTAAATTGACTTTACTTTCTTTAAATTTAAGCTGTTACAGAGTATTTACTAAAAAACTTAACAGCATGGAAAATCACCAATACATCGAATTAAAGGATCTGGAAGTTTATCAATTATCCAGAAAGTTATCCGCAACTGAACAATTTTATTACCGTTACCACTAAAAAAGGGAGGGAAAATCATGATAAATCATAAAAACAAAATATTTCTACTAATTTCAATTAGTTTCCTTTTATCTGTTTCTGCCTATTCCCAGGATTCTTTATTCTATTACCTGAATATAGCTTGCAAAAATAATCCGGCGGTATTGCAGAAATTCAATGAATACAAGGCTTCACTGCAGAAAATTCCCCAGGTTGGCAGTCTGCCCGATCCTGAGCTAAGCACAGGTGTTTTTCTTAGCCCAATGGAACTGGTTGCCGGTAAGCAGGTTGCTGACATTCGGTTAATGCAGATGTTCCCCTGGTTTGGGGTATTGAAAAATGCCAGGGATGAGATGAGTCTGATGGCGAAGGCAAAATATGAATCTTTCAGGGAATCGAGGCTTCAACTGTTTTACAGCGTTCAGCGGACGTGGAATGAACTTCAAAAGGTCCGGCAAACCATCCGGATTAATGAAGAGAACCTCAAAATACTGCAATCGCTTGAACGGCTTTCTGTGTCCCGATTTAAAGCGGCCCCGCCAATCGGCGGTTCATCTTCCGGCAGTCAGGTTTTTAAGGGAAATTCTGCCTCTCCTGTAACAGGGTCATCCGGAATGAACAGTATGGGTGGCAATCCGGAGGCCGTTACCAAAACCTCTGCACCTCCAATGCCTTCCAGCCCGATGGGCTCATCCGGAGGTTCCGGCCTGGCTGAAGTATACCGGATTCAGATGGAAATAGGGGAACTTGAAAACAACCTGAGCCTTTTAAAAAGTCAGCAACAGACTATTTCAGTAAGGTTTAACAGTTACCTGAACCGCTCTCCGAGGCTGGAAGTGAATGTTCCTGAAGTGTTGAGTGCAGATTCTCTGACAAATTCACTCTCAGCTGTTTCAGACAGTATGTTTCGCCAGAGTCCAATGCTTGAGATGTTGAGATACGAAGAACAATCGCTGGAGTCGCGCAAAAAAATGGTTTCACGAATGGGGTACCCGATGGTTGGTGTCGGATTGAATTATTCGGTCATTCAGAAAAATCAGATGCCAACCTCCGGCATGAATGGCAGCGATATGATTATGCCCATGATGACCATAACCCTTCCCATTTACCGGAAGAAATACAAGGCAATGCGGGAGGAAGTGAGCCTGTTGCAGGAATCGACAAAAAAAGGTATTCAGCAGACGGCCAATTCTTTACAAAACGAATACTATGAGGCGATTCAATTTTACCAGGATGCCCGGCGGCGCCTGAAGCTTTATCAGAATCAATCGGCACTGGCTGGCAAAACGCTGAATATCCTGATGAAAAGTTATTCGGCTTCAGGATCTGACCTGTCCGAATTGCTTCGGATCAGACAGCAAACCCTCGACTACGAGCTTAAACAAATTGAAGCAATAACCGATAATAACATGGCAATTGCCTGGTTGAAAAAATTAAGTTGTGGGGAGAGATGAAATATATAGAAATACATTGAAATAATGGGAAATGTGAAGAAATACGTTGAAATACATTGAAATACATTGAAATGAAGGGAAATAAGAAGAAATAATTTGAAATTAAGGGAAATGAGAAGAAATAAATTTTCCCCAATTTTCCCTTATACCTATTTATTTCCCGCTATTTCTACCTATTTCTATTTATATTATTTCCATTTAATTATCTTAAAATTAAAATCTTATGAAAAAAAAAATAGTATTGTACTTCGTGATCCTCATTCTGGGTATCTTCCTGGGATGGTTGTTTTTTCATGCTCCCCAAAGCGGCAATGAAAAGCATGATCACGTTGCGGAAGCTTTGAAATCCAAAATCTGGACCTGTGCGATGCATCCTCAAATCAGGATGGATAAGCCGGGGAAATGCCCGATTTGTGCAATGGACTTAATTCCGCTTAATCTGAATAACGGCATTGGGCAGGATGCTGGAGCTTTACACATGTCAAAAGAAGCCGTCCAGCTTGCAAATGTAATGACATCAGTGGTCTCTGCCCGGAACCCGGTAAAAGAGGTGCGTCTCTACGGCAAGGTGCAGGCTGATGAGCGGTTATTGCAAAACCAGGTAACCCACCTTACGGGGAGAATTGAGAAATTATTGGTCAATTTTACCGGTGAACCGGTTCGTAAAGGACAAAAACTCGCACAAATCTACTCTCCTGAACTGGTGACCGCCCAACAGGAATTACTCGAAGCGGTGAGATCGAAACAATCTCAACCTGAAATCTATGAAGCAGCCCGCGAAAAACTTCACCAATGGAAGTTGACCGATGAGCAAATTTCTGACCTCGAACATTCGGGTCAGGTTCAAACAAATATAGACATCCTATCCAATACCGGCGGCGTTGTTACTGCCAGGCGGGTAAATGTTGGAGATTATGTTAGCCAGGGTTCGGTTTTATACGAAATTTCCGACCTTTCGCGTGTGTGGTTGCTCTTTGATGCGTATGAAAGTGATCTTCCCTTTCTGAAAACCGGTGATAAGATTGATTTTATGATCCAGTCATTGCCCGAATCGTCCTTTTCGGGAATTGTGAAGTTTATCGATCCGGTAATCGACCCTGTTAACCGGGTGGCAAAAGTCCGTGTCGAGATTGGTAATCCAGGTGCAAAACTGAAACCAGAGATGTTTGCAACCGGCCTTTTAAAAGCAAATCTTCAGGAGTACCGAAATAAACTCGTAATTCCCCGGTCAGCTGTGCTATGGACCGGAAAACGCTCCATCGTTTATATCAGGGAGGCAAAAACAGACGAACCGGTCTTCAGCATTCGGGAGATTGAACTTGGTCCCGTCATTGGGGATAGCTATGTTGTTACGGATGGGTTAAAGGCGGGAGAGGAGATCGTTGTTCAGGGGGCTTTCAGCGTAGATGCAGCCTCTCAGCTCGAAGGTAAACCCAGTATGATGAATCAGAAAGAAAAAGTGATGCCCGAAGTTTCTGAAAATAGTATATTTGGTGTTTCAGGGAATTGTGATTTGTGCAAGGAACGTATTGAAAAAGCGGCAAAATCGGTTGATGGAGTTCAAAATGCCATTTGGGATATAAAGACTAAAAAAATCTGTGTAACCTATGCGAAATCCCGGACCACCTCTGAAACGATTCAGAAAGCGATTGGCGGTGTTGGTCATGATACTGAAAAATTCAAAGCGGCAGATAAAGCTTACAATCAACTTCCTGGTTGTTGCTTATACCGGAAATAGAATATAAAGGAATTGGATGCATTATTTTATTAAAAATATGGTTTGCAACCGGTGTATCATGGTGGTACAACAGGTTTTTGAAGAGCTGGGTAATCCTCCGGTTCACCTGTCTCTGGGTGATGTGGAAACTGCATTTTCATTTCAGGAGAATGAGGTTGAGGAACTTCGGTCAAAACTTCACCATTTCGGATTTGAGCTTATTGACGATATTCGAAGCCAGTTAATCGACAAAATCAAAACCATCATCATCGAAATGATCCGGTATAAGAAAGAGGAGCAAACCCGGGTCAACCACTCACGATACATTGAATCGAAGCTGATCCGCGATTACACTTACCTGAGTAACCTTTTTTCAGAAGTGACGGGAGTTACCATTGAGAAGTACATCATCAACCAGAAAATTGAACTAGTCAAGGAACTTTTGGTCTATGATGAACTTACTCTCAGCCAAATCGCTGATGAGCTTGGATATAGCAGTGTAGCTTATCTTTCGGCGCAATTTAAAAAAGTAACCGGCCTTACTCCGGGACATTTTAAACTGGTCAGGGACAATAAGCGCAAACCATTGGACGAGGTGTGACCTGTAAATTGTATAATCTATTCCCGGAATTGTATAACGAACTTCTGATCCAGGTATTTTAACTTTGCATCCAAATAAAAAGTTATGTCCACTACTGTCAGGAAAAATTACCCGGTTTCGGGATTGAGCTGTGCCTCTTGTGCCGCAAATGTTGAAAAAACGCTGAACAATCAACCGGGGGTGAAAAGCGCTTCGGTCAATTTTGCCTCCTCTACAGTTTGGGTCGAATATAATACCGAGGCTACCAGCCCGAATAGTCTTCGGAATGCCGTCCGGTCATCCGGTTATGATATTATTACCGATCAACAGGAGGCAACCCAGCAAGCAGAGGTGATTCTACGGGAATCAGAGATCCTGAAAAGAAAAACCTGGAGTGCAGCTACCCTCACACTTCCAATTGTGGTTCTGGGGATGTTTTTTATGGATCTCCCATATGCTAACTGGGTCATGCTGATACTCGCAACACCTGTCGTATTCTGGTTTGGCAGAGCCTTTTATGTCAATGCGTTCAAACAACTGAAGCACAGATCAACCAATATGGATACCCTGGTTGCTCTAAGCACCGGCATAGGTTATCTTTTTAGCCTGATTAATACTGTTTTCCCCCATTTTTTAATTACCGCTTCGGGTCATGCTCCGGTATATTTCGAAGCTTCAGCAGTTATTATTGTGTTTATTCTGCTTGGGAAGTTGCTTGAAGAGAAGGCTAAATCGAATACTTCTTCCGCTATCAAAAAACTGATGGGTTTACAACCCGATTCAGTCACTTTCGTCAGCGAGGATGGCAGCGAATCGATTATGACAGTTTCACTGGTGCAGATCGGTCATTTGTTAAGGGTTAAACCGGGTGAACGCATTCCGGTTGACGGTGAGATTACGGAAGGCGGATCATTCGTTGACGAAAGTTCCATTACGGGAGAACCTGTACCGGTTGAAAAGCTTCCGGGCAGCAAAGTCTATGCCGGGACTATCAATCAAAGGGGGAGTTTTGTTTTCAAGGCTCAGAAAGTTGGGAGCGAGACTCTTCTGGCACGAATTATCCGGATGGTCCAGGAAGCCCAGGGGAGCAAGCCACCCGTTCAAAAACTGGTCGACAAGGTGGCTTCGGTTTTTGTACCAGTAGTGATCGGCTTATCGATAATCACTTTTATAACCTGGATGGTTTTCGGAGGAGTTCAGCCTTTGCCACAAGCCCTCCTTGCTATGGTTTCAGTATTGATTATTGCCTGTCCATGCGCGCTTGGCCTTGCAACACCTACAGCGATAATGGTGGGAATCGGTAAAGGGGCGGAACATGGAATTTTAATTAAAGATGCTGATGGATTGGAGTTGGCCCATAAGATAGATGTGCTCGTTTTAGATAAAACGGGCACAATCACCCAGGGAAAGCCTGCTGTAACCGATTGGATCTGGCATACAGACGACTTGTCGTTGTTAAGGCAGGTTGTCCTGAGTCTTGAATCTCAATCGGAACACCCATTGGCAGAGGCAATTGCGGTTGATTTGAGAAACGAAAAAGCAGATACGGTTCCGGTTGCCGATTTTAAAAGCATTACAGGAAGAGGTGTAGCCGGATCTTGCCAGGGTATTAAATATTTCATTGGCAATGAGCTGCTGATGAGTGAATCGGGAATAAGTATCCCGGAGGAAGACAAAAAAATCGCGGTAGGACTGGAAAAGCAGTCAAAAACAGTCCTTTTTGTTGGGAAAAACGACCAGGTTCTGTCGGTTATTGCTATTGCAGACCCCATCAAGCCGTCGTCCATCAAGGCAATTCAACGGTTAAAAAGGAGTGGTATTGAAATTCACATGTTAACCGGAGACAATGAGCATACTGCAGGTTCAATTGCAGGGCAAACCGGAATCATCCATTATAAAGCCGGTTTACTGCCGGAGGATAAGGCCAACTACATCAGAGATCTTCAGCAACAAGGGAAGGTGATAGCGATGGTGGGTGACGGTATCAATGATTCATTGGCCATGGCGCAGGCCGATGTGAGCATTGCGATGGGAAATGGATCGGATATTGCCATGGATGTTGCCAGGATGACCATTGTATCCTCCAATCTTGATACAATCTCTGCTGCTATTGAGCTCTCAAAACAAACGATCAGGACGATTAAACAGAACCTGTTCTGGGCATTTATCTACAATCTGATCGGGATTCCGATCGCGGCAGGGGTTCTCTATCCGTTCACCGGTTTTATGCTCAATCCTATGATTGCAGGAGGTGCTATGGCGCTAAGCTCAGTTTCCGTGGTGAGCAACTCACTTCGGCTCAAATTAAAAAAAATGAGTGTTAATCATTAAAATAATTAAACATGAAAACGTTAAAATTTAAGACCAATGTAAATTGCGGGGGATGTATTGCCACCGTTACACCCTATTTGAATAAGCTTTCCGGCATAGACAAGTGGAGCGTGGACACCACAAACCCGAATAAGATACTGACGGTGGAAACCTCTGATCTTGATCCTGTTGCGATTATTTGTGCATTAAAGGAGGCCGGGTATAAAGCGGAAATTATTATTTAACTATCGGTTCTCTTCATGAATTAGTGATGGCTTCACTTAAAGAGATAGTGATAGTTTCACTCAAAGTAAAGCTATCACTTATTTTTTTAAAAGAATACCCTGAAAGTTTCTGAACCTTCAGGGTATTCTGCAAGTATTGTATTATCCTGCAAATTTAGGCATTCCCGGTTGCTGTTTCAAGGCGTTTTAATATGCTGAAAATAAAGGTGGCAGATAACAGGCACATCACAACCAGTATTGAGAAGAACTGCCAAAGTTCAATTTTGTCCCAAAGCACGCCGATCAAGCCAGCTGCCAGGTTCCCGAACGCAGTTGCTCCAAGCCAGGCTCCCTGAGCCAATCCCTTGTATTTTGGTGGTGCCACTTTGGATACAAACGAAATTCCGATAGGGCTGAGAAAAAGTTCGGCCACAGTTAGTACCAGGTAGCAGTTTATGAGCCAAAAGGGTGAAACGAGATTCTCAGATCCGCCGCCATTGAGGTGTCCTGGTGAGGTAAGTCCCATGGAGGCCGCAATCAGCAGACCAAAACCAATCGCGGTAAAGAGCATTCCAAAACCAATCTTCTTTGGTGCTGAAGGTTCTTTCCCATTACTCCGTAACCAACTGAAAAATCCTATAATTACAGGGGTTAGGAAAACAATAAAAATCGGGTTGAATTGCTGAAATTTCTGCGGTGTGATGGTGTAATCACCGGTAAAAGAACTGATCATATACCAGGCAAGCGCTACACTGGCCATAAAAACCCCTCCACCGATTAATTTCAGATTGCGTCCTTTTCCAATGAAAACCAATATTGAGCCGATTATGGCAAAAAGCACGGGTAACAGTTGACTTAAGTCGAAAAGTACATAGGTGCTTGGTTTTACATGTCCAAGTTGGGTGTAGTCACGGGCAAAGATGGTCATGGTAAAGCCATTCTGATGGAAGGCCATCCAGAAGAAAATAACCACAAAGAAAACCAGTCCAAGAGCAATCAGCCGTTCGCGGGTTTGCTGAGGAGTAAGGACGATCATCTTGCTTTTCAGATCGTCTGATTTCGATTTCTGCTTTTCAGTAACGTCAGCCAGTTTGTAATATTTTTTAAATCCGATAAAAATCAGGAATGAAACAATCATACTTACAGCGGCAACTGCGAAACCGGCATTGTACGAGCTGGCGAGTGTTTCGATATAAGTTTTTGAAAATGTAGTCAAATCGGTAAAATGAGTCCCCATTTGTGCATGTGCCAGCTGGGTTAATTTGGTTATGTCCTCCAGTTTGCCATTCAGAAACTGATGCGCCATATGCGGAATAGAAGAATCGTAAGTGAGCCCTTTGCCTTTCAGAACCCAGTTTCCAACGGCTCCGGCAGCCGATGGTGCAAAGAACGCCCCGATATTAATACCCATATAGAATATATTGAAGGCATTGTCACGGTTTGAGCTGTATTTTGGGTCATCATACATGTTCCCGACTAGTGCCTGCAAATTTCCTTTGAAAAAACCCGTTCCAAGTGAGATGATCGCAAGGGCTGAATAAACTACTGCAATTCCCAGACCGGGCATTGCCAGAAGGGTATATCCCAAAAACATAATAACCAGACCCAGGGTTATTGTTCTTCCGTACCCCAGCACATTGTCTGCCACATATCCACCCAGAATGGGTAAGAAATAGATTCCAAACAGGAAACTGCCATATATTCCACCAGCTTCAGCAGTGGAAAAACCAAATTTAGCCTGAAGATAAAGCACAAAAATGGCCAGCATAGTGTAATATCCGAACCGCTCACCCATGTTGGCAAAAAAAGCTACCAATAGCCCTTTGGGATGTCCTTTAAGCATAAGATTATAGTTTTAAGGGGTTAAAATTCTCTAATTGCGGCAAATATAGCGAACTTTTTTGGAGCCCTGATCATGTCAAAATTTATGCTTGAGGACTAAAAATGAAATTGGGATAAAAAAAGGTTGTTCATCCATTTGTCAGGGATTTGGCTTCCGCCTTTTGTCCGCTGGCTGCCGGCCGGAACCTCCGGATAAATTTGCCAAATATCCTTAAAAGAATCTATAAAAGTATAGTTTTAAGCAGTGCATAATATCTGCCAGCCGCTAGTCGCCAGTTGCCAGCCACTAGTTGGCCGCAAGCCACCAGCTGCCCCAATATCTCATGACCACCAAAATAGATGAAACCCAGGTTATACCCACATCCTGAGAAATATGCTGCTTCTGGTTTGACATAAGCCCATTTCTTTGTAACTTTGAGTGATTCAACACAAAACGGCATGAAAATTTTTAGTACGGCACAAGTTTCTGAACTGGATAGGTATACCATTGTAAATGAGCCTATCGCATCCATCGATTTAATGGAGCGGGCGTCGGAAAAGCTGGCTGACTGGATCGGTGATCACTTTGATTTCAGTCAGCGAATGGCCTTTTTTGCCGGTCCGGGGAACAATGGGGGAGATGCCCTCGCAGTTGCCCGCATGCTCGCCTTAAAAAACTATCGGGTCGATGTATTTATTCCCGATGCTGAAAGCCGATACTCCGATTGTTTTCTGATAAATCTTGAGCGGTTAAAAGATCATTTGAATGTTTCAACTATCAATTGGTGGAACGATGATGATCCGCTTCCGGAACTTATCAGTTATTCGCTATTGGTGGATGGTCTTTTTGGGACAGGGTTAACCCGTCCGCTTTCGGGTTTTCCGGCACAGCTAGTCAAATACCTGAATCAATCAGGTATTCCGATTCTCTCGATCGATATTCCCTCGGGTTTGATGGGGGAAGATAATTGCAGTAATGATCCGGAGGCAATCATCCGGGCAACATATACCCTGACCTTTGAATTTCCTAAATTAAGCTTCTTATTTAAAGAAAATGAGCAATTTACAGGAAGATGGGAAGTTCTTCCAATCGGATTACATCCGGATGGAAAAAATCAAACGATAACACCCTGGTACTTTTCTGACCGCCAGACAATGGCTGAAATTCTGAAGCCAAGAGGAAAGTTTTCCCATAAAGGAACATATGGGCATGCACTATTGGTGGCAGGAAGCTATGGGAAAATAGGTGCTGCCATCCTCGTAGCCAAAGGTTGCCTCAGATCCGGTGTCGGACTGTTGACAGTTCATCTTCCGAAAACAGGGAACCAGATTATGCAGACGGCTATACCTGAAGCCATGGTCTCACTCGATGAGATGGAAAATATGATTTCTCGGGTAAAACTATCTGTGGCCTATCAGGCTGTAGGTATCGGACCAGGTATAGGGAAGGCTCCTGAAACAGTAAATGCCTTCAGAATGCTTTTGACAAACTATCAGGCCCCCATGGTCATAGATGCAGACGGGCTCAATATTCTCTCGGAAAATCCGGAAATGATTCAACTCATCCCCGCCAATTCGATTCTTACTCCGCATCCGTTAGAGTTTGAACGATTAGCGGGGAAAGCTGATTCCGATTCTGAAAGGATATCACTTGCCCGTAGATTTGCCCAAACGTATAATATTATATTGATCCTTAAAGGTGCATATACAGCCATGGCATTGCCAGATGGCAGCTGCTGGTTCAATAGTACTGGTAATCCGGGCATGGGTACTGCTGGCAGCGGAGATGTATTGACCGGAATTTTGACCGGACTAATCGCCCAGGGTTATCAGCCCAATGAAGCTGCTTTGCTTGGAGTTTACCTGCACGGACTTTCGGGCGATATAGCTCTTGCCGGTTCGTCTGAAGAGGCCTTGCTGGCAGGTGATATTGCTGATCATTTGGGCATGGCTTTTTCCATACTGAAAAGTGATCTGAATTTTGGGAAAGCCAAAAAAAAGAGTCACTTTTGAATGGTCAGATTTTTTTGATGGTTTAACTAAAAATTAATGAGAATGAAACTGTTCGGAATTCTATTATTATCTGCTTTTACCCTTGCCGGAAGTTTTACCGGAACTGCGAAAGAGGACAAAAAGAAAGGGGCCAATGAACTGGGTGCTTTTCAGGGTGGGGTGATCTATTCACTTCCTCGCACAGGAATACGTATCCTGGCTGAAGTTTCGCAGGAGAAATTCTTTCATGGGCCATATTATGAATATGCATCAAAATATTTAGGGATAAAAAATGCCTCTTTTTCGGATGGTGAGAGCTGGAAAATCACTGATTTGAAATTGGAAACTTTCGGCACACCTGACCCTGCAGAAGTTCATAAAGCAAATGGAGCCATCGCTTCGATGGTAAGCCTTTCAGATGAGGGCGTTTTGCTCGGAATTAACAGTCCGGTTAAGGGAGACCCGACTAAGAATTATACTACGGACTTTACCCCGACTGTCGAGATCCCCCGTGAATTATGGTCAGAATTGTCTCTGCATTCGTTTCTGGAAAAGAAAGACTCCGTTAAACATTCAGGAGACAAGGTTAAATCTTTTGAAGAAAAGGCGGCCGAAGCTGCCCAGGATATTATGAAGCTACGAAAACGTAAAGCAATGTTACTGGCCGCCAAATATGATAAACTCCCTCCTGACGGTGAAGCTTATAAAGTGGTGGTTGATGAACTCAATAAAATTATAGCTAATTACGAAAGCCTTTTTATCGGAAAGACGTTTAGCGTTATGCATAAGTATGTATTTGAAGTGGTCCCTGATGCAAAAGCAAATAAAGCATTGGTGGCATTCAGGTTCTCAGCGGTCGCCGGAATTTTGCCTGAAAGTAATGTTTCCGGAAAACCAATATTGCTGGAGCTGGACCCAAATTCTGATCTTACGCACGCCATTGAACAGAAAGCTGTTACTGCTTTAGGGGAAACTTCGACAAATGGGCTGTTTTACAGAACTCCCGGCACTGTTGTAGCCCGATTACTCAACGGCAGCGATGTTCTTGCTCAGACGCGCCTTTCAATGGCCCAATTTGGGATTGTTTCCCCCTTTCCTGATGGACTATTAAATGGAGAATATTCTATTGAAATTCATCCTGTTACCGGGGCAATAAAACGAATTGGTAATTAATTTTAATTCAATGTGTAGAGACAAGGCATGCCTTGTCTCATTATTCAAGTCAATGAATATTTATAGAGACAAGGCATGCCTTGTCTCTACATTTTTTAATGATTTTCAAACAATATTATATCACCGGTTTTTAACTATATTGCCACACTAAAATCAATAATAATTTACCCTTTTTATCCATCCTTACCCATTTAAAATGCAAGAACTTAAAAAATCCCTTCGCGACTCGAAGTCAGCACGTTGGTTGATGCTTGGACTAGTGTCATTTACCATGATGTGTATGTATTATCTGACTGATGCCATGGCACCTTTACAGGAAAGGTTACAGGCCAGTTTATCATGGACGGCATCAGACTATGGTTTGTTTACCAGTGGTTATGGCTGGTTCAACGTGTTTTTGCTGATGCTGGTCTTCAGCGGGATGATCCTTGACAAAATGGGAGTCCGGTTCACCGGAATTTTAGCAATTGCTATCATGTTGATTGGGGGATTCATCAAATACCTTGCTATTTCAGGCCATTTTCATGGTATGTTTGAGTTCACCATTGGTTCCTGGCAAATGATTGCTCCAACCACAAAATCGGCGGTAGTGGCCGGATTTGGATTTGCCATTTTTGGCGTAGGATGTGAGATGTTTGGTATTGCTGCTAACAAGGCTGTTGTGCGCTGGTTCCGTGGAAAAGAGATGGCATTGGCCATTGGGCTTAACACTTCAACAGGTCGTATCGGAACAGCCTTGGCAATGTTTACCCCAATACCATTGATTAAGTTGACCGGTGATATCAGCATGCCTGTTATTGTTTCTCTTTTCCTCCTCGGAATTGGGATGCTCGTGTTTGTGCTGTTTACTTTCATGGATCGCCAGTTGGACCAGGAAGATGCTGATGCAGGGGTTCCTGATGATGAAGAGTTTAAGTTTGCAGATATTCTGGAAATAGGAAAAAACCGCGCGTTTTGGTACATTACGATCTTATGCGTTTTGTTTTATTCAGCCGTTTTCCCTTTTATTAAGTATGCGACAAATATGATTGTCCAGAAATTTGGAATTTCTGATTCCTTTGCAGGATATATTCCCGCTTTATTGCCATTCAGCGCATTACTGTTAACACCGGTTTTTGGCAGTATGTTCGACAAAAAGGGGAAAGGTGCAACGATCATGATCATTGGTTCTATTCTCCTGGTTTGCGTCCATTTATTGTTCTCGATTCCATCATTGAACAGCTTCCCGATCGCGATCGGTTTGGTGATGGTGTTGGGAATTGCCTTCTCCATGGTCCCGTCCGCGATGTGGCCATCGATTGCTAAAATTATTCCTGAGCACAAACTTGGAACAGCTTATGCCATGACATTCTGGGTTCAGAACTGGGGACTGATGGGTGTTCCCTTATTGATTGGAGTTGTACTGGATAAATATTGTATTACAGGGACTATCCATAAAATTGTTGATGGCAAAGATCAAGTTATAACTTTGTACAATTATACCATCCCGATGTTGATATTTGCCTGTTTTGGGGCATTGGCCATTGTATTTTCATTTTTATTGAAAAAGGAAGACCGTATTAAAGGGTATGAATTGGAATTGCCAAATATCGAACACCGAAAAACTACTGTATAATATTTAAAATCATAAAGTTATGAGTAATGAAATAGTTGGTCTTGAACCAAAGGCAGTTTGGGAAAATTTTTACAAACTGACCCAGGTCCCACGCCCCTCCAAAAAGGAGGAAAAAATCCAGGCGTTTATGGTGAATTTTGGAAAAAATCTTGGGCTGGTCACCGAAAAAGATAGTGTTGGAAATGTATTAATTCGTAAACCTGCCACCCCAGGCATGGAGAACCGAAAAGGGATTATTTTTCAGGGCCATCTCGATATGGTTCCTCAAAAGAATAATGGAACTGTCCACGATTTCGAGAATGATCCCATCGATGCCTGGATAGATGGAGAATGGGTTCGTGCCCGCGGAACCACCCTAGGTGCAGATAATGGTATGGGTGTTGCTTGCGCAATGACTGTCCTTGCTGCCAAAGATTTGGTACACGGACCTTTGGAGGCACTTTTTACCTGTGACGAAGAAACTGGCATGACCGGGGCTATGGGATTAAAACCCAATTGGCTGAAAGGCGAAATTTTGCTGAATATGGATTCTGAAGAAGAGGGCGAACTGTATGTGGGTTGTGCCGGCGGAGTCAATGCAGATATTGAATTCGAATATGATGAGGTTATTGTTCCTCAGGGAGTAACACCACTGAAACTGGTGATCTCCGGTTTGAGAGGAGGGCATTCCGGTCTTGAAATCAATCAGGGAAGAGGTAATGCCAATAAACTGATAATCCGTTTTTTAAAATATGCGACCAGGGAACTCGATGCCCGGCTTGCAGAAATTAATGGCGGAGGTATGAGGAATGCCATTCCACGTGAAGCGTATGCCGTTGTACTTGTCCCTGATGAAAATGTTGCACAATTGAAAAGTGCAGTTTCAAAATACCAATCTATCTACAAATATGAATTGGGTGCCATTGAACCAAACCTGAGCTTTACGATTAATGAAACCGAAATTCCCGAATCACTGATCGAAGAACGGGTGCAGGATGACCTTATCGACTCAGTATATGCCTGCCCGAACGGAGTAATCCGGATGAGTGATGCAATGGCAGGATTGGTTGAAACTTCGACAAATCTTTCGACCGTTAAATCCCGTAAAGGGGTGATTTTTGTGAAATGCTTGCTGCGAAGCTCTGTGGAATCAGCAAAAAATGATCTTGTCGAAATGGTTGATAGTGTTTTTGCATTGGGTGGCGCTATGGTGTCTTTCGATGGCGATTACCCGGGTTGGAAACCCAATATGAATTCGCCGATTCTGGCCTCAATGAAGGAGATTTATCAGAATAAATTTGGGAAGACTCCTGAAATTTTAGGAATCCATGCCGGATTGGAGTGCGGAATTCTTGGTGCTGCCTACCCGAATTGGGATATGATTTCATTCGGACCAACAATGCGCTCTCCTCATTCACCGGACGAGCGGCTTTTTATCCCTTCAGTGCAGAAATTCTGGGATTTTCTGGTTGAGGTATTAAAGAATTCACCATTGAAATAGGAAACCTTATTTATAATTCAAATTAGTCCCCGAAGGTTTCAAAAACCTTCGGGGTCTTTGCTTTTCCGGAGTGCTTCCAAAACCTTCGGGGTCTTTTGATATTAAACCTAAATGTGTATATTTGTAGTATTCCAAAGCTAAATTATAAAACATACTAAGTGACTGTTTGAAATTTATCTCCTGTATAGAAATTTAAGCAGTATCTCAAACCTATATTTTTCATATTCAATATGATAAAAAGTACCCTCTTTATCCTAATTTTCTTTCAGGTTCTATTGAATACCGGGTATTCCCAGATCAAGAATATCGGGGTTCCGTTTATTCGAAATTACCCAAAAAGGGAATACAAGGCTGGCACCCAGAACTGGGGGATTGCTCAGGATCAGAAGGGATTTATGTATTTTGCAAATAATGAAGGGCTTTTGGTCTTCGATGGTGTAACCTGGCATTTATCTAAAATGCCGAATTCTTCCCTTACCCGTTCCGTTTATATCCATGAAACCGAAGGAATCTTTGTCGGGGCCTATAATGAGTTAGGTAAAATGGAATATGGAACTAACGGAAAGTTAGAATTTAAATCACTGAAAAAATATATTCCAGCTGATTCCCAGAATTTTGATGATATCTGGAACATCCACGATTTTAACGGAAAAATTATTTTCCAATCCTACTTTAAGGCATTCATTTTTGACAATGATTCTACCATGACAGTGCTTAAGGCACCTGTCAGATTTCAAAATTCCTTTAAAATCAGGGAAAAATTGTATTTTAATGATATTGAAACCGGGATGTATGAATTGTCAGGCGATAAACTCATTGAATTGCCGGGATGTCAAAGTCTGAGAGGGGAGGAGATTTGCTCCGTTCTGCCATTTTCTGAAGGGGATGAAGAGCTCATTTGCACATTAAACAAAGGTATCTTTGTATATGATGGCAAACAATTAAAAGAATGGAAAGTTCCTGTAAATGAATATCTTAGAAAAAATCAAATATTTTGTGCGACACTTATTCAGAATGGCAATTATGCTTTTGGTACCATAAAGGATGGAGCCATAATCGGTGACCCATTGGGTGAGATTGTTCAGATTATTGACAGAAATAAGGGATTACAAAATAATACTGTTCTTAAGATCTTTGCAGACCGTTCAGGCGATTTATGGTTAGGTCTGGACAATGGAATTGATTATATCAACATTAATTCTCCAATTACTTTTTTAAAGCAATCCGAAGAAATTGGTGCAGGATATACCTCATTCATCTTTAAAGGGAAGCTCTATCTGGGTACAAACCAGGGACTTTATGTTAAGAATTGGGCGAAAGGTGATCAGAATGGTATTGCCCGCATGATACCTGGAACCTCCGGACAGGTATGGTATCTTGGAGTTCATGATGGAATCTTGATTTGCGGTCATAATGTGGGTACATTTATTGTTGAAGGAGAATCAGCGCGTCAGATCAGTAATATTCCGGGAGGATGGAAATATCACACTTTAAAACGATTTCCCAACTATTTAGTCGGGGGGACCTACAGCGGTCTGATTTATTTTAAAAAGGAAAACGGTGCATGGAAATATGTTGACCGCATAAAGGGATTTAATGAGTCTTTCCGAATATTCGAAGAGGACAAAGAGGGCAATCTTTGGATGAGTCATGGATTCAAAGGTATTTTTAAAATAAGTTTAGGCTCTACTCTGGATCGTGTAAAATCATTTCGGTATTATACCACCAGGGATGGATTACCTACCAACTACAACCTCAATGTTTTTCAAATCAAAGATCAAATTGTTTTTGCTACCAACGTAGGAATATTTAATTATAACGCTCAAAATGACCGATTTGAAAAATCAGTCTATTTTAATCAGCTGTTTAATCCAGTTGTTGACTTTACCTACCTTAAAGAGGATGAAAATGGGAATATTTGGTATATTGCCTGGTTAAACTCAACCCATAAAGCCGGAGTTTTTCGAATCCAGGAGGATGGGACTTTCAAACAAGTTAGTGCCTCGTTCATTTTATTAAATGGTAAATTTATCAGTGGTTTTGAATCGATCTACCCCTATTCCAGTGACCATCTATTTCTGAGTACCGAGGATGGTTTTGTTCACTATTCCTCCACTGCCCATTTCAGTTATAATCCTGAATTTTCGGCCTTTATCACACAGGCGATTGCGCTAAACCTGGACAGTACCTTTTATTATGGAAATTCTTACCATCCTGCAAAAGGCCAACCTCTTCAAAAATACGTGTTTAAGTATGCAAAGAATGCCTTTAAGTTCTATTTTGCTTCCCCGATATATGACAATTCCGGAAGTGTAGAATATAGTTTTAAATTATCCGGATTAAATAACGATTGGAGCAGTTGGAGTAGTTCCGCAACTGTTGAATTTGCCCTTTTACCTGAAGGAGACTATGGATTAAGTGTCAAGGCTAGAAATTCTCTGGGAGTAGAAAGTAGAAGTGACGAACTTCTGTTTACAGTAAAACCCCCCTGGTACAGATCCGGAATTGCATACTTCTTTTATATCCTGGTTATCCTGATTCTTGTAATATTCTCTATTTGGTTATTTATTAGAAGATTAGAGATATCCCGGCGGAAAGAGCGATTGAAACATCTCCGTGCGTACCGGCAAAAAGAGAGTGATTACATTCAACAAGCGGCGTTAGCGGAAAAAAAGATTATTAAGCTGAAAAATGAGAAGTTGAAGAATGAAATGATCCACCGGGATAAGGAACTGGCTAATCAAACCATGGATCTGATCCATAAAAACAAGTTTTTGGCCAAAATTAAGGAGGATCTTGAAAAGATTAAAACATCAACGTCTGACGAAACTTTGAAAGGAAAGATCTTATCCCTGATCGGAAGGATTAGTAAGGATGTTGATCATAATAAACAATGGGAAGTTTTTGAGACGGCATTTGATGAGGTACACGAAGATTTTCTCGTCCGGCTCAAGGGGCGGTATCCATCGCTGACTCCCAATGAACTCCGATTATGTGCTTACCTGCGGATGAATATCTCAACCAAAGAGATCGCACCATTGATGAATATATCTATTCGTGGCGTCGAGATTTGCCGTTACCGGGTGCGCAAAAAATTGAATATCGACCGTGATACCAATTTGACAAGCTTGCTAATTGATTTGTGATTAAAATTGATTTTGTTCTAAATGGATCATAAATACCAAAATTTCATCAGGCTAATTAGCCGGTTATTCGAATCCAACTAAGATGCTGACCTCTAAAATCGATTAACGTTTATTAACATCTCAGGTTTCTTAACCCTCTTTAATCCGTAAATATTCAGTTGTAGTACTATTTTTATCTTAAAGTGTATTTTTTAATGATTCTAATTAACGTATAAATAACAGTATATTAAATTTATACATAAATTATGATGTATTATTGATGTATTTAAAAATTCGGCTTGATGTATTTATGTTGTAGAAAAATCATTTTATTTTTGAAATGTTATAACTTATTTTGCGACATAAAGTTTAATGTATGATTAATTAATTGCGAATTAATATTAATAAATCATAAAATTTTTCGTATATTCAAACTTAAATCTTCAATTAACATTTCTAAAATTCAATTAAAATTTATGAAAAAAACAATTTTAGTTCTTTTAATCAGCGTATGCTCATTGTTCGGGTACGGACAGAGTATACAAGTAAAAGGGGTTGTTTCTTCTGCCGATGATGGACAGCCGATCCCTGGAGTAGGTGTTGTTCTAAAAGGGACAACCACCGGTATTACTACTAGTATTGACGGGGCTTATTCCTTGACAGTTCCCGCCAATGGTACTTTGGTATTTTCATTTGTGGGGATGAAGTCTCAGGAGGTGCAGGTGAATCACCGGACCGTAATTAATGTAAAACTAACTTCCTCCTCAGAGAATATTGATGAGGTTATTGTAGTAGGTTATGGTACTCAAAAGAAAAGTGTAGTAACCGGAGCTATTTCTACGGTGAAAGCATCTGATCTTGAAAACATGCCTACTCCACGCGTGGAAGATGCACTTAAAGGGAGAACCTCCGGTGTTACTGTTGCGTCAAGTTCAGGTCAACCTGGATCAGATGCTACCGTAAGCATCCGTGGTATCACTTCCATAAATTATGTATCTCCTCTGTATGTTGTTGACGGAGTTCCTGTCGTTGTTGGGGGAATTGATTATTTGAATCAGTCAGACATTGAATCCATCGAAGTATTAAAGGATGCAGCATCTGCTGCAATCTATGGTACACAGGCTGCAGGTGGTGTTATTCTGGTTACAACCAAAAAAGGTAAAGTGGGTACTATGAAAGTCAATTACAATGGATATGATGGTACACAAGCTCCTGAAAATACATTGAGACTCGTAAATGCTACCCAGTATGCAACCTTAAGAAATGAATCTTCATTTGCTGCCGGTCGCGGGATAATTTTCAATAATCCACAATCTCTTGGCGCAGGGACCAACTGGCAAAAAGTTATTTTCAATAATAATGCTATGGTTCAAAACCATAATTTGAGTTTTAGCGGTGGTACTGATAAGTCAACCTACTTTGCTTCGTTTGGCTATTTTGAACAGGATGGTATTGCTTCTACAGCAATTTCCGGTTACAAAAGGTTTACCGCCCGTTTAAATTCAGCGCATAAAATGAAACCATGGCTGAACTTCGGAAATAACATCTCTTATTCCCATATTAAGAGTAAAGGTATTTCGGCCAACGATTATTTTGGCGCTCCTTTAGCTTCAGCTGTCAACCTTGACCCGGTAACTCCGCTGGTGATCACCGATGCAAATGTATTAGCGACTGAACCCTATCATTCTCATTCTGCCTCACTTGTACGGGATGCAAACGGAAATCCTTATGGAATTTCCAGCTATGTAGGCCAGGAAATGTCAAACCCTGCTGCTTTTGCCCAGACACAAATGGGTAATTATGGATGGAGTGACAATATTGTTGGGAATGTTTACCTGGAACTTACACCTATTAAAGGTCTGAGAATCAAAACAAGTATTGGCGCAAAACTGGCTTTCTGGGGTTATGCTTCCTATACGCCGGTCTATTTCCTGAGTAACACCATCTCAAATCTGACTCAGAACTCTTATAGCCGCACCCAAAACAGAGCTGTAGATTGGACCTGGACAAATACCGCTGACTATAATCGCTCATTTGGCAAACATAATTTGAACTTATTGATAGGTACAGAAGCCAGGGATGAAAGTGATGTGAATATGATTGGTGCTACTTATTTAGGAATACCTGCCACGAGTTTCGGCACGGCATCCATGAATTTTTCAATTCCAGTTGCTAACCGTCAGGCCTGGGGATCTGAAAATCAACCTTATAAATTATCGTCCCTCTTTTCTCGTCTAACCTACGACTATGATGGAAAATACATGTTTACCGGTATCATTCGCCGGGATGGATCTTCACATTTTGGTAGCAACAATGTTTACGGATATTTCCCGTCGGCATCCTTTGGCTGGATCGCTTCGAGAGAAGATTTCTGGACCAAAAACGATGCAGTTAACCTCTTGAAAATCAGAGCTGGATATGGTGTAAACGGAAATGATAACCTTTCCCCTTTCCTTTATACTTCAACCATCGGTGCCTTAGGCGGATATGCCTTTGGAAATACGATAAACAGTACTCCACTTACCGGTTATGGTCCGGGTGCACCTGCCAATCCAAACCTGAAATGGGAACAGACCAGCCAGATAAACTTCGGAGTTGATGCAATCCTGTTCAAAGATTTTACAGTTACAGCTGAAGTATTCAAAAAGACGACCACCGGGATGTTGATGTCAGTTACTCTGCCAGGCTATGTGGGAGCTTCAGCCAGTCCATGGGGGAATGTTGCTTCAATGTATAATAAAGGGATCGAATTAGACCTTGGTTATAATAAAAAATTCGGGGAGATTTCAGTTGGAATAAAAGCGAATGGCTCATTCATTCAGAACAAGGTTACCAATATCGGATCTAATGCCTACCTGACCAATGCAACCATGCAGTCGAGCGCTTATGAAGTGAGCCGTAAGACAGTGGGTCAGCCGGTCAATGAATTTTACGGATTCAAAAATGCCGGTATTTTCCAGACTCAGGCCGATGTGAATAATTATGTCAGCAAATCAGGAACAATGATTCAGCCTAATGCCAAGCCTGGTGATTTCAAGTGGGTGGATACAAACGGTGATGGTGTGATTACTGAGAAAGACCGGCAATATCTTGGAAACCCAACCCCTGATTTTACTTATGGCATTACCGCTAATGTCGCATACAAGGGATTTGATTTGGTCATATTTGGACAAGGTGTTTCCGGAAATAAGATTTTCCAGCAGTTACGCCGTCTGGATATTATCGGAGCTAATTATATGAATAAAGCAATGGGTCGCTGGACCGGCAAGGGTACTTCAAACACCTTTGCACGGCTATCTGACGATGATCCAAACAATAACTTCTCCTATCCAAGTAACTTCTATTTGGAAAATGGAGCTTATTTCAGAATTAAGACTTTACAACTTGGATACACGTTGCCTAAAGCACTTATGAGTAAGGCGCAGATAGAAAAATGCAGGATCTATGTAAGTGGTAACAACCTCCTTACTCTAACGAAATATACCGGATTTGATCCTGAAATTGGTGGTAGCCAGGGTATTTACAGTATCGACCGTGGCGTTTATCCACAAGCACGGTCTTTCATGGTAGGAATTGACCTCACGTTTTAGTAACTTAAAAATTTAGATACAATGAAAATAAAATTTCTATTTTATACATTAGTCTTTGCAGGCTTAATTATTCTGGGTACCTCCTGCAAAAAGAGCTTCCTTTCAGTTCAACCGATTGCCTTATCACTGGAATCAAATTATTATCAGACTCCTGATCAGGCATTTAATGGTCTCGTTGCTATTTACGATGCGGTAGCCCCTGAGGCCGGATTTGGCTTAAACTGGTATGCTAATAAACTGGGTCCGTTAAACAGCGCTGCAGACGAATGTTATGCAGGCGGTGGTAGCTCAACCGACATGCAGAGTTATCAGGATTGGATGAATTATAATCTTTCTGCAGCAACCGGTCCTTCCCAGTTATTCTGGGATATGGATTATGCCGGCGTATACAGGGCTAATCTCTTAATTCTCAAACTGGCAAAGCCTGTTTCCGGCTTAAGTTCCGATTTGCAAAACAGGTATGTTGCAGAGGCAAAAGTCCTGAGGGCCTATTTCTATTTTGAGCTGGAACGGTTGTTTAAAAACATCGTCCTCATGACAGCTCCTATTACAACTGCCGAAACCTATACTCAGGTTCAGGCTAAACCGGCTGATGTTTATGCTCAGATCGAAAAGGACCTGACTGAAGCTATTCCTGCATTACCGGCAACAGTCGTAACCGCCGAGGACGGAAGAATCACCTCTGGAGCAGCTACTGCTATGCTCGGAAAGGTATATCTTTATGAGGCAAAATGGACTGACGCTGCTTCAGCACTAAATAAGGTGAATACCTCTGGTGTTTATTCGCTGATGCCCAATTATAAGGACATCTTTAGCCCTGCCCATAAATTCAATTCAGAATCGATCTTCGAAATTGTGCATACCAATGCAGAGGCATCCTGGTGGGGACCTAGCGATTTCAGGGGAAATGTCTATTGTACCATGGTTGGTCCAAGAAGTTATTCTGCCGGACCTGGTGCGGATGCGGATCATACCTACTATTCAGGCTGGTCTTTCAATCCGATAACCAAAGCTTTTGCTGTATCTATGCAAGGTGATCCTCGTTATCCATATACCGTTGCTGATCTGGATGGCCTCAAAGCCCTTGGCCAAGCTAGCTACCAGGCTGGTTTTATGAATACGGGATTTTTCGAACAGAAATGGTGTGCACAATTGAGATGGCTGGCCCCTACAGGTCAGGATGTTTTGAATTGGCCCAATGATGTTATCGAAATCCGTCTGGCTGACACCTACCTTATGGAAGCAGAAGCTTCAGTACAGGCAGGCGTAACAGGTCGTGCACAGATCCTTCTGGATGCTGTAAGGGCTCGGGTAGGTCTATCCTCAGTACCTGCCACATTGGATAATATTTATGAAGAACGCAGACTGGAACTGGCAACCGAAGGTCACCGCTGGTTTGACCTGGTTCGTACTGGTAAGGCTGCTACCGTACTTGCATCCAGAGGATTTAAGGCTGGAATCAACGAAATTTTGCCTATTCCTCTGACCAGTATGAACAATACTAAACTTGTTCAAAACCCGGGTTATAATTAAGTTTTTAATAAAATAACTGATTAAATAGTTTTTATATGAAAAATAAGATATTAAAATCAATAAATTTCGGGGTAATAGCGCTCTTGTTAATAAGCGTTACGCTCATCTATAGCTGTAAAAAAGAAAAAGTAAATACTTTGGGAGCAGTACCAACCGCCAGTCAGGTTCTGATCCAAAAAACAGCAGGTGTCGATGCCAACCATTGGGTTTTGAAAAATGTGTCAACAACCAACGGCATAGCTTATTGGGACTTAGGTAACGGTTCTGTACTTTCCGGAGATTCAGTAGTCGCTTTCTATCCGGACGTAGATACCTATACCATTGCGTTAACACTGGTAACCAGTGGGGGTATGGCTTCTTCATCAATTACACATTCGCAAACTACGCCCGATCCGAAAGCCGGTAATTTAGTTAAAGGTGGCAAATTGGCAACTGCTGCAGATATTGCACAATGGACTATTCAACGAATTAACGATAGTGTTAATTCATCCATAGTGTTTGCAAATGGTTGGGCAACTGTTACTAATGTAGCTGAGTCCTGGGGACAGCTTGCAATTTATCAGCCAATTCAGGTAGTTGCTGGTCAGAAATATAAAGTCGATTTAAGTTTTAAAACCGCCGGAGTGAATAATGGTTGGTTCAAGATTTATGCCTGTACAACTCAGCCTACTCAAATGGTTGAATATACAGGTGCAATTGAAGTAACTGAGATCGCTATATGGGGCAGTGTTGGTGCAAAATCAGGACTGTTATCGAATATCTTTAACCCAACTGCAGGGATTGCGAGCGGTGATATAGTTACCTTTGCTACAAGCGGAACTATTTGGCTCGAAATTCAAGCCGGAGCTGAGAATTTGATGGGTGGTGTATCATTTACAAATATTCAGTTCAGAGGGGTTCAATAAGTAATATTAAAACAGCCTATTATAAATCTATTTTAGGCTGTTTTTCAATATATTAGAACTCAGTTATTAATTCTGTTTTTATATAATTTCTAAATAGCCGGTCATTTCCACAGATTGGCCGGCTATTTTTATCTTAATCCACAGCCCAAATGAATCTTTTACGGGGGATTTCCCTAATTACAATTATAGCAATTCTTTATTGTTCCTGCAGCAAATCGAAAACACCGGTTACACCGGTACCGATCCCTATCTTACCAACACTTTCAATACTGGATATTTCTCATACCAGAGATAATAAGATTGCTACAGCATTTCGGTTTTTTATTAGTGTCTCCACTGCGAGCGACAAAGATATTAAGGTCAATTATGCAACCTCGGATAGTACAGCAAAAAGCGGCATCGACTATACCGCGGTTTCAGGCACATTGACCATTCCGGCCAGTCAAACCCTCGGTTATGTGGATGTTAGTGTATCTGGTGACAGTTTACGCCAGCCCGATCAGACATTTTACCTGACCATCAGTAATCCGGTGAATGCAACCATAAAAGGTTCTGCCAAAGCAATTGGTACGATTACAACGAATGGAACCTATTATCCAAGCGATAATGAAGGTTATTACTCTCCTTCAGCTTATCCCGGGTATACTTTAACCTGGAGTGATGAATTCAACGATGCTGCCATAAATACCAACAACTGGAATTTCGAAACCGGAGGAGGTGGTTGGGGAAATCATGAACTGGAATATTATACTCCTGGTAATGCCTTTCTGGCTAATGGTAAATTAGTGATTGAAGCCCGGCAGGAAACTATCGGAAGCAATAATTATACCTCGGCCAGAATGAATACTGCAGGGAAACAATCCTTTAAATACGGAAGAATTGATATGCGTGCTAAAATTCCGGTATCACACGGGATGTGGCCTGCCCTATGGATGTTGGGGTCTAATTTTTCAAGTGTGGGTTGGCCTGCATGTGGAGAAACAGATATCATGGAATTAATCGGCAGCTCACCAAACAGAGTGGTCGGTTCAATTCACTGGGCTCAGGCAGATGGGTCATCAGGTACCGTAAATAATGCCTATTTCTTAAATTCGGGTGATTTTTCCCTGCAATTCCATGTATTTAGCCTGGTCTGGCAAATGAACTATGTCCAAATTATCGTGGATGGTATTCCATACATGACAGCAACCAATAGCAGTGTAACTTCCGGCACCTGGCCATTTAATGCCCCATTCTTTTTCATATTTAATGTGGCAGTCGGAGGTGACTGGCCAGGTTCGCCTGATGCAACTACCATATTTCCGCAACGTATGTATGTTGATTATGTAAGGGTATTTCAATAGCAGGGAAGAGTAATTGGGTGTGATTATGTAAAACGTATTTAACAACTAAAAATAATGTTACCAAGGCAACTGGTCATTTGCATCTTCTTAACACTTGCAATTCCCTGCGTAGGGTTAATTTCAAAAGCGCAGCTTGGATATCCTGATTATACTATACCAATATCTGATGATTTACCACAGAAAAAGATAGCCACAGAGAAGTTAAAATTCTCCAGATTAGTTTGGTCTGACGAGTTTAATAAACCTGGTTTACCAGACAGTACTAAATGGAGCTATGTGATAGGTACAGGTTGCCCTCAAAACTGTGGATGGGGAAATAATGAATTGGAATATTACACCAGCAGGCCTGAAAATGGTATTGTGGAGGGAGGTGTGTTAAAACTTAAGGCAATTAAAGAGCATTACCTTGGAACAGGATTTACCAGTGCAAAATTACAAACAAAATATAAGTTTGCATTTACCTATGGCAAAGTTGAGGTGAGAGCCAAGCTTCCTTCAGGCGTCGGAACCTGGCCAGCAATCTGGATGTTGGGAGATCTTCCGGGTTATGGCTCCTGGCCCGCCTGTGGTGAAATTGATATCATGGAGCACCGAGGTTCCGAATTAAATAAAATATTTGGCACTTTCCATTACCCTGGAAGATCGGGGGGAAATGCGGATGGTGGGAATACCATGATATCAAATGCTCTAAACCAATTTCATACCTATGATTTGGTGTGGACCCCATCTTATCTGAAAATTTATGTGGATAAGTTGCTATTTCATTCGGTGAAAAATTCGGAAAACACCCCTTTTAATCATGATTTTTATCTCATAATGAATCTGGCGATGGGGGGATTCTTTGGTGGGGCAGTAGATCCGGCTTTCACCGACGCAACCATGGAAGTGGATTATATCAGGGTATACCAATAAACTAATCATAACCAATTCTACACCGTTTTTTATGCAAAAACAAAAAAGATCGATCGTACTAATTGCTTTGATCATCGCAATGGGTGGGTTTTTAATGGGTTTTGATGCCTCAGTGATATCCGGGGTAATAAAATTTATTGAGCCTGAGTTTCATCTCTCTAAAATTGAGCTGGGATGGTCGGTGGCCTCCCTATCACTGGCAGCAACTGCCGCTATGATGTTTGCCGGACCTGTCAGTGACCGTTTTGGAAGACGGATCGTATTGAAATATGCCGCATTATTGTATGCCTTTTCAGCATTGCTTTCGGCTGTGGCTCCGACTTTTATAATTTTGGTGATTGCCCGAATGATTGCCGGGGTTGGAGTAGGAACTTCCTTAATATTGGCTCCAATGTATATCGCCGAAATCTCTCCTGCAGAGAAACGAGGTAAATTAGTCTCTTTTAATCAGCTAAATATTGTCGTGGGAATTTCGGCAGCATTTTTTACTAATTATCTGATTGTTCATTTATCTCAGTCTGATGCCTCCTGGGTACATTCTTTAAAAATCAGGGAATTCAACTGGAGATGGATGCTCGGAATTGAATTTTTCCCTGCCACTCTTTACTTTTTCCTTTTGCTAATCGTTCCTCAAAGCCCACGATGGTTGATTATGAAAGGAAGATTTGAAGAAGCTTTGAATATCATGAAACGATTGGGTGACGAAGAGACTGCGATCAAGGTAGTTGCAGAAATTCAGCAAAGTGTTGAATTGGAGAAGACCTTACAGGAAACCAAAACAAAAGAAAAGGTCTCATTCAGAGAGTTGTTTGTACCGGCAATGAGACTGGTCCTAATCATCGGGATCGTGATCTCCATTTTACAGCAGATAACAGGGATCAATTCTGTATTCTTTTATGCCCCAATGATTTTTGAACAATCAGGTATCGGAACCGATGCAGCGTTTATCCAGGCAATCCTTGTCGGCCTCATAAATGTCGTATTTACTATCCTTGCAATGGTCCTGATTGACAGATTAGGAAGAAAACCGTTGCTCGCTTTTGGAATCAGCGGTATTGCATTAAGCATGTTCCTGTTAGCATACGGTTTTAATGCGGCTACTTATACATTGACTGATGCAACCGTTTCAAAATTACCCGCAGCGATTAATGTTGCCCAACTTGGTCCGCTGAAAAATAAAATGTTTAACAGCGATACCCAATTTAAGAACGAGGTAACTGCCGCTATTGGAGCTGATATGGAAAAGAAATATGAATCGCAGTTCATTGCAGCTGCAATAAAAATGAATCCAACGCTGATTCTGATCGGCATTCTGGGGTTTGTTGCCTCATTTGCTGTTTCTCTGGGACCTGTAATGTGGGTACTGTTTTCTGAGCTTTTCCCAAATTATATCCGGGGTTTGGCGATCTCTTTTGTCGGCTTCCTGAATTCAGCGGTCAGCTTTATGGTTCAGCTGATATTTCCGTGGGAATTGGCCAAATTAGGGAGTACCGGCACTTTCCTTTTGTATGGAGTCTTCGCTTTTGTGGGTCTGTTGCTAATGATGAAATTATTACCTGAGACAAAAGGAAAATCTCTGGAAGAACTGGAAGCCATTTTAGTAAAATAGGTATTCAATTTTTTTGAAATACTATATATCAATAGTTCGTTCAAAACTTAGTTATTTATCTGATTTACAGTAAAATAACTCATTATTTATTAGGTTAAAACCGCGGGAATTTGTATCTTTAAAGTATTAATTACCAGTTAA
>CAIXZH010000086.1 GCA_903923905.1 uncultured Bacteroidia bacterium
AGTTTTTCAGCAGACCCTTCTATGTTGAAAACCAAATTTTCTAAGCGTTATTTTTCAAATATCTTTAAATTTGCATAGTAAGGCTCAAGAGGAACCAGGCTCTGCAGGGGTGCAACCTGTCAGCAATAAGCTTTGCGGATACACTGTATCGGGAAGGGTTTCGGCCCTTCCTTCAGGGATACAGGAATCCCAGAATGGCTTAAGAAAACCTATTTCACAAATGTCCTTTATTCATCAAAGACCTGCTCTTATATTATCAGATCAATATCCTATAAAAACAACCTTCTATCAGTGATCATATTCATGTCACAGTTTCCTTTTTCAGTCTTTATAAGAAGGAAGTGCCATAATCTAATTAAAGCGGTACTAATACCGCAGGGTCTGCTCAATGGTCACTTCAAAGTATTCTGGTTGTTTTTACAGGTTGTTTGTCTTACCAAATTCATATGATTTATTGTATTTTAAAACACTATATGTCCTGTTCGCGAGTTTTTTGGCTATTCTGATAATGGCATTATTTGGCTCCATACGCTTAACAAGGTTCTGGTATGCCATCAACAAAGCAGGATCATGCCGGATAGCAACCCATGCACTTTCAACAAAGGTACTTCGCAAGTAATCATGTGATCGGAATGTAATTTCTCCAACTTTTTCCTTTTCTCCGCTTGAGTGTGTCATTGGAATAAGCCCAATGAAGGATGCAAACCTCTCTGCATTAGGGAAACGATTGATGTCCTCCACTTCTGTCAGAATAAACATTGCATTAATCAAACCGATACCCGGAATCGTTTTGATTAACTTGACACGTTCCTTGTAATTCTCACTATCGGCAAGAAGTTTTATATTCTTGGTGACACATTTTATAAGTTCCTTTAATGATCTGGCTTCTTCGATTAGGATCTTCAATGACTGTTGACCAGATTCCTTTTTCATTGGAATGTTTTCGAGCCATTTTATGAAACGTTTCGACCACTGTTTGTTCCGGTCACTGAATTCCTCGGGCAATTCAATACCGTAAAAATATAAGAAAGACTTAATGCGTGATTTGAAACGTACCATATCACGGACCAAAACTTTTCGCGAACGGACCAGTGATCGATCGTTCAACGTGTTCTCGCTTGGAGTATATATAGGAGTCAATCTTCCGTCACGAAGGGAGTGAGCAATCTTTCGACTGTCTCTTCCATCCTCTTTTTGGATGCTATCCTTTTGTGTTCCGGGTACGTCTGCCGGATTGACAACAATATTATTGATGCCATGATTGCATAACTGATAATGGGCCCATAATCCACTAAATCCAGCTTCATATGCAGAATAATAATTCGCTCCGGGAAAGTTACTATGCAGATAATTGCTCAGGACTTCGGGTTTTGGTGGCATAACAAATGTTTTTAAAGTCAGTTCGTCTGTAAGGATGGTCACTTTCCAGCTTTTCAGATGTGAATCAAAACCAGCGTAGATGTTTTGACCTTCAAAATTTAAGTTGTTAATTTGTGTCGGCATAAGCTTTTGAGTTTTATTAGTTAAAGATTTAATACACCTTCAAAAATAACGCTCATTGGCTTATGCTATTCTATTTATTTTTCAAACATAGGGACTAATTAATTTTAAAGGACTGAATCGGAGAAAGAAAACCCCTTAATTTGCAGTTATTTACAAATTAAGGGGTTTCTATTTGATATATGTCGACTAGACTACTTTTTTTGAAGCCCGTTTACGGTCATTTTCGTTTAGCATGATTTTCCGAAGCCTTATTGACTTTGGAGTCACTTCAACGTATTCATCTTTCTGGATGTACTCGAGGGCTTCCTCGAGGCTGAACTTGATAGGTGGCGCAAGTCTCACCTTATCGTCAGAACCTGAAGCACGCATATTGGTCAGCTTCTTTGATTTAGTAAGGTTCATTGCAAGATCCCCTTCACGGCTGCTCTCGCCGACTACCTGTCCTTCATAAATCTCTTCCTGAGGGTCGATGAAATATTTTCCCCTGTCCTGAAGTTTATTCAGGGCATAGGCAAAAGCTGTTCCAGTTTCGAGTGCTACCAAAGAACCGTTCAGGCGAGTTTCAATAGGTCCTTTGAATTTGTCGTATTTGATAAAACGGTGGGCCATTACGGCTTCTCCCTGTGTTGAGGTCATCATGGTGGTACGTAGCCCTATGATTCCGCGGGACGGAATATGAAATTCAAGGTTTATGCGGTCTCCTTTTTTCTCCATATTCAGCATTTCCCCTTTTCTTCGGGTAACAAGATCGATAGCAGTTCCACTTAGCTCTTCAGGAAGATCGATATGTAGCATTTCAATCGGCTCGTATTTTTCTCCATCAATTTCTTTAAACAATACCTGAGGTTGTCCTACCTGAAGCTCATAGCCTTCGCGACGCATGGTTTCAATGAGTACTGAAAGATGGAGAACACCCCGGCCATGAACATTCCAGGCATCGGCAGAATCGGTAGTCTCGACATGCAAGGCAAGATTTTTCTCCAATTCCCGCATTAACCGGTCGTGAATATGGCGGCTGGTAACAAATTTTCCTTCTTTTCCATAAAATGGAGAGTTGTTGATTGTGAACAACATACTCATGGTTGGTTCATCGATGGAGATTGGCTCAAGAGGTTCAGGATTTTCGTAATCACAAATTGAATCACCGATTTCAAATCCTTCAATTCCAACCAAAGCGCAAATATCTCCGTTACTGGCACTTAGAACTTTCTCTCTGCCCAGACCTGTAAAAACATGAAGTTCTTTGATCCTGGTACGGGAGATCGTACCATCCCGTTTAACGAGTGTGACGTTCATTCCTTCTTTCAATTCACCCCGATGAATACGTCCAATTGCTATCCGACCCACATATTGGGAATAATCGAGTGATGTAATAAGCATCTGAGGAGTCCCCGGATTCTCGGTAGGTGCGGGGATATGTTCGATGATGGCATCAAACAATTCAGTAATATTTTCTGTCCGGATTTTCCAGTCGTAGCTCATCCAGTTTTGTTTTGCTGACCCGTATATGGTTGGAAAATCAAGTTGTTCTTCAGTTGCATCTAGACTATACATTAATTCAAAAACCTGTTCATGAACCACGTCAGGGCGACAATTGGGTTTGTCTACCTTGTTGATGACCACAATTGGTTTTAATCCGAGTTGAATAGCTTTTTGAAGCACGAACCTGGTTTGAGGCATTGTCCCTTCAAAAGCATCGACCAGCAGAAGTACGCCATCTGCCATGTTTAAAACGCGTTCTACTTCACCGCCGAAATCAGCATGCCCGGGGGTGTCAATGATGTTGATCTTTGTACCGTTGTAAACAACTGATACGTTTTTAGCAAGAATTGTAATTCCTCTTTCACGTTCCTGATCATTATTGTCAAGGATTAATTCTCCAGGATTCTGATTGTTCCTGAAGATATTGGAATCCATAATCATTTTGTCTACCAGTGTCGTTTTTCCGTGGTCAACGTGAGCTATAATCGCTATGTTTCTGATATTTTGCATTTATTTATTTTGAGCCGCAAAGGTAGTCATTTATTTGATTGTTAATCTTACCATTAATAAAATCATTTTCCAACCCCTTTACTCATTTCAAATATTAACTTTGCCGGTTTGGCAGGCAATACCGTATTTTCAGGGTCCATTATGCGTTATTTGACTGATTCAATAATAATTACTCTATCTGTAAAATGATAGGTTTTTCTCTGTCCTTTTTAATTAAAACACTATGTCCCGAAACAATTGGTTTCATTACTTCATCTTATTCCTGGGTATTCTATGTATCTCGTGGTCTGCAATATTTGTAAAACTGGCAGACGTATCAGGATTAAGCTCAGCATTTTATCGGATGTTTATCGGTTTTATTGGAGTTTTGCCTATCTGGTTGTTTAGAAAACCTTCTCTTATCGTGGGGAAGCCAATTTTGGTTGCAATACTTTGCGGAGTAATATTTGCCTGTGATATCGCAGTTTGGAATATTTCGATTTTAATGACTAAGGCTGCGATTTCAACACTAATTGCCAATCTTGCGCCTGTGTGGGTCGGGATTGGGGCTATTTTATTTCTGAAGGAGAAGCCCGGTCGTATTTTCTGGATTGGGACAGCCATAGCCTTGTTCGGAGTTTCGATCATCGTGGGGATTAACCAGATTTACCATTCCAGGTTGAATGAAGGCCATTTTCTGGCTATTTTGGCGAGTTTATTTTATGCTTTTTATCTGCTTATTATGCGAAAGGGGAGACAAAAATTGGATACTGTGACCTTTACTATGATATCCATGTTGTCTAGTACCGTAGTTTTGTTCTTTATTGCGATGATAACAAATACCCAACTTATCGGATTTTCGTTTTCTTCCTGGGAAGCCTTGGCAGGACTAGGATTGATATCGCAATTGGCAGGGTGGCTCGCCATTAATTATGCTATAGCCTATATGCCCTCGACTATCGCTTCGGTAAGTTTATTGAGCCAATCAGTGTTTACTGCCTTGATTGCTATTCCGGTTTTAGGAGAAAAGCTTAAGGCAATGGAGGTATTCGGAGCTCTGATAGTCTTGTCTGGCATTTTTCTGGTCAACAAAAAAATGTTTAAACGAAAAGTGGCGATACAGCAGGAGTACGACTGATGCGGCGCAGACCTAAATCAACACAAACTTAGAAACAATAGAAACCACAGGAACTCAAACCCATATGAATTTCAAAGCAACAAAGACAATGAAACTAAAATTTCAATGACTGTCACGGAGTATTTCCCCCGATTTAATGATCGAAACCGAATCAATTGAAGTCCTCGCCATTTTCACCATAAATGCAGCCACTTTTTCTCCCGGAATGGCCTTATAATTGTCAGAAATCAGAAAATTCAAAGCCTTCATAATGAAACCGAAAATTTTTTCTGAGAACCTGGATTCCGACCGTTTACCCAGCAACAGGGAAGGGCGAAGAATAACCAAATTTTTAAATCCCATTTCTTTTAATGCTTCCTCAGTCATCCCTTTTACCATATTATAAAATACGCCTGATTTTGGATCTGCTCCCATGGAGCTAATTACGAGGAATTTGGAGACCCCAAGCCGCTTAGTAAAGTCGGCGAAAGCCAAAACGTATTGATAATCAACTTTTTTAAATTGCTCCCGGCTTCCAGCTTGTTTCATGGTTGTCCCTAATGTACAGAATGCATCATCAATGGTTTCTGCAATATTTAATTGGCTGATCAGATCAAAACCGGTTAATACCTCCTTGATTTTAGGGTGTCTCAATCCGCTTTCTCTCCTTGAAATAAGATAGATTACCCGGTATTCGTCCGAGGCGATCAGTTTTTGAACCAATTCCCGGCCAATGAGTCCTGTAGCACCTGCTACAATCGCTGTTCTCATCTGGTTATTTTTAAATTGAAATTAAAAGAGATAATTCAGTCCAATATAAATTCCGGAATCTCCATCTTGTTTATTGGTGGCAATCCCATAATCTATGGCAATGATAAAATTGTAATTCATTACGAGCCGTAACCCCGCTCCATAACTGGTATGCATATGTTCGGCACCTTTATCAAAATAGTCCGACGCGACTATTGTTGGGGGTAGCTTAAGATTTGAGGTGTCAATTTTCTTTGTCACCTGACCAAAATCTCCGAAAGTGTTTGCGGCTAAATAGAAATTTTGCCTGATCAGTCTAAACTTTGCAAATTTATATCTTAGTTCGATATTTCCCAGGATATATCCATCACCAACAACCCTGTTTCTGCGCACACCCCGCAGATTTTTAGCCCCTCCGAGACCAGTTGATGAAGCACCGGTCATAACAGATGAGATTATTTGAGGTTCGTAGTAGAATGGAACATGGCCACCAATGGTTTGCTGCCAGTTTAAACGGTATACCAGAGAAAGATCATCCTTAATCAGCGTGAAATACTGCCTGTGAGTTAGAGATATTTTGGAAAATCCACTTTCTGCGCCTAAAAATCCCGGCGCCAAGGCGAGGACGGCTTCAGTCCAAATCCCTTTCATAGGATTTGGTTTATTGTCCCGTGTATCATAGACAATTCCGCCTTTGATTTCCGGCGCAAATCCCCCTTTAGCTTCTTTCGGATTGATTAATCCCCACTGGATATATTTCTCATATAGTCCCGGTTGTTGTTCAACTGTCGGCAACTTATCATCAGCACTTAACCCCCGGTTCAGTTTATTGATATCCACAGAAGAGAGGCTGTAATTCAGTAAATTAAATCCGGCAATCCAGCCAAATTGGGAGCCTGAAAATTTTCCCTGCAGATCTGTTTTAAACCTGAAAAGCTTCTGTTGATATTTATAATACATTCGTGTTTTGTAGTCCGGACTGGATTGTTTCTCCCAACTTTTGTTCAATACCGATTCGTAACCATTAAACCCATAAAAATCGTAAGCTTCATCAGGTAAGTAACTTAGATCAGTTGTGATCTGAATTCCAGGTATTAGAGACTCTGAATCGTAATAGAACCGGTATATTCCGCTCCCTTTGGTGAAATGTGAAATTTCGAAATAGAGGGAGTGCTTGTACTTGGGAAATGCACTGCCGTCGCCAAAATTGTAGAAATTAACAGCGGCACCATACTGAAATCCCTGGTCGGTATCATAGGTAATTGTAGGAATCGCCCCGAAATTCCAACCCGTTTTTATTTTGATCGAGTCTGTTTTCGCTTTCTGTACTTGTCCGGAAACCATAAAAGTTGATCCTGTCAGTAGGAGACCAGTAAACAAGATTAGCTTTTCTATCATAGAATTTATTTTTGGTTGGTGAATTATGAGATAGCTAATATATAACTTTTCTCCTGATTTTAGCTTAAACTTTAATCGACCTTCGATTTAAAATCGTTTATATTTGCCATATTTGTGTGATTTTCCGTACTTGATAGTTTTTTTAATTTTAATGTAAGCAATTAAAGATGAAATATATTGGTGCTCATGTAAGTGCAAGTGGTGGTGTAGAAAACGCTCCTTTGAACGCAAAAGAGATTGGTGCAAAGGCATTTGCATTGTTTACAAAAAATCAGAAGCAATGGTATGCGTCTCCCTTGACCGGTAACAGCATTGAAGCTTTTAAGAAGAATTGTTCTGACAATGGATTTCAACCGGAGATGATTCTTCCTCATGACAGCTATTTGATTAATCTTGGGCATCCGGAGACGGAAGGTCTGGATAAATCGAGAGAGGCATTCCAAGATGAAATGATTCGATGCCAGCAACTTGGTTTGAAAATGTTAAATTTCCATCCGGGCAGTCATCTGAATAAAATTTCTCCAACAGAATGTTTAACCCGCATTGCAGAGTCTATAAACATTGCTTTGGATGTCACACAAGGAGTTACAGCTGTAATTGAGAATACGGCGGGGCAGGGGACCAATATGGGCTATGCTTTTGACCAGATTGCCGAGATCATCAGTCAGGTGGAGGATAAATCGCGAGTTGGAGTATGCATCGACACCTGTCATACGTTTACTTCCGGCTATGATTTGAGGACAAAGGAGGTTTTTGATCAGACTTTTCTAAAATTTGAAGAAATTGTTGGATGGAATTACCTGAGAGCTATCCATCTGAACGATTCTAAAAAAGAGCTTGCCACCCGCGTTGACCGCCACCATAGCATTGGTCAGGGGTTTATTGGAATGGAGCTTTTTGAATTAATCATGAACGATTCCCATTTTGATAATATCCCAATTATCCTGGAAACTCCCGATGATAGCATCTGGGCAGAAGAGATCAGTTTATTATATTCATTAATCAGATAGATTTTATCCGTATTTCTTTTAAATGAGAAATGTAATACATATATTTGTATAGTAAATAGTAAGAGAGAAGTTCAACCTCCGGACTTTGGTGCCATTTAATCATTATTGTATCTAATCGTTATTTCGGGTTAAGTCGAATTAGTCTTTTATCTATACTACACTACTTTATCCAAGGTATTATTTTTTAAGGGAAATCTTTATGGACGATTATTTTTCTCCGGATGAAATCCGGACTTTAATGAGCAGGTGTGACTCTGATCGCCAGCGTATTATCCTTTTTCTGCTTTATAACTATGGTCTGTCAGTAGAAGAAGCAGCGGAAATTAGATCCGGACAGTTTATGCGAAAACCCGATTTTCTCCTGTTTAATTTTACCAGAAAGCTAACAGGTAAGAGCCATACTTATAAAATTCAATATGAGAATTACCGGTTATTTTATAGGGTTTTGAATAAATTACAGGACCATGAGCCTTTGTTGCATAAAGATAAAAACCTTCCTGTCTCGGATGCGATTATCAAAAAGGATCTTTTTGACCTCGCAATAATCATGAATAAAAAGATTACTGCTGCCCAATTATTTGAAAGTCATTTGTATTGGTTGTTCAAAAAAGGGGTCAGTTATGCGCAGGCTGTCGAAGAATACGGGCTGTCTCTTTCGGGAAAACCTTTTAAAGTATGGGAAAATGCTATGCTATCCGGTAGGTTATGGCCCATACTTCTAGAATAGAATATTAAACTTAAATAACCTTTGGGCAATTTTATACCCCTATCCCGACTAGTTGCAACCAGAAATATAACGAAAAAGGCGATCAATTCTGATCGTCTTTTTCGTCAATCTCCTCATTTCGTTTTGCCTGGTCTTGTATCAGTTCTGAAGGGATTTGCCGGCAGCCCTTCAGAATTGTAAAGGTTAAGATCATCGGGATTGTCGGCCCAACCATACCTTACTTCGGCAGGATTTCCAACTTCTTTACTGGTCACCATCACGGTATTGCTGTTCACGATAGTTGCTTTTGCCCATTTAAAAGCTCCATCTTTCGGTGCAATGGTAAAGCCGTTGGTATAACCATATTTATCATTGATCTTTAATCCTTTTCCAACATGATCAAAAGTGATAAAAATATTGTTTTTTTCAATTTTCATCTCCTTGTAGGTTGGACCGGTATAGACCAGTGTTTCGCCATAAGCCACCTTGCGTGCAGCCAATGATAAACGGTATCCGACAGTCTGTTTGTCGGTTGGGTGGATATTATCAGCATCACCTGCATCAATTATTGTGGCCATTCCGGTATTATTGAGTTGAAGAGTCTGGGTTTGTGCTTCCCGTAATTCGGCCCATTCACTATCTCCCGGTTCGGGGTCCGGTTTTTTGAAATTTGCCAGCTGTACAAACAGGAAGGGGAAGTCTCCTTCACCCCATTTTGATCGCCAGTCTTTGATCAAATTTGGGAAAACCCGCTTATATTGCTGAGCGCGGGAGGCATTTGACTCTCCCTGATACCAGATTGCACCTTTGATCCCGTAAGGTACAATTGGGTTGATCATTCCGTTGAACAACAATGTCGGGTAGTCGTTCGGACCAATATTTGTCAGGCGAGAATTGATTTCGGAAAATTTGAATCTCCAATCCCCTGCCAGGCTGATCTTTGAATTTCCTGACTGGATAAACAATTCTGCAGCATCCCCATAAATTCCTCCATCGCCCCCATTATCGGTTACTTTGACTGCAATCTGGTTCCTGCCTTCTTTGAGTACTGAAGCCGGAACTTTGTATTTTCGTTCTTTGTCGTAGTCTTTGGTTTCCCCAACTTCCACGCCATTTAGCCAGCAAATATCATTATCGTCGATTTTTCCGAGCGACAATACCACATCGGATGCGGCTTGCTCTTTTGTCAATACAAATGTCTTGCGGTACCAGGCAATTCCGTCCAGTCCTGAATATCCCTGCTCTTCCCAGAACATGGGTGCCTTTATCATTTTCCATGTTGTATCATCAAATCCGGACTGATTAAATCCCAGTTTGTTGCCATTATCTTTTAAAGGAAATTCTCCTACCATTTGGATTATCTTTTCCTTCATTGACGCTTCATAATTTTCTAAATCAGTCGTTTGCAATGCATTAAATTTTTCAGTAAAATCAGGATCATGCTGTATTGATTCTGAACTGATCCACGTTTCAGCCACGGTTCCACCCCACGAAGTATGGATCAGACCAATAGGGACCTTGAGTTGCTCATTAAGGTTTTTCCCAAAGAAATAGGCGACAGCTGAACAATCGGAGACGGTCTGTGGCGAACACTCCAACCATTCCCCCTCCTCCAGGTTTTCCTTAGGTTTTTGGGCTACTCTTTTTTTCACATTAAAGAACCTGATATTCGGATTTCTGGAGGCAGCTATCTCGGAGGCAGCATTTTTGGTTGAGGAAACTTTGAATTCCATATTCGACTGACCGGAGCAAATCCAGACCTCTCCAATCATTACATTCCCGAAGGTTTGGAGATCTTTCCCTTTTACGGTCATCATATAAGGGCCTCCGGAGTTCATTTTGGGAAGGTTAACACGCCATCTCCCGTTTTTCCCGGTGCGGATGGTTGCCACATTTTTATCGAGTGTAACTGTTACCTTTTCACCCGGGGTGGCCCAGCCCCAAACCGGAATCGGAATTCCCTGCTGCAGAACCATATTGCAATTAAAGATGGGCGGGAGTGTAACCTGGGCAATCCCTGCAAATGAGATCATCAGCAGGCCAATCAGAAAAGAATTGCGTAATCCGTTAATTTTCATTTGAAATTGGTTGTTTAAGTGATTGAATGGATTTGTATTGAATTTTGAGACTCATTCATAATGGGTTTATTAAAGGAGAGCGGAAGCCAGGTTGATTGAACCGGTCAAATAGGTGCATGCATGCCCTGAAATTAGCACACGTTTTCCCATCAACTGACATTCCAGATTGCCACCTCTGTAAGATAACTGACGGGCCTCAAATTTGAGTTTATTAAGCCGGTGAGCCCAGAAGGGGACCAGTGTAGTATGAGCTGAGCCTGTTACAGGATCTTCATTAATTCCTACTTTTGGGGCAAAGAAACGAGATACAAAATCGCATTCATACCCGGGTGCAGTGATGATTATACCCCGCGCTTCGACTGTTTGAAGCTTTCCGAAATCGGGAGTGATCTCCTCAATATCTTCCTGCGAAGGGTAGTAAATCAGGTAGTCGGTTTTACCTTTCCATATTTCGAGTGGTCTGGATCCCAACGATTCGAAAAGATGATCCGGTGGCAAAGCAGGCTCCACCTGATCTGCCGGAAAATTAAGGGTTATCAAATCGTTGTTTCGGGTAACTTCGAGCTTTCCGCTGAACCCGGATTCAAAAATCAGGCGATTACCTTTGAAATGAAGATGATTAAAGAGAACATGAGCAGCAGCAAGGGTGGCATGTCCGCATAATTCAACCTCAGTCAATGGGGTAAACCATCTGATTTCAAATAAATCATCTCTTTTTTTAATGAAAGCAGTTTCCGAAAGGTTGTTTTCTGATGCAATTTGTTGTAAAAGCTCATCCGAAGGCCAGTAGCCCAAGGGACAAACCGCAGCCGGATTTCCGCAAAAAATCCGGTCAGTAAAAGCATCAACCTGGTAAATAGGGATGATCATATTTGGGGATGATATTGTTACATTTTGTGTTGATTTTTCAAAGGTAATATAACCAATGTAAATATCCAATGAGAAGGATAATAGCTGACTTTTATTAATTTTATGTTTTTAAATTTAGTTGTTTATGCGATCACATATTTTAAATGAAACTAATTGGAAATCAGCGAAAGAGATTGATTTTCAATTAGCTGTATTGCCATGGGGAGCAACCGAAGCTCATAACCTGCATCTCCCGTACGGCACGGATAATATTCTTGCAGAACAAATCGCTGCCGAGTCTGCCAGGCTGGCAACTTCCCGTGGGGGTAAGGTGATTGTTTTACCGGGAATTCCGTTCGGGGTAAATACCGGGCAACCGGATGTGAAACTGGATATGAACCTTAATCCCAGTACCCAGATGATGATTATGAAGGATCTGATCACTGTTCTTAACCGGCAGGGAATACACAAACTTGTGATTCTTAATGCCCATGGGGGAAATGATTTCAGGCAGATTATCCGGGAGTTGAATCTGATCTTTCCGGAAATGTTTATTTGCCAGTGCAACTGGTTCAAGATTCCGGGAGCAGAACTCTGCTTTGAGGATATGGGAGAACATGCAGGAGAGGTGGAAACCAGCTTTATGCTCTATTTAGCGCCTGAATTGGTGTTGCCGTTATCTGAGGCCGGCGAGGGCAAGGCGCGAGTATTTAGTATCACAGCACTCAATGAAGGGTGGGCCTGGGCCGAACGGCAATGGACCAAAGTTACTCAAGATACCGGAATCGGCAATCCGACACTGGCAACAGCAGAAAAAGGAGAGACCTTTTTTAAAATTATTACTGCGAAAATCGGGGATTTTCTGTATGAACTATCCGTTTTGCATCGGGATGAATTTTATAGGGACAAACCATAAATAAGGCCAGTCATTGGCAATTTGATTAATTTTCATACTTATACTATTTCAGGGATGGGTCACTTTAGACGGGTTGTAACTCTGAGATCATTGGTGATCTTAGGGTTCTTATTAATTTCAATTGTCCTTTTTGCCCAGGAACGGAAACCTAAATTCAGGGTGATTGGGTTTTATACCGGGCGTAATGATCTGGCCCACATTAGTTTTGTTCATGAAGCGAATCAATGGCTTGCTGAATCGGCTAAAAAATACCGGTTTTCGTACGATTCGACCAGTAACTGGGATAACATGAATCAGAATTTTCTGGCCAATTACAATGTTGTTCTGTTTTTGGATACGCGACCGGACAAGCCTGACCAGAGGATAGCTTTTGAAAATTACATGAAGCGGGGAGGAGCATGGATGGGATTTCATTTTGCCGCTTTTGCACTCACCCCTTCCGCTTTTCCTCAGAACTGGGACTGGTACCATAATGAATTTATAGGAAGCGGACAATATAAAGGGAATACCTGGCGACCCACTTCGGCCATTTTACGTGTTGAACGAGGCGGGCATCCTGTGACCCGCAATTTACCGGATAAGTTCAAATCTTCACCGAATGAGTGGTATAGCTGGCAAAATGATTTACGAAAAAATCAGGATATTGTGGTGCTTTTATCAATCGACCCGTCAAGTTTTCCGCTTGGAACAGGACCTAAAGCCTGGGAAATCTGGCATAACGGCAATTATCCGGTAGCATGGACGAATAAAAAATACCGGATGGTTTACTTCAATATGGGGCATAACGACCTGGATTATGAAGGGAAAACCAACAGAGAGCTCTCTCATACTTTTGATAATCCGGCACAAAATAAATTAGTACTAAATGCTTTGCAATGGCTTGGAGACCAGTGATTTTGAAGGGGCTGGGGGTATAAAAACACAAATGGGAACCACTCTTGCAAGTTGTTCCCATTTCGTCATTGGCAAATTGCTTCACCTGTGGCGTCAGACTACGGTTATCGTGGCCGGCTGCTTCTTCATCTTTGGTCTGCTTGCGCAGGGTCCCGATTAATTCTGCAACCCATTGCTTTTGGATTCGGCTGTTTAAGGCGTCATCCTCCGGCTGTCCCTTCGGTTTTCCTTGCGGTTGACCTTCCCGGACGGAGTGTCTGTCAGCATACAGTTTGGTTCTTTTCTTTCGATCAGTTCTTCAACTGTACGGAAAGTACTGGCTTTTCAGCTTTCCTGTTCCCCGGAGTAGTTGAAGAAACTTGCGCTCCCTTTTTCTCCCGGTCTTAAACTCAACCTTCTAATGAACGGCTAGCGTTACTTCCGGTTGATTGTTCGATCGGATCTCTCCTTTCGTCCAACCTCTGACTTTTCCATTGCGCAAACCCAAGGGCTTGGATGATCTGGTTCTTGACTCAGCTAAGAGTCTGCCTCCTTCTCCACTACTTCAAAGTAACCTGTTATCGCTGATCTGATGAATCAAATATACAACACAAAATACCCGAATTGCAACTATTTTAAGTTATTTGTATCAACAATCTACCAACTATAAACTAACTTTAATTATCAACAATTGTTTATAACCCAAAAGTTGTTATATTACATTAGCAGAGGTAATTACCCTTATTTTTAAAATCTCTATTTTGTTTACTGACTTTTTTAGTCGTCTGGCTTTCCTTTTTTGTCGGGATGGAAATTACCCGACTGATGGTTGTGCGGGCTTATCAAAACGCGTGAATTGCTATCAGGCTCCGTAATCGGATTTAAAGGGGTTACGATTCTACCTTCATCAAGGCAAAGTCTGACCGATATTATCCGGCAATACTATTTTCTGCAGGGGCATAAAGTCTGACATCCTCCCGGGTTATCGTTTTATTGCACAGGATAATTAAACGTTCGATCACATTGCGGAATTCGCGAATATTTCCGGTCCATTTCCGGTTTTGCAACTCTTCGATGGCTTCAGGTTCAATTTCTTTTGGTGGTTGGCCATATTCGCCGCAGATCTGGTCGATAAAATAGCCGGCCAGCAGTGGAATATCATCTTTTCTGCTTTCCAGTGACGGTACATTGATCAGGATTACGCTTAACCTGTGGTATAAGTCTTCACGGAAATTACCATTTTTAATCTCGTCGGACAGCTCTTTATTCGTAGCTGCAATAACCCGGACATTCACCTTGATCGGACTATCGCTTCCAACCCGGGTAATGATATTTTCCTGTAATGCCCGTAATACTTTCGACTGGGCGGATAAACTCATATCACCAATCTCATCCAGGAACAGTGTACCCCCGTCAGCCTGTTCGAATTTCCCTTTTCGTTGCCTGATTGCTGAGGTAAAGGCACCTTTCTCGTGCCCAAATAATTCACTTTCAATTAATTCAGATGGAATTGCCGCGCAATTGACTTCAATAAACGGGGCTTCTGACCGGGCGGATAATTCATGTAATCTTCTGGCAATAAGCTCTTTGCCTGTCCCGTTGAGGCCTGTTATCAGGACTTTTGCGTCGGTTGGAGCCACACGGTCGGTCATCTCCAGCACTTTTTTAATCAGGGGCGATTCTCCGATTATCTCATATTGTTTATTGATCCTTTGCTTTAAAACGATAGTCTCCTTAACGAGCAACGATTTATCCCCTGCATTCCGGATGGTAATCAGCAACCGGTTTAAATCTAAAGGCTTAACAATAAAATCAAAAGCTCCTTTTTTTATGGCTTCCACGGCTGTGTCGATGTTTCCGTGTCCTGAGATCATCACAACGGTTGTATCGGGTTTAAGTTCAATTATCTTTTCAAGGACCTCGATTCCGTCCATTTCCGGCATTTTGATATCGCAAAGGATGATGTCATAATCAGTATTCTTAACCAATTCCAGTCCCATCGACCCATTTTCAGCCACATCAACTGCGTATCCTTCAAACCCAAGAATTTCTTTAAGCGTATTGCGGATGCTCCGCTCGTCATCAATGACTAATATTCTGACCATATTGATAATTTATAAACCATTTGAAATGAACAGATCCATCACCCCTTCTTTCAGTGCATTGTGCGTGTGCAGCAGTTTGGGGATATTCAATTTCCGGAGGATGAAATTAGTAAAAACCGAGGCAATCACAATCATCTCAACACGCATTTTATCCATCCCTTTCATTTTACTTCTGGTTTCATGATTCGAAAAAATCAGCCGTTGGTGTATCTCCCGATATGCCTCTAGCGGAAATTCCGATACCTTCCTGATTTTCAGATCAGGTTCTTCGTTCTCGTAAATATCCATAAAAGTGTCAAAAGCCCCTGAACACCCAACGAGTGTTTGAGGCAGATGATGTTGGCAGGTGCTCCACAAATCGTGAAGATGTTGATCAAACCATTGCTCAAAGGCCAGTATTTCTGATGAAGTTACCGGGTCTGACATGCAAATCGTTTCAAGGGCGCGTGCAATTCCAATATTGAAACTTCTCTTCCAGATAATCTCATGATCGTTTGCCAGGATAAATTCTGTACTGCCGCCTCCGATATCCATGATCAGATATTTTCCCAATCGGTCAGGTAAAGATAATCTCACCCCGCGAAATATCAGTGCAGCTTCAAGTTCTCCGTCAATAATTTTGATCTCCATACCCAGCAATTCCTTTACTTTGTTAATGAATTCGTGCCGGTTGACAGCCCCGCGCAGTGCAGAAGTTCCAACAACCACCACTTTGCTCACATTATAGGACCGAATTGTGTGCAAATGATTTTGGAGTGCTGCAATACCTCTTTCCATGGCATCGGGAAGCAGAATATTATTATGAATCCCTCCGCGCCCCAACTTGACCGGGAGTTTCCGGTCGTAAATAGTTTCGAATGATCCTTCAGCTTCAGCTTCAGCATCGGCAATAAGCAAATTGCAGGTATTTGTGCCAAGGTCGATAACGGCGTATCGGCTCATCGTTGTAAACAGAGGGTTCATAATCCAAGGAACAAATGTTGCAAAATGTAAACCAGTGCTCCCGCAAAGTATCCAAGGATGGCAAGTAAGCTGATTTTTTTAAGATACCAGAAGAAATCAATTTTTTCCATCCCCATAGCTGCAACTCCGGCTGCAGAACCTATAATTAACATACTGCCGCCGGTTCCCACACAATAGGCCAGAAATTCCCAAAAATAGGAGTCCTGCGGAAATTGAGACAAACTATACATCCCCTGGGCGGCTGCAACCAGCGGAACATTGTCCACCACAGCTGAAAGAATTCCCAGGGAAAGTACTATAATATTCACATTAGCGATTGATTTGGATAACCATCCCGCGAGTTCCGTTAATATTCCGGAAGATTGCAGTGCTGCGATACTGATTAAAATACCAAAAAAGAATAAAATACTGGCCGTATCAATCTTGCGGAGTGCCTGAACCACTGAAAATGTGCTTCTGACTGATTCCTCCTTCTTCCCATGAATAATTTCAGTTACTATCCACAAAATACCTAGTCCAGCTAAAATGCCCATGTATGGAGGTAAATGGGTAACGGTTTTAAATACCGGAACCAGCATTAGAATTAAAATTCCTGTAAAGAATACGCAGGATTGATGTTTGGCTAAGAGAATCTTGTTGGTGTTAGACTTTACCCGATTTGGACGGATAATGGTCCCTTTAAAATGAATGGATAATACCAGAAGAGGAACAATTAAACATGTCATACTCGGGAGAAAAAGCTTAAGCATGATATGGGCTGTAGTAATCTGACCACCTAGCCAAAGCATGGTAGTGGTTACATCTCCGATAGGTGTCCAGGCACCGCCGGCATTCGCTGCCACCACGACAATTCCCGTAAAAAACAGACGATCTTTTTGATTGTTAATTAGTTTTCTTAACAGCGAAACAACAACTATGGTAGTAGTCAGGTTATCTAAAACAGCAGATAGAAAAAATGTGATGAACCCTACAATCCAGAGAAGCTTCCTTTTATCCGTTTGGGTAATCCTTGAGGTAATGATTTCAAAACCATCGTGCGAATCTATCAATTCAACAATGGTCATGGCACCAAGAAGAAAAAACAAGATCCCTGAAAGAGACCCCAAATGTTCACTGAGTTGTTGATTCACCAAAGATTTTTCGGGTGAAAAAAAACTGTAAACTGACCAGCACAGAACCCCTGTCAGTAAGGCTATCGAGGATTTATTAATCTTAATCGCATATTCAAAGGCGATAAGAATATATCCTGAAACAAAAATTATTATTAGGAGTGAAATCATATGCTCTCTGTGTTCTCGACTAAAAATATTTCAGCATTAAATCAAAGTATTATATGGGCTGGATATTAAAATTAGTAAACTCAGGTTATAATTCGGCAATTGAAATTTTATCTCTCAATTCTGAAATCACTTTTCCATCTTCAGTTTTCCATGAAGTCCAACCGTTAACAGTTTTTCGATCACTGCCAGCATCTTGAATCGCTGCAAGTGCAGCATAACTTGGACTGGGATATACCTTATCCAAAAGTTCAATAGATCCGTTCTCCAGCACAAATGCATTGTACTTTTTCTGAGCTCCTCCACTTCTTGGTTTATAATTCATCGTTAACTTTTGATTTATTTTCAATAGTTTTGAATTAATTAGATCAAGAAGTCCAACGTCTGACCTTGAAATTCTTCCTGTTTTAGCATTACTTTCAATAATTTCCTCTTCGGTATCAAGTTCAGGTTTAAATTCCTCAGGGAATTCGTAGGCAATATTTTTTGGATTATTAAACTCAACATATTTTGTTATAACCCAGAGTTTTACACTGTATTTTAAAGTTCTTGCCCAATCTCTTAGGTCATTTGAAATTGAATCTATAGGGACACCAACTATTGGCTCTTTCTCAAGAATCTCGGACAATAGTTTGCGGATATTAATTTCCTTTATGCCAAGTTCTCCAAACTTTTCTTTAGTAATATCATCTTTTTGATAAATCTCAACTGCTAAATCTTGAAGTATTTTCTTCGTTATTATTTGTTGAGATGCAATCATTTGTTTTGTAACTTGTGGTGCAATATGCGACCAAACACTATGTTGAATTAATTCTGCTTCAACTAAATACCATTTCTTGGAGGCCAAATCAATTGCAAATCCATCAGGGATTGTTCCTCCACCGTCACCTGTTTTAATCAATGCTTTCGGTAAATAAATTGAACTTGGACCAAAAATATATTCATAATTGTTAATTACGACATTTTCAATCTCACATTCATTTACAAAAGGTGCTTTGATAAATTTCTTATCGGTTGTAATTATCATTTGAAATTATGTGTTTAATAAAGTTTATTTGATTGACTAGCATTATTTATACCAAACATCAATTATTGTTATTGATTAATTATGTTTTCTATCTTGTAATTTAAAATATATTATTACTCTGGTAAATTTACATAACTTAATTCAATGGTAAAATCATAAATGGATATTTACTTTAAAACGATAAGATTAATACATGAACCAATTTAATCAGTATCAAAAAAACGGCACTCCTTTTCATGGATGCCCAGGAGGCTAACGAAAAAATCCTGCAGGATAAAGTGCTCCTGATAAATAATCTGCAACGGGTGATCCAAAATACCCGAAGCAGGAGTATTCCGGTCAAGGGAAATCGAACACCTTATTCTTAGCGTTATTGCTACCAGCGGGGTCGTATTATCAACCTTACGGGAAGCAGCCGGCAAGGATTATGCGCTGACGGCGATCGCTGATAGCTGTGCTGATCGGGATGATGAGGTTCATCAGGTACTTTCGGCAAAAATCTTCCCCTGTAAGGCTGAAGTTCAGACTGCAGATGAATGGTGTGCTGATATTAAGGTGTAAGAACTGCACCTGGCATAGAAGAAATTGTTTAAAAATTTCCCCGTAAGGAAAATCTGTCGGTAGGAATAAGAATTTACGACCTTAGTTTTGAGGCTGTCTCAAAAGTAACATTATTATTATTTCGAGTTGAAAATAAGTTCAAAATATTGAAAATAAATTGAACTAAAATTTCATTATGTGCTTTAATATTAGTAGATTAGTAGCATGAAACACTACAGATCAAGGGTTGTATTTAAGCCCCTATACTCAAAATCAAATGATGCTCCTTCCTCCGTCTTTGGAAGAGCTGATTGAAGTTAATCACCCGGTAAGAGTGGTCAATCAAGTAATTGACGGTCTTGATGTTGAATTGCTTTTAAAGCAGTACAAAGTTGGTTGAACCTCCAGTTATAGTCCCCGGATGCTTCTTAAAGTATTGGCATACAGCTATTTGAATAATCTCTATAGTAGTAGGAAGATGGAAGCTGCTTTAAAAGAGAATATTCAGTTTATGTGGTTATCCGGGATGAATAAGCCTGACCACAACACGTTGAACCGGTTTCGAAGCCAAAGGTTGAAAGATGTTTTAAAAGAGATATTTGCTCAAGTTGTCATGCTTTTAGTTGAATCGGGTCATGTTAGCCTTCAGGAGATCTATACAGACGGAACAAAGATTGAGGCCAACGCTAATCGGTACACTTTTGTTTGGGGTAAAAGCATAAAAACCAATAAGGACAAGATTTCTGCTCAGTTAAAAGAGTTATGGAATTATGCACAAGAGATTGCCAGCGAAGAACTTAAAGATAATAGTCCTGTTGAGTTTAAGGAGATCGATGCTGAAAAAGTAAAACGAACAATCGTTCAGATAGATAAGGCATTAAAAGATAAGGAGGTCTCACCAGAAATAAAAAAAAAGCTTAATTATGCTCGCAAACAATGGCCTGAGCGATTAGAAAAATATGCCGACCAGGAAGAAAAACTTGGGAAGCGAAATTCATATAGCAAAACCGACCCAGATGCGACTTTTATGCGGATGAAGGAAGATCACCTTCAAAATGGTCAACTGAAGGCAGGCTACAATGTTCAAATAAGCACTAATAATCAGTTTATTGTAAATTACAGTCACCATCAGAATCCCAATGATACAACTACGCTACCTAAGCATATTGAACAGTTTCGTCAGTTATACAATCAATTACCACAAGCTGTGATTGCAGATGCGGGGTACGGTTCAGAAGAAAACTATACAAGAATTAAAGAGCTTGGTATCGACCCATTTATCAAATACAATTGTTTTGACCGCGATCAAAACAAGGGTTTAAAGTCTCAATACCATGATCTGATGTATGATAAAGAGAATGACTGCTATTACTGTCCAACAGGTAAAAAAAAAGATCGTTGTGGGACCACTAAAAAAATAACAGAAAACGGGTTTGTAGGGTATTATGCTAGATATCATTCTGATAATTGTGAAGGTTGCCCATTATCTGGTCAGTGTCAGGTTGGCAAGAAAAAAGGGACTATCGAGATTAACCACAATCTAAATCACCTAAGATCAGAAGCCATAGATCTCTTAAACAGTAAAAAGGGAGAATATTACCGCAGAAAACGGGGAATTGACGTTGAACCGGTTTTTGGAAACATCAAACAAAACAAGGGATTTAGACGGTTCATGTTAAAAGGACTTTCAAAAACAGAAGTAGAAACTGGATTGTTGGCAATGGCTCACAATTTATCAAAACTGACGGCATAAAATATCCTAAAATGGGAGAAAAGGCTAAAAACCCAAATTAAGACTGGTATTTAATGAAATACTCGAGAAAATGACTTCCATTATTAAGTTTGAAAAATCATATGCAAAACTTTAAACCCAAAACTTGAAAAAACTTAAAAATAAACAATAGGCTTTTGATACAGCCTCAATAGACCCACATATTTTCAATTTTTCTACCGACCTTTGGTTCCTGGGGAGCCTGAAAACAAAATTTAAACAGAATCTTATAATCTTAGGATAACCCTAACCGGTTAAATTCAGAAAAATGAGATCCTAAAAACCATTAAAAAAAGGCAGATTCCCTTTCCAGGGACCTGCCTTTTAATTTCAATATATTTCAATTTATTTCTTTCTGTCTGCCTATTTGAGCTTCTTGCTACGATTTATACATCAGCCATTTTCCAATCTCTTTCCAGGATGGTTTTTTCCCGTACATCAGGATGCCGGTGCGATAAATCTTTCCGGTCAGCCATACCATTGCGACAAAAGTAGCAACCAAAAGGACCATGGACAGGGCTAATTGCCAGACTGGTACACCAAAAGGTATCCTGGCCATCATTACGATCGGAGAAGTGAACGGAATGATGCTGAACCAGAAGGCAATCGGACCTTCCGGATTTTTGATGGCACTCATCATCACCATGATCGAGAGAATAATGGGCAATGTGATCGGAAGCATAAACTGCTGGGCGTCTTCCTGGGCATCAATGGCCGAACCAACGGCAGCAAACATTGAACTATACAGGAGGTATCCCCCGATAAAGAAGAAAATAAAACAGCCAATCAGTAGCGGAAAGTTAATAGTATCGACCATAGAAAAGATTTCCTGCACCTTATCCATTTGGGGGGCGACAGCCTGTTGGGCAGCACCCTGATTCTGGGCCATCACATTCTGTATTTGCTGAACATGGGAAGCTCCCGGATAGAAACTCTTCGATGCGGAAAAGATCGCAACTCCCAGGATTACCCACAGGGCGAATTGGGTTAATCCTACAAATGCAATCCCAACGATCTTTCCCATCATCAATTGAAATGGTCTGACGCTTGAAATAATCACTTCCACAATGCGGCTTTGCTTCTCCTCCATAACCCCCTGCATCACCATAGTGCCATAGATAAAGATGAAGAGGTAAATCATGAATCCGAAGATATAGCCGAGCACCATTCCGATCTCTGTAGAGCTCTTTTTGGCCTCTCCGCCTATACCTACCTTAATCGTATCAATGTTAATGTGGGTTTTTGTAGCGGCTATCTTTTGCTCCAGGTCGGGGATGGCCGTCTGTCGGACCACTTCGGCCATTTTATCCTTTTCGATAACCCCCTGAATTTTATCCTGGATCTGTGATTTCAAATCCCATGGGATATTGCTGCCAGAAATTACCTGAACTGTTTTGGTGATCAGAAAAGTGGGTTCAATAACCAACAAGGCATAGTATGAAGAATTCTTAATATCCTGTTTTGCAATCTGATACTCTTCCTTTGGGATAAACTTGTACTTTGTGAATTCTGAGTTTTCAAGTCTTCCCAGAAAAACGGAAGAACCATCATACACTGCAACTGTGCGGATCTGCTCATCATCCATCGACATGAAATAACCGGGAAGAAACATCATTGCCGCCATAAGGACTGGCATCAGTAAAGTGAGAATAATAAACGATTTTTTCTGAACGCGGGTTGTATATTCCCGTTGAATGATCAATAATATCTTATGCATGGGTGATTTTTTTAGGAGTTTTGTTTGACGACTTTAATGAATACCTCATTCATGCTTGGAATCACTTCGTTGAACGATATGATCTCTACGTGATTAACGAGATCCCTGATGAGTTCGCTCGATGTGCTCCCGTCAGGGTACTGGATACTAAGTTTATTCCCGTTTCCGTTTTGCTGATGACTGAGGATATTGTACTTGAGTGAAATATTGTTGTTATCGCTATCGAACTCGCCACGATAGGAGATGTCGTAAATGTTTGATTTGTATTTTTCCCTGATTTGCTTGGTTGGCCCGTCGAGAATTTTTTTGGACTTATCAATCAATGCAATATGATCGCAAAGTTGTTCAACCGATTCCATATTGTGGGTTGAGAAGATGATTGTGGCACCATCCTTTTTCATCTGTAGGATCTCACGGGTTACGATATCGGCGTTTATGGGGTCAAACCCGCTAAACGGCTCATCAAAAATGAGCAATCTTGGTTTGTGCAGGACGGTGCAGATAAACTGAACTTTCTGCTGCATTCCCTTCGACAGTTCCATGACTTTCTTATCCCACCAGGCAGTGATTTCGAATTTCTCAAACCAGATTTTAAGTTCCTTCATAGCGTCCCTACGTGAAAGCCCTTTTAACTGACCAAGATATAGTGCTTGTTCACCAACTTTCATCTTTTTATAAAGTCCACGCTCTTCGGGAAGGTAACCAATCTGACTGATGTCACTGGTTTTTAAGAGACGGCCATCGAACCAGACTGAACCACTGTCCGGCGCTGTTATCTGGTTGATAATCCGGATCAGGGTTGTTTTGCCGGCACCATTGGGTCCCAGTAAGCCGAAAATAGTTCCCTCCTCTACCGAAATCGAAACTTTCGTCAGGGCCTGCTGACTGGCATAGGTTTTAGAGACTTCTTTAGTTGAAAATAATTCCATAGTTTATAAAGGTTAAATTTCTATTATTAATCGTCCTCTTCATATTCATCATTCTGATAATCAATTTTAATCTCTTCCCCGGATGCCGGATAATCAACTCGTGCTAAAATTGTAGTCCATTTTGGCCATTTTAGTCTGCGGTGAGCAATCAGGATGAAAAGCGTTGACGCTCCTAAAAGTGCTATCAGATCGAACATCGGATTGAATTCTGAAATCCGGAACAGGGATGGCGTTTGTAAGGCGCTTGAATCCTGCGTAATAAAGACCACCAGAAAAATATTGTTTATGGTATGCATTCCCCAGGCCATTTCAATACCGTCATCCATTATCGTACAAACCCCAAAAACTATTCCAACCAGGATGTATTGCGGAAGAATGATCAATGCACCTGATTCCTTTACTTCCGGATTGAAATAATGGAGTCCTCCAAATATTAAGGAAGTCAACAGCAAAGTTAACCATTTGTATTTAAATAATCTGGAAAACCCCTGCATTAAATACCCCCTGAAAAGCACTTCTTCAAATCCCGCCTGCAGGGGAATAAGCAATATCGAAAACCCTAAAAGCTTAATTAAGGTGTCCGGATTAAACCGTAGTTCAATCTTTTGGAATCCGGTAATTGTGGCTATCAGCGAAAAAGCTGCGATCAAAATTAGCCATACTTTTGCTCCCCAAAAGAATTTTTTCCAACGAAAGCGGGGAAAAGCGGTGATTACAGAAAGCATCGGCCTTTCATGGATCGGTCTAATCATCAGCAACATCGTAACCAGCCCCAAAACAAATGGAATCATGACCAGGATGAAACCAGTAATTGGCCCGATGTCATAAGCCGCGAGGTCAAGATGATTTTCAGGATTAGGCTGAAGTGCCGGATTCTCTGACATCCTGACGGAGATCAGGAGTTGAAGGGGCATCGCTCCAAATAGCAGGGTAACTATCAGTAAGACGATAATCATGGCAACCCATCTGCCTGAATCATTATTTCCTTCGTTGGCCTGCTCAAGGAACATGCAGCATTATTATTATTATTTGGTAAACCACGAAATTGAACAAAATATTGGGAAAAATGGAGATCTTACCGGATTATTTTACAGATATTTCAGGATAGGGATTTTCCAAAAATCTGCTCCAGTTTCTCCTTTCTGTATGAGAAAATCTCTTCCAGTTTATTCCGGATGATTAGTTGAGTAGCCAGATAGCTCCGTTGAGAGTTGAGGCAAAAGTCACCCACAGGAGGTAGGGGATCTGAAGATATGCAGCAATTTTACTGACGCGGCTGAAGAACATGATCATTAATAGGATAGTGATCCAGATCAGCAGGATGTCGAGCATGGCAACACCTATCAGGTTAAATTTAAAAAACAGGAAGCTCCACAAGAAATTAAGTGTCAGCTGTATCGTAAAAATTCTCAACGCATCAATACGATTCTTCCCTTTCCCGTTGATCCAGACAATATACAAAGAGACGCCCATCAGGATATACAGGAAACTCCAGACCGGTCCAAAAAGATAGTTTGGCGGATTGAAGGAGGGTTTATGCAAGGTAACATACCAACTCTGTATTCCGGTAGCCGTGGCAAAACCCGATATCCCCCCAACAATAAGGGGTAAAAGAAGGCAGATCAGAAGTGTGATGACAGTTTTTGAAGTTCTCATATTCGTTTGGTGTAAAGTTAATTAAATCATGATTATTCTTTAGTTGCAATTGCCTTGATCATCCCTTTGAAGATATAGCCATGGAACGGGAGAACGGAATACCAGTAGGTCCTTCCCCAAATGCCCAAAGGTCTGAATGTGGCGGTTTGAACCAGTTCATTATCATTGATTATTTTAAACTCGAGCCATGCTTCTCCCGGCAGCCTCATTTCGGCGTAAAGAAGCAACCTTTTTTCCGATTTATTGGCCATTAGGACACGCCAGAAATCGAGTGATTCGCCGGCTGAAATTTCAGTGGGGTTTTTTCGTCCCCGCCGCAATCCGACACCTCCTGTCAGCCTGTCCAAGGCACCTCTGATTTCCCATAACCAGTTGGCATGATACCATCCTCGTGTTCCACCTATTGACCAAATCTTTTGCAAAACCTTTTCGGGCTCCCGGGTGATTTTAATCCTCCTTTTGTCTATGAAGCATCCAAATTTTGGAACCTGAATATGCGGTGAGATTCCGTTCATGAGAACAGAACTGGTAAGGGCATCCTTCCAGCTTGAGACCACCTGGTTTTGCTCAATCTTGCCAAACGCAAGCTGAATAGCCTTATTATACCCAATGAGTTCAATGCCACCGATTAACTCGTTGAGGTTATTCTCTTTACAGATTACCTCCACCTTCATGCTGTTCACCAGATGACTTGCCAGGGAATAGGAGGTTGAGGTGACAAAATAAAGCCAGTAGGATGACAAACGGGGAGTCATTACCGGAACCACCCGGATTATCCGTTTTAACCCCCTGACTTTGGCGAACCTGAGTAACATCTCCTTGTAAGTAAGCACCTTGGTGCCACCTATGTCATAACTGTGGTTGAAGGTCGGCTTATTATTCAATACCCCCAACAGATATTGAAGCACATTTCGGATTGCAATGGGCTGTGAATGGGTATTCAGCCAGCGCGGGGCTATGATTAGTGGTAGCTTCTCAACCAGATCACGGATGATTTCAAAAGAGGCACTTCCTGACCCAATGATAATCCCGGCTTTTAGGGTGGTGAGCCCATATTTGTCTGACCGTAAAATTTCTTCGACATTCTTGCGAGAATTCAGGTGTTTCGAAAGATGCTGGGTGTTGGTTATTCCGCTGAGATAAATCACCTGAACTGCGCTGGTCTGTTCGATTCGTGACCGGAAATTATGAGCTGAGACATCTTCCAGTTTTGCAAAATCACCCACACTTGTTGACATGGAATGAATCAGATAATAGGCAGCGTCAATATCTGCCGGTATCCGGTCAAGCGTTTCTTCGTCCAGGAAATTAACTTCAATTACCGTTAGATCTGTTGAATGGTAACGCTCATGATTAAATCGGGAGGTATCACGCACACAACAGACTACCTGGTGACCATTTTCGAGTAAAACGGGCAGCAGTCGCTGGGCAATATATCCGGTAGCCCCGGTAAGTAGGATCTTCATATTGATTTATTTGTATAACATACAGATATTCAATTTGTTTATTATGTAAAAATTTTTATTTATTTCCCGAATTTTATGAGTATCTTTAATAAACAGTATGTTCATTGGTCCCGAATTGGTCCCGCCATTTTGTAATTGTTCTTAAAAACCTTTCAGACAAAAATAGTATTAGTAATAGTTTAATACGAATACTTGAATTGGATTATTTGGAATAAAATCGTAAAAACATTTAACCTTTAAAATTAATCAAGTTATGAGTAAAGAGGTAGAACGGTACATTGAGAATTTTTTGGCAAATCTGATGGCTAAAAATCCGCATGAAGAGGAATTTCATCAGGCAGTTCGCGAAGTTGTTGAGAGTCTGACTCCTTTTCTGCTGAAGAATCCGGTATATACCCGGTTAAAGATTCTGGAACGGATGACAGAACCCGAACGGGTCATTCTGTTCAGAGTTCCCTGGATTAATGATCAGGGGGAGGTTGAAATAAACAAGGGTTATCGCGTTCAGATGAACAGCGCAATTGGACCTTACAAGGGAGGTTTGCGTTTCCATCCGTCTGTAAATCTGAGTATTCTTAAATTTCTGGCTTTTGAGCAGGTTCTTAAAAACAGTTTGACCACACTTCCCATGGGAGGAGGTAAAGGTGGTTCAGATTTTGATCCGAAAGGAAAATCGGATAATGAGGTAATGCATTTTTGTCAATCTTTTATGACTGAACTTCAGCGCCATATCGGACCGGATACAGATGTCCCTGCAGGAGATATCGGCGTCGGTGGTCGTGAAATAGGTTTCCTTTTTGGTCAGTACAAGAGGCTTCGCAACGAGTTTACTGGAACCCTTACCGGTAAGGGGAGCGACTGGGGTGGCAGCCCATTACGTCCTGAAGCCACTGGTTACGGGACTACCTATTTTGCCCAGGAGATGTTGAAAACAAAGGGGGAACTCATTAAAGGTAAAACGGTTGTAATTTCAGGTTCAGGGAATGTATCCCAATATGCTGTCGAAAAGGTGACCCAATTGGGAGGAAAAGTAGTTACGCTTTCAGATTCAAATGGATACATCTATGATACAACCGGAATATCTCCGGATAAGCTGGCTTATGTGATGGAACTGAAGAATGTTTATCGGGGGCGAATCAGGGAATATGTCAATGAGTATCCGGAGGCCAGCTATTTTGAAAACAAAAGGCCATGGGGTGTAAAATGTGATATTGCCCTGCCCTGTGCGACACAGAATGAGATCGATGGGGATGAAGCAAAAACCCTTGTGGAAAATGGCTGTATTTGTGTCGCTGAAGGAGCCAACATGCCCTCGACCCTGGAGGCAGTAGAAGTTTTTATTCGTTCCAAAATTCTTTTTGGACCCGGGAAAGCTGCAAACGCAGGAGGTGTTGCCACCTCTGGTCTGGAGATGACTCAGAATTCCATGCGGCTGAAATGGACCCGCGAGGAGGTGGATGCCAGGTTGCACGCAATCATGCAAAGCATACATGCCGCCTGTGTTAAGCACGGAACTGAACCTGATGGTTTTGTGAATTATGTCAAAGGGGCCAATATTAGTGGATTCCAAAAGGTAGCCAATGCCATGATCGAACAGGGATTGGTGTAAATAAAAAATGGTTGTTGAGACGCACTGCAGTGCGTCTCAA
>CAIXZH010000087.1 GCA_903923905.1 uncultured Bacteroidia bacterium
AATAAATTACTATAATTTACAACATTAAAATTTAAATTCTTATGGCCAGAAAATTAAGCATGTTAGCTCCTGAGTGGTGGGATTTCACAACCCTGGAGGACGATTTACTAATGGATGCCGCAAAACTCACGCCGGAAGATCTTTTTCAACTTTCGCGGCCAGGCTTTAAAGTGGTTTTCTACGATACCCTGGAAGATTTCTATCTTGCTGAGGCATTGGAATATATCACAGCGTGGAAACAGGCAACAGCGAGTAACCCTGTCGGAATTTGTGGCCCGATTGGCCCCACCGAACAATTGCCGCTTGTTGCCCGCATGGTCAACGAATTGCAGCTGAATTTAGCGAATGCCCATTTCTGGGGGATGGATGAGTGGTATGTTGACGGTAAGGAACTGGATGCCAGCAATCCAATATCCTTCGAGAAGGCAGATAAAGACCTGTGCTTCAATCGGATTCATCCGGAGTTAAGGATGCCTGAAGCGAATATGCATTTCCCAAAAGCCGAAACCAGCATGTATATCCAGAGCTGGGAAAGTGGTGTACGGTGCGCGGTAATGCAGGGAGGCCAGGGAGATACCAAACACTGGGCCTTTAATGATCCGTTTAAACGGGAAGGGCTCTACAAGGATGCTCCCCCGACTCCCGAAGAGTTCCGGAAACTGACCACACGCGTGGTTGATCTTCACCCGATCACCTGCATGCAGAATGCCCGGACGAGTGCCGGAGGTGTTGTAACCGGCATTCCAAGGCAGGCATTGACGGTTGGTCCTCAGCAAACCTGGAAGGCTGAAAAGGTTTCAATCTGGCAGGCCGGTGCTCACGACAATGCCTTTGGACAGCGACTGACTGCACTGATGATCTGCAAGAATATCATGGACAGTGCCGTCCCGATGTCACTACTCGCAGACCATCCAAACGTCCAGTTTAACTATTTCAGGGGCGGTATCGGGGTTTGTGAAACCGAGATGCATTGATAAAAATGGAATGATGGTGAGTCTTATTCATATTGATTTTGTTATCCCATCAAGAATCCCCCAGCTAGTGAATGGGTAGAAAAGTGGTTGAGATTTATGGTTTCGTCCTATCCAGGCATATCATTAAGTTAGCAAATTTCTTGGTGTTTCTTGGTCTCTTCGTGACTTAGTGGCAAGAAAAAAAAGCCACTAAGCCATAAAAGCACAAAGGTTCACAAAGAAACTACCTTTCTAAAACGCTTAGCTTTATGACAACGCCCACCCGGGACGAAATATCATTCAAAATATTTGCCTTCTACCTCCGCCTGGCGGATTCCTGAAAGAATATAAAAACAACCAAACAAACAGTTTGTAAGGATGCCGCTATGACAATTTTTATTTGGTGGCTTTGTTGATTTGTGAAATTAAATTTAAACAATTAATCATGAATAAAATAATTGTCATAGTTTTGATAATCTGTCTGATTCAGAGCGGCATGACAGCTGTAAGCCGTACCATGCCAGGTATGGAGTCAGGCAGAGCTGATATTAAAAAGTGGATCTCCGGGCACTTTGCAAAAGGTAAACTCCCCCCATTTTCGTTTGTATACGGAGGAAAGAATTCAGACAGTTTTATTAGAAAATGGGGATTCCGGGCAGAAAAGCTAAAGCCTAGGGATAACGGTTCAGAAGAATCACTTTATATCTATACAGATCAGCAGTCTGGCTTGGTAGTAAAGTGCCTTGTTACTTCTTTCATCGATTTTCCGGCTGTCGAATGGGTCCTGAAATTCTCAAATACTTCGGAAAAGAATACCCCAATTATTGAGAAAGCCAATGTTATTGACTATTCTTTTGGATCTGACTATAAGGGGAATTTCATCCTTCACCATGCCAAAGGAAGCAATGCCGAACGGTCCGATTTCCAGCCTGTCGATGAAAAACTGGAAATTGGAAAACCGGTTTATATGACCCCGGTAGGCGGCCGTTCATCCGACAATACGGCATTCCCGTTTTTCAATCTGGAGATGCCCAATCATCAGGGTGTTATGATTGCAGTCGGCTGGACCGGGAAATGGTATGCCAATCTGGCTCAAACGGATCAAAAATCGGTTGAGCTTAAATCAGGAATGGAGAAGCTAAAGCTGACTCTTTTTCCGAAAGAGGAGATCCGGACTCCTAAAATCTGCCTCCTTTTCTGGAAAGGGGAGGACCGGATGACAGGGCACAACCAGTTCCGGCAATTTGTCCTGGTCCATCACACCCGTCAAATTAACGGAATGCATACAGAGCTGCCGTTTTCAACTTTTCTGGCGCGTGAAGGACCGCCACCCTGCAATGAGCATACCTGTTCAACCGAATCCTTTTCCAAAGCCATGATCAACCGCCACAAACAGTTCGGAATTGTTCCCGATGTATTCTGGCTTGATGCGGGGTGGTATGCCTGCAACGGGAGCTGGCCCAACGTCGGAAACTGGTCTCCCAATACTGAGAATTTTCCAAACGGATTCAAACCAGTTACTGATGCGGCACATCAGGTAGGGGCAAAATTTCTATTGTGGTTCGAACCGGAGCGGGTCACCAGGGGAACACTGTTTGCCAGTCAGGATCCCGAATGGCTAATTAAACTTCCGGGGAACAGCAACTTTTTATTCAATCTTGGCAATGAAATGGCGCGGATCTGGCTCACTGATTATATCTCTGACTTTCTAAAAAAGGAGGGGATCGACTGCTATCGACAGGATTTTAATTTTGATCCGATGCCGTATTGGGAGGCTAATGACAAGCCGGATCGTTCCGGAATCTCTGAGATCCGGCATATTGAAGGGTTATATGCATTCTGGGATACACTGTTGGAACGTTTCCCCAATCTTCTGATTGACAATTGTGCGAGCGGTGGCCGGAGGATTGACCTTGAGACCATATCCCGGAGTTCCCCGTTGTGGCGAACTGATTATCAATATGGTGAACCGGATGGCGCACAATGCCACACCTACGGGCTGAACTTCTACCTTCCGCTCCACGGGACGGGAAACTTCACCATTTCACCTTATCATTTCAGGTCAGACATGAGCGCCTCCATGGTGATCAACTGGGATATCAACAGCCGCGAGCATTCACAGTCTGAGCTTCAAAAGTATTTCAGTGAATTTAAAATACTGCGTCCCTATTATTACGGCGATTATTATCCGCTGACTTCCAAGGATCAGATGACCTCAGACAATGTCTGGTTAGCTTACCAGCAAAACAGAACCGAAAATGGGGACGGAATAATCATGGCTTTCCGGCGGAAAACCTGCGCCTATGAATCGGTCATAGTAAAACTTCGGGGAATAGATCCTAAACTCAGCTATGAACTCACGGATGAAGATACACAAACAAAAACTGTCGTTTTAGGAGAAAGGCTAATCAGCGGTTATGAGCTCACCCAGAAAAACAAACCCGGATCGCTCCTGATCTGGTATAAAAAAAGTAGTTTATGATAAATATCAAAGGCTGTATTACCTTATCATTCTGGCTGTTTTCAACCATCGGGTGTACCCAGTCTTTGGACATCAATAATTTATGTTTCACTAAAGAGCCAATTTGTTTCTACTCTACTTCTTCTTCCTGTACTTTAAATAAGGGATGATATCTTCATTTTTGGATCCGGAGGTGCCATCATATTCTATCGTTACCACCGGGACTCCGGTTATCTCCTCTATTTTTGAGGTCATCGCCTCGGTCACCAGCGAAGGACAACAATAGGATGGATTAGTTTGAATAAACAGATCAAGATCCGGATGGTTCATAATCAGTGCATGAATTTTCAGGATGTTTTCAAACGATTCCCCCCGTTGCAGGATCTTCAACCCAAACCTGTTCAGCCAGATATCGGTTTCACCGGAGGTTGGAACGGGAACTTCACCGTTATACTTAAAAAAATATTTTTTGTATTTGTCTTCCACTAACGGGATAAGAGACTTCAGAAATTTGAGCTTTACATATTCGGAATAGTGGCCTGTTTTGAAAAAACGATCAGTTGTGGCATTCACAACAATTTTGAGGAATTCACTGTATGGGGTTGTGATCACTTCTCCCCCGTATGTTTCAATATTTTTTACAAGCTCCTGGTTCATCAGGTCGTTATCCCTGACATAGATATCGCCAAAGATGGCCACCTTGGGCTTTTCCTTCCATTCCGTTTCAATGGATTCAAAATCTCGGATGATTTTATCAAGTGCCAAATCCTTAGGATCACCATTCCGGAAAGCTTTAACCAAAGAATCTAAAGCCCTCTGAATCATTATATTAGTTACTCCTTCCTGTTTTTCGTAAGGTCGGATCCGGCATCCGATTTTGCGGATATAACCACCAAACATATAAGCCAGGTAAGCGTTGATGGCTGTTGGCAGGGAAAAATCGTAAAAGATCACATCACCCAGATACACCGAGACCTGCTCCATCCCTTTCCCATAGTTATCCAACAATTTTTTCATAAACATGGGGAACATACTAAGATTACAGGAAAGATCGGATTTCATAATCCAGAGAACGGTTTCGGATGGTTTCAACCCGTTTATTTCAATATAGTCGATGGCATTCTGGACAATAATATTCAGGGGAAGACACTGGCCAGTGTTAAAACTTAGGCTTCGCCGTATCGATTCATCCGAATTAGAGGTCAGGCGAACATCAATCCCGCTGTTTTGCAGAACTGCCTCCAATATTGGCCCTACAAAGGGATCCCACATTGGCAAGAGGAGCGTTTTACCTTTTAAATGTTTGACGCCGCTGAAAATAGCTGGCGGTAACTGATTTTCGAGACCTTCAATTTGTTGAATAAGGTTGCTGAAAAGTTTGAAGTCGATGGAGTGGCTTCTAAGTATCCGGGAAGATTCATCAATCAAGGTTTTGATATTGTTTTGCCACGCCTGTTTTCTAGCCGTGTTTTCAGCAGACAATTCAGTCATTTTTACGGTTTCCATTTCTTGAGCAACATTTATAACTTCCAAATTTTGCCTCTCCCGATGATTCCGGAATGCCCTGATAGCAGCTTCAATACGCGTTTCGTATCCAACCGTAGAATCGTGTTCATCGAGTTGCAGGATCAGATATGGTTTTTGCTTCGCATCGAGTATCTCCTTGAAATATTCGATAACAAAAGCATCCGGGGAACATTTAAAAGAAGTAATCAGCACCGGGTAGCAATTCTCGGTATTTGAAACAACCTCAGCGGCGTGAAGTATCCTTGAAGCGAACTTCCATTGGATTTCTTTGATCAGTTCATCGGCTTTGGATGTTTCAGTCGGATTATTTGGCAGCATATCCATGTAAAAGGTTTTTATCCCCAACTTCTCGATGATATCGGGGATCGAATTGTTCATAGCCGGTGAGAGAACGGTATAAGGACGACCCAATAGCATAATGTAAATATCATCCACATTCTTTAACTCATTAAGATATAATGCCTTCCAATTTTCCTTAGCCAGACGCACCTGTTCTTTCGCTTTTTCGTAAGCCATGCTCAGATTAATAAATCCAATATCGGTTAATCCAATTGATTTTAGCATCCTGTACAATTCGAGCCTGACTGAAAGTTCGCCATAGGAATAATTGAGATACGGAGTAAGCAGTTTTTTACCCGATTTATAGTTTTTCTGAATTGAAATGACGGATGAAACAAACTGGGTATAATAGCAATACTGTTTGTTCTGCTTGGTTTCGCGCGATTCCTCAAGGTAGGCTGGCAGGAAAATATAATCGACCTTATCCCGGAGATAATCTACATGACCATGCATCGCTGCCATAGGAGAGCAAAACTCAGCACTACTCAGGTTTTTCCCGTCTTTTATGGCATTCGGATAATTTTCGCTGGTAACCGTCCTGATGTCAAGCAAATCGAAGAACTTCCGCCAGAACAGGATCTCCTCATACAGATAAAGGCCGGCAGGAATCCCAATTGTAAGGGTCGATTTTTTTGCTTCCGGCCTGAACCGGAACAACTCATCCCGTTTTCGGATCAGCTGAAAATGGAGCGATTTGTTCTTTACATATTTATTCACCTCATAATCCCTCCCGCATAAGAAACCATAAGCCTCTGTCTGATTATCGATTTCAGCGACTTTTAGTTTGCAATGATTGGTACATAATTCACAAACTTCTGATCTCACAGGGATCGACTTCTCATACAACTCAATACCTCTGAACGTTGTGGATGGGCACTGCCTGTCATGAATTTCAATGGCAACTCCCAGTGCGCCTGTTAGGTGACAATACTTCGAGACCATGATGGGCTTTTTCAGCTTTTGCTCAAACGCAGCAACCAGAGCCTTGTTTTTGGCTGTAGCCCCCTGGAAAAATATCGTGTTGCCGATATAGCCGGGCACTGCCACTTTTGTGAAATAGTTCTCGCGGGTTGAGTGTAAAACGGTCGCCAGAATCTCGTCGGCAGAGTAACCTGCCATCAGGTAATGGTTAAGATCCCGTTCCATGAATACTGTGCATCGGTCACTTGCCAGCGGAGCAAATACATTCTCAACCCGGGCAGAATACTCATTTAACGGACACCCCAGTCTTTTGGCCTGTTCTTCAATAAAACTCCCGGTACCGGCTGCACAAACATTGTTCATCACCGAGAAGGTAACCATACCATTTCGCATGACTGTGAATTTGGAGTCCTGTCCTCCGATCTCAATGATTGTATCGGTTTCAGGATTCAATTCGTAAGCAGCCCTGGCATGGGCTGTTATTTCATCAAGGATGATGTCCGCTCCAATAATTTTGCCGATAAATTTCCTGCCTGATCCGGTGGTACCAGCACCTTTGACGGAAAATCTGACTCCCCTTTTTTGGGCAAATTCGTGGATCGCTTCGAAGATTACCTGTGCTGCCTGCAATGGCTGCCCCGAGGTATAGGTGTAAAAGCCGGCGACAACATCCTTGTTTTGATCGATAATAACAGCCTTGGTGCTGGTCGAACCGATATCAATACCTAGAATGACCGGAATCGGGCTTTTGTTTGCCGGAATTAAGTAGACATCAACTTCAACCTCCTTCATGAATGGAAAACAGAGCGACCGGAAGGTGTATTTTTCATGCGATCCAAAGTCAGGATAATCCGATAAGGTCAGACGAAGCGGCGGATAATAGTACTGCTTTTCCTTCTTTTCCGTAATTATCAGATCTTCAATGCTATTCAGATGACAATCAGCTAATACCTCCTCATCTTTACAAATCATAGCGGCGCCAATTGCACCATAGACATTGGCAAACCCGTCGACAATGATTGGCTGTTCAATTAATTTACAGATATGGCCAATTACGGCTTTATTAAGAGCAACACCTCCGGCGGCCACAACATTTGAAAAGGTATTGTTCTGGAAAACCGTATCGGCGATATTCTTTGCCAGACCATAGGATAATCCATCACAGATTTCACCGAGCGAGTAGCCCTCCTGCTGGGCATGGATCAGGTCGGTTTTGGCAAACACGGCACACCTTGACGCGATTTTAGGGAATCCACCCTTGTTTTCCCAGGCAATCCTGCTAAACTCCTGTATATCTGGCAAATTTAAACGCTCGGCTTGCTGGTCGAGAAAATTCCCGGTCCCTGCTGCACATGAAGTATTTGATTTGTAATTCCGGTATTCCCCATTTTTCTCAAAGGTGGCCAGTCCGAATTTTTCCGCGCCAATGATTAACAGGGACTGAACCTCCGGGTGAAAGTGTTTGGCTGCAGTGATATAGGCAATCCTTGTATCGACCGGCGCTCCCCGAGTGAGAATTGACGGGCAGGAGGTGGTATAACCAATCGCTTTCAGTTGGTTTATTTCAATTCCCCGGAGTGACTTTATCAGAATTTCAATGATCCGGCCCTTATGAAAGGTATAGGAGAAATGAACAATCCGGTTTTGTTCATCAATAACGGCCATCCCCACGGCTACTGAACCAATATCAATACCCAGAAAGTTATTTTTCATTATAGTTTTTCCCTCCTGTTAGAAAAGATTTAACGATAAGAATGGCAATCCGGTGATTTATCTTAAAGGGGAAATAAAGATGCTCACCTTTAAGTGGAGGCAATGAGATTGAATAACGACTAAATATACATTTATTTTAGGATATTTTCACGCTTTTGGGAGGAAATTATTTTGGGGGGATAATGAAACAGAGCTTACGGCTCGTTGCGGTTTAAAGCTTCCTGAATCGAACCGATAATTTTCGCTGAATTCAATGGCTTGCCAAAATATTCTGAGATTAGTTTACTGTTCAATGCTTCAATCATTTCAGGGGTACAATCAAATCCGGTGAGAATGAAAAAAACAACATCGGGGAATTGATTTTTTGCTTTTACGGCAAATTCGAGCCCACTCATGTCCGGCATCTTCATATCGCTCACCACCGCTTTGATCTCTTTTTCTGAAGCAAGGACTTCCAGCCCTTTATTGCCCGATTCGGCGGTCAATATATAAAAATGGTCTTTAAAAAGACGTTTAAAAAGCATGAGGTTTATCATTTCGTCATCGACATACAGTACGGTAATTTTTTCGCTCATAATTTGTCAGTTTCACTGATTGGTAATTTTAGGAATGGAATTGTTCCGTCATCGTGGTTTAACGCATAACTCTTTGGTCGTGCTGTTTCAACTGCCTGCTCCGCCTTGGATATAATATTTAAAAAAGCCGCCGGATGTTGTGTTAATGACTGTAGCAATTTTGATTTAGTTTGAATTACAAATATAGGTCTTAATCTTCGCCAATACATTGAATAAATTTTCGTTTTCTGATAAAAAATTGGCACTTTTTACACTAATTGAGTGTGAATTCCGGTTTTTTAATGGCAAAATCATTGAGTTGTTGATTTTAAACTGTAAAATTAAGGGCGCTGCACAGGATATATTAATTGCAGGATATTCGGACAAATGTCCCGGAATCTTTTTATATTTACTAAAAAGGAACAGGAAGATGAGTTACAAGGGAAAGGTTGTAGTTGTGACCGGAGCGGGCAGAGGTCTGGGAGGAAGTATCGCCGAAACTTACGCTTCAAAGGGAGCTAAAGTTGTATTGGCAGAGAAGGTTGCCCTTTGGGGATTGGAAACTGAAAAGTCAATAACCTCAGCAGGAGGCATCGCGACATTTATACAAACCGATGTTAGCCGGCCGGACGAGATTGAAGCATTAATTAAGACAAGTGTTGAACTTTACGGCAAAATAGACATTCTGATTAACAATGCCGGAATTTCCAAATGGAAGTCCCCCTATAAAATCACGGTTGAGGAGTGGGATGAGATCATCAATACCAATCTGCGAAGTGTTTTTCTCTGTTCACGGGAAGCCGCTAAGATCATGAGGATCCATGGTGGTGGCTCAATTGTCAATATTGCATCAACCAGAGCCTACATGTCTGAGCCCGACTCGGAAGCGTATGCCGCTTCGAAGGGTGGCATTGTATCGCTGACCCATGCTTTGGCTACTTCTTTCTCCCCAGATCATATCCAGGTGAACTGCGTCAGTCCGGGTTGGATTGAGACCGGTGATTACACCCAATTGAATGAAGCTGACCATAACCAGCATCTTTCGGGACGAGTGGGGATGCCCCAGGATATCGTAAGTGCCTGCCTCTACCTGACCAGTGAGGGAAATGATTTTATCAATGGCACCAACATCACCGTGGATGGGGGGATGACCCGAAAGATGATCTATTTGTAGAGACAAATAAAGGTTCAGCATTCGCCTTATTTGAATAAATCAGTATGGGTACCGGTTTATTTAAACTCATTTACCAGTTCTTCCAACATATCAAGATCTATCCCCCTTTCTAAAGCCCGGACAACGTCTTTTTCAAAAATGTACTTGATTATTTGGATATAGCTATAAAATATTATGTGGTTTTAAGAAAAATATTGTGCAATTTCGTGTCGTATAGCCAACCAACGATTTAAACAACAGGGAAGATTTGTGGCGGGTAAAATATGAGTTATACCTCATGCTGGAAAACCCTACCAATTGACAATCTACACTAAATATTTGTTTTTTGTTGCCCAAATAGGTAACTTTAGATCGTAATCAAAAGATTATGCGGACAACTTACGTTTATGGAACTGAATTTTGGGACTTTTATTATGCGCAAAGGTCTGAAGTCCAGGATAAGATCGACTGGGTTATCAAAACGTTTAAAACAAAAATATTATGAAGACAAATCACGAAAATAATCTTGTCTCATGGGACGATCATTTGGACAAAAAATATGGAGAAATTGGAACCTCTTCAAGAACTAAGTACGAAGAAGGGTTTGAAAACTTCAAAATTGGCATACTTATTCAGGAGGCCAGGAAACAACAAAATCTGACACAAGAAGAACTTGCTCAAAAATGTGGGACTACTAAGAATTATATTTCTCGTATCGAGAATAATGCCAGTGATATTCGGCTTTCGACACTAATGAGAATCATTCGTGAAGGACTTGGTGGCCAACTGAAATTAAGCGTTGAATTATAATGCAAAGAGCACAAAGGCATGCAGCAATTATGCGCAGCCGGGTTAGTTGCTCCTAAAAAAGGAAATTATAAAAATTAAAATATTGCTTTTCAGGATATTAATTTTAAAAATTCCCTGCGAGAGGGTAGCTGTTGAACGTAATTGCCAATTTTAGAGAAATAACTAATCTATCAATAATATTAAAATGGATAAAGCTAAGTACATGACAAAAATTGACAACATTCAATAAATTTATCTATATCATTAAAAGACAGTACATTTGAAAGATATGTCAGTCCATATTTGAATAAACTTTGAGCTCTTCTCCCATGCTTTTTGATCTTGATTGGGCGAATAGAATTTAAGAATATTCCAACCTTGTATGCCCAGACAAAAGCAACTAGTACCAGTGCAAAGAGCTTGTTAATTCTGTCGATATCTGTCAAATGCGTGTCTTCAATATTAAAACCGCTTGTTTTCAGTGCTTTAAATGCAGATTCTATTTGCCAACGTTCTTTGTATAATGACTGAGCCTCATCTGGTTTGTTGAAT
>CAIXZH010000088.1 GCA_903923905.1 uncultured Bacteroidia bacterium
CAGCTGGCTATTAGCAACTAACCGCTGGCTAAAAATAGACCTCGCAATGGATCTGATCACGATCGAACCCCTTTTCGCGGAGGATCTCCAGCGCATCAAAAATCATATTGCTGTTACCGCAAAGATCAAAATGTGTTTCAGGGGCAAAGGTACATGTTTTCAGATAGCCGGTTAGCCTTCCATAATAGGCTGCTTTATTCTCACGACTGGTGCACAGCACATAACGGTTGCTGTCATATTCCTGGCTGTCATAAGCCTCCTCGGCATACCTCACTCCATGGATAAGCTGATAATCAATTCCAGGATATGTGCGAACGATGCTCCGGAAAGGTGCAATACCTGTACCGCTTGCGATAAATACAAACTTTCCGGTCTTTGCAGCCTCAGGTTCCATCCCGAATTTCCCAAATGGACCGTGCACCTCAACCATCCTCCCTGCTTTTAACTTTCTCAGCTGCGGGGTAAAATAACCATTTTCAACCTCCTTTACGAGAACCTCAAGGTGCTCGTCATTTTCACCACTGTAAATCGAATACTCCCGGCTTTGATTTCCGCCGACAATACCCAGCGATATGTGCTGACCTGCTTTAAAGGCAAACCGTGCTTTCGGCAATCTCACTGAAAAAGCATTCCCGGTCAACATTCTGATCTCTTCAACTTTATAAAAGCTCTCGTCCATTTGCAGGTCGGGCCTCATCAAACTCATCATCTCACTAAATTTTGGACTGCAAAATTAATCATTTATTTCTTTATCAGACTAATTAGTCTTTATTTCAAATTCTGAAAAGAAATATTGATAACGTAACCCTTCCGAAATAATTTTGTTTTACTTATCTTGCATTAAAATTCAACTAACTCGCACCTGTTTTGTTTTTGAAAGCCTTCTGAAATTCCTAAACCTAAAATAACTAAATGACATGGCAAAAGCTGCAGAATATTCCCGTACCGAGATCCCCCTGTTTACAGTAAAAGTGCTAGAAAATAACGAATTATCACCCGGAGTGTTCCTGATCTCCTGGAGGTCACAGCTTCATTTCATCCCCGGACAGGTGGTGAAAATAGCCATCGACCGCTTACAGCCACCGCGGATTTACAGTGTTTGCAGCGGAAATTCAGGTGACAAAATGAGTGTTCTTTTCAATATCAAGGAGGAGGGGTATCTGACACCACGATTGGCAAGATTTGTTCCGGGCGACTCACTCCTGGTTTCAGCACCTTATGGAAGCTTCCACGGGGATCACAACCCGGCATACTGGATAGCAACCGGCACAGGAATCTCCCCTTTTTACAGCATGTTTCAGTCTGGGATGTCAGATCGTAAAGTACTGATTCACGGGGTAAGTTACCTCAACCAGTTCTATTTTGAAGAGGAACTGGGGTGGGCCTTGGGAACTAATTATATCCGTTGCTGCTCACGCGAAACAGCTGACCATGTGTTTGCTGGAAGGGTAACTGACTATCTTTTAAAAACAAATAACTTTCCCAAAGATTATAAATACTACCTTTGCGGCAAATCACTGATGGTTGTTGATGTTCGTGATCTTTTGATATCCAAAGGAATACCGTATGATCATATTTTTGCCGAAATCTATTTCTAACTGGTCAGCAATCAACTACGGGTGATTTTCAATTTTAAATTTGATTGGGATGAAGGATCAGCTTTTTGGCAAAGATTTAAACGAACTGCAGGAGATCAGCCTGGCACTTGGGCTACCTAAATTCACCGGCAAACAGCTGGCTGACTGGCTCTATAAAAAGGAGATCAGTTCGATAGATGAGATGAGCAACCTCTCCAAAAAGGCGCGTGATCTGCTGAATGAAAACTATGAATTTGGCCTCTCTGCACCATCAAAAGTGCAGGTCAGCCTTGACGGAACCAAAAAGTACCTCTTTCCGACTTCGCACAATAAGTTTATCGAAACGGCAATGATTCCCGATGATGAGCGGAAGACCGTTTGTGTATCTACCCAGGTTGGCTGCAAAATGGGTTGTCTTTTCTGCATGACGGGAAAACAGGGTTTTCAGGGTCAGCTCACTGCCGGGGAAATTGTAAACCAGATCAAGAGCATCAAGGAGTTCGGAGATGTTTCAAACATCGTTTATATGGGGATGGGTGAACCGTTTGATAATCTGGATGCCGTGCTTAAAAGTCTTGATATCCTGACCTCCGAATGGGGATTTGCAATGTCTCCGCGGCGCATTACGGTCTCATCGATCGGGATTATCCCGGCTATGATCCGGTTCCTCAACGAAAGTGAAGCTCACCTGGCTATCAGCCTGCATACCCCCTTTGACGAGGAAAGGCGCAAACTGATGCCTGTTCAGATTGCCTATCCGATTGCTGAGGTAGTTAATGAAATCAAGGGCTGGGATTTTGGCCGGCAGAGGCGTGTCTCATTTGAGTATATTCTCTTTAAAGGATTGAATGACACACCATATCATGTTAGGGAATTAACCAAACTTCTGGCCGGAATCAGGTGCCGCATTAACCTGATCCGTTTTCATCCCGTCCCGGGAACACCTCTTGAAAGCCCCGATGAAGAGACGATTAACAGTTTCAGGGACCAGCTTATCGCCAAAGATATCACCACCACAATCCGTGCGTCCCGGGGACAGGATATCTATGCGGCATGCGGGTTGTTATCGACTAAGGAGCTGATAAATACGGGAAGGTAAACGATAATTCTTATCCTGCTTCGAGACTGTTTAAAATTAGATTTTCAATCCCGTCAGGGATAAAAATGGGTAGAAAAAAGTGAAAATGAAAGATTCCGTCCGGGACGAAATATTCCAGGCTATTTTTGATCTTCTACCCATATCATGTGCCCACGGCACATTTTTAAGATTATTAATTACCGTTTCCCAAAACTCCTGTTTTTAAAACTCGAAATATCGATCAACCCCTGGGTATCGTCGTCATAGGAGATTGCGATACTATCCCCAGCCAGGGTAACCGGAAGCTCATTCGAAATCTGGGACGAGCCGATAAAGATATTCGGCTTCCCGTCAACTGTGAAATAGTAAAAACTATTCCCGTTCTTAATATCTGAATTAATTCGAAGGACTATTGAGTTAAGGATCTGTTTCTTGGTAGTGCTTTTAGGATTGATCTTATTCCCTGCCATGTTAAACGCATTTTTATAGGCCATCAAAGTTTCGGTCAGCGTATTGCCCACCCCGACAATGGTATAGTCTTCAATGGCGACCATGGCAAACATCTTCACCAACCCACCGTCATCTTTTAAGGTCATCACATAAGTGGGGATATTGTTAATATTATATGGAACCGGCTGGGAAGCGGAAAACCTCTTTTCCTGCACTTTCCCTCGTGCAGACTTTTGAGCTGCTGCCTCGGTTGCACCACTCTGCCGGTACCAGACCGCCTTTTTATTCCGCGTATTAACCAGCACAAATCCCACCGTAGCTTCATCGGCTCCGACCGAAGTGAGTCCGGTATACCAATAGGAATTATTGTCTTCACCGTAGACCAAAGTCACCCCCTGGGTGATTTGCAATTTGCTCTCGTTCGAGAAGTTAAAGTATCCCTTGACAAAATTCCCCCAGTCATTAAGCTGGTTCTCGATAAAGTTATCTGGCTGGATACGATCGACCCAAACCGGGGTATTTGCTATTCCGTATTCGTCACATTTTCCGGTTTCGGTATTCACCAGAACGACACCGGTGGCATTCTCCCCGGAAAATCCGATGGTTTTCTTGTATTTTGTGACAACCCAGTAAGGAACACCATCATCATCAATCTCAAAACTGTAATCGGTCAGACCGACCTTATAAAATCCACTCAGGTAAAGATGGCGCTCCAGGAAGTCATTAAAATAAGCCTCCGGCTGATATTTGATCCGCACTTTCTTCCCGTTGACCTCCTGCACCAGTTTGACATCCCGTTCGTTTGAGGCATTAACCATCACATAACCATTGGTCCCCTCTTCATTTTGATTCCACATAAAAAATCCGGAATGGAGCAAAGGTGCCACCCAGTAAAGATTGTTTCTCACCTTTTGAATGTTGAATGTGCCGAGCCGCACCTGGCTTCCGAGGGCCGGCTGCGCTCCGAGGACCTTATCTCCCAGAATATTGGCAAGAGACTGATCCACTACACGCACCCGCTCCATGGATATCGGAGCCATATGGGTCGATAAATTCTCCCCGATCTCAACTTTGCCGATCAAATCACGGTATTCCGAAGTGTGCAGAATCGGCAATGAAGTAACCATTGGGACAACGGTGCAATAGAGAAATATCGCAACCAAAATATAGATCGGAGCTTTTTCCTTCGGTTTCAGTTGAAAGGTTTGAACACCAGCGTTATATTGTGGGACCACCTTCATATTCAACACAATCCAGATTGCTGTCAGAACCGCCAATGCAAGAGGCAATCCAAGGAAACCAAATGCAAAAACCGGCATACCAACATATAGGATCACCAACGCAGCGATAGCGATCACAACAAGGGCTAAAAAAATTTTCATCTTTTGAAATTATTTAAAGACATTAAAATCTAAGTTGATTATAACTTTGCAATTTAGCATTTTAAAATAAGTGATCTTAAAATTATTTCATGGATTCGTGTAATTTTAATCTCTTTTGCAAATTAAACTAACCAAGCGATTTGATCCTTCTCAGATTCTTTCTTCTTTTCATTTTCAGCTTAATCACATAGTCGAGATAATACAATGCCGGAACAAAAATCAGGGTAAGGAAAGTTGCAAAACTCAGACCGAAGATAATCGTCCATGCCAATGGTCCCCAGAAGGCAACATTGTCACCTCCAAAGTAGATATGCGGGTTTAACTCGGTAAATAACGTCACAAAATTGATGTTCATCCCGACTGCCAATGGAATAAGTCCGAGCATGGTTGCCGCTGCGGTCAGAACTACCGGGGTTATACGGGTTTTCCCGGCCATAACAATCGCTTCACGGGTTTTTATACCCCTCTTTTTCATCACGTCACAGAACTCTACAATCAATATTCCGTTTCGGACGACGATTCCCCCCAAAGCTACGACTCCGAGTCCGGTCATCATAATCACTAGATCCATATGGAACATCATGACTCCGAGCAGAACTCCTATAATACTGAATATAACCTCACTTAAAATGATGATAGTCTTGCTCACCGATCCGAATTGGGTAATCAGGATGAAGAATATAATACCCAGCGCAATAATCATGGCCTTCATCAGGAAGGCGGAAGTTTCATTCTGATCCTCCTTTTCTCCGGTCAGCTTAAACGAGGTCCCCTCATGCTTATTAAATTTAGCAGCTAATTTCTCAATTTTTGGCACGATATCATTGGCAGAATATCCCGAAATTACATTGGAATAGACTGTTATTACCCGCTTTTGATTGAGCCTTTTGATTCCGGCATACGAAGTTGAATAATTTATTCTGGCTACTGTCGACAACGGGATGCTCCTGAGCTGTCCGCTGTTCATATCACGGTAAGTAATCATCAGATTGACCAATGAATTGATATTGTCGCGGGTTACTTTCCGGTAGCGGAGCGTGATCGGATATTCATCCTCGTCCTGCTTAAATTTGGAAACCTCTTTCCCAAAAAGTGCTGTACGGATCTCCAGACCAATTTGCCCTGTGGTAAGTCCTTCACGCATTGCACGGTCGCGGTCAATATCAATGATAATCTCAGGAGAATTCATCTCGAAGTCCGTTTTTAATTCCTCAACTCCTGGTATATGCAAGGAGGCGAGGTAATCCCTGAACGAATAGGCATCGGCAACCAGGCTTTCAAGGTTTTCGCTTGTTACCTCAATATTGATAGGTTTACCTGTAGGAGGACCATTTCTGTTTTTTTCAACAGTAATCACTGCTCCGGGAATATCTTTGATCTCCTTTCGCATCATCTCCATATATTGGGTGGTAGTTTTCCCGGTAGACCTAAGCTTATTCTCGATAAAGTTAACCGAGATCTTCCCCTTGTTGAAAGGTTTTCCGGCAGTGGTGAATCCCTCTTCCTCAACACCTATTGTAACATTCGAGATGATCGATTCGACATCCGGATTATTCTTTCCAAGTATATTATAAACTGCCTTCTCTGCCATCCGGGTAACACTGTCGGTCACCTGCTGATCGGTCCCCCCGGGCATCTTGATATAAACATAGACATTATTCGGATCACTGTTCGGGAAAAACAATACCGTTGGTTTCACAATACCGGTAAGGAATATGGTAAAAAAGAACAGCAAAATCATCGAAACCAGCATCCAGATTGCTCGTTTACCGCGAAGGGTATAACGAAGGCTCTTTTCATAAAAATCCATTAGTGAAGGCCATAATTTTTCCTGGAATCCTTTGATCCAGAACCTGATTGCGTAATGATAAGCAACAACAAGCAGGATTACCAGCATCAGAAAATTGGCAAGCCCATACATCTTTGTGGCATAAAAAAGCAGGGAGATCCCAAAAACAACAATCAGAAATTTTCGGATTTTCTTCCATTCACTCTTACCGTCAGTTTCATCATCATATTCATGCTGCATAAACGATACTGCAAACACCGGATTGAAAATATAGGCAACAAAAAGCGATGCAAACAGTGTAATAATAAGTGTTACAGGTAGATAATGCATAAACTGACCGACTATGCCTGGCCAGAATGCCAGCGGAAAGAAGGGAGCCAGAGTGGTTAAAGTTCCGGACAAAATGGGCATAAATACCTCACCTGCAGCCATCTTTGCGGCAATTTCTATATCAGGATTCTTTCGGTGAAGCCGGTGGGTATTTTCAATCACCACTATGGCATCATCCACCACAATTCCGAGGGCAAAGATGAAACCAAACATCACTATCATATTCATCGTGAAACCAATACCCGGAAGAACCAGATAGGCCACAGCCATCGATAGGGGAACGGATAAACCGACAAAGAAGGAGTTGGTAAAACCCATGAAAAACATCAGTACAATCGTAACCAGGATAAATCCGATGATGATGGTATTGTTCAGCTCTTCCAGAGTGTTACGCGTAAAACGACTTTGGTCACCGGTAATTGTCAACGTAAGATCGGAGGGAAAATCTTTTCCTTTAAGCTCATTATCAACAATATCTTTAATGTGATCGGATGCATCCAGGAGGTTAGCCCCGCTTTTCTTGATCACATTTAATGTGATTACATTCTTCCCGTCAAGATGTGCAAAGCTCTCCTGTTCCTTGAAATCATCTTTGATCTCTGCAATGTCACTGAGTTTTATGTAGGCACCGCTTGACGAGTGAACAACGATATCTTTTAGGGTTTCAACTTTCATAAACTGCCCTTTGAGCCTGACAGTATTCTTTGTTCCGTTGATATTCAGGTTCCCGCCGGAGATGGTCAGGTTTTCGTTGGCTACAGCCCGCTCGATATCGCTGAATGTCACCCTGGCCGCCTGCATTTTAAAGATGTCGGCATTGATCTGAATTTCCCGTTCCAGTGCTCCGACAATGTCTACGCGCGTGATCTCTTTCACACCTTCAATCTTGTCCTGAGCAATGTCGGCGTATTTTTTCAGCTTATCCAGACTGTAATTACCGGAGATATTGATGTACATAACCGGAAATTCGGAAAGGTCGACATCAAGGATCTGCGGCTGATCAGGGAGATTGCTCGGGAGGTCAGTTTTTGATTTGTCCACGGCATCCCGAACCCGCTGCTTGGCCGACTCAATCGATATATTCGGGTCAAATTCCACCACGATAGAGGAGTAATCGGGAACCGAATTACTGGTCATCTTCTTAACATCCGCGATCGATTTGAGCTGTTTTTCGATCGGACGGGTGACCAGATTCTCGATATCTTCCGGAGAAGTACCGGGATAGGGGGTATTAACGATAATATAAGGGATAACCACCTGCGGGAACTGCTCTTTCGGGATGAAATAGTAGTTCATAAGCCCCAGAATGGATATCAGTATAGCAAGGACATAAATACTTGTCTTGTTATTGATCGCCCAACTCGTAGGGAGAAATTCTTTAATTTTTAATTTACCTTCTGACATAACACAAATTTATTGGATATTAAAAGGTGATCAGTGCTCCTTCATTGAGACTTTGATAACCGGATGAAATCACTCTGTCTCCGATTGAGAGCCCTTCCAAAACTTCAACTACTCCATTGTAGTCCATTCCCTCTTTGACGATACGGCGCGAAGCAACCCATTGATTTTTTATCTGGAGTGCGACATAAACATATTTTCCGTCTTTATTACTCTGGATATAATTCACCGGGATACAAAAGGCTTTTTCGTTGGTATAATCCTTAATTTTCACATAGGCAATCATATTCGCACGAAGCTGAATCTCACGCGATTGTACTTTACATTCGACCTGGAAAGTTCTGTTTGTCGGATCGATAAAGTTACTTGCGAAATTCAGGGTAGTTTCCAACTCTTTTCCGAGATCAGGGAATCTTACGATCACCTTATTTCCGTTCTGAATTCTTGATGCAAAATTCTCGGATACATCGGCCTTAATTTTTGCCAGACTCATATTGATAACTCTGATGGCGGAAGATGGTGTTCCAGGAGCAGCCATCTGTCCAACCTTTAACGGTACACTTTCAACAGTTCCGCCGATCGGGGAAACTATCCGGGCCATATCGATCTGACCTTGCAGGGTCTTGATTTTATTCTCCAGAGCTTCCTTGTTGGTTTTTGCCTGGAGGAATTGTACTTCACTGCCTATGTTCTTGTCCCATAACGCTTTTTGCTTAGTATACAGGTTACTGACCAGGTCATACTGGGTTTTGACTTCATCAAGCGACTGTTTCAGCACTGCTGCATCCAGTTCGGCAAGGAGCTGTCCCTTTTTAACGTTAGTCCCTTCGGTGACATAAACTGCAGTGACGATTCCACTGATCTGAGGACTTACGGCGACATTCTGATCACCGTCAACAACACCCTGAACTTCAACATAATGATCAAATACACAGCCATTAACCGCCTCAACCTTCACCGCCACTGTTTTTGTTTCAGCCGGATTACCGTTGGGATTAATCTCCGCCTCCAATTGAGCGATCCGGGTATTTAATTCCTCACGTTGTACTTTCAATTTTTCCAGTTTCCCTTTCTGGTCCACGGTTTGATTGCAGGAAAAAAGGATGGCTGCGAAAGCCAAAGCATAAATACTATTTTTCATATTAATGGGTTATTTTGAATTTTTCTGATCGTTATTAAATATTTTTTCCAGTTTGGTTCTTGCTCCAACCACATCATAAATTCCCTGATAATAGTTTGTCAGATTATTCAGGTATTGATTCTGGATTGTCATCAATTCCATACTGGATGAAATTCCCTGTTTGTATTTCTCGAGTGTCCGCTGGTAAATATTATCCGACAACTCTTTGCTTTTTTTCTGAATCCTGAAATTTTCAAGCTTGGTACGCAAATCATTCTGGCATTGTGTTGCCTGCATGAGCAAGGTATTCCCAATATAGAGCTTATTGTTTGTGGCCTTTTCAAATGCCATTCTCTTTTGGGCTACTGCTGCGCTTCGCTGACCACTGCTGAAGATCGGGAGGCTAAGGTTGATCCCAAATACGTTTTTTGGAGCGAAATCGAATGTCGGAGCCTTCCATTTCTCCTGATGATCATAAAAAGCTGCAATAGCTGGTAATGAATTGGTCATTTCCCTTCTATAATCATACCTTGCAAGTAATTCACTGGTTGTCAGAATTTTGAAATCGACGTTCTTTTCCAGAATAAATGGTTTATTGGTTAAAGTAGTGAGTTTGACCACCTGATTCTCTTCCATTCCTAACTGATCAGTAAGCCTGATATTGGTCTTTTCGGCCAGTCCTAAATAAATCTTAAACAATCGTCTCCCCATTTCGAGGTTGTTGTCGATTTGGGCAATGGCGTTTGTGATCGTATTGGCTGTCAGCTCAAGCTGGTCTGCATCCGTTTTTTCGACAAAACCCTGTTTATACATCTCCCTAATGTCGTCAAGAGTCTTGTTAACATTTTCAAGATTGATTTTTAGAACCTTACGGCTCTCCTCGCCGACCAGTATCATAAAATACGTATTAGTCACAGACTCATTAACTTCGAGTACCGCCTTTTCAAGTGACTGTTCCGAAAGGTTATAATAAACCTTGGAGGCTTTTATTCCAATCAGATACGAGCCATTAAAAATAAGCTGTGATACTGACAAGTCATAAACTATATTCTGTTTTAAAACCAAATCAAGCATCTGACCCTGAGGAGCGGATGGGTCAAAGGCTGAAGCAGGCAAAGTAGCAGGATTTGGAATAAACTGGTACTTTGCAGTTCCATCAACATGAGGCAACCCGATTGCCAGAGTCTCCCATATTTTCTTCTGCGCTGATTTCAGGTCAAGTTGTGAATTCCTGATATTCAAATTGTTTGCCTGGGCGATTTTAAGCGCATCGGTTAACGAAAGTCGTAAGGTATCCTGCGCACTAATGATCTTTGCACTTCCCAGAGTGATAAAGATCAGCAGGATAAGGTGAATTTTCTTCAATAACATCTTACTTTTATTTATTAATTAGAATTTTTTAATGACTCAATAATTTCTTTCTTCTTTTGTTCAAAGTAGTCAACGCCCTGTGGGGTGGAGATTGCCCTGATATGGTTTTCAAACATTACCCGGAATAGTTCATCAAATGTGACATTGGCCATTTTACAAACTTCAGCATTGTTATGAATCTCAACAAGATAACTCATATAAATAGCTACAATAGCCTCATTATTAAGATCCTGGCGATAGAGCTCCTCAACAATTCCCCGCTTTAGATTTAAAGCCATTGATTGTGAAATGATAGCCATTCTTTGATTATTAAACTCGTTATAAAGTGGTTCATAATATTTTCGTAACTCGAAAAGAATCATTGGATTAAACCGTTTCATCTCCTCATAAACCATCAGACTAACTTTAAAAAGCTTATCGATGGCATTATCCTGCTGCGACCCCAGGAGGCTCATCGACTCAATCCATTTTTTTTGATCATACTCAAACATCCTGGTAAGCAAATCTTCTTTGCTCTTTACGAATCTGTAGAGGGTTTTTTTCGAAATACCCAGTTTGTGGCTGATGTCATCCATATTGAGGTTTTTAATCCCAAATTCAAAAAATAGCTCCTTAATCTGCTCAATCATCAGATCCAATCTTTCATCCCGATTGTCTAATTCATCATTCATCTTTGTATTTTCTAATCCAACTAATTCGGATGCAAAGAAAGGAAACAATTTACACTAAAAACGTTTCCTAAATGTTAAATGTTTCTGAATTTTAAGATCAAGATTAGTGAGAGATGAGGCAATGGCAAAAATATTATCGGTAAATGATCCAGAAAAGTAGGTGAACTGCCAAATTTATATCTTTGTTTGTTTTTGAAGATCACGTTAAAACAGATCAGGACAATTTCTATAAGCAATGAAGAAGACGAATGCAGCCCGGATACTCGACCGGTTGAAAATTAACTATGAATTAATTGAATACATAGTAGATGAGGCAAATTTAAGTGCAATACACCTCGCCGAAACTGCCGGAATTCCAATTTCAAAGGTTTACAAAACCCTGGTACTGGAAGGGGATAAAACAGGATATTTCGTTTGCGTGATTCCCGGAGGTAAGGAGATTGACCTCAAAAAAGCAGCATTAGTCAGCTCCAACAAAAAGGTAGCCATGCTCAAAATGAAAGACCTTGAACCGCTAACCGGTTATATCAGAGGCGGCTGCTCCCCGTTGGGGATGAAAAAAAACTTCCCGGTCTACATCGACACGGCTGCATTGGACCACGAATACATTTATATCAGTGCCGGAGTCCGGGGAATGCAGATTAAACTTCCGCCAACAGGATTAATTCTTGCGTGCAGAGCCAATGAGGCGAGTCTGACCTAACCATGTTTTTTGCATAAATCAATAAAGAACAGTACCCGTTCCGGGGTGACATCGTTTTGAATGATATGTGCCGGAGCAATCATATAGCCGCCACCCTTCCCCAGAATGCTGATCTTTTCCGTAATATCCTGTTCAAGTTGATCATCCGTTCCGTTTGGAAGCAAATCCTGCTGATCAATTGCGCCCCAGAATGCAAACTTCTCCCCGAAATTAGTTTTCATGTCGTGAGGCAAATGGCCCGGAACACCGGGTTGAACCGGGTTAAACACTTCAAAACCAATATCCCGGATATCGTCTAGCAAATCTGCAACAGCCCCATCGCAATGAAGAATCGGGATAATATCGGGTTTCGCGGCTTTAAATTGGTCAACCATTTTTTTGTAAACTGGTTTTAACTGTTCGCGGAAAGTCTCAGGCGGTAAAAGCAAACTGACCTGAGTTCCGAAATCGTCGCCAAACCAAAGGGCATCCACCCCTTTTTCAATCAGCTTCAACCCGATTTTGGTCTGAAAGTCGGCACATGCTTCGAAAAGGGGAACCACATATTCAGTCTCCATCATCATATCCACGAGCAGTTTTTCCATTCCAACCAGCTGATGCGCCAGTGAAAAAATAGTAACTTCAATATCACCGATGATCAGGTAATCGTTTTTGTACGTGTTTACCAGATTTTCCGCATCCCGGAAACGTCCCGGGGCATCCGGATCGGGAAACCTGTAATTCTTCAGATCGGATTTGGTTTCTGCCAAAGCCAGGGGATAATCAACCACTTCCACATAGATATCTCCCTGGCGCATCCGCATCCCGTATTCATTCAGCCAGGTACCGTCCGCCTCTTTCTGAATCCTGTAATTATCTGAAACAGATGCTCCGGTAATTACCACATCGCTACCCATCGCCACCCGCAATTCATTGGCACTTATGCGATAAGTCACATCTTCGTAAAGATTTTCAGTGTAATGAACCGGAATATTGAGCATCTTGCCAAAATGATCAGCTAAGCTCCGGCAAAGGTCAAACTGAACCGGAATCCTGTCCGGAAGACCATCCATCCGTTTGAATGCCCTTAAAACTCTTTCTCTTGAATTCATAGTTGATATTTTAATTTCTCTATTCCCGATGATCTGACAGAAAGTTCAGATACAAAGATAAAAATTGGTTGGTTTTTAACATAAATAATTCGTAATTTTGATCCTCAGGACCAGGAATTCGCATTTAATATCTGCCGTGGCAAAACATCTGATCCCAATTTATTTATGCCCGACAAAACAAATATTGAAAACCTTAATCTTTTTACTATGACAACTTCACGTCGGACTTTTCTGAAAAACAGTGCCATTCTACTTGCCGGTACCTCTTTGTTATCCAAAACAGTGCTGGCAGCTTCCAAACCTTCCGAAATCATCGGAGTTCAACTTTACTCCGTTCGGGATGACATGAGAAAGGACCCGGTTGGGACGCTGACCCAGCTGGCAAAGATGGGTTATAAAAATGTCGAACATGCCAATTACGTAAACCGGAAATTCTATGGTTACACTGCAGTTGAGTTCAAAAAAATTCTGGATGACCTGGGACTGAAGATGCCATCGGGGCACACTGCAATGGGCAAGGATCATTGGGACGCCGGCAAGAAAATGTTTTCCGACTCCTGGAAATATACCATTGAAGATGCTGCCCGCCTGGGACAGAAATATGTCGTCAGTCCATCGATGGAGGAAAGTATGCGCCAAAGCTATGATGATATGATCCGGTACATGGATGTTTTCAATTTATGTGGTGAACTTTGTCATAAATCTGCTATGAAATTCAGCTACCATAATCACTCGTTTGAATTCAGCCAGAAGCTCAATAATATCAAGGTTTTTGATATCATGATGCAAAAAATGGATCCCAAACTCGTTGTGATGCAGCTGGATATCGGGAACATGTATATAGCAGGAGCCAAAGCCCTAGACATTTTGGGTCAGTATCCCGGAAGATTTGAGCTCATGCATGTAAAGGATGAAATTGCGGTCAACACCCCCGAAAAATATGAAAGTACTATTCTGGGTACAGGGATCATCCCAACCAAAGAAGTCATAGATCTTGGACGAAAAAAGGGTGGTACCAGCTGTTTTATCATCGAACAGGAGTCCTATCAGAATCTCACACCAATTCAAAGCGTCCGGAAGGATTTTGAAGTGATGAAGAAATGGGGTTACTAACCGATTTCCGGTTTTCCAATTATTTATGAATTAACCAAAGGGAACACAAGTAATGGTGAATGCGCAAAATTTTAAAATGCAATAATTCAATTCTTTGTAGACTTCTGCCATACTTTGTGCCCCTTGTGGTTAATTTATTTTCCCATCAAACTTTCTTTTTAGCCAGCAAACCTTTTAAACATCGGGTTACCTGATCCAAATTCACCATCACAGCGTGGAATCATCAACTGACTCCCCCTTTTTCTTCAGATATTGCCTCAAGGATTCCTTTCCTTCATTTTCCCACCATTCCATACGCCCACCTTTTCTGTCGCACCAGAATGGATGATGCCCAGTTCTACCTCTACCGAATCTCCCCGGGCCATGATGCCCCCTTCTATGGCATCCATGTGATCCGAAGAGCAGACGGCACAAAATGACCAGCCCGATCCCCTGCAGGAAGGTAATTTGCTTCCACCCAAAAAGATCAGGTAACAGATTGTTCCAAAGAAGCATAATAAAATACCCGAACAATATCCCAAAAGCGACCGCCATAACTAAACCGGCTAACACATGCAGAATGAATCTCCACCCTCTGTGTTTAATATCATCTCTGTAAATTTTCATAACTAAATTTTTATTTTAAATTTTTTAATTTCATTTTTAATATTTTGGATGCCCTGCTTTTTCGGGAGAGCAAGGTTCCGATCGGCTCTCCCCACTTCACGGAGAGCTCTTTAAATGAATAATCTTCCAACTCTGTAGCTACCCATACGACGCGTTGCAAGGGATCCAAAGTTAACAGCGCCGAATAAAGCTTTGCCGTAAATTCTTCATTTTGCATCTTTCTATCAATATCAGCATCCGGATCATCTATAATTTCCGAAAGAGTAAGTCCTGAAGATTTATCAGGCTTGTCATAGGATACCGAAACTTTTCTCTGACGGATAAAATCAACAATTTTGTTACTGACCGAACGATAGGCATAAGCCAGAATATTTCCCACCTGAAAATCGATATCTATTCTGTTATAAAGGTTGAATATGACATCTGCCACAATATCCTCGGCATCCATATCAGAAATATTCGCTATCTTATGCTTTACGTATCGCTGAAAATTACCCTGTTCATTTAGAATAATTTCAGTCAACTCTGTTTTTTGATTCGTCATATCCTCATTTTTCCCTCCTTTTCCTTTATTTTGTGAATCCCTATAACTCCATGACGAAAACGGGGGCGGTTTATTGCAATTATAATTAATTACCTGATCAAACCGATAATATTCAAAAAACCTTTACCAGCTGGGGACTGTTAAAAGAATAAAAAAAACTCAACAATGCTGATTGTCATATCACCTTCCAAAACACTCGATTTTGATACTCCGGTTTCCTTTCAATCCTACACGCAGCCTGAATTTGTAAAAGAGGCGTCCGTTTTGATCAAACCACTTCGGAAACTGAGTGTTGATCAACTCATGAACCTGATGGAGATCAGTCCAAAACTAGCCCGGTTAAACCAGGAAAGGTATTATTTGTGGAGACCAGAATTTACAAACGAAACAGCCCGCCAAGCCATCTTTGCATTTCGGGGAGATGTTTACACTGGCCTGGACGCGGACACCCTAAACTTAACAGATATTAACCTGGCACAGGAGAAGCTCCGGATTCTTTCCGGACTTTATGGAGTCATCCGGCCGCTTGATCTGATCAGACCCTACCGGCTGGAAATGGGAACCAGTCTTGTGGTGGGCAAAAGCCGGAATCTCTATGAATACTGGCAAAAGAAAATTACGGCCAGGATCAGGGAAGATCTCAATAAGAGCAACTCCAACCTGCTGATTAACCTGGCCTCTGTAGAATATTTCAAAGCAATCGACCAGAAGAAGCTGAAAGCTGAAATTATTACTCCTGAGTTTAAGGAGGGTAAAAACGGAACCTACCAGATGGTCTCCTTTTTTGCCAAAAAAGCCCGCGGAATGATGACCCGTTTTATCCTTCAGAATGAAATTCACCTGGAGGAACAATTGCGGGCATTCGATAGCGATGGTTACTGTTTCAACAGTTACCTTTCTCAAAAAGGGAGACCGGTGTTTACCAGAGGATAAATCTGTTCCGGTTTACAGTTTTTATATTTTGCTAATATTACAGCAATACGATAAGCAATAATGCGATGAGCAATAAGCCTCCGAATGAGATAAAGATTCCCCGGTGATGACCATAGCCTCTTCCGCCATGTCCGTAGTAACCTCTTCCGCCACGTTCATGTTGGGAACTCTGAATCGTAAGCACTTCGTTCCGAAGTTCTTTCTTTTCGGACCTGCTAAGGGTTGAAAGATCCATTGCCTTGATCTCTTCCAGTCTCGCGAGCTGAGCCGCAGGATCGGTCAGTTCAACGGTTTTTGATGATGGCATTGAACTTTTATTGGTCTCATTTACTGTATTAGCCTGCGCAGGGATAATTAAAAACAACATAAATGCTGTCAAAATACTGAATGTTAATTTCTTCATTTTACCAATTTCGTTTAAGTGCTTTGTTTATTAACAACGATACAACCTTGTAAGTTGTTAATCCCCTACAAAATTCAAGCCATTAATGAATTCTTTAATCAATATTAACAGATTAAGGGATCCCCTTGTACCTGAAAGCAAGTAAAGAAAACAGTATCAGCACCTAGAGTATGATCCGCTGCGAAATACTATTTTGGGCTGACGGCATGAATCACATCTGATAGGGTGCCCTCATCTCCCGGATATACAATCTGTTTGCCTCCATGTCACCCATGACGACACCTGATTTCTGGTCCCAGGTAACTTTATGGCCGGTACGGATAGCGATATCCCCCATATGACTGATTGTATCTGAGATCATTGCTTCATCGAGCGGGCACAATTCGGGCTCCTTACCCTTTGCTACTGAGAGAAAACGCCTTCCCATGGTATTATTCTCGCTTTTTATCCAACCCTGATCATTCTTTGGGAAATTATTCAGCTTCTGGTTAATCTCAGCAATATCCGACTGGGCAGATGACCGACTAAGCGATATCCACCCTTTTGTTCCGTAAAAAGTGGTTCCGTTGGATTCCTTCAGGGTACGATGGTCGAGCATCTTCTGCCCTGCAACATCGCTGCTTGCAAAATGAAGTTCAACACCGTTCTCATATTTGCAACTGACATCCCACGATAAAATATTATTGTACAAGCCACCTGCAGGCCAGTATTGTCCAGTCCCTTCGCAGCTGTAATTCTCATTGACCTTATCCTTTAAGATCCAGACCAGAATATCCAATGGGTGGGCTCCCCATCCCGCCAAAAAACCGATGCTGTAATCGTTGTTAAACCACGAACTGTTGTTGGTCACACGATCGGGGCAATATGGTCTTAAAGGGGCAGGACCGCTCCAACGTTCAAAGTCAAAATCAGCAGGAACAGGGACTTCGTTGCAAACAGGAACGGGAACATCGTTTTTGCCCGGGGCCCAGACATCGACCCGACCGACTTCACCAATAGCCCCGTCACGAATGAGATCGTAGCCCAGTTTCATATGTTCACAGGTGCGCTGTTGCGTTCCGTAATGAAATTTTACCTGGTGCTCTTTCAACTCTTTCGCCAGCATAAGATTTTGCGGATAACTCAATCCAAGTGGTTTGGCGAGCATAATATGTTTCCCGGCCCTTGCTGCTTTAATGGCCGCCAGCAAATGCCAGTGATCGGGAGTTGTAATGTGAACGATATCAATATCTTTTCGCTGAAGCATTTCATCCATATCCAGGTAAGTAACACACCTGGTGGAAGTGAAGTTGTTTTCCTTATAGAATTGGTTAATCTTATTAGCCGTATTTTCGCGGCGACTCTTAAAAGTATCGCATACCGCTATATTCATCGCTTCCCTCAACGGGAGGAAATACGACATCAGTTCATCAGTTCCGCGCGAACCCACTCCGATATGCCCGACAACCAGGCGGTCATTTGCCCCTTTCCAGTTTGAGCATGAGCCAAGGATTGTTGGTAGCATAGCAGCTCCAATCGCCCCCTTTACTGAACGCTGAACAAAATCCCTCCGGGAAATACCATTGCTTTTTAACTCATTGTTTTTCATATCCTTTTGATATTATTGATTTAAATACTGATCCTGTTTTTCCTGTAATATTCTCTTGGTTACCGACCTTGGCAACATCCATATCCGGTATTTCAGATGGAGTGTTTCACCCTTCTTCAGGAGAATGTTATGGTCAAACAGCACTGCCGGACTGAAATAATAAAATGGCACCTGCGGATCATTAATCACATACCACCTTGCGGATTTTGGGGTGTACTCAGGACGATTTAAGATCAACATTCCGGCTCTTCTGCCGGTAAGGTCATTAAACCCCATATAGAGCCAGGTCCCCTTTCCAAGGCCGGCACTATCTGCCGGAGAGATGATTTCAGGAGCGGTAAAATCCTCGTTAAAACGGATTGATAATCCCGAATAGCCGCCCCATGACTGTCCGCCGGGCTCACCCTTTATTGGTGTACGATCCAGCAGCACGCTGTCCTCCAATGCCTTGAACAGATGATCTTCATCAATATAATAACTTCCGTCGACCAAAGGTGTGGAGATATGAAAGCTCCTTTCTTCCGCAAGCACCGTCTTTCCATCAATGGGATGATAAAGCAAATTCAGGTGGATAACCGACGAAAAATCGGAGTTTATCGTAATCTTTTTCCTGTCAATTACTGTGATTCCCTCCGATTTAAACCCCGTCTCCGAAGAACTGAAATTCTTCAGGTATTCCCAGTAATTGACCCCGTTTATAAATTTCCACGAAAACCATAATCCAAGATGCCAGGGATGATCAGGAGGAGAAACGCAGGAGAGGGTGGAACGACCCACATTTAGCGGATGAAAATAAGATTTCCCGAACCGGTCATTATAATTGAATTGCCAGACCATCTCTGAATGATTTTTTAAGGTTAATGTGGTATCGGTTTGATGCCATGTGAACCGATCTTTCAAATTATCCTTCCGGATCATCAAATTATCAGGAACCTCAATGGTCACCTCTTTTCCGGCACACCACTCTCCTGCGCGGAGCAGAAGCGTTTGCAAACCTGAATTTAAAAGTGCCCGTTCATCATGTCCAAGCGCCGTAAAAAAACATCTTCCCTTTCCGTTTTGGCCGACAAACACAGCCGGGAAATCGATCAAATGACCATCCTTTTCATCTTTCGCCGATACCGAACCAATGGGGGTTGAACCGGGGTAGATATCACTTTTCTCCCAGATCTCATCCATGACATAAAAATCCCCCAGCCCCCTGGTAACCGGATGATTTTGATCGAATCCGTAAACATGACCTTTTGTGCGCGGACCATGCCTGGTCTCCTTTCCCCACCTTCCGATTCCTATCCGGTGATATGCCTCCCAATCATAAAACGAAGATGCTCCTGCATGGAAAGTGAGCACTCCCCCGCCTTCACTAACATATCTTTCAAAATCATCCTCCCATTGCCTGCTCATCCTGATTTGGTTGTCAGGCCAGGTATTCCAGTTGCTGATCACCAACTGATATTTTTTCAATGAAGTATAGCTCAACGTATCAGGCCTTTCAGTGACGGAGACATTAAACCGTTTTGAATCACTGAATATCCTGATTAGCAAAGGAGTAGTTTTCTGCCATTCATGATTATTTTTTCCGCTAAGAACCAGCACTTTAATCAGGTCTTCTTTTGAATATACTGAAGTCTGGTGAGTCACAGCGAATAGCTGCAAGGCCATAAAACCGATTAAAACAGAAAGGAGGCTTCTTTTCATAAGCTGAATAAATTATAAAAGTCCGGAAAGGTGTTCAAAACTGCGTATTGCCTGTTCAATGGTTCCACATTCGACACTGAAAACAATATCCCGCCCACTTGAATTTACAATGTCGATGATCCGCTTCCAGTCAACTACCCCATCACCACATGCACAGCCGACAGGTGTACCGGAAACTTTTCCGCGCTGGGCATTACTTTGAAACAGGCTAATATCCTTGGCATGAAGGTGAACTAATCTGCCTTTAACCCCTTCGAGCCATTCATAGACATCAGAACCACCTGCAAGATAACTATTTCCTGTATCAAAATTAATCCCGATCATCGGAGAGGATACCAGGTTGTAAATACTGTCGAGCCCCTCCGGAGTTTTGCTATACTGCTGATGAGGCTCCAGCCCGATTTTTATTCCACGGCGCCCGGCAACCATAGCGGCTTCTGTTAAAGTATAGGTCATGAGCTGATAGTCAAGCTCTTTGGTTGTCCAGAATGGTTTTGGCCCCTCATCGGTATTGACAACCGGTGCCCCTGCTTCAGCGGCCCAGCGAATGGCCATTTTAAGGTATTCAACGCTGATTTCAGGTTTGCAGAGGGGCGTATGGGAAGATAATCCCGAAAGTTTTACCTTATTTTTATCACATATCTCTTTGACATACAACGGGTCATCGAAGAGTGAGACCGAATGGAAGTAACCTGCCTCACTGAGCAGCTCACGCCCCATGTGCACCATGGGCTCAATATATTCGTATCCAATTTCTGCTGCCTTTTTCACTCCATCAGCAAACGACATATCGTGATGTCGTACAAATTCCATATTGATTCCAAGTCCGATTTTTCCATCCATAATCATTCTGTTTTTAGTTATATTTGTCATTACACAGTTACATCTCCCTTGAGATAAAGATAAGAGTGATTAAATAACGAAGTGTTCAAAATCCTTCACTGTAAAATTTTATATTCAAAATGGAGAGAAGGGCAAAATTCTATGATCCGAACGGCAAATTATCATTCCGGGCCGACACCTGCAGTCCCGTAAAAGTGGCAGCCGATGCTGGCGAAATGGAACTGACAACCCTTGCGCGCGATTCCTATCCCGGTAAAAGGCTTTCAAAATCAGAATTGTCCGGAATCAAAAGTATCGGATACTGGAACATCAGGAAGATTCAGAACTGGGGACTTGATTGGCATACCAACGAAGGAATTGAAATCTGCTATCTTGAATCAGGCGACCTTACCTTCTTTTTGGGAGATGAAAAATATAACCTTGACCCGAATCATCTGACAATCACCCGTCCATGGATCAGCCATAAATTAGGCAACCCCAATGTTGAACTGAGCAAGCTGCATTGGCTGATACTCGATGTCGGAGTGCGTCATCCCCATCAGGAATGGAGCTGGCCTAACTGGGTGATTCTTAATTCCAAAGACCTCAATAAACTAACCCTGTACTTCAGGCAGAATGAACAACCGGTTTGGAAAGCCACCCACGACCTGAAGGATTGTTTCATCCGAATAGGGAAGGTAATTAAAGAGGGTGGAGAAAAAGATTACGAATCGAAGCTCAGAATATTGATCAATTTGTTGCTGATTGCATTGCTCGAACATTTTCAGGAAGGAAAGATTTCATTGGATGAAGAACTAGTAGAATCCCGAAGGACAGTTAAACTTTTTTTGAAATCGTTGGAAGATCATTTTCAGGAGCCATGGACTTTACCCGATATGGCCTCCTATTGCAAGTTGGGGACAACCCGGTTTACCCAATATTGTGTCGAAATAAGCAACTGTACTCCAATGGTATACATCAATAAAATCCGGTTGGGAGCAGCTGCAAAAAGTCTTAGGACCCATGCAGCTCTCTCTGTGACAGAAATTGCATACCAATGCGGGTTCTCAAGTGCCCAGTATTTTACTTCCGTATTTAAGCGGCATTTCGGAAAAACACCACAGGCTTACAGAAATGGGAAAGCTTAAAATGAATAATATTATCTTTGCACCGCTATTTCCGAAACAATATTTTAAAGAAGATTCCATTCGATGAAGAATTTTAAACGAACGCTGATTACCTCGGCTTTACCTTATGCTAATGGTCCAGTTCACATAGGCCATCTGGCAGGAGTGTATGTTCCTGCAGATATCTATGCGAGATATCTCCGCCTTAAAGGTGAAGAGGTTGCTTTTATCGGCGGCTCCGACGAACATGGGGTTCCTATTACCTTAAAAGCTAAAAAAGAGGGGATTACACCTCAGGATGTGGTTGACAAATACCATGGAATGATCAAGGATTCGTTTCAAAAGTTCGGGATCTCCTTTGATGTATATTCGCGAACAAGTGCAAAAATTCACCACCAAACTGCTTCTGAAATTTTCAAAACACTCTACGAAAAGGGAGCATTTGTCGAACAAACCTCCGAACAGTTTTACGATGAAGAAGCCAACCAGTTTTTAGCCGACCGGTATATTACAGGCACATGTCCGAAATGTAATTTTGAAAAAGCATATGGCGATCAATGCGAAAGTTGCGGAAGTACACTCAATGCCACTGACCTTATTGATCCCAAATCGGTGCTCAGCGGAAATATGCCGGTAATGAAGCAGACAAAACATTGGTTTCTGCCGCTTGATCAATATGAGCCCTGGTTGCGCGAGTGGATTTTGGAGGGTCATAAAGAATGGAAACCAAATGTTTACGGACAATGTAAATCGTGGATTGACGGCGGATTGAATCCGCGTGCAGTTACACGCGATCTCGATTGGGGTATTCCGGTGCCAATTGATGGAGCTGAAGGGAAAGTGCTTTACGTCTGGTTCGATGCCCCGATTGGCTATATATCAGCTACAAAGGAACTGACACCAGATTGGACAAAATGGTGGAAAGATCCGAAAACCAAAATGGTCCATTTTATTGGAAAAGACAATATTGTTTTTCATTGCATTATATTCCCGGTAGTCCTTAAAGCAGAGGGATCCTATATTTTACCTGAAAATGTTCCGGCAAATGAATTCCTCAACCTCGAAGGGGATAAAATTTCAACTTCAAGAAACTGGGCGGTATGGTTACATGAATATCTCGAGGATTTTCCCGGAAAGGAAGATGTTCTCAAATATACCCTTACCGCCAATGCCCCTGAAACCAAAGATAATGACTTTACCTGGAAGGATTTCCAAACCCGGAACAACAGCGAGTTGGTGGCCATCTTCGGTAATTTTGTGAACAGGACGCTGGTGCTGACGGACAAATACTTTAGCGGGTTAGTTCCTGAAGCGGGTGAACTCAATGATTATGACCTGCAAACATTGGATCAAATAGGTACTTTTAAAACCGAGGTCGGCAAATCGATTGAAACGTTCCACTTCCGTGAAGCACTTAAAAATGCGATGGAGATGGCCCGTCTTGGGAATAAATACCTCGCTGATATGGAACCCTGGAAAGTAGTGAAGATTGATCCTGAACGGGTAAAAACAATTTTAAACACGGCACTTCAGATCACAGCCAATTTGACTATTGTTTTTGAACCTTTTCTCCCTTTCACTACCGAAAAGCTGCGGGGGTTTATGAATCTGAACAAAATGGAATGGAGCGATCTCGGACGAACAAACCTTATCGTGGCAGGTCATAAGATCAATACTCCGGAACTTCTTTTCGAAAAGATAGAAGACGAAGCAATTCAGGCACAGGTGGATAAACTTCTTGCTACCAAAAAAATAAATGAACTTGAACAGGTTGAGGTAAATCCGGCAAAGAGTAACATCGAATACGAAGACTTTTCGAAATTAGATATCCGGATTGGGACTATCCTGGCTGCTGAAAAAGTGGCCAAAACCAAAAAACTGCTTAAACTTACTATAGATACCGGCATCGATAAGCGGACAGTTGTTTCGGGCATTGCCGAATATTTCGATCCTGAAAAAATTATCGGACAGCAAGTTTCAATCCTTGTGAATCTGGCTCCCAAAATCTTAAAGGGAATTGAGTCGCAGGGAATGATCCTTATGGCTGAGAATAAAGATGGCTCACTGATCTTCGTAACCCCCGCGACCAAAACGGAAGAGGGTTCGGAAGTGAGGTAAAGGAATTATCCTTACACCCATATTAGGTCTCTTATAAAGAAAAAAACCGCAGAAATCAATCTGCGGTTTTTAATGTAAGAGTAGAGTGATGTAGCTTATTTTGCAGGAGCTGTAGCGGCTACTTTTTTAGGAGCTTTCTTTGCTGGTTTTACTGCTTTTTTAGGAGCTTTCTTTGCTGGTTTTGCAGCAGGTTTTGCTACTTTTTCAGTCTTGGCAGGAGTTTTCTTAGCCACTTTCTTTGGAGCATCCTGCGCATTTACGGAGATCAAACCCAGAGCAAAAACAAAACTTAATAAGAGAATTAACTTTTTCATAATCGAATATTTGTTTTAATGTTTATGATTCAAAGGTAGATCTCCCCTAATGAAGGAATCGTGAAGAATTAACACGCAGTAATAAAATTAACGTTCTTTAACGGGAACTGAATTTTAAATGTTGATCCCTCTCCTTTTACCGATTGCACCTCAATAGAGCCATTATGAAAATTCACAATACTGCTCACAATAGATAATCCTAATCCATACCCTTCGCCGGAAGTAGGATCAGCTCTTTTAAAACGGTTAAAGATATTGGAGATCTGATCGTGATCAATCCCAATCCCATTATCAATCACTTCAATACAATATTTGTTTCCCGTTTCAAAGCTGGCAACCCTAATCCATCCGCCATCTCTGTTATATTTTATGGCATTCGAGACAAGGTTGAATAAAAGTATATATATCAGTGATTTATTAATATTTGCCAGATTATCATTGGGATGGATCAGATTATGAATTGTTATGTTTTTCATCTCTGCGCGGTCTTCAATGTTAAGGATAATCTCATCGACAAGCTCCCTGACAATGATGGTTTCATTCTTTGAAAACTGATCATTTTCGATGCGGGCAATCAAAAGCAGTGCTTTGATAATTTGCTGTAACCGGTTCAAATGATTCTGCTGATCCATCACATTTGTGGCAAATTGTTCGGTTAAATTGCCTGAAGTCAACAGATTCTCAAGTTTACTTTGCATGATGGATATGGGCGTAAAAAGTTCATGGGAAACATCCGCCGTAAATTTCTGCTGGTTCTTCAGAATAGTTGTCACTTTATGCATTAACTCATTCAGCGCATTATTGAGATATACAAAATCTGAAGTCGAACTGTGCAATTCCGAATAATCGAAGGTTTCAGGATTGGTAATTGTTTTCAATTTCCGGATAATCATCTTATTAAGTGGATTCAAAAGATATTTATTTATGCCCACATCAAATATTATAGTAATCATCAGAACAATCAGGATTATCGTAATGGAGATATTTTTCATCGTCTTATTCAGCGAGTTTATCAGCTGTATATTTTTGCCGATCTCCAGCATATAGTGCTGATTGTTGATTTCGAACCCATAGTTGAGGATTCTGAAATCAAAATCTTCATCCTCAATTTCCCTCGCCTCATTCGAGAAAATGATCGGCCCGGTGACCTTTTGGGTGTCAACATCTATGGTGATATATTCATCCTTGAGCATGTTGTAACTTGCATAAACACTGTCTTTTGAAATATTAAGAAACGAATTGATCCCTATCTTGTCAACGATGGTCATGGTTTTATCCTTCATCTTAATCAGATCGCGATCAGTAACACGTAAAGCCTGCCTATCGATCACCTGCTGCATCAGGATAAATAAAATGAAGAAAATCACTATTTTGGAAAGAGCACCAATCAGTGCCAGTTTTAGTTCAAGTCTCATCATAATAAATGGTATCTAATTATCATTCTATTACTTGGGTAAATCTTATATGAAAGAAAAGCATGATTGCCAAAATTTCACTTTCTGTTTGATCAAAAGTAGTCTTTTGTTGTTGCAACTATAAAATTACGATAAGGATATTGAAATTATTGTGTGGTCTCAATTTTTTCAAGTAGGTTTGATCCATAAAATTTCTAAAGTATTTTAAATGATACATGTTTTGATTGTTGAGGATGAGATCCCCCTGGCCACCGAGGTGAGAAATTATCTTGAGAAAGAGGGATTTATATGTGATGAGGCACATACAGGAATGGTCGCATCCGATAAACTCTTCTCTAACGATTACGATCTTCTGCTGCTTGATTTAGGATTGCCTGATTATGACGGGATCGATTTGTTAAAAGAATCGATCAAGAACAACAGTAATACTGCAGTGATCATTTTATCAGCCAGAAGCGCTCTGGAGGATCGGATTAAGGGACTTAATGTCGGAGCCGATGATTATTTGCCTAAACCTTTTTCGTTGCTGGAATTAAAATCGCGCATCATGGCCGTGATGAGACGCAAGCACGGAATCAGGGCTAATGTAATACATATCAACAAACTGGAAATCGATCTCGACAAGCGGCTCGTTTCCTCAGGTGGGAATTTGATCACCTTAACCCGTAAGGAGTATGATATCCTGAGCTTTCTGATCCTGAATAAAAACAGGGTAGTGACCCGGCTTCAGATTTCTGAACATATCTGGGGAGACATCATTGAAGAAAATTACAATTCCAACTATATCGATGTCCATATTAAAAATCTGCGGAAAAAACTTTCTGAGTTTATTGAAGGAGATTTTCTGGAGACTGTGCGGGGTATTGGTTTTCAATTTGTGGAACCAGATTAGGAATAAGTTACTCTTTCCTGGCAATATTTACCCGGATCATTCTTCCTCAATGAACCTCATCGTAAAGGAATTTTCCCGAAATGTACTTGACTGGCAACCAGGCTGCCAGGAATCCAATCAAGATGACGGAACAGAATATCAGAAGAATATCAAACGGTATAATTTTCATTGGATAGGAATCAATAATAAATGACCCTCCTCCCTGAAGCTTAACAAACCCATAGGTGATTTGAGCCTGGCATATTGCAATTCCAAGCACTGTCCCGATCAAGGCACCCAGGAGGGAGATTGACCATCCTTCAAAGAGGAATATGTTTCGAATCAGGACTTTGCCAGCACCCATGCTTTGCAGAATCGCAATATCCTCTTTTTTGTCAATAATTAGCATGGTCAGTGAGCCCACAATATTAAACGAAGCAATGACAAGGATAAGAATCAGGATCAGGTAAACGGCATACTTTTCCCCCTGCATGGTTTTATAAAGGTAGTCATGTTGCTGATAGCGGGTTTTCACCATGAAGCGGCTGCCCAATTTCGCGGAAATCGCTTCGCGGACCTCTTTCGCATCAGCACCCGCCTTTAATTTTAATTCTATCGAATTTACCTTCCCCTTCATATCAAAGATGTCACGGGCAAATGAGATAGGTACAATCATATACTTCGAATCAAGCTCCTGCTGTACAGAGAATACACCTGCCAGATAGATAAAGCCCTGATTAAAACTCCCTTCAAGGGATGATCCCGATTTCCTCCCTTTCTGAGGAACATAAATATTGATCGGATTCTGCTGTTTAAGGCCTACCGAGAGAAAATAGGAAACGCCCTGTCCGATAACTGCAAATTGTCTGTCTCCCTCTGTCAGCTTAAACTTCCCATCAACAATCATGGTGTCGAGTCCGGTCATCTTCGTAAAATCGTCGCTTACCCCTTTAATCGTAGCCAGTACCTGTCGGTTTTCGTAACGCAACAACGCATTATCTTCAACAACCTCAGCGTAATACAACACATCCTTTTGATTACGGATACCGCTCAAAACCGGATCAGCAGCATCAAAACTTTTCCCTTCGGCAAGGGTAATTTTCAGATCTGCATCAAAGGAAGAAAAAAGGGATTTGATCAAACTATCAAAACCATTAAACACTGACAATCCGATAATTAGTCCAATAGTTCCTATCGTCATACCGGCCACCGAAATTGCCGAGATGATGTTAATCAGGTTAGTTCTCTTTTTTGAGAAGAGGTACCTTTTGGCAATATAAAACGATAGGTTCAAGTTTTGTATTGATTATGAATCACTTTTTGTAGGCTTTTACCAGTAAACCGGTGCCGGTTTCGTGTCTTGAATTGACATCAATCGCATTAAAAATGGCGCAAAACGGGAAATTTACCAGGTAATAAAAAGGTAAGAGGATAAAAAAAGCTTTCGATTTGCCCAACATCAGAATCGGGTATTTCATCGATAACTTCCAGGATAAGGATCCGAAGGAACCATAGGTATATCGGGCCTCAATCTCCGTGAAACCGGCCCGGTGCAACTTCTCACTGATATCCCTCAATCCGTATCCGTCACGGACATGTTCGTCAATAAACCCGTTTACCGAATCTTGATCATGTTCATGGGTATCAGACCCCCCCTGGTCGGAAGGTGTCGAAATCAGTAGCATCCCATTGTTCCGGAGCGATTTATAAAAATTTTGAAATACCAGTTCGTCCTCTTCGATATGTTCCATCACATCGACTGAAAGAATCAAATCATATCCATAAGGCTCACTGAACTTTGTAAGGTCTGCAAATTCAAAGGTTACTTTTTCATGAATTCCGATCGTTGTAAAAAACCGGTTGCAGTCCTCAATCTGCTCCTCTTTTACATCGACTCCTTTAATATTCGAATTACTGAAAATCCGGCTTAAACGATAGGTATATTGACCAAACCCTGAACCGGCATCCAGTATCTTGATATTCCTTGAAGAAACACTGCGTTTAAATTGTTTTAGCTCTTTATAGACATACCATGCCCGAAGCAATAGCAAATCGAGCAATGAGTAAAAAAGTTTTCGCAAAAATGGGGTGCGGTTGAACACAGTTCCAAGTCGCCTTTTAATCGGGTCGTACTCCATAACGAACTTTTCTTATGCAATAACTTATTAGTTAGCTGGTTTAGTTTTAATGTAAAAGCTTATCAATCTTTTCAATATAATCGAGGCTATCATCCAGAAAGAATTCAAGTTCAGGCACATGCCTCAATTGAAACCGGACAATATTTCCCAATTCCCCTCTTAATTTACCTTTATGCTGTTTAATATCATTGAGAACCTCTTCCGCCCCTGCAGAGGGGAAAATGCTAAGATAACATCTTGCCAATGATATGTCGCGGGTTACCCTGACAGTGGTCAGAGAGAGGATCCGTCCTTTGGCCAAAACCTGTGTATCGCGCCGTAAAAGCTCACTCAACTCCTTCTGAATCAACCGGCCTATTTTATTTTGTCGTGTCGAATATTGTTCCATTTTATCCCTAATATGATGCAAATTTAAATAAAATCAGGAGGTTCTGATGATTTCGCGCATTATCTTTTCCGATAAAACCCTATCTTTGACGTTGCCGGGTAGCCTGACATGCAATTCCCGTGCTAAATCAATGAAAGATTCTGATTTAAAAGATTCACCTGTTTATTCATTTCCACCAATCGCTGACTTTCAAAGTAGAGTGCTGATTTTAGGCACTATGCCGGGTAAAGAATCGCTCAGGAGGTATGCCTATTATGCCCACCCTCAGAATGCTTTTTGGAAGATCCTGTTTGCATTGTTTACTCACCCTTTTTCGGCCAATTACGGGGATAGAAAAGAGATGCTGCTTCAAAACAGGATTGCCCTCTGGGACGTCCTGAAAACCTGCACAAGACCCTCAAGCCTTGATACCGATATCCGAAAGGAGGAACCCAATGATCTTCACCAATTTCTTTTGCACCATCAGAACATCTCAGAAATATTTTTCAACGGCAAAGGGGCTGCCGGATATTTCAGGAAATATTTTCCGGATATTACCCTCCCGAACCAGACCCTTCCCTCAACAAGTCCGGCACATGCCGTGAAATGGGAATCGAAACTCGAAGCCTGGCAAATCCTCATAAACACCGGGAATAAATAAGTACATCTTTCGGTTCTTTTTAATATCTTTGACTGAACAAAATTAAAACTCCATAACATGAAACCAGCATGTTCGGTTAACACAAATACGGATGAATATCTCACATGCGAGTTCCATCCGGCAATTAAAAAACAAATTATAAACGGATGAAAAAAAACGAATTCAGAGTCAAAACCTCACAACTGAAAGAGATTGCCCTAAATCTCGAAGATAAAATTAACAACGGACTAAAGAATGACAACACGGAAGTCAAAAGTATCCCGACCTACATTCATCCGCTTTCATGCGGCGCAGAAGGTCAGGCAGTAGTTTTGGATTGGGGCGGGACAAATTACCGGGCTGCGGTGATTAGTTTTGCCGGCGGAATTGCCAACATTACGCCCAAAAAAGCTGGCGGCACAGAACTTTCAGCGACAACAACCAAAGGATTCTCCCTCAATGATCTGTTGGTCAAACAATCTGAATTTGTCGATCAAATTGATCTCCCTGAAAAAGCCCCGATTGGATATTGCTTTTCATACCCTGCAGAATGTTTACCAAACGGCGATGCAGAGCTGATCAAATGGACCAAAGGGCTTGATATTAAAGATATGATAGGTAATCCGGTTGGAAAACCTCTTCTGGATCAGCTAAATAAGACTGGGAAAGCCGAATTTACCGGGATAAAAGTGATCAACGACACCGTTGCTTCACTATTTGCAGGTTTAACGGATCCTGATTTTGATGCCTATATCGGACTGATCGTCGGCACCGGGACCAATATGGCCGCATTTGTAAATGCTGACCGGATTCCTAAAATCAACCCGGATCTCAATTGGCAGGGCCTCACTCCAGTAAATCTTGAATCGGGAAATTTCAATCCACCACATCTGACCAAATATGATGAACTGGTCGATGAGAAATCAGATAATAAAGGTTCACAGCGCTTTGAGAAAGCGGTCTCCGGTATGTACATCGGACAAATCCTCAGGGAAGTATTCCCAGAAGATGGATTTGATGACCAAACTGATGGGAAAGCCCTGACAGATATCATTAACAATGCTGACCAACACAAGAAAAAACATGTAAAAGTTGCAAAGGCAATCTATAAAAGGTCGGCAAAATTAGTGGCTGCATCACTTGCCGGATTAATCGATCTTTTGGCGACCCACGACAAATCGATCCGCAAAGTGAGGATTACCGCTGAAGGTAGTCTCTTCTGGAGTGAAGTTGCCGGCAGCAAAGACTATAATAAGGTTGTAAAAAACACTCTGAAAGATTTGCTCAGCGAAATGGGACACAAAAAAATAAAAGTAAATATTGCAGAGATTGAGAGTGCCAATATGATTGGCTCAGGAATTGCAGCTCTCTCATAAATTACTAATTCATAATCTATTAAAGGGAAGCAGATTTTAATGCTTCCCTTATTTTTTGATCAAAATCGATTAACTTTGATTCCAAAACAGGTTTATGAGAATTGTAATTCAACGCGTGTCGGAAGCTTCAGTGACCATTGATCATGTTC
>CAIXZH010000089.1 GCA_903923905.1 uncultured Bacteroidia bacterium
CAATTAATATTATTTAACTTATTTTAACTTTTTAAATATCAAATTACGTCTGTTTTATGAAAAAAAAACCGGGTAAAATACCCGGGCATATTCCTGAATGTCAAACAAAAAAGATTATTTTGTCTCTTTCGACAGCTTAAATGCAGATGTGGTGGTATAATATTTAGTGATCATATTGGGAACCTCCCATTCCGGAAGTTTTCCTGATTTCAAATATTCCAGGTATTTGGCAGTTACCTGCGCAAAGTGCGCCTCATGTCCGATTTTGAGAACTTCCGGAATGACTACTTTCCATTTTGAATCCCCCAACCTCAGGAGTGAAAGTCCCGATTGCGGAAAGCCCTTGACGGCTTTTTCAAGATTGGCGGCAAACAAGGTTAAATCAACCCCTTTTGCAGCACTGATGGTTAAAGTCGGGTTATATCTTTCTTCCGCACCCTGGCGGATCTCGAGATTGGCAACCGTACCGCGCATCATCGAGTAATGGGTATCGCCGGCACCATCCGGGGCTTTGTAATTCCAGATTGTAGTAACCTTTGCAAATGCTCCTTTGATTCTGTAAAGGATTTCTCCATTGGCAAAATCATTCAGTTTTCCGTCTTTAACTGCTTTATTTAAGTATTCCGGATATTGCTCCATCCGGGTAACCTCCGTGAAATCCTCTTTTGATAACACGGTAGGCCATCGTTTTGCCCCGATGATCCGGATGTCACTTTTATGAAGAACCTGCTCCGGGAATCCTTCCCATTGTACCAGATCCACCAGATGGGTCGTCACATCCACGATCCCCTCCCCCTGCTGACTCACATCAAAAAACCATGCCGGACGAACCAGCGTATTCCCTGAAACATTTTTATAAAAGTAATGGACGCTGACCATTTCAACGGCAGGCTTTTCAGCCGTTCCGGCTTCGAGGGTTCCAAAGATCTCCGGGATCATCGAAAGTTCGCGCTGCAAAACCGAGGTAACCGAAAAACGTTCGGTCATGATATCATAGAGAAGCACCCCTTTCTTTTTCGCAATCTTGAATGCCTCCTCCAGCTTTGGGAATTGATCCGCAGTGATCACCATCGGTTTATCCGCCAAAACATTAAGACCGGCCTCCACAGACTTTTTAATATAATCGCACTTAATCCGGTTATTGCCCGACACCACAACCACGTTTCCCCGCTTTTCGGAAACCATTTTTTCGAGATAATCGTCTCCCGTATAAACCTTTTCGTCCCAGGCAGTGGGGGTTTCAGCCCGTTTGTTGTACCCTTCAATCCGTTTAAGGTGTTCATTGAGATCATTTCCCGCAGGAGCATAGACATAAACCTCTGGACTAATCTGATCGTACTTGTTCTTTTGGACCAGCGCCGCATGAAAATGGCCCGGGTCAAGGGTAATCAGTTTCACTTCACCTTTGGCTCCGGTAAACAACCCTGGTTTTGGATTTTCTTTTTGAGCCCTGTTTGCAGCATAGCCACCGGAATTTAAAACGAGGATAGATCCTAGTGCCATAACGGATAAGTATATTCGGTTCATTCGTAAATAATATGTTTTAAAAATTGTTTGTAATACTCAAAGACGAAATGCTTGAGAATAATTGTTATTGCCAGGCGAATCCTCCATCATCCCTGCTTGCAGGATTCTTATTCTATTCCTGGATTAAAATGCATTAAGAGATCAATTCAATTATCTTTTTCCGTCACTGCCTTCATTGCCTTCTCATTAATTGATGCAACCTTTTTGATCACGATATTTTTGTCTGCTGTGAAAATAAGGTTGGGTCGTATATTACTTTTTACAGGCAGGTTGCCGAGTCTAAAATCATCATCCTTAATGAGTATCGAATATTCATCCTTTGTTTGCTGACTGGTGATTTGGCACAGAATAATATCTTCATCTTTGATATTCATCGTTTCTTTTCGAATAACCTCTCCAAGTTTGATTTTTTCCTGAAAGGGCAACTGTTTCACAAGTTTAACAACCCGATGGAAATTATCAGAAAGGCTAATCTCGTTAGATATCGTTTTCATTCGCAATTCACTCGTTTTTTAATTGTCTTCGAAAATAACCAATTTACACCTTTGGATTGGTGTTAATCCTGTTAAGTAAAATTCCAGCCAGATGAGTTTAAAGTCGATAACAAATTTACGATAATATCGGGAAAAATGAGACTCTGGAAAACTCTAAAATGATCTATTGCCCTGAGTCCCGAAGCCAATCTGGTTTCTCTACTTATAGTTTCCGGACAACTCCCCGATCTTTGCCTCTTCTGCATTACCCCCATGAACCAGAACACGGTAACGTAGCCGCAGCGTTTCACCCTTTTTAAAGAGAGTTTCCACCCCGTTTTCGGGCCAGTACATCGGTGTCGGAGATATAAACCCGTAATCGCGGGTGAACCATGGCGAAGGATATCCAGGATTCGACGGATGCTGCAAGACAGTCAGACCTTCAGTAAATACCCCCCGTTTCCCGGAATAATCGATCCAGGGCGATGGCTTACCAAAAGTATCCTTCTCTCCCCGGACACCCTCGGCATTGATCATTGTCCCTCCGTTTTTTACCGAGAGGTCGGCAGCCATACGTACACTGAACAGTGAATGGTTCGTCTTTGCAATATGAACATCCATCAGCATCTCCATACTGATTTCAAAATCAATTTGCCTGACAGTCATAGATGGTGTGGTGATGGTTATTTTGCGGTTGTCCTTTATCGGAGACATAGCACCCGGACGGCTCCAGATGCATTCGTCCGAAATGATGACGGTATCGCCACCCTCCTTAAGAATCTCTGCATTTACCGAGATGATCCTGCCCCGTTCCAGCCCCTCCTGCCAGTAATTCCCGCCGTTGACCTGGTCACAGCCGAAAAACAGCGAGCTGTGATGCGGGTATTCTCCGTTGCGCATCGAGGTGACCGAACCTCCCGAAAGCGGGCCGTTCACCGGATAGAAAAACGGATATTTCTCATCGGAAGAGAAAATATAACTCGTGAAATATTTCCCGTCTACGGTGACATTGATTTTTGCACCAACCTTTACCGCATTCAGCTTTGCTGCCTGTACTGCGGAAAATCCGGTCAACAAAACAACCATGAAGACCATCGATCTGAATTTGCTCATTTTCTGTATTTTGCAGTTAAATCAAAGTAATTAAAACCTTATTTCCAGAGATTGCATAAAAAATTACATTTGACATTTTTTGCCCGTTGGGCATCAAATTTAATAGAAAAATAAGTCAACGAAAAACCATTGTCCGTTAGAACATTAACAGATGAATAGACAATTCATACGGGAAATCCGCATAAACCTTGTTCATAAAATGAATAAAATCGAATTACCCGCAAAGATAAAATGTACTATTTTAAATTTCTAATATGCAATTTTTGACTCCTTTTAATCTCCAGGGTAGACTTCTGGTCTGCGTTCTGAATGGTTTCTGCATTTTAGCTATTTATTCCCATTGTGCCTTATTGTGCTTAATTTGGTTCAAATTTTGGTTATAATTTAATATAGCTTGTCCCATATGGAAACCGCTGCGACCGGGAAAGCATCTTATTGGCCTCCTCATCATTGACAAAAGTTTCAGTTTCCGGATTCCATTGCAATTTCCGCCCAAGCTTCATTGAAATATGGGTGATCAGGCAGACGGAACAGGCGCGGTGACCCATCTCAGCCGGCGAAATCGGTGCTTTTCGTGACCTAATGCAATCGAGCCAGTTACCATGCTGATTGTCTGTCTGGTACAAATGGATTTCATTCTCTTTGATTACTGAATTTAGGATTCTTAGATCACTTGCATCGAGTGCCTTGCTGCTGTTGCTTTTTGAAACCGGATCACTGGCCGTGGCTGAATAATCACCCCGCGTAACAAAGATCCATCCCTCACTCCCCTCATAACGGATGCCGTTGGGAAATCCGCCGCTGGTAATCATCGTGATCCCATTCAGATATTCGGCTACGGCCAGAAATTCTCCGTGGACATTCCAGAGTCCCGATTTTGGAAACTGAGCCATTCCATTGATCGATATGGGACCGGTATATTCGGTATCCATACCCCAGGCGGCTGAGTCGAAATGGTGCTGTCCCCAGCCCGTGATCATCCCGGAGCCAAACTGTTCACATCGCAGCCATCCCGGACGATCGGTGAGACTGTTCTGGGGATGAACACGCATTTCGGTATAAAAAACATCGGGGGTCGATCCGAGCCACATCTCATAATTGAGATTTTTAGGAACAGGCATCTCTGTCGCTTCGGGTCCCGACGGATCACCCGGCAGACCAATCTTCACCGTATGCAGTTTCCCGATTCTTCCATTTCGAACCAGTTCAGCAGCAATCCTGAACTGAGGCATGGCCCGCTGCTGCGTCCCCATTTGAAGGATTGTCCCTTTCTGTTTGACCACATTTGCGAGCAAACGCCCTTCAGCAATGGTGAGCGAAGTAGGTTTCTGAAGATAGACATCCTTTCCCGCGAGCACCGCTTCAATGGCCGGCTGTGCGTGCCAGTGGTCAGGGGTTGAAATCATTACGGCATCGATATCCTTTCGAAGGAGCATCTCATGGTAGTCACTATAGGTCTTCACCTCAACGGCATTCTTACTACCCGTTTTCTGAGAATACAAATTCTCAATGAACTGTTTCCCTTGTTGAACACGGTTCGAATCAAGATCGGCAACTGCGATAATGCGGGCCTGGTCGAAGCGGAGCGTTTCGGGCAGATCATGAGTCATGGCGATGCGTCCAAAGCCGATCTGAGCAATATTAATCTTATTGCCCGGAGCATTTTTACCTAATACTGTTGACGGGACAATAGTAGGAAGGAGCAGCGTTCCGGTCAATACAGCCGATGAATGCTTCAGAAAATCTCTTCGTTCCATGTTAAGCGGATAGTTTTTGGCTAATGAATTCCCAAACTTTTAAAAGGGTGGGAATAGCCCCAAAAATAGTCAATATTTAAAAATTAATTGCCGTTTGAGTGGGACAGATGCTGTCAAGTTAAAAAAACTCTTTGTGTGCTTTAGTATCGAGAAAAATAGCCACTAAGCCACACAGCGTGAAGAAACTGTTCAAATTTCTCCGCTGGAGATCAAAATCCATAGAAGATTAGATTTCTGAAAATAAATTTCCCGCAGGGATTAACCGATTATCTGTTATTGTCCTAACGGACAATGGTTATTCTTTGATTTGTTTTTCTAATTCGTTCACCGCCAGGGCAATAATTCAAATTCAGTGATGGTCAGAATTTTTGTTTTGTTAAATATTTTTAATTCCAGTAAATCATGATCTCCAGTTATCAGATAATCCGCTTTGGAGTCATTCGACAATGATAACAAAAAGTTGTCTTTAACGTTTCTGCAAACAATTAAGTAATTAGAATAAAATAATGTCGTATTTATTTGTTTATATGATATAATATGAGTACATTTATCTCATTATGTGATATGTAACACTGAAAACAGATGAGATTGAGGCATTAGAGCAAGGTATAAAAAACTCTAATAAAACAATCAGAAAACGTAGTCATTGCCTTCTTTTATCAGGGACGAACGATTATCGACATGGCAAACATTTTTGATGTTGACCGTAGAACGATCGAACGTTGGTTCGATAAGTGGGAAAAAGAGGGTCTGAATTCTCTTCCAATTACGACTGGCAGAGGAGTTAAAACACGCCTTAAGGGCCTTGAAGAAGTACTCTCTAAATTATTAGAGATTCATAGCAGAAATCTAAAAAATGTGCTGCTTCATTTGGAAGAAAAACACAATATTAGAATCTGCAAAAAGACCTTGCAGAATTTTTTAAAAGATACTGGGCTATAGATGGAAAAGAGCTCGATTGTCTTTAAAAGGCAAGCGCGACAAAGATGAATTTGAATTTAAACAAGGGCAAATAGAAAGCCTCAAGGAATTGGAAGATAGCGGATTCATTGATCTTTACTTTGGCGATGAAAGTCATTTCGGACTTACTCCAAATGTACCATACGCCTGGCAAAGGAAAGAAAATCCGATTTTGCTGCCTGCTGCCAAAGGGAAATTTCTAAATGTTGTTGGTCTGATGACCCCTAAAAACAGTAAGCAGATTGTGAACCCCGTATTTTAACATTTCTTTTTGAGTTTTAAGTTTGGCTTTCACTTATGCGATAAGCCATGTTAACAGCAAATCAATTCCAGTCCATCTACAAAGAGTTTATTGAATCAGGCCTGACGATCCGCGATTTTTGTGCCAATCATTACATTAGGGAGTCTAAATTCTATTATTGGCACAATAAGTTAAAGGGACAATTACCACCTAAAAGAGGATTTATCCCGGTTGTTTTTGATCATTTACAAAAGACCCCGTCATCGCAAATTCCGGCGCCGGTGCAGAACCAGTCTAAAACCTTTTCAGATCCGGAGGCAGCCGGCAGTACAATTTCCTGTGAGATCAGCTACCCCAACGGTGTTAGTGTAAAACTGAACGGTTTGACAGACCCCGATATTTTGCGGTCATTGTTGCTTTTAACCCATCAGTAGGATGTTCTGCCTCACATCGGCAATGCAGTATTATCAGTATTCTTATCCTACGGATCTTTCCCTCGGATGCGGCTCATGTTGTAACTGCGGGTTGCTGGGTTGTGTACATCAGTCATGTACCAAAGATAGGTGATCTTTAGGCAGTTTTCAAATCTGCCAGGAGAAAATGGTTGTCGCGTAACCCGATTTGCATTTTATTCTTCTTTCCCTTATCTTTAGGTAGATCAATCAAAAGTGTATACCCTTTAATCCCGGCACTATGAAAAAGCTAACGATTGTCATCATCCTTTTGATCCTTTCCAAATTCTCGCAGGCCCAGTGGTATTACAACGATTACCAGGTCAAAGATATTAATCAGCTCACCCTGCAGCAGCTCAATGAATCGCTTAAGACCAGTAAAGACATGGTTTTGGGCTCAGGACTTTGTGCCATTTTCGGGGGTTGCATGTTTTTGGCATGCATAAATTCCCTTGTAACATTGGATAATCCTACAATGCTGGAACAATTAATCGGCGAAAAAGGGATGAATGATATCTGTGCAGGTGTCGGCGCTGCAATGGTCGTCGGCGGGACTATTGGATTCTTTGGATATCTTGAACGGGTTGGTCATATAAAAACAGCCATCCGCCAGAATTTTCCAATTTCAGGATCGTTGCATCTGGCGCCGCGCGTCATTTACAATAATTTCACAGCATCGTACCGGATGGGTATTTCCTTAACCTATAATTTCTGAGACTAACTGCTTAGTAATCCCTGATACAGGAGTTATAAAGCCGGTGAACCAAAACTTTTAAAAGTTCCTTCCAGGAACTCAATCCATCTCACGGTCGACTGGAAAAGGGTGTATAAGAAAATTTTACCGAAAGTAACAATTTCACGCGTTTTAGAATATCATCGAACTGTCAGTTTAGGGGATCTCATTTTATTTCCATTTGTTTTACATTTTTAATATTTTGACATAGAGCCCGGTAAATTCAATTACAGGAGGTTGCAGACTTTGTTTTTGGTCAGGTAACAATTTATGGCACGATTAATGTGAAAATAATGGATACGACTACAAGAAATGGAAAGTCGATCCGAAATTGTAACTAGAAAACAACAAATATGAAACTAATATCTTTAGTTCTCCCACTGCTTCTCCTGTTATCGTGTGCTGCCTATAAGGATGTGACAGCACCAAAAGTTTCTGAATTAATCAATGTAAACGGGACAAAGGAGCAGCTCTTTCTCAGGTCGAACGAATGGGCAATCCGTGCATTTGCAAATCCTCAGAGTGAGATCCAGTACAGCGACAAAAACGACGGGAAAATTATCGGAAGGTTTCTCATGAATACAAAAAACGATCCCTATTATTTAAGCGACGTATTTTCGGTAATTACTATTACCGAAACGGATAAAACTGCTCAGATTGAAATAGACCCGCTTCCATGGAAGTTTAGCAGGATATCGTTATATGCCAGTATTTACAAACCGGAAACTGCGCAAAAAGATATGCATAAACTGGTTGACAGTTTTAAATCGTTTATGGTATCTCACCCTTCCGGTTCAGATCCACTCGTGTCGCGGTAAAAAAACCATTTTGCTTTTAGAAAAACTGAGGTTGACCTTAAACTCCTTCCTAACCATAAAAGAACAATAGCAGGTGTCCAAAAAGTCTTTTCTGCTGCAATGTACACATTGGTATACAAAAGGAGCACTAAATTATTAAATTGATATTCTGCTAATTGCGCTCATTGGAATCATAGATTGGCGAACTTTATGCCCCATGTGGTTGAAAATTCCTTGCTTTTTAAACACCCTCATTTTATATGCATAAGTGCCCCACGGTTTCGTTTCAATCCACCGTGAGTTATTTACAGGTCACTTCACAGGAATTTCCAACAGACCCTTCCAAATAAGCAGAAAATTTAAAAGAGATATGAAAGGGATAAGTACAGACCCTGACGACTTGGTGACTCCTATATAGCTTTTTTTCTCGCAAAGTACTCGGGAGTTGTGAAACTCCAACCTCAAAACAGATAACTTTGGAACAAAAAGCAAAATTATGAAAAAAGAGACAGTAAAAAAGAGTGTTGTTAAAATTGGAACTGGTTTACCCGTATTTAATCCGCATGCTGCAGGAATAGATATTGGAGACACATTATATTGTGTTGCTATCAATGATGGGAAGGGAGGTCATGAAGTAAAAACAACTTCTGCGTTCACTTGTGATTTGCATGAGATCGTTGATTATTTAAAAAGTAACGGAGTTACGACCGCAGCAATGGAAAGTACAGGTGTATATTTTTTGCCATTGTTCATTTTGCTTGAAGAAGAGGGCATAGAGCCCTACCTTGTAAATGCAAAGCACGTAAAAAATGTTACCGGTCGAAAGAAAGATGATACGGATTCTATCTGGCTCCAAAAGCTTCATACCTGTGGGCTTTTACAGAAAAGATTCCAACCAGACAACGAAATCAGAGTCTTAAGAAACTATACCCGACAACGGGGGAAATTGATTTTATTAAGCTCCGATTCTGTTAGAAGGATGCAAAAATTGCTGGAACTAATGAATATAAAAATACATACAGTTATAAGCGATTTACTAGGCAAAACCGGAATGGCCATGGTGAAAGCAATTTTAGCGGGAGAAAGAGACCCACAAATTTTAAGCACACTATGCGATCCAAGAATAAAAGCATCGAAGGAAGAAGTAATCAAGTCATTACAAGGCATCTGGAACGAAGAGCATCTCTTTATGTTGGAACAAGCATTGGAGAATTATGAATTTCATCAAAATCAGATAAAACGCTGTGAAGAAAAAATAAAGCAGCAATTATTAAAACAAGTAGCAATCATAAAAGAGGGAGACATTACCTGCCTGGAAGAAACTCAAAAAAAAAGTCGAAAGCAAAACCAAAAAAGAATCAATTTGATTTTTCAATTTCGCCATACCTGATAGCAATTGCTGGAGTCGATTTATGCAAAATACCAGGTATTAATGAACTAACAGCATTAGAATTTATTGCAGAAGTGGGGACAGATATGACTAAATGGAAAAGTGCAAAGCACTTCGCTGCATGGCTAAATCTGGTGCCTAATACCAAAATAACCGGAGGTAAAATTGTGAGTAGCAAAATGCAAAAGAAGAAAAATAAAGCAGGGCAGATCTTAAGACAAGGCGCATCGTGTTTGTCTGCCAATAAAACGCCAATTGGAGATTCCTATCGCCAAATGAAGGCGAGGTTAGGAGGCAAAGGAGCAGCAATCACTACTGGACATAAACTTGCACGAATAATCTACACCATGTTGTTAAAAAATACAGAATGCAATATCGAATTGATAATAGATAATCAAGAAAAATACCGTGAAGAGAAAATTAAGAGATTGGAAAAACAATTAAATAAGCTAAAACTAGCATCTTGAAATTAACTCAATATCAGAAAATTACAAAAGAGTTATATAGGAGTCGCAAAGTTCAAAACCTTAGCGACTTTGCGTGACTTTCCATATCCTTATGGGTTAATTCTCAGCCTTTCTCAACGCGTATGACTTGCTGTCGCTGAAGTCATCGGTAAGCGGCTGAAGAATTTGAATGTCATCCCCCTCTTTTTTGGCTGCAGTCAGCGCAAATATCTTGATTTTGGCATTATCCGGAAGGGTAATGGAACCGGCATTTGCAGGGAGGCTGATCTCGTATTTAAAAATATAGGAATAGGTGTATGGCTCATTCCTTGTCGGATAACCAAAGTGATAATGCGACGCAAACCAGGCGATATTATCATGCTTCAGGAATGGCTCTTTGATGTTTCTGACCGTGAATCCATCCACATCAAACTGCCGGTCGTAGTGCTGACCCATAAATCCCTTCCAGTTGGCAACCGACACCTTTACAGGGGTTCCGTTCACCTTGAAAATTCCTGAGGTATCTTCGGTGGCAGCCGCCAAAATATATACCTTATTGTAATCCCCGGCGGGTAACCTGATCTCCTGACCTTTGCAGGTAACGACATTCTTTTTCAGATCTTCGGTACTTCCCATTTTAAACTTCACTCCCTCGCTGACCAGCTCTGCAGGAATCTGTTCTGCGGGATAATTGCAAACCATTCCATGGTCTGTCGGATCGTAAACAGGAACCATATTCCCGTCGGTCCGGTTATTATCGAAACTCATCACGTCCTGGTCGTATTCTAAACCGACCGCTGACTGATTCAGGTTCTGCGGAATCCGGGGGGCCAGTTTGAAGGCAAAACTGCGAAGGGTATAATGGGTAATATCAAAATTCAGTGAGCTTCCGTCAATTGTTGCTTCGCCGATCTTTTGCTCCTGTCCGTTTACCTCATAAGCATCCAGGATCTTTGACGGAAATTTTAGGCTGACACCGGCCTGATCTTTCCCTGTGAGTTCATTCACCCGGATTATGGTGTAATCGCTGTTTTCGCCTTTTTTCAGGGCCATTACCCCGACTTTAGGGGTATTCAGGTTCACCAGTGAAAATGCGGAACCCGATTTCCCCGCATGTTTGGGAGCTTCAAAGGCTAGCAGCGGTTTATTCAGAAACTCAGCCTGCCAGGGAGTTTCACTTTGTGACCAGTCGCCGCTATGACTGTATAATCCATATTTTACCTGTTGCAATCCCCAATCCTGCGAAGACTGGTAAAGCCATGTAGGACAAAGTTTGGCAGATGGGGTGAATTCCAGCGTAAGTCTTAATGTATTTTGATCGGGTTTGTCGGAACCATACTTACAATCTTCCAGGACAGAGACCCCAAATTTACCAGACTTATCGGTGAGGTCAAACCACATCTTCGACGGGACCTCGAATTTTTTCTCATTATTCGTGCTTCGCTGAATTGCCCCGGCACTCAGGTTATAGGTGGCATTCTCATTCTCCGCGGTCAGCGGGAAGGATGCCTTCAAACTGACACCGGTTGATTGCCAGTCGATCACATTGACTACCTCAACCCGCTTGCCACCTTTTCCGGCTGCCAAACTGACAATTTGCTTAATCGCTGAATTCTGCCCTTTTCGGGTGATTTCGAAGGCAACCCTCACCGGTCCGCTCTCCACCATCTTTATGGAGACATCCTTGTTCATAAAATCAAAGGGAGGATTCTTACGGTCGTACCAGAACATGTTCCAGGCAGGTTCCTTGGTGGGAATCTCGCGCTGAAACTCGAGGCGTGATGGTTTTGAAAGGAGTTCGCGGTTTTCCTTTTTATCGTACAGGGATGAGATATCGCCATCATCATTAATCGAAACTTTATAATATTCGTTTTCAAGCACATTCGGCTCGATAGAGAGTGCCGGCGTTGTAAGTCTTGAAGCTAATGCGGACTCCTCAACGTCATAAACAGCCACACCCACTGATGGGACATGGGCCACAAAAATGAGTTTAATGTGATTATCCTTGCGGGAAATGACCTGGGAAGGAATTTCCTTCCCTTTGGCATCGTAAACTTTCAGGTGAGCAGGCATCGCATCGAAGGTGAGCTCTGCTGTGCACACATCTTCGCGGTCGGCAGCTACCGGGTTATAAACCGCAACGGATCTCCCTTTGGTACGGGTATCAAGCTGAGCTGAAACCCCGCTGATTGAATTTTTCAGCACTTCTGAAAATCCGTTCTGGGCAACAAACTCGTCGTTCCAGGCCAGTTTGAACGCGCTTGGAATGGCTGTTCCTGTAACCACATCGTGCATCTGGCTTCCCAGCATCAATTCCCATGAATTATTCAGTTTTTCAAAAGGATAGGGAGCGTCGGTCAGGTAATTATCCATTACGGCCATTTGTTCGGCAGTCTGGGCAAGTTGTTCGTTTTTGCGGTTCATTCGCTTCATGTACGATTCGGAAGTCAATGAGCCGGCACTGTGCTCCACGAGCAACAGATCGCCAATGTAAACAGGGAGTTTTTTTCGGATCTCAGGGGTAATATCCTTATACATCTGATCGGATGAGGTTAAGACCACCTTTATTTTGCTGTCCGGATTTTTCAGACTCCCTTCGGCGTTGATTACATCCCGTTCGCGAAGACCGCCACCCATGTCGCCGCATCCGTAATAACGGTAATCGAAGGTGACACCATATTTTTTAGTGTCATCTGCAAGACGGTTATCCCAGTATTGGTCAATATCGAGCCGCGGCATGAGGTCACCATCGTAGTCGGTTGCATCAAGCACCGAAACCAGACCTTTACCGTCAGGACCATTCCACACCCCTACATTGAACGGGAGGGGAACACCGGTTGCAAGATTCGGGATGGTAAGCTTCTGTGTAGAGAAACCAATCATACCGGTGTGATGAAGCACAGAGGGAAGATTGGCCACGAAGCCGAAACAGTCGGGCAACATATAATCTGAACTCTCCTTATTGAACTCCTTACGAAAATAATTATTCCCGTACAGTACGTGCCTGATCACTGACTCTGAGTTTGAGACATTTACCTCAGCCTCTTCCATGGATGAACCAGCCACATACCAGCGTCCCTGCGCGACATACCCCTTTAACTTTTTGAAAAGCTCAGGGTGATATTCCTTCATGAGACGATAGCGGCGGGCTCCGGTGAAGTTGAAAACGTAATCGGGATATTTATCCAGTAACCTGAAATTTTCCTCCATCGTATTTTTAAGGTACTCACTTACGGTGGACTTGTAATCCCACTCATATTCTGAATCCAAATGGGTATACCCAACCGCATAGAGCACCCGTTCTTTGGAGATATCATATTTTGCCCTTCTTTCGGTTGGCTGGGAAAAGGCAAGAACCGGAAAAAGCACGATCAACAGGAGTCCGAAATTTTTTCTCATAATCATTGATTTATCTTTTTGCATTAAGTCGAAGTTATTACCGGAGGATTTTCAGGTGAATGTTTTTCATGAAAATATTCTTATCCGGATCAGAGCCGAAAAATAGGTTGAAAAACGGCATTATTCAACCCATATATTGACCACTCCTGATGGTTTATTATCCAAAATGTGGGTTTTCTTTAATTTTTCAGGGGGTTAATGGATGTTTATGCCAAAATATCACCGTGATGCGGTTGGGATAATGTTTTCGGATATTCGTTCAACGTAAATTGCGCCGCGATGCGGCTACCAAACTATCGCCGCTACGCGGCTACCATAATGACGCCGCGATGCGGCTAGCAAAATGGAGCAATGATGCTGCTTAAAATGATCATTCGTAAAATTCAAATAAATATTGATCATTAAATTCAATGCCATATCTCATAAGAATATCCAGGTATTCTTCCTTAAAGGTCAGCAGACGGTGATGTTCTTCCTGATTCATTATGTATTTAATAATTTCGTTGCGCTGCCGGCGTGCATAACTAAAACCGCCATACCCTCGTTGCCATTCAAAATGACCCGGGACAAAATTGTTCTCGTTTATCCATTTCGATGAATTGGCTTTAACCTTTTCCATAATATCGGATAACGATGAATTGGGGTTCTGCTCGAAGAAAATATGGACATGATTTTCATATCCGCCTACCGCCAAAGGGTATTGATTCAGATTTTTCAATATACCGCTTATGTATGCAAAGAGGGGATGAATGAATTGGTCATTTAAAAGATTTTCCCGTCCTTTTACGGCGAAAACTGCCTGGATATTGATCTGTGTGTAGGTATTTGCCATCACATCTGACCATCTTTGATTGATGATTCTGATAAAATATAACGAAATTTATTGAGGAATCACAATTTCGCCGCTACGCAGCTACCAAAATGGCGCTGCGATGCGGCTACCTAACGGGTTAATAAACCTTTGAGCTTCTTTATTCCAAGGACAGATAAACAGATAATCAGAACAGCGAAATAAGTTGTTGTACACAGGCTTTTCAGTACTGAGAAAACAGAGGTGATCTGTGATAAAAGATTGGAATTGCCGGGATATTGATTCAATATGGTGATTATACCTATATTTTCGCAATAATCAAAGACCCCGGCAAAAACCGGAATAAAACAAAGCCAGATCAATTTGCTGTGCAGTTTCCCCAGTTTGTTTAAGATATATGCAAGGACCAGACACCAGCTTACGGCAAACAGCAAGGGATAAGCCATATCAACAGGAATCTGTTCAAACAGGTAGGCGTTTCTCCCTTTTTCTCCCAAAGCTTTAAGCAGGGTGTTTACATAGTCTGCGTTATATCCGGCAGGCATCATATCCATTATCTGCATTCCAGCAGAATAACTCATCACCTTAGGAATAGTTAAGGTCAACATTACAGCATATAGGATGTTCGTCAAAATAAAAAGAAGCAGAACTTTCTTCCCATCCAGATTCTGTTTAATCAGTCGAACCATAATCACTTATTATAATTTAAGTCTCATCGCAATATTACATCTTTGCGACAAATGGGGAGGAATGTATTGCATGAATCCAAACTTCTGATACATGGATAAAGCTTTGTCCAGTATTTTATTCGTTTCAAGTACCATCATCGAATATCCCAATTCTTTGGCTTTTTCAAGTGCATCCATCATCATTAATCTGCCGAGCCATTGTCCCTGGAATTTTTGCAGCAAATACATTTTTCTCAGTTCGCAGGTCTTCTCATCGATTCTAATTATTCCATATGAACCTATAATTTCATTTTCCTCCTCTATTACGGCAAACCAACCATTTTTATTGAAATAGTAATAGTCCAAATCAGATAAATCCCTGTCAGTTTCCTCAGGGTTTATTTCTAAACCATAATCAGAAAGCACCGATTTTACCAAATCAAGTATTTTGGACCCCTCATGACTGTTTGCTCTTCTCAGGTGAACCATTCGTGCCCGATTTTTTTATTCACTGCAAAGCAACCTGCTGTTTCACCGCTGTGATATTGAATATTTTTCCCATACAACAGGTCATCTGCAGAGGAAATATTATCTGAAATATCTGATTATTAAAAGAATAAAACCAACGATTCCGATTGTTGCAAGAATCGACCAGGGATTGGCAAAATTTACGGTCCAACCCATTCCCTGCATTCTTTTGGGAGGGAAAATTCGTTTATCCGTTCTATTAAAATAGAATATACTCAATTTCCAGTTTTTAGGATCATCATGCCAGCCATCCAAGGTTTCCCTGGATGGTTTTTCAGTTTGTGTCATAGTTCAGAAGAAATTATTGATATTGCATTGATTTATTATTTAATAAGGTTTTCAATATCAGAATTCATTTGACCGAATCCCTTTAAGCAGGTAATAAATCAATGCAGAGCCAATGACCGCTAACCCAATTCCGGAGTATCCTCCGGCAAATCCATCAAAATACCTGCCACTTATAATTGTTTCGACGTTGTGTCCAATACCTTGAAGTACCATAAAAGCAGCATAAACCAGGCTAAGCTTATACGCCCAATGGTACTTATTTAATACAAAATAAAATATAACAACTGGAATGCAAAAGAGCGCACAATTGATTGTTAAAAAAAATCCTAATCCGACTTTATTCAATATCCAGAACCGGCCCCATGTTTCTTCAAAAACGTGAGCAACATGAGTAATCAACATTAAAAGGAAACAAATGACAATCTTATTCTTATTCACAAAATCGCCTCCAACTATTTACTTTAAATTTTTATGTGGGAGCAGTCACAGCTAACCTTAGCCAAAATCATTCAAACTCACTTTTACCCAAAATTAGAATAAAAGCATTAGAGAGACAAATGGTTAGTCAATTTAAGCTTGAAAGATCAGGATGCCTGTATTTCAGTTATGCTTCATTTGTTTAACCCAGGATAATTCATTTTCGTATTGATTTTGAATTGTGGTTAAATAATCGGATTGCGTATTTAACAGATCCTGAATTAAAAACCTGATTCCCGTAACCATTTCAATAAATTCAGGCTTGTATTCGGCTGTACCGTTCTCCAATATATTTGTGAGTATTTGGATTGTTTTGGCCGGATCGGATTTTATCAGGTAGTTTTCAACTATCCTGGCTTGTCTCAGTCCTTTTTCTTCAAAAGCTACTTTTCTTATTTGTTCAGCTTCGAACGGCTCTTCCAAATTTAATTCCTTTTCAAGTTCTAATATTGTTGCCATTGGATTATTGTTTTTGTTGTTTTACCCGGGAACATTCTCTCAGCCTGGTCAGCATCCCAGATGATCCTGGGGTGGCCCAATACCTGCCCTTCATTGCTAAGTTCTTCAATCTGAATCCCCCAATTCAGCCCGGTAGTTTTACCGTTGTATGGGGATTCTACTTCATTGATGACTAGTCCGTGGTGAAATGGTGCATATCCATTCTTTCTGGCACGGAGCAAATATTTTAAGGCTTGTGATTTTGTCATCCTGCAGTAATTCTGATTTATTCCAAATACGTATTAAAAGTTTAACTAACGGCTCCCATCCGCGGGGAATTTATTCAAAAGTGGGTGCGGATAGATCGCACAATGCCCCTTTTGAGGTATTTCAGTCTTAGGATCTGTTTATAAGGCATTTTCATAAGAAGTCAGTCTGAGATATAAAATTGAGTATATAAACGGTCGGAAACAATGACTTTTGAATGCTATTTCGAATATTTTGATAAAATGTTTTATTGTTCATATTATAAATCAATCATCGGTTTTTTAGCTTTGCTTCAATTGCAGGCAGATCTTTTTTGTATTGTTCAACATCCCATTTTATTTGCCACTGTTCAGCGTAAATAGCCAGTGGTGGAAGTCCAACGTTGGCACGTCTAATATCAACATTATCAGGTTCTTCCAACGGCAAAATGAAATAAAGGTGAGATTGCCTGTCGGTTCCTATTTGACTGCCATATATTTGTTTTTCCCCTTGTTCAATTGCAACTCTGTCTTCGAGCAGTGCAAGATGGGCTGGTTCAGCATTCCCATTTTTCACTGCCTCTCTCTCATCAATGGCAAATATTTTTCCTGCGTAGCCGGTCTCGGGTGTTGAATCACAAAAAATAGTGCCGCATTCCCTTTTTTTCCAACGATATCAGACCCAAGCCATCCATATTTGTCGAGAATAACCTCAACTTTAATAAGATTCAGAGAGTCACTCTCCCAGATTAACCGGCAAAGTGTTCTCATCTCAGCGGCCCCGTACCCATATTTTTTTTGAATATCATCTTCCTGTAATCTGTTTTTCTGGTCATCATCAAGTATCGAATCCAATAATAAAACCAGCGGTTTATTAAACTTTGATTCTGCCTTATCCTTGTTTTTTTTAAGAACTCCCATTAATGGATTCCAGCGCTGATCTGTGTGTAAGAAATTCAGGTCCTGATCATTCAGCACATCTGGATACATCGTAAAATGCGGTATCGTGGCAATTTTATAGAGGTTTGAGAAGGCACTGTCCGGATAATTGGCCAATGCCCACAGACATGCGGCGTTGTATTGATCGATTGGCAAAGCCTTCCATCCGTTCGATTTAAAAGCATCGGAATAGGCAATCGCTGAATTCCTGTAGTCCTTTGCATTATACAAAGAGTCTGCTTTCTTAAGAAAGTCATAATATTGTTTCGGTATAACCTGTCCGATGAAAGTAGTTGCCGAAAACGTAAGGATAAGAATTAGGATCGCCTTTTTCATAATTCGCTGGTTCATTTCTTCCGGAATAGTTAGGCAAAAAAAGTAAGATGATAAACAACCTAAATTTACAAGAAAAATTTCTATTTACATTAAAATGGACTAAAAATTTATACATTACCAGATGTGAATCCATTTGATCAGGCTAAAATGGATTAGAATTAACGAGATTACTTAATTTGTTATCTGTTTGGCAGGTTGTATAATGTAAGCTCTATTTAATGGCAGTATTTGACAATCGCGACAGATGCCTTTGTAAAGCCAAGCTCCTCTGCCTTTTTAAAATCGGGACATCCATTTTCCGAAGGGGCTGCATTGGCTTTAACCATCCCTCTGTAGAAATATATTTCCCCATTTTGGGGTTCAATCTCAATCAGACAGGAGAAGTCTGAAATTGCACTTTTGTAATCCTGAAGAAAATAATCCGCCATTGCCCTGTTAAAAATTGCCCGGAAATGATGCGGCTCGTTCTCGATCGCCTGGGTAAAGTCTGCAATTGCTCCATGGAAGTCTTTGAGATCACTCTTTAAAAGTCCCCTTTCAAAATAAATACCGGCATTTTTGGGATCAATGGATATACTTTTAGAATAATCATCAATTGCTCCATAGTAGTCATTCAGACCAACCTTTGCAGCGCCTCTGCCGAAATATGCTTCCACACAGCCCGGATCAATTTCTAATGCTTTATCAAGATCAGAAATTGTCCCTTTGAAATCTTTCAGATTATTTTTTGCCTTCCCACGTTCTATATAGGCTTTCGTATTTCCGGAATCGATTTCAATTGACCTGTTAAAATCGGCTATTGCTCCGTTATAATCTTTAAGTAAGGCTTTTGTGTTCCCTCTGAACAAATAAGTCTGGGTATTCCTGGGATTAATTTCTAATGCTTTATTAAATTCAGAAATTGCACCATCATAATCTTTTTGTAACCCCTTTAAAATACCGCTAATAAACTCAGCTTCCTGAAGTTTGGGATTTATCATTATCGCCTGGTTTAAATCAGCAGATGCTCCTTCATTGTCATGAATATCAAGCTTTACCAAACCCCTATTTTTATAAGCCTCTGTAGATTTTGGGTTAATTTCCAATGCCTGATTAAAGTCTGCCATGGCTCCTGGGATGTCTTGCATAAGGTGTTTTGCAACGCCTCTGTTTACATATGTAGAAGCATCCTGCGGATTAAGTTCCAGGACCTTATTTAAATCTTTAACCGCTCCGGGATAGTCTTTGTGATCAAGTTTTAACATACCTCTTAGCACATAGGCTGCAATTAATTTGGGATCCTTATCTATTGCCAGGTCACAGTCCAGCAATGCCCCTTTAATGTCTTGAGAGTTGAGTTTTGCTAATGATCTTCCGAAATAAGCATCCACATAATTTGGGTTAAGGTCGATCGCTTTGGTAAAGTCTGTGATACTGCCTGGGATCTGATTCATAATACCTTTGAAAAATCCTCTGAAGAAATAGGCTTCTGCATATCCGGGATTAAGGACAATTGCCTTGTTCAAATCATCAATTCCCCCCTGATTATCCTGGGTAAAACGTGCACGACCCCTGGCACAATAGGCCTCAGCATATTCAGGATTGAGCCCGATAACTTTGGTGAGGTCTGATATTGCACCTTTGTAGTCTTCACTGATTAGTTTTGCAAGGCCGCTATCGTAAAGTTCCCGGGCTGTTTGGCTATGTACGGTGGAAGTTACCGTGAGAATTAACATCCACAATAGTGCGTAGGATGCCTTCATGATTATCTAAATTCAGATTTAAATTTATCGAAATCCGGGTTAAGATAACATGATAAAAATCAGTTTTATTAATCGTTAAAATTTGGCATATCCTGCCGCAGAATAAAAGTGAGCTAAATATCTTAATCAGATTCCTTGAAAACATTCTGAAGCTCACAATAGAGATAAACTCATTTACCCCCGAAAGAACAGAATCAGAAACGAATAAATAACTCTTGAGAATTTACCAGCTATTTATGCTTCTTTCAATATTATTCCCGAAGGTATTGACAGATCAAGGGTCACATGTGACCATCTGGCTGATTCTGCACTATCAATATTTCGATTTGTTAAAGGGGATTTAAGTATCAATTGCACGAAAATATCAACCATTTTTACACTGGAAAGGGAACCTCTTCAAGTGAATGTTCATTACCGTGGGAGATTGCACAATCAACTGTTGAGGAAATTATCTGTTAAATTATCAATCAATTCATCATTCATTTCTTCTATGCATTCCTTTGTCAGATATCCCAGATGAGGGGTGCAAATTACATTTGGATAATAGAGGAGTGGACTATTCAATAATGGTTCTTCCGGAAATACATCCAACCCCACGCCTAAAAATCTCCCATTTTGCATTTCTCTATCCAACGCGATATAATCCAAAACTGATCCTCTTGAGGTATTAATGAGAACAGAACCTTTTTTCATTTCCTGCAGCTTTTCCTGATTAAAGAAATTATCATTCTCCTTCTTTGATGAAATATGAATTGAGATTATATCAGCTTTTCTTAAACCTTCATCAATTGAGACCTCTCCGGTTTTTAAATTACTTTCCTTGCCAACAATTAAAACATTTAACCCAAATATCCCTGCAATTTCGGCAACTCTTTTCCCGATCTTCCCATTTCCAATAATGGCCAGAGTCTTGTTGTTGAGCTCATAGTTCATAGGTAAATCCCGTCTCCAGTTACCCTGAACCATATTCCTGTGTGAATTAATAATGTTTTTTGAAATTCCCAGAATCAATGCAAATGTATGTTCTGCAACGGCATCGATTCCGTGTTGTTTATTTAATCCGACAACTTTTATATTACAACTGTTGCAGACCTTCCGATCAACATAGTCTGTATTATGCGCTCTTATCCCAATGAACCTGCAGTTTATCATTGCGCGCAATTTTTCATTCGGCAAGGAACTATGCAATAATAAGGACTCGACTTCGCTAAAGTTTAAGTGATCGTTACACAGATCAAAATCAGCGAGTGATATCTTTAATGCTTTTAATGAATCAATATTGCGATCAGACAGTACGATGTTTTTATCTACAAAACATATCCTATTTATACTTTCCATTCTATTCTGAATATTGAATAGTAATTTGATCCGATTTATGGTTTGGGAGTTATTCCCATATTGTAGAACATGAAGGATAAAATGTCAGTCATACTCTCAATATTTTTCTTCAGTGAAGAACCAGAGGCACCATGTCCCTGATTAGTAGTGATTCTTATTAATACAGGATTTGTTCCACCTTGTTTTTCTTGCAAGGTCGCTGCAAATTTAAAGGAGTGCATGGGTACAACACGGTCGTCATGATCGGCAGTAATGACAAGAGTGGCAGGATAATTTATATTGGTTTTTATATTGTGCAGTGGAGAATACTTGTATAGAGACGGAAATTGTCGTATACTGTCACTGCTTCCATATTCAGTTGTCCAGAATACTCCGCTTGTAAATTTCTGAAACCTCAGCATATCCATTACACCTACTTCCGGAATTGCCACTTTACATATTTCTGGTCGCTGGGTCATAACTGCCCCAACCAATAATCCACCATTTGAACCACCCATAATGGCAAGTTGATCATGCGTAGTGAATTTCCTGGAAACAAGATAATCAGCCGCTGCAATAAAATCATCAAACACATTTTGTTTTTTATCCAGCATGCCAGCTTTATGCCATTCTTCCCCATATTCACCACCACCTCTTAAATTGGGAACAGCCAGTATTCCATTATTCTCCAGTAATTCAAACATAGCTGACCAAAAGAATGGAGTTAAATTTACATCAAAACCACCATATGCATATAGTAAAGCCGGGTGATTAGCATCTTTTTTAAATCCTTTTTTATGAACCAGGAACATGGAAACTTGCGTACCATCTTTACTTTTATAAAATATCTGATTAGCTTCGTATGTGTTTAGATCTAAAATGTATCCGGAGCTCTTAAATATTTCTGATTGCCCGGTTTTTATGTCATATTTATAGATACACGGGGTAGATGTGAAAGATGTAAAATCATAAAAAAGGTACTTGTCATCGTTAAATCCACCAAATCCATTTGCGGTACCTAAGACAGGCAATTTTGGTTCCAGTTCCAATTTCCCATCTATATTATACTGATATATTTTGGAGGTAGCGTTTACCAGATATCCGGTAATAATCTTTCTTCCAACCATTGACGCAAAATCGAGTTTCTCTTTTTTCTCCGGCACAACTTCTTTCCAGTTTTCTTTTGAAGTATTATTAAAATCGGTGGAAATTATTTTAAAATTACCTGCTCCATTATTTGTATTTATATAAAGGGTATCCTGTAAGTTCCCAATTATCCCGTTTTGGAATTCATACCCTTTGAACAATGTTTTAAAATCTTTATTCGATTCGTTTATCCTTTTGCCAATAACTTCAAATCCTGAAGAGCCTGGAGACTTTGAAATAAAAAGGAATCTGCCATCTTCACTGGTTTGGATACCCAACCCCATATTAGGATTTGCAGTATCTTCATAAATAAATTTGTCTTTAATCTGATTATCACCTAACTTATGAAAATAAACTTTGGCATTTTTGGCAATTGCAGTTAGTTCAGTCCCTTTCAAAGGTTCAGGGTATACGGTATAATAGAACCCAGTCTTTAGCCAGGCCACTCCACCATCCCGCCTCCAGGATATACTGTCAATAAGTTTTGTATTCGTTGCTATCTCAACAAAATAACTAGTACTCCAGTCACTACCATTTTTGTTGATATGATAGGCCAAATACTTTTTATCGTAGGATGGTCCGTCCAGGGCAACTGATATACTACCATCCTTCGATAAAGTGTTTGGGTCAATAAATATATGGGGTAATCCTTTCAATCCTTTTTGATAATAATATACAGACTGGTTTTGCAACCCGTTGTTCTTTGAAAAGAAAATATATTCGCCAGCTTTAAAGCCAGAATAATGCCGTGGATAATTGTATGTTTTTTCAATCTGTTTCTTGATTAATGCCCTAAATGGAATCTTTGAAAGATATTTTTCAGTAAAAAACTGCTCCGTTTTGATCCAATTCTTTGTATTCGCCGCATTGTCATTTTCAAGCCATCTGTAAGGATCGCTTACTCTGGTACCAAAATAGTCGTCGACCTGATCCACCTTTTTTGTAACTGGATATTTTAGTTGTGCAAAGGAAGGAGCGGTCAACAGGGTAAAAGAGAATAATAAGGCAAAGCAAAGTGATTTCATTAAGATAAATATTAGGATAATGGTTTTTCAAATCTATTTGATAATTTTATGATTACTATAAAATCTTAATTCCCATAAATTCATTTATTCAGGAAAAAGATAACCTGAGTTAAATTTTAATTGGTCGAGCTTTTTATTATTGAAAGGTGACCAGTTTCAATAATATTTCACAAATAACAACAAATAGAAATCCCAACCCTTGATTATTAAGGAGTTGGGATTTTTTCTGTAGCCTCACCGCGACTCGAACGCGAATCTAAAGTTTAGGAAACTTCCGTTCTATCCCTTGAACTATGAGGCCGGGAATATTCTTAAAAGCGAAAGTGAGCTTTACCCGAACCCTGACAATCCAAATTGTCAGGTCATTGACTAATGTTGAAGCCTTGAAGGTACGCTTTTCAGCTTTCTGGCTGCCTCATGTAGTATTTCATCAGGCTTAGCAAAGCAGACTCTAATTAATTGATTTTTGGCCTTTTCGTGCTGAAATGCAGAAAAAGGAACCGTAGCGACACCATATTCAAGAATGAGTCGGGCGCAAAAATCAATATCTGATTCGTCCGAGATCTTGCTATAATCGAGAATCTGATAAAATGTCGATTGGGTCGGGACAAGTTCAAACTTGCTCCCTTTCAATAATGAGATCAACAAATCGCGCTTTTTGTGATACGATTCACAAATAATGTCGAAATCAGGACCGCCCTGTAAAAACTCTGCCAATGCATATTGGGCAGGGGTGTTTACGCTAAATCCCTGAAATTGCTGGATTTTTCTGAATTCACTCATTAACCGCTCAGGGCCAAAAATATAACCTATCCCCCAACCGGTTATATTAAAAACAGAACCGAAACTTGAAACAATTAATGACTTTGAGGCCAGATCCGGAACTGAGGCAAGGCTACGGAATTTTAAACCGTCAAAGACAATATTATCAAATACTTCATTACTCAGGATGACTAATCTGGTACCATTTGTCATCCTTTTCAGCTGGTCGATATCTTCTTCGCTAAAAATCCTTCCGATCGGATTCTGAGGATTGTTAATAATGATCATTTTAGTCTTCGACGTGACCAACTTTTTAACCTCTTCCCAGTCTATCCGAAAGTCAGGTAGTCTCAGATTCACAAAAATCGGTCGCCCTCCATTTAATTCGATGAACGGTGCATAAGACTCCTGTACCGGTTCAAATATGATTACTTCGTCACCTTCTTTTATAAAAGTGCTGATCGCGGTTGTCATTGCCTGAGCTGGTCCGGCAGTGATGGTAATTTCAGTATCCGGATTAAAGGCGGATTTATTTTGCCGGTTTACCAGCTCTATTATTTGTTCCCTTAATTGCTCTACTCCTTCGACGGGTGAATAATCATTATTCCCAAGTCTCATGTTTTTGCCCACCAGATCAATCAGATGCTCCGGACAAGCGAGATTAGACATTGGAATGGCTAAGTCGATAGCATTAACACCCTCGGCAATTTCGAGAATCGTCGTAAAAGAATTTTTTTTAGGTGTCGGAATTTTTGATGAACTCATTTTAATATAGTCAATTGCTAACCGCAAAAGTAGTAATATTTTTTATCGTACCATTCAAATTTTTCTATTCAGAATCTGTATGTGCAAAATTCTTGTATTTTTATCGTTATATGGTTATTAATGAAGTATTAACCGGAGTATTTCAAGGGATTTTATATTCAGCTTATTTCCAAGGTGAAGACCATAATAGTCGATTATAAAATTGAGAAAAATATCCCTTAATCCCTGAACCGGTTTAAATTCAGACAAATTCTGATACCCCATATTTAATAATTTAGCCAGAACTGAACTTTCCGTATTTTTCAGAAACCAGGGATGATCGGGTGGCGTAAGGACAAACTTTCCGGCAATCATATCAAAAAACTGATTCGATGGCGAGTAGTTATTGGTAGGGGCAAACCCAAGATACCGGGATAACTGAAGTAAAAATATAAGATGATAATTTGCTACACCATCTTCGATTAAATCAAGCATCTCTATGGAATGAAACAGGAAATTAAACAATTCGGGTTGTGATTCTTCCTCCCGAAGCACCTTATTCAGCAATTCGGAAAGAAAAATAGCCTGAGTCGATTTCGGAATTTCATATGGAATAGATCCAAAAGGGAGAATGTTCCTAATCTCTCTGGCCCTTTGCAATTCCCGGCCATGTTTGAAATCGACTTCCATCTCCAACAAAGAGAGTTGGCGAAGAAGGTTTGCCTTAACCGCTGATTTCTTCCCATGGATTCCCTGCATGATAAACGACATCCGACCAAATGTCTCAGTATAAATTGTTGTAATCATGCCGGTTTCGCCATATTTCATACTGTGAAGGACGACTCCGCGGGTTTTTTGCAGCATTGTGGAAGGATTAACCGGTGATCATTTTAAATTCCTCAAATAGTCGACTAATAGCTCAACTGCCCGTCCACGATGACTGATCTGATTTTTTTCATTGGAAGACATTTGTGCAAACGAATGGAGATATCCATCAGGGATAAATATCGGATCATACCCGAAACCATCCTGACCCTGCTTTTCGGTAAGTATTTTTCCATCAACGATTCCCTCAAATTGATTCTCCACCCCTTCAATAACCAATGAAATCACACACCTGAAACGGGCCTTCCGGTTTGTTTGGTTGCCCAGTTTTTCCAAAACCTTAGTCATGTTTGCATCAGCACTTTTATCTTCTCCGGCATAGCGTGCAGAGAAGACCCCAGGCTCATTGAAAAGTGCTTCGATTTCAAGACCAGTATCGTCAGCGAAGCAGTTTATCCCATATTTATTCCAGATGTAAAAGGATTTCTGGCTGGCATTGACTTCAAGGGTTGGACCTGTTTCAGGAATTTCTTCGAAACATCCGATATCATTCAGACTTAACAGTTCGAATTCTGAAGGAAGAATTTGCCTTAGCTCCCTTAGCTTGTGATCATTATTCGTAGCAAATACCAGTTTTCTCATCATAAGTAGAAGGTTTTGGCACAAATTTAAACTAAAACACAATCAGAATAACACCATCGTTTACACCTTGTTGTATTTATCTTTTAAAAAGACATGGGTGTGATTATTTCGTTTCATATTCGTGGCTGAATTAAGTGTATAAATTAGTATTTTTACTCCCTGATATCACAGGTCTGCCATAGATTTTATCCGAAAAAAGGACTCTGGGGATCAATGATTTTTTAAGCTGTTTCGATGAGTAAAAAATCGGTCGTTATTGTAGGGGCTGGTGTGGCTGGAATGGCAACCGCCATCATTCTGGCGAAAAATGGATTTGATGTAACTGTCTTTGAAAAGAACTCCCAGGCAGGAGGCAGGTGCAGCCAGATTGTCAGTAATGGACACAGATTTGATTTGGGAGCGACGATTTTGCTCATGCCTTCGATCTATCGTGAAGTTTTCAGGACATTGGGGCTGAATTTTGATGAATGCTTTGATTTAAAGGATCTTTCATCGATCTATAAATTATATTTCGGGAACGGGGAGCGCCTGGTGATTTCGAAAGACGAGGCTTTGATGAAAATGCAGCTCGAAGCGATGGAACCCGAAAGTTTTAAACGGTACAAAGCCTATCTGAAAGCAGGGTATGAGTTTTTCCGGGATTCTTACAAAAACCTCCTGGCGCGTAATTTTTACACTTTATTTCAATTTGCCAATCTTGCTAATCTGATGATGCTTTTCCGGTTAAAAGTATATCTTAAGCATCAGACATTTATACGTAGATTTTTTAAAAATAAGAATTTACAGCAGGCGTTTACATTTCAGAATATTTACCTCGGACAGAACCCGTTAAAGGCGCCCGCACTTTTTTCAATGCTATCAGCTGCCGAAATGGTTGAAGGTGCTCTCTTCCCGGTTGGCGGAATGGGCCGTATCCCTTCAAAGCTTGAGTCAGTCGCGAAAGAGTGTGGGGTAAAATTCGTTTTTAACAAGATTGTGACAAAAATAGATATCGATGGTAAAAGAGCCAATCAGCTTATTTGTGATGACGGGACCATCACAAAATTTGACCTTTTTGTTGTGAATTCAGATTTGCCGTATGCATACCGGAATTTATTACCGGACAAAGGGTTATCCGGTCGTATGGAAAAAAATACCTATGCTTGTTCTGCGCTTGTTTTTCATTGGGGACTCAGCAAACCCTTTCCCGCTTTTGAACATCACAATATCTTTCTTTCCAAACAATATAAGGAGAGTCTTGATGCCATTTTTGATCACTATTCATTATCCGCATATCCTAGTTTTTATGTGCATGCACCTGTCCGGACAGATGCCTCAGCAGCACCTGAAAATGAAGATTCTATATCGGTAATTGTCCCTATCGGACATCTGAATGAGAAGAATCATCAGGATTGGGAAGCTCTGAAAAAGGGTGCCCGGCTGGGGGTATTGGAACGGCTGAAAATTGAGGGGTTTATTGATCTGGAAGAGCATATCAAATTTGAAGTGTGTTATACGCCCCAGGCCTGGAAATCTATTTATAATGTTTCCAGAGGATCGGTATTCGGAAGTATTGGTCATCAAATTATGCAGATGGGATATTTCAGACCTCATAACCGGCACGATCGATATAAAAATCTCTACTTTGCTGGTGGCAGCACCCATCCCGGGAATGGAGTTCCGCTTGTTCTGCTTTCTGCAAAACTCACCTCAGAACGGATATTGAAAGAGAACCACCCGGTAGATATCCGATCAGAGGAAATAAATACCTAATATCTTATTATTGAACCTATTCGCAATGGAAAAACGGCTGGATACATATCTGACAATTTTCAACCAATTGGATTTCGAAAAGATAATCGATCATCCGAATATCCTAATTGCAGCCAATTTCTGGGATGCAGATCGGTTTTTAGCTGCAAAAACCTGTTACCGCTTTATGCGGGAAATTGACGATCTGATTGACAATCACAAATCTGAAAACCGGCAAATTGCCCCCCAGGAGAGGGAGTCCTTCGAAAAAAAAGTGATTCAATGGATCGATTCAGCAGTCGAGGAGAACAGGTGTAATTCACACGACAACAAGTTGATTGCCACCATAAAAAATTACAAGATTCCGCGCTGGACGATGGAAGCTTTTGCCCGGTCTATGATATATGATATTTATCATGACGGATTTGCAACGCTCGATATTTTCCTGGATTATTGCAGCGGAGCATCCATTGCCCCGGCATCTGTCTTTGTTCATCTTTGTGGAATTAGGCCAGACGGCATTGAATTCAGGAATCCTGATTTTGATGTCAGGAAAGCGGCTGTTCCATGCGCCGTATTTAGTTATATTGTTCATATTATCAGGGATTTTCAGAAAGACCAGCACAATAATCTCAACTATTTTGCAGACGATTTGATTGCTGAACATGGTTTAGATCGTCGGCAATTGAAACAGATCAGTGAGGGGGGCGAAATCCCTTCCGGATTCAGGGAGATGATCCGGAAATATTATCTTTTGGCAGATGAGTACCGACTGGCGACTTATCGCATGATTCAGGAAATTAAACCTAAGGTGGCACCCCGATACCAGTTAAGTCTTGAAATAATTTTCGATTTGTATCTGATGGTTTTTGAGCGGATCAATCCGGAAACGGGACTTTTCACTACCGCGGAACTCAATCCTTTTCCCCGGGAGATTCGCGAGAGAGTTTATCGCACCATCCTGGCATTCCAGGAAGCGAGGTAATCTGAGCCAGTAAATAATTGACCATATTTTGACTTTTCCATTTTTACCAAATTAAACTATCTTGTGATGCATTTAAAATGGAATTTGCTTTATTTGCCTTATGGGATTAAGGCTTGTGATAATTGAAAATAACGATCCTAATTTGTTTGGTGATTCCAGTTTTGCAGCTATTTCAATTGATTTAACATCCAGGAGGTATGACAAAAAATATTGAAATTAAATGTATTAATTCGAACAGTGACAGTTTATTTCCCCTTGGAACTACACTGGCAGAAATTGCCCTGACGCTGAATATTCAGACCGATGGGCCTATTCTGGGAGCATATGTCAATCATCGTCCAAAACCGTTGGACTATGATCTGGTAAAGCCGCGTGTAGTTGACTTTATCGATTATTCATGCCGTGACGGACAGCGAATGTATCTGCGCACCCTCTCTTTTATTCTCTTTGCGGCAATCCGAAATCTATGGCCTGATGCCCGGCTTAAAATAGATCATGCCATTTCAAAGGGATACTATTGTGAAATAGAGAAGCTGGAAAGGCGGTTGACCGAAGAAGATGTAAGGAGGATTAATGAGGAGATGTGGGCAATTATCCGGAAAAACATTCCGGTGGAGAGGAACATGGTGCTCACCGAAACCGCTATTTCTCTGTTGGAGGCAAACGGTCTTTACCGGAAAGCGGAACTTTACCGTCACTATGGAAGGCTTTATGCCCCGATTTATCTGCTCGGGGATCATGTCAATTTCTTTTATGGGCATATGCTCAGCTCCACAGGGTGTATCACCAATTTTGGAGTTGAAAAATATTACGATGGGTTCCTGCTACGTTTCCCACCGCTGAATAACTTGAATGCGCTGGAACCTGTAATTAAACAGGATAAGCTTTTTGGAATCTTCAGAGAACATAAAAAATGGGCTGAGATTCTCAGGGTTGAAGATATCCCACGTCTAAATGCGGTGAAACAAGACAATCAATACAGTAATCTGATTAAAATCTCGGAAGCGCTGCATGAAAAGAAGATCGTTGAAATTGCTTCAGCGATTACCGAAAGAAAAGATCAGGTGAATATTGTCCTGATTGCCGGGCCCTCGAGCTCGGGGAAGACAACCTTCAGTCGAAGATTAGGTATTCAATTGGCTGTTAACGGATTGCATGCCATTGAAGTGTCAGTGGACGATTTCTTTGTAAACCGTGAATTTACACCTGTTGATGAAGCGGGGAACTATGACTTTGAGGCGTTGGAAGCGATAGATGTCCCCTATCTGAATGATTTTCTCCTTCGGTTGATCGCGGGTGAGGAGGTTGCCGTGCCAAGGTTTGATTTTCAGCTTGGACAACGGAGGTTCAACGGGAAGACTATGAAAATGGAGAAGGATAACATCCTGATTATTGAAGGGATACATGGACTAAACCCCGAATTGACATCCCGGATAGACCGTGAAAAGACCTATCGCATCTTCGTTTCAGCATTAACCCAGATCTCGATTGATGAACACACCTATATTCCGACAACTGACAACCGACTGATTCGCAGGATTATTCGTGACAGTAAATACCGCGGTTACGATGCCCGGACAACTATTCAACGATGGCCAAGTGTTCGTCGAGGTGAAGAAAAACATATCTTCCCATTTCAGGAAAATGCTGATATCATGTTTAACTCGGCACTGATCTATGAACTGGCTGTCCTCAAAAGACATGTAAGTCATTTGTTAAAACAGGTAAAGGAAAATACACCGGAATATTCCGAGGCGGTACGTTTATCGATCTTTATCTCCTATTTTGACTATATTCCCGAAGAGGAGATCCCACCCACTTCGGTATTAAGAGAGTTCTTAGGTGGAAGTAGTTTTAATTATTAAATATCAAACAGTTAAATATGTCTTCAATCAGAATAAAATCCGTTTTTATAATCGTTTGCCTTTGGGTTTTTCTACCCGGAATTCAGGATCTGAAAGGGCAAAGTCTGAAAGAAATCGAGTCAGCCCGCGTTTTGTTACCAAATGGCTGGAAGCTTACACCAGTCGGAAAAATGTTGCCCGTAGGCGATCTGCCCTTGAATATCGCGGTGTCCCGATCCGGGAAGTTGCTTGCCGTGACCAACAATGGTCAGAGTGATCAAAGTATTCAACTCATCGATCCCGAAAAATATGAGATACTGGATTCTGTCGTGATTGCAAAGGGATGGCTTGGACTCACCTTTTCAAAAGATGAGAAGTCAATATATGCATCAGGGGGTAATGATAACTGGATCATGAAATATCAGATTAAAAACCAAAAATTGGTTCCGGAAGATACCCTGATCCTTGGTAAACGATGGCCAAACCCCATTTCAGTAACTGGTATCGCAGTGGATGACCGTAAACAGATCCTTTACGCGGTTACCAAAGAAAATAATTCACTGTATCTCTACGATTTAAAAGAAAAAAAAGTAAAAAAGCAAATCCCATTGGGAGGGGAGGCCTATACCTGTATGCTATCAGATGATTGTAAAATACTCTACATCTCCTGCTGGGGATGTAACAAAGTGATTTTATTTGATACTCAGGAACAACGTTTGACCGGCTCTATTCCTGTCGGAGATCATCCAAATGATTTATGCCTATCTAAAAATGGCAAATATTTGTATGTCAGTAATGCCAACGATAATTCGGTATCGGTTATTTCGATCGAGAAAAACAGGGAAATTGAAATCCTGAACACTGCGCTTTACCCGAATACTCCATCCGGTTCAACTCCTAACAGTTTAGCTCTTAGTGCGGATGAAAAGACTTTATACATTGCCAATGCAGATAATAACTGTCTTGCTGTTTTTGATGTTACCGATCCGGGGAACAGTAAGAGTAAAGGGTTTATCCCTACTGGCTGGTATCCAACCTGCGTGCGCGTTTCAAAAAGCATAGTCTATGTCACCAATGGCAAGGGTTTAACTTCAAAACCAAATCCATACGGTCCAAATCCGATGAGTAAACGTGAAGGGGTCGTTTATCAGAAAGGGACTAAAAAGAAGGTGAATATACAATATATTGGTGGGTTATTTACCGGCACCTTAGCCTCCATTCCAGAACCGACTGATATTCAGCTTAAAATATATTCCCAGGCGGTTTACAACAATACGCCCTACCATAAGGAAGCTGAGATGATCTCTGCGGGGGAATCTGGCAATCCGATTCCAAACCGGGTTGGTGACAAATCCCCTATAAAGCACGTTTTTTATATTATAAAAGAAAATCGAACCTACGATCAGGTGCTTGGAGATGTAACCGAGGGGAACGGAGATAGTACACTTGTTCTATTCGGAAGGAAAATTACCCCGAACCAACATGCCTTAGCTCAGCAATTTATTTTACTTGATAATTTTTACGTAGATGGAGAAGTCAGTGCTGATGGACATAACTGGACCATGGGAGCATATGCCACAGATTATCTTGAAAAAAACTGGCCGACTATTTATGGTGGCAGAGGGGGAACCTATCCTGCAGAGGGGGAACGTGAAATAGCCAATAATAAAAATGGATTCCTATGGGATTTCTGCAAACGATTTGGGGTGACTTACCGGAGCTACGGGGAGTTTATCTCAGATTTCGACACCCCCAATATTCCGGTATTAAAAGACCATTATTGTCATAATTACTCAGGTTTTAATTTAGGGGTTCGCGACACCTTCCGTTTCTCCATGTGGAAACATGACTTTGATTCGCTGCTAATTGCCGGAAAGGTTCCGGGTCTCAATACCATTCGTTTTAGCAATGATCATACAGCAGGTTTAAAAGTAGGTTCTTCTACTCCATTTGCCTCTGTTGCTGACAACGATCTTGCAGTAGGGCTCTTCATTGATTATCTGAGTCACTCGTCGATCTGGAAAGAGAGTGTTGTGTTAATAGTGGAAGATGATGCACAGAATGGCCCGGATCATGTTGATGCACACCGATCACCTGCTTATATTGCCGGGGGCCTTGTGAAACAGGGCTTTGTGGATCATACAATGTACTCTACTTCTTCTATGCTCCGGACCATCGAGTTGATCCTGGGTTTGCCTCCGATGAGTCAGTATGATGCCTCTGCAGAACCCTTATGGAGATGTTTTGACCAATCAGCGATCCATCCTCCTTTTCGATTCGTGCCCAGTTTGATTGATTTAAACCTGAAAAACACCGTAATCAATAAATTATCCAAACTGAGTGGAAAATTCGAATTTAATAAGGAAGACCGGATTCCTGATGATCAGTTTAATATTGTCCTATGGGGAGCTGTTCATGGTCTGAATTCACCTTGTCCTGTTCCTGTTCATGCTGCATTTTTTGCTGCAGCCAAAGGTGAAGGGAAGGATTAAAGTTGCATTTAAGGCAATGAATGGTACTAACTCTGAATGCCGTTCGTTTTGGGAGATTGTAATCTGCAAACATTAAGATTACTAGGTTATAATTGTTTTATTTTTATTTATAAAATGCTTTTTATGAGACGATTAGCTGTTTTTTCTTGTCTTTTCTTTATGGGAATCGGGGTATTTGCCCAATTGAATCTGTCACCGGTATCTATCACACCAAAGAAGCAGGCCACTCGTTCAGATAGTATGAAATCAAAGGGAGGAGCTCCTGCCCAGCAGCACAAAAAAATGATCCTGGCCTTGGATACCCTGACCATGAGTGATTATACGCTGAGTATCGAACGGGTGAATGATAACCTGAATGCCATTGGGGATAGTGCCAAATTAGGATTTGAGGTGGTGAAGATTGCCAGAAGAATCGATTTCATGACGGGTAACATCAAGCTCATCCGGCAAAATATCAGGGACAGAAATACGGTTTTTAATATTAAGAACCAATATCTTTATCAGACTTTTACAGCGAAACTGGATGAGGAAACTGATCAGATTCATGATCAGCTGGGCAATTTGTACCAGAGAGTATATCATGCCAAACATCATTTGAAAGGGGTATTGGCAGATTCCATTTTCAGGAAGTTATATGCGGATAAGGAACTTCGCACAACTTTTGACAAAAAGCTGATCCGCCTCGAATGGAAGTGGAACAGAACCGATAGTCTGACCAAAGCGAATGTTGACACCCTGAATGCGATGAAAGTCAGATTATCAGACAATTCGATTATTTTATCGAATATGCTGAACATGCTGAATAACCGGCTGGATAAGGCAGGACCAAAGTTGCTCGGACCGGAAGTAAGCCATTTATGGGAAACCGGAAGGGAGAAAGCCGCAGGGTCAGAGCCCCCAAAAAACCCAATAAGCATAATGGACAGTGAACAAAAGGCAGTCGGATATTATATAACCCAGACTTCCGGGGAGAGGACCCTGGTCGTAGTTTTTGGAATTCTGCTATTTACCTGGCTATTTCTCAAACGAAAGCTAATAACCACATTAAGGCATAATAATACCTACAGCTATTTAAATCTTCATTACCTGAATAACTTTCCGGTTCTTTCGCTGGTCGTTTTATTGCTATGCCTCATGCCATTTTTCGATGCCTATGCACCTACTTCATATATATCCATAGAATATTTCCTTTTGCTGGTTGCTTCGTCCATTATTTTACAGAGCAAGGTGGATCGTCTATTTCTGATAAACTGGTATGCGCTTGCTGCCTTGTTCATTGCCGATGTCCTTGCCTATTTTTTGATTGAGCCAACACTTGGAGAAAGGTTATTGCTTTTAGCCATACATGCGGGTATCGTTCTATTCACAGTCCGACTCTACCGTACCTTACGAAAAGAGATGCCCTATGTCGCATTTATAAAATCAGCTCTTGTTATCGGTATCATATTAGCTGGTGTGGGCATATTGGTGAATATATTTGGCCGTTTCTCACTTTCGGGGATGATAGGTATAGCCTCAATATTCGCTGTTACACAAGCTGTGGTCTTAATCCTCTTTGTAGAAGTGATTTTAGAGATTATTTTGATTCAGCTTTTAAGCAGCCGGTTGAAAAAGGGGATTGACAAACCTTTTGATAGTAGTATCGTGATTGACAAAATCAAAATGCCATTGATACTTATTGCGGTCCTAATATGGCTGATCATGTTTACCTCCAATTTAAACATCTATCATACACTCAGTAATGAAGTGGTTGAAGTGCTAACCCGAACCAGAACACTTGGGAGTATCTCCTTTCAACTGCTGAGTGTAATTCTGTTTTTCGTAATCATCTGGTTTGCCCACATTTTGCAACGACTTTTAAGCTTTTTATTTGGTGAAATCGGAATGGAGGCGGAGGATCTGACCACTGAAACTAAAGGTCAACATTCCCGGTTGCTTATCACCCGTTTGCTGGTGTTGATCGGTGGTTATCTGATAGCCATTGCAGCATCCGGATTACCGATTGACAAACTAACCTTTTTATTGGGTGCTTTAGGCGTAGGTATCGGTATGGGGCTGCAAAGTATTGTGAACAACTTCGTGTCGGGTATAATCCTGATCTTTGATGGATCTTTGCAGATTGGAGATGAAATAGAAGTAGCCGGACAGGCGGGAAAAGTGAAAGAGATCGGATTGCGTTCCAGTACACTCCATACTCCTGACGGTGCCGAAGTTATTATTCCAAATGGGAATATCCTGGCGCAAAACATTGTAAACTGGACCTTCAGCAACAATGAAAGGAGGGTTGTGCTCACCTTTTCACTGAAAGGCAATGAATTGGATGCCAATATAATTAATGAAATAATTAATGGGACAATCAAAAATATTCCCAATGTGGTCTCCAAAAGAAAACCAGTTATTTTATATACCAAAGTAACACCCGAAACCTGTTCCCTAACCATCCGTTTTTGGAGTATCATAAGCAATGCCGATCAGGTAAAGAGTGAAGCGATGCTTCGACTGAGTGCCGCATTTCATACCAGGAAAATTGGTTTTGAATAAATCCCCAAACTGAATCCGACAAATCATGAAATCCGAATCTTCTCCTTTTGTACCAAAACAAGATCGCCGCAGTTTTGTAAAGTCCCAACTCATCTTTGCCCTCGGCGCATGTGCGACAGGTGTAAATATCTCAAAAGCATACTCTGCTCCATCCCATCCGTTAAGTCCCGTGGTAAATTCTTCGGAGGAACTTCGGGCGAAGTATCAGGAATGTTTGGGTGGTCCTTTCCCTGAACGGGCTTCCATAAACACACAAATTCGGGAAATCACTCAGAAGGATGGATATCGTATTGAATCTTTGACTTATGAATCGCAAAACGGGGAAAAAATACCGGCATTACTTTTAGTGCCAGATCGGGTTAATGCAGATCATCCGGCACCCGCTATAGCTGTTTGGCATCAACACAACGGGCAATATTATTTGGGTAAATCGGAACCTGCAGGACTGGCCGGGAATCCGATGCATTTTACCGGAGTTGCCCTGGCCAAGGAAGGATATGTAGTGCTTTGTCCCGATGCCCTATGTTTCGGAGAGCGGCAGGACCCTACCGGAAAATTAAAAGACGGGGCGTACGAACGCTTTGAGTTTCTCCGGGAAGTTGTCAGAGGTCGCAGCCTTGCCTGGAGAAATGTCTTTGAAATGAAACGGGCGATTGATCTTCTGTGCTCCCGTCCTGAAGTTAATCAGGAGCGGCTGGGCTGTTACGGTCACTCGATGGGTTCGACACACTCCTGGCTTGTCGGGCCGCTGGAGCCACGGCTTAAGTGTGTTGTCGGCAACTGTTGCCTTCCAACCTATGATGGCATCGAAGAGGAGCATCTGCTGCATTGTTTTCCAAATTTCGTACCCGGATGGAAAAAGTATGGCGACACACCCGATATCGCGGCACTGATAGCGCCGAGAGCGCTGCACCTGAATCTCGGCGAGAAGGACACCGGGACTCCGATTGCATCAGCCCGCCTTGGAATACAAAGGATAACAGAGGCTTACCTGAAGGCCGGTGTGCCGGATAATTTCACCTTTTTTATTGAACCGGATACCGGACATGTGCTGAGTGATAGCATGTGGAAACGGGTAAAAGCATGTTTTGAACGTCAGTTGAAAACAATTTAGATCTCCAATGTTATTTTCATGAAATAATTTGCAACTAACTTACATCAGGGGTGTAATATTTTGTTCCCTTCGCCGTCTTTTAAGAATATTCAATATTTAAATAATGAAAAGATTTAGTGTAGTACTCCTCTTTGTCTGGGTCTCCGGACTATTCGTTTTAAAGGCACAGGATACAGTCCAGGTAAAAGTGCTGGGTAAAAAACTTGTAACGGTAGTGGATGGCAATAGTCAGAATACCGATGTAACGGTTGGCAATGACAGGGTTCGGATCACCGGGGGGAAAGAGGACTCAATCAAAATCCGTGTAGGGAGTAGGGCCTTGATCATTACTGACGGAAGACACGGTTCATCGATCCGTTTTGAGCGGCTTGATGATCAGGAATTATCAAGATGGACCGGGCATAAACCGAAGTTCAAAGGACATTGGACCGGATTCGAGATGGGTGTCAACTCGTTTGCCAATGTAAATTACAGCGGGTATACTCCAAATTTCATGGATTTGAACCATAACAAATCCTTTGAAGTTGGCATTAACTTTCTTCAGTATGATTTTGGGCTTCAGCGGAATCTGACCAATATTGGGCTTGTTACCGGTTTGGGACTGACCCTGAATGATTATCGTTTTTCGAATAAAAACACAATCGAAAATTATAATGGTGTGGTTCGACCGGTAGACCTTGATCCTAATGGGCTATCAAAGTCAAAACTCTCAACTTCTTTCCTGACAGTGCCTGTAATGATGGAATTCCAACTCCCGATAAGCGGGCATTGCAAACCAATTTATGTTTCAGGAGGTGTAATTGGGGGATTAAAATTAGGTTCCCACACCAAGGTGAAATATCATGCAGACAAATCAAAAAGCCATGACGACTTCAATATCAATCCTTTCCGTTACGGAACCACTGCCCGTATCGGATACAGGGGAATCAACCTGTATGGGACCTATTATTTTTCCGACTTTTTCAGGAGTGGCCGTGGTCCGGTGATGAATCCGTTTACAGCCGGGATTGTTCTGATGAACTGGTGATTAAAAAGAATGCAGTAAACTTTTCGTCGTTTACTGCATTCTACAAATTCAAAAATCATAGGACCTGTTACAGCGGAATATTCCCATGCTTTTTCAGCGGATTTGATTTGTGTTTGTTTTGAGTCATTTCCAGTGCCTGGATTATTTTGAAACGGGTTTGTGAAGGAATGATGATCTCGTCGATATACCCCAGTTCTGCAGCCTTATATGGATTTGCAAACTTCTCGCGGTAATCCTCTATCTTTTGGGCAAGTTCTTCTTCATTCATCTTCTCGCGGTGAATAATCTTGACAGCTCCGTCGGCTCCCATTACGGCTATCTCTGCAGACGGATAAGCGAAGTTAACATCTCCGCCAATGTGTTTGCTGCTCATCACATCATAGGCACCCCCATAGGCTTTTCGGGTAATCAGGGTAACTTTGGGAACAGTGGCTTCCGCAAAGGCGTACAGAAGTTTTGCTCCATGCCGGATGATTCCACCATATTCCTGGGATGTACCCGGAAGGAAACCAGGTACATCTACAATGGTTACAATCGGAATATTAAAGGCATCGCAAAAACGGACAAACCGGGCACTCTTTACGGATGAATTGATGTCGAGAACACCTGCAAGACTAGCGGGCTGATTGGCAACAATCCCGACACTGCGACCGGCAAAGCGGGTAAAGCCGATGATCATATTCGGAGCAAAGGCTGGTTGGATTTCAAAAAAGTTATGGTCGTCAGCAATGCTGTTGATCAACTCCTTCATATCGTAGGCTTTATTCGGATCATCAGGAATCAGGGTATCCAGATTCTTATCTTCCCGGTGAATGTCATCTTTAAAATCGATCGAATGGGGCTCTTCCAGGTTATTGGAAGGGAGATATCCGATTAATTCGCGGATCATCAGCAAGGCATGATCTTCGTTATCGGCCGTTAAGTGGGCAACACCGCTTTTGGCATGATGTGTTGAAGCACCGCCAAGTTCCTCTTTGGTTACATCCTCGTGGGTGACCGCTTTCACAACATCGGGGCCGGTCACAAACATATAGCTGGTATCCTTGACCATGACAATAAAGTCTGTAATAGCCGGTGAATAGACAGCTCCTCCGGCACAAGGCCCTAAGATTGCCGAGATTTGTGGAATCACCCCTGAACTCATCACATTGCGGTAGAAAATATCGGCGTACCCTGCCAGACTTTCGATCCCTTCCTGGATACGGGCCCCTCCGGAATCATTCAATCCAATGAGCGGTGCACCCATCTGCATGGCAAGATCCATGATTTTTATAATCTTATCTGCATTGGCACGGCTCATAGTGCCACCGAAAATGGTAAAATCCTGTGCAAAAGTATAAACCAGTCTTCCATCGATTTTCCCATATCCTGTGACAACACCATCACCCGGGAATTTGGAGTTCTCCATTCCAAAATCGTGTGAACGGTGAACAACAAACTTATCCAGTTCGACAAAAGTTCCGGGATCAATCAGTACCGCAATCCTTTCGCGTGCGGTTTTTCTCCCTGCTGCATGTTGACGATCAATACGATCTTGTCCACCACCCGATTCTGCTTCCAGATTTCGCGCAATGAGCCTTTCAAATTTATCCTGCTCTGATGACATATTCTGTATTTATTGATTTTAATTTTCTTCCTTTTCAGGCTTCAGTCTCTTCGTCAATGACTACCAAAAGCTGGTTATTGTCGACTGTATCGCCCTCTTTTACTGGTACCTCTCTGACAATTCCGCGGCTTCCAGCCTTGAATTCGCTCTCCATCTTCATGGCTGAAAGAACAATCAGGGGTTGTCCCGCCTCCACATGGTCTCCCGGTTTAACGAAGACCCTGACTACTTTACCAGGCATCGGGGATTTAATGGTATTGTCACTTTGAACAGCTCCCCCCTGCATCCTGTTTTGACGGTATCGAGTCTCATTATCAATCACCTCGACTTCAAATTTGAAATAAAGGGTGTTGACGTGATAATGCTTAGGTTTTTCGGTCTCAACTACTTCGACGTTGAAAGATCGTCCTTTATTGATGATTGAAAACTCCTGGCTTCTTACCTTGACGATATCCACTTCATAGATTTCATCGTCAACGGCGAGCGTGACTAAATTTCCTTCCCGTTTCAGCTCTTTAATGACAGCTTTCCGGTTATTGACTTTAAGTTCGAGTTCCATGTGGTATAATTTTCTGAAAAAGCTTGGTTCTGATTTTAAAAAGATGTTTTAATAAAGTCATTTTTTAACACTCTTGATTGACTTCGTTTTAAGGTTCGTGAGTTACATCCTTGAGGTGAATTTACGGATTTGCCGCTTCCAGTTGGTCTCCTTTTTTACCGAGGGAACGGTATTTGTTATTTTGCTCTCCTCAAAACGGGTCAGGTATTCGGCAAATGTGGCGATCATGGCGATATCCTCACACTTTTTGTCACAGATTCCATCAGCCAGCAGAAATTCACTGTTTTTCTCTATAAAATGGGTATTGTATTTGCCGGTCTTAAAATCAGAGGTCTCCATGATTCTTTCAAGGAACCTGATGGTTGTTTTAACCCCGGTTATTTTGTATTCATAAAGGGCGCGCCGCATTCTTTCGATGGCCTCTTCACGTGTCCGGCCCCAGACAATCAACTTGCTGATTAATGAGTCGTAATAGATTGGAATGGTATATCCTTCATAAGCATAGCCGTCGCATCTTACACCAAATCCGAAAGGCTCGGTAATGTGAGTGATGGTACCTGGATTTGGCATAAAATTATTATCGGTATCTTCGGCAATGATCCGGCATTCGATGGCATGGCCGCTTTGTTTGAGATCTTCCTGGGAAAAGGGGAGTACATTTCCTTCTGCTATTCGGATCTGTTCTTTCACAAGGTCAACCCCAACAACACGTTCCGTGATCGGATGCTCAACCTGTAAACGAGTGTTCATTTCGAGGAAGTAGAAATTCAACTGATCATCCATGATGAATTCAATGGTTCCTGCCCCTTCATAATTACAGGCATTTGCGGCGGCGACAGCACATTCGCCCATTTTTGTTCTCACTTCCGGAGTAAGAAGAGGAGAAGGGGTCTCTTCAACCACTTTCTGATGACGGCGTTGGACTGAACATTCCCGTTCAAAAAGATGAACCGTATTCCCATGTTGATCAGAAAGGACTTGAAATTCAACATGATGAGGTGAATCCACATATTTTTCGATATACACAGCATCGTCACCAAAAGCAGTTTTTGCTTCCGACCGGGCTGCACGAAGTAAATTAGTAATCTCAGAATCTTTATGCACGAGTCGCATTCCTCGCCCACCACCACCAGAAGATGCTTTTATCATCACAGGAAGGCCGATCTCCTTAATCTGTCTGATTGCCTCAGCTTCATTGGTAACCTTATCCGTTGTTCCAGGTACAACCGGAACACCTGCTTCAATCATTCGTTTACGCGCGCTGATTTTATCGCCCATCATCTCAATCGATTCGGGAGAAGGACCTATAAATTTAATCCCTTCGTTCCGACACCTGCGTGAGAAGGCAGAATTTTCCGACAAGAAACCATAACCGGGATGAATAGCATCTGCACCCGATTTTTTGGCTGTCTGGATAATTTTATCCATATTCAGGTAACTTTCCGAGGAAGGTGCCGGGCCTATATTGTAGGCTTCGTCGGCATACCTTACATGCATTGAAGTACGGTCGGCATCACTAAAAACAGCCACAGTATCAATACCCATCTCGCGACAAGAGCGCATAATCCGGATAGCAATTTCTCCACGGTTGGCGACCAATACCTTTCTTATCGGTTTTTGTTCCATCGTATTTCCCATAGTCATTAATTTTCAGCTTAATTATTCCAATTTGAAAAAGGCATCCCTATATAACAGACTAATTCCAAGAAATGTTTTTAATAGTGGGGCACATTTTTTCAGTTCGTAAGTTTTTTTTGCTTATTTGCAATGACAAATATAGTATTTTTATGAAACTTCTTCTTTTAAGTAACTCTACCAACCCAAGTGAGCCATATTTGGATTACCCCAAAAAAGAGATTCAGCGGTTTGTGGGAGATAAAAAGGTACATGCTCTTTTCATACCCTATGCCGCGATTACCTTTTCTTTTGATGAATACGAATTAAAGGTCCAAGAGAGGTTCACAGAAATTGGGCACTACATCACTTCAATTCACCATTTTCCTGATCCGGTAAAAGCCGTTCAGGAAGCGGAAGTCCTGATCGTTGGAGGTGGGAACACCTGGCAACTGGTACGAATGTTGCATGATAATCAGTTAATGGAAGCTATCCGTTTGAAAGTTCTCGAAGGAACACCTTATATTGGATGGAGCGCCGGATCAAACGTGGCCTGCCCGACTTTAAGAACCACCAATGACATGCCGATCGTCGATCCAAACGGTTTTGAATGTATGAATTTAGTGCCGTTCCAGATCAATCCACATTATCTGGATGTTAATCCGGCAGGGCATGGCGGAGAGACCCGCGAACAACGAATCCTGGAGTTTCTGGAAATTAATCCCGATATTTTCGTAGTCGGTCTTCGTGAAGGGACAATGCTAAAATACGAAGACGATCAGCTCCATCTTATCGGGACAAAAAGTGCCCGGATATTCCGAAAAGGGATGGCTCCTGTTGAATTATATACCATGGATGATTTTAATTTCCTGATGCAGAAATAATCTGCGACATCCTTAAAGTAACCAATGAGAGTCCTGATTGGGCAGATTTACTATTTAATTTCCATTCTCCCCACTCGGTGCAGGTAATGAGAGGTAAAACCCAAGATTCAATAAACTGAAGAAGATCTGTTATGGAGGCGAAAACGGTTACAATAATGTGACAATTTCTAATATTTTAATTGGATAGGGAAAGGTTAAAGAAACATTCCGTATTATTGGCAATTAAAATAATCATGGTTATTGGTTTCACAATCCATACGATTGCGGGATTGGTAACAATTAGCCATTAAAAAATTATTCACAGATGAAATTTTCAACAGTTATCTTTTTCACCTTACTCTCCTTTACGCTCCACGCTCAAACAACCGAAATTCCCAAAACCTCCAATGAACCAGGCCGGCCTAAGCTGGTGGTAGGTATTGTAATTGATCAGATGCGGTTTGACTACATTTCCAAATACTACAGCAAGTTCTCTGAGAACGGTTTTAAGAAATTGATTAAGCAGGGTTTTAACTGCAAGAATACCAATTACAACTATTCTCCAACCTATACCGGGCCAGGTCATGCATCGATTTATACCGGAACAACGCCCGCATTTCACGGAATAGTCGGGAATGACTGGTTTGTAAGAAATACGAACAGACCAACATATGTTACGGATGATCCTACTGTTCAAACTGTTGGAGATGGCTCTGAAAAAGCCGGGAAAATGTCACCCCGGAATTTACTCGCCTCTACCATCGGAGACGAATTGAGACTTTATTCGAATTTGAAATCAAAGGTAATCTCGATTGCTTTAAAAGACAGGGCCGCAATTTTACCCGGAGGACATCTCTCTACTGGCTCTTATTGGTTTGATTCGGGAACGGGAAATTTTATCTCTTCGACCTTTTTCATGAAGGAGCTTCCGGGATGGGTCAACGATTTTAATGCCCAACATCTTGCCGGAAAGTATTTGTCGCAGCCATGGAATACATTGCTCCCTATCAGTTATTATACCGAAAGTGCGAGTGATGACAACCCTTATGAGGGGCTCTACCCAGGGGAGACAAAACCGGTTTTCCCGCATAATCTCCCCGGTATGTACAGCAAGAACGATTACGGGATTATCCGTTCAACACCCTTTGGGAATACAATTACAAAAGATATAGCCCTTGCGGCATTGAAGGGAGAGAACCTTGGGAAAGGGGATTTTACCGATTTACTGGCCATCAGTTTTTCTGCAACTGATTATGTGGGTCACAAAATGGGACCCCAGTCTGTTGAAATAGAGGATACCTATTTACGTCTGGACCGTGACATCGCTGAAATTCTGACTTATCTGGATAAGAATTATGGCAAGGATAATGTATTGCTTTTTATAACCGCTGATCATGCAGCCGCCTATGTTCCTGCTCAATTAAAAGATAATCAACTTAATTCCGGCTATTTCAATGGCAAGGTATTTCTGAATTTTTTAAATGAATATTTGAAAATAAAGTACAGTGATTCCACATTTGTCTCCTTTGCAATCAATAATGAAATTTACCTTAATCATTCCACAATCAGGCAAAAAAACCTTATTCTTAAAGATGTTGAGGATGAAATCGCTTCTTTTTCAACAACATATAATGGAATTGCCAATGCCTATACGGGATATCAGCTGAATGGTGAGGTACTGAAAAGCAAACCGGCAACCCTGATCCAGAATGGGTTTAACATCAAACGGTCGGGTGATGTAGCATTAATGTTTGAACCTGCCTGGCTTGAGGAGGCCATCCCAACCGGAACCACGCATGGCAGCACCTATACTTATGACACCCAGGTTCCTCTGCTCTGGTACGGCTGGAAGATTCAATCCGGCTATACTTCCGAACCAGTTGATATTACGGATATAGCCCCAACCATTGCAACGATGTTAAGTATCATGCCCCCAAATGCCTGCACCGGAAAGCCGATTGTGAAAATCACCAAATAGAACCTATAATTTTGCACGCAAATATTGCAATGGCCAAGGGACATCATCGCCTAATCTCCTGGCAGCTTTTAATGCAAAATAGGGTTCCCGGAGCGATTCCCTGGCCTGTAAAATAAGGTCGGCATCCCCTCGATTCAGAATTGATTCTGCCTGATCGGCTCCGGTAATCATTCCAACCGCACCGGTCAGGATGCCGGCCTCTCTTTTGATGGAAGCCGCAAACGGAACCTGGTACCCGAGTTCGAAAGGGATTTTTGCATAGGTTACCAATCCCCCTGAGGAGCAGTCGATAAGATCTACTCCCTGGGTTTTTAAGATTTTCGTCAGTTGGATGGCTTCATCAAGGTTCCAGCCACCTTCCACATAATCGGTGGCAGAAATCCTTACAAACAATGGGAGGTCTATAGGCCAGACCGATTTTATAACCTCAACAATTTCAAGCAGAAGCCGTATTCTGTTTCCAAAACTTCCGCCATAGCGATCCGTCCGTTGATTACTTATTGGCGAAAGAAACTGGTGAATCAGGTATCCATGGGCAGCATGAATCTCAACCACTTTGTATCCGGCCATCAAAGACCTTTGGGCTGCGATTTTAAAATCTGCGATTACCCTGGTGATTTCCTCTTCTTCAAGTGCCAGGGGCAGATCATCCTGCGGATTAAAGGGGAGGGCCGAGGCTGAAACCGTTTTCCAGCCACCTTCATTTTCATTTAATTTGTTACCACCATTCCAGGGAAATGCACACCCACCCTTTCGGCCGGCATGGGCAAGCTGAATTCCGGCCACTGCCCCCTGTTCATGAATAAACCGGGTAATAGCCTTTAATTTCTCGATATGAGCTTCACGATACAAACCCAGGTCGCCGGGGGTTATACGCCCTTCCGGGGATACGGCAGTCGCCTCCTGGATGATCAGTGCCGCACCACCAACAGCGCGACTGCCTAAATGGACCAGGTGCCAGTCGTTTGCAAACCCATCAACAGCAGTATATTGACACATTGGTGAAACAACCAGCCGGTTTTTAAGGGTGACCGACTTAATGCTAAGCGGAGTAAAAAGTTTTGACATAAAAAACATTTTTAATTGGATGACTGATTGACCCTAATTTTGAACTAAACAAAAACAAATTGATTATCCGAAAGCTCTTTCTCGTCATCAAAACGATAGGCAGCCAGGTATCCATGTTTAGCCACGCTGAAATCAAGACAGCAAATATTTTCCCGAATTAACCGGGGAGTTCCGGTGAGCCAGTAATGGCCGAAAAATACAGGTCTTTCATCTTCTGTATAATACTTTCCAGGTTTGTTTCCGGAAATTCTGATATTTTGGCCGGGGAAATTTTCGAGGGGCAATACACTCATTTCCTCATAGGTTGAGTTGACAGGATCTTTCCACCACTTGATCCGGATCTCATTTCGCAAATGGGAATCTTTATCGGCGAAGTAATGTCCTTCAGGCATCAGGATCTCCTTTCCTTTCAGTGTCTCATCAAACACGCGGTATAATTTGGTCTCCATCTTTACTGACTGGTGAAGGACGGTTTCATTAAGGCGGTCATTTCTTAAAATTGAACGGAGGAAAGCAATATGATCGTCATCCCAGCAGGCATGTACTGCCCGGAAGGAATCTGTCTCGTAATAAAGCGGCAACGATTTAAACCATTCGAGGTAATCCTCGTATTCATCCTGGAGGTTCTGAAACTGCTTCAGTGTTTCGAAGTGTTGAATAATATTGACAATCAAATGCTTTCGCAGGTGTCCCCCCTCGCGCTCCTCACGATGAAAGCATAACGCATTATATTCGTGGTTGCCCAATAATGCAATTGCATTTCCGCTTTCAACCATCGATCTTACAATTCCCAGGGTCTCCCTGATCTGCGGACCGCGGTCAATGTAATCGCCGATAAACAGCACTTTCCTTGAGGGATGACAGAAAGCACCGTTCTTTTGGGAGTATCCCATCTTTCCCAGCAATTCAGTCAGCTTATCGGCATGTCCATGGATATCTCCAATAAAATCGATCATATGTTTGAAGAAATTTCTTAAATTATTTTGATCCTTTATGAAAAGCTGTTTACTGCCGATACAAATGCCTTAAGGTTTTCATTTGAAACATCCTGGGGAATGCCTCCGCCACAGGACCAGATGATTTTTTGACGATCGGTAACATTGCTGATCATTTCCCTGGTTGCCTGATAGACCTCTTCGGGAGTGCCGGCTGCAAGGATATCCCGCGGTGCAAGGTTACCGATCAAAGCGACGTCGGGTCCTGCCAATTCCCGGATCTTATTGATCGGATGATCGAATGCAAAGTTAAAAAGATTAACCCCGGTCTCCTTTAAAAAAGGGGCACATACCAGTCCGAAAGCATCGTTGTGAAAAAACCTGATCTTCGTCGGGATCGCCTTGAATGCTCTTTTCAGGTAAGGGACGACAAATTCCCGGCACTCCTCTTCCCCGACAAACCCCACGATATCATCGAGTAAAAGGACTCCTTCAATGGATGGAAAACAAACTTTTTGATACCTGATCCAGTCGCAAATAAACCGGGTGATTTTTTCAAGTAGCTCATACGCCTTTTCGGGCTCCATTGCCAGCAACAACATGAATTCTGAAGTCCCCATCAGAAAAGTGGCAATATTCAACGGGCCACGGGTCACAGCAAATTTCAGGGTATGACCTGAGGCATTTATTCTGTTTTCCAGGTTCTTAAGCCTGTTAATCATAAAGGGGAGCAATCCGTCAAATTCGACATTAGGATGTGGTAGTCTGGCAATATCTTCGGAACAATGGATAACCTTTTCGGCGTGAGGCAAATTTTCGCGGTACCAGACCGTCCGCGCTCCAAAGGCTGACGGTTCAGTACACATGCCATATTCGGACCAGAAGCCCGGAAGAAAAGTGATATCCGGAAAAGTTTCAATGGCCTGAAGATTTGATTTTAACCAAATCTCATCTGAAGTATAATAATTGAGCATCGTAACACCAGACCATCCCGGCAGCCATGGAGAGTCGATGATAAATCCGGTCGATCCTGCAGAAAGATCCTTTCCATTAATTACTGCCAAAAGCTTGTCCCATTCTCTTTTTGTCATGCGCTGAATCAAAGATTATCCAAAATTAAGACTTTAATTGATCCCCACCCAACAAATGCAAGAGCTAATACTTCATAAAATATAAACAAAAATATATAGCAGAATTCACAATGTCACCAACCTGGCAAATGTTGGACAGATTATCCGGCCTGATAAAACATTTCTCTTAAAATTCTCACGGTATCTTTTGCCGCCAATTCAGGAATTAATGCAGTATCGGATATGCCGGATACAACTTTGGATAAATTGTGATCCAATTTACCTTTTACTTTCCACGTGCTGATTAACGGGGCTGACAGATATGCAGAGAAATTGTGATGACCAGAACCAGGCCTTTCACCTATAATGTGAATTATTCCTTTGTGCTTGTCTGATCCGGAATCCTGACCAAAGAGATATTCTCCACATCTGTAACCGGCTCTTACCCGGCCATTTCTGATCACGATATTATCTGAGGATACTTTTAAACCAGCCCCGATCAATTCCTGGTTCAGATATTCCAGGTAAGGTTTAAGATGACCTTCGTCGGAAAGTGCATTTATATTTAATCCGTCAGAAATTATGATCTGGACATCAGGACCATTATAACCCCACTTGTTTCTTAATCCAAGCAACTGAGCAACGGATTGTTCACTTAATGTTTCACCGGTTGGAGGATGATAAATGTAATCCTTTCTGTCAACTGAAGTGGTTCTAAGACTAATATGATTTGGAATAGAAGCAACGAACATTTCAGGCATCTCCGTCCAGACACAAATTTTTGAATCATTATACAGGGCATGAATTTTTTGATCAAGTTTAGGTTCCAGGTCCCAGATGTTTTTGCCATATCCTGTAGCAATTGGGACACCTCTGCCCTCGATCTCAGCGATTAGCTTTGCTCCGTCAGCATAAATCTCATCTTTGCTTCGTAAGTCACCTTTTGCAATCCGGAACTTGTAATAGACCCATAGCGGATCTCCAAAATGGCTGGTAATATTCCCGTCAGATCCGATTATCTCAATCTTTTTGAAGAACTTCCACATGGCATCATTCACCTTGTACCCGAACTTCGAACGGATTCTGACATGGTCATTGAAACCTGTGGTAAGATAGCTTAACATAGGATCGTTTTTTGTAGGAAGACCCATCAGATAAGCAGGGTTTGCAGGCATAATCTGATCAATGCACCATTCCAGATCGTCAAGAGTAATATCCATATGCAAAGTGGAACATACATCCAGGCCGATAGTCAGGCCGTGAAGTTTCCCCATCACTGTATCTTCGAGGCAGCACCGAACTAATTGCTCTTTGGACTTGAATACCTCAGGGCCTATAAAACCAGCCACGTCATTAACATGAACCCACGGACCTGGCATGTTTGCCGGCTGCACTTCTGCGATCCGTTTCTTTAAAGCCCTTAAAAACCCATACTTGCGTGATTCATGAACAACCATGTCAAATCCTTCTCCGTTGCCATTTGTGAAATCAGCTCCCTGACCGGTTTCAGCATATAAGCCATATTGTCCGGTCCGTTTAGAGGCGTGTTTTAGCATTTTTTCGACTGTAAGATCAAAAGTTTTATTCGCGCTAACAGTTCCTCCTAAACTTTGAAACCAGATTCCCGTTGTTCCGGGGTTCTTATTTTCAACTTCTGCCTGAATGTCAATGTGAGCCAAAACACAATTTGGCATTACGTTTTCAAGTCCGAAAGTTCTTAGAATGTCATGAAGAGCATTTTCAATTTTGGAAACAGATTCAGGATTACTTGATACGGGATTGGTACCGAGCACTAAATCTCCGACAGCATAAGACCATCCGTTAAAAACCTGCATCATGATGTCGTCCAGATTGTCAGTAGGTGAATTCGGCTGTAGACGAGCACTCAGGTATCCTTTTGCACCTATTTTAGTCCCTGGCAACAGATTAAATACCTTCTGTCCTACCTTGATCAGTTCCTCATTGCTCATGAGCTTTACAAGACAACCAATAATATCACTGGATAATCCGGGTATAATTGATTTAATATCCGATTCAGTTTTTTCAAGAATAAAGGATTTCAATTCCCCCAAAGTCAGGCTTGAGATCGAATTAAATATGTTTTGATCAGTAGTGTTTTGAATCAATGTAAGGATATCATCAGCAAAAAGAGGCTTTTGGGTAAGGTCTTTAATTTTTGAATTCGCTAAAAGTCTCCGGGCATTGATCCTGGAGTTTTCATCAAATGCCGCAACCCCTTGAGCAAGATCCCCTTCTTTAAAAGGATTTGCAGAGCCGACTATTTGACGGTAAAGTGTCTGATCAAATTTCCCTTGTATTCTGAGAATGTATGAAAAAAGATCTTCATTGGCTTTTGGTGAGATTATCCCTGAAGGATTATCGGGAGGATCAAATGGAAAAGCGAAGAAAGATTTGAAAGGGATTAACATTACTGCACCTGTGGCCCATCCGGAACTACGAAAAAAATCTCTTCTATTGTATTTTCCCATAGCATTATGTTTTAGTATATTAAAGGTAACAACAAAAAGTGAATTTTCTGAAATATTGTTATTTAATTGATGGAGCACAGAGAAGGCAGTAAAATTAGATTTGAACTTATTTTCTCAAAGGCAAATAAAAAACGATTAATACGGTGTGTACTTTCGTATTCTTTTGTATACTTGCACTAAAACTAAGTTAATTATCATGAAATCAAATCCCATAACATTCCGTGCAGATGAAGAAATAACTGCGATGCTCAATACCCTGGATGACCGCCCGACAACAGCCACGCTTACAGTGCTCGGACTCTTTACTGCCATTCATAAAGAGACCATCCGGGAACTCAAGGGGCGCTTCAGCCGTAAGGAGATCTTGGCACTTATCGACAGCTATAAAAGATCCTCCCCCCAGATAGAAATGATGGCAACGAATTATGTTCTGGTTGGGCATACCAAAGATTCAGAGCGGGATTTTAAGTGTACGTCCTCAAATAATGCAAACCTTAATGTTCTGATCGAAAAACTAAAGCTGCTTACTTCAGCACAGTCAGCGATCCTTCAACTGGAGCTTTGGGCTTTCTCTAATCGTAATAAAGATGAAATTTCCGATTCTGAGAAATTCATCGCCAGGTATATTTAATAAATATCCCAATTGATCAACAAAACTGAATCTATTGGTCAGACATTCAAAAATTCATCTGAAAATCAAATTATGGACATTTTAGTACTATTGGGTTAATATTTTGCAGTTCAGTCTATCCTACTCCTTAAAAAAATTGAAGAACAACCCTTCCAATTATTTTTGTACCTTTGCAAAACAAAAATCATACAAATACCAATAAATCAAATATTGAATGGCAAAATCGCAAGATACATTTAACAAGAAAGAAAAAGAGAAAAAACGTTTAAAGAAACGGCTGGAAAAAAGTCAAAAAAAAGAAGAACGAAAAGGCACCTCTACCGGGGGTGATCTGGAGAGTATGTTGGCTTATGTAGATGAAAACGGAAACCTTACCGATACTCCGCCAGACCCCTCCAAGAAACGAAAAGTTAACGCAAGTAGTATAGAAATCAGCGTGCCTAGGAGAGAAGAGGAGGATGAGATTACTGTTAGAATTGGTAGAATTGACTTTTTCAACGATTCAAAAGGGTACGGATTCATCAAAGAACACGAAACCAACGAGAAATATTTCGTACACATCAATGGTTTATTGGAAGATGTCAAGGAGGGCGATGTTGTCAACTTTGAACTTGAGAGAGGTTTAAAGGGGATGAATGCGATTCATGTGAAAAAAGTCTGATTTATCCCTACAGACTCTTGCCAAAAATCCGGAATCGTTTATAGACGTAGCCACCCATTTTCTCCATTTCAGCCCGAACTTTTGTATTGGTTTCCAATTCGAGATGCGAATCCATTATTCTTTTCCCAAGGGCATAAGCCGATTCCATCATTTTAGTACCCATCATCACATCAAGTCCTTTGCTGCGATAAGCGGGGTCAATTCCTCCAAGTAGCAGATTCAGCTGTTTTGACCTCCTCGCCGCAGCAAAAATCCTGAAAATTCCAAAAGGAAATAGTTTGCCTTTTGCATTACGTATTCCATCCCCAATATGTGACATCCCAATTACAAAAGCAACTACCTCATTCTTCCCATTAACAATCACCTTGATAAAACGTGGATTGATCAGAAAGAGGTATCTATTGGCAAAATCATCCATCTCCTTTTGGGAGAAGGGGGTAAAACCAACAATGTCGCTGAAGGTAAGATTAAGTAAATTCAAAATGGGGTGAATATAGGGTTTCACTTTTTTGCGTGACGTAAATTCAAGGACTTTCAGGTCAGGATTATTACGGATAGCCCTTTCCTGAATCTTGTGGTAAAACTCCGGGAGCGGGTTTGGGATATCGATCTTGTATACGACAAGATCAATCTCTTTGGTAAAGGAGTTCTTTTCGAGCAGTTCCACCTGATAGGGGAAATTACAATTTGAGGCTATAACGGCAGGTTCGTCGTAACCTTCTATCAGAAAACCCTGAGGGTCTTTATCCGAAAAAGCCAGCGGTCCGATCAACCTTTCCATCCCTTTTTCTCTGCTCCAGATCTCGATAGCCCCAATCAGGGAAGCAGCTACTTCAGGGTCATTCCATGTTTCAAAAAAAGCAAAACGTCCATTTTTTTCATTATGCAACGCATTATATTTCAAGTGTATAATTCCCATAATGCGACCAACGACCTTCCCGTTGCGGTAGGCCAGTAACATGATCGTTTCGCACGACTGAAATGACTTATTCAACTTAGGATTAAAGAATTCCCAATCATCCATGTAGATGGGGGGAACCCAGTTGGAATGATCCTTATGGATGGCGGCAGGCAAGTGAATGAATTCCCGAAGCTTTTTTTTGGAATCTACTTCCTTTATCTCAATTCCTCCATCACTAACTGATGATTTAATTGGCGAATTCTTAGCTGTGATATTCTTCGAAAGTTCATCGATTTTGTCCATTGGCCAGTTTTGAGATATTCAGTTTTATTTTTAACAATCCGCAAGATATTTTTTTTTTTATACAAATTGCAAATTATCCCCGATTTTACCTGTAGTTTATGCGTCCTATAATCGATTAAAAATAAACTAACTGAACCTATTTCTGAATTTAATTACTGATATTCAATTCTTTAAGACTTGTCAAAATTGACCAGTATCTCACGATTTACCTGCCAGATTCAGAATCCTCATGATCTTTATATAATATTTATAAACCGGAGAATATTCCTTACAAAACACTTATAGGTTCCGGCATATTTTTGCATTGTAATTAAATCAACAGAAATGAAAGCAATAATTCTATTGTCAACGACAAAGTCCCTTGAGGCGGGTAATACGATTGGATATGTAATCGGGATTGTAATTGCTCTATTAATCCTTGGATATCTTATTTACGCGCTAATTAAACCCGAAAAATTTTAAATCAAATCCAATTCAATGAAAAATAAGTCCATTATAATTGTGGCATTTGCCATTTTGACCAGTTTTGTACGTTTGACTGTAAAAGCGCAAACGAGTGAGTCCCCTTCGCCATTTAAAGTAACTGCGGATGTTGTCAGTTCCTATATCTTCAGGGGTTCTATGGCAACCGCCGGACCAACGCCAAATTTTCAGCCAACACTATCCTATTCGAAGGGGAAATATGAAATAGGGATTTGGGGATCCACCGATTTTGCAGGTACCTACAAAGAATTTGATCCTTATATTTCGGTGACTCCTGGACAGCTCAAATTTGGGATAACCGATTACAACTGGAATTTTGGCCGGGCAAATTACTTTAATTATACAAACAGTGAGACAGGGCACCGGATTGAAGGGACAGCCGGTTTTACAGGTTCCAAATCTTTCCCTGTAAGCATCACCTGGAATACCATGGTTTACGGATATGATAAAAGAGCGGATGATTCAACCAGACAGGCTTATTCAACATACATTGAATTGGGATATTCCAAGGGGGCAACCAGTCTCTTTTTTGGCTTTACCCCCTGGTCAGGACTTTATAATAATTATGGCGTCACAGCCTTCGATCCGAGGGCCGGTAAAAAAACCTTTTCTGTAGTAAATGTTGGGGGAAGTTTCACGAAGTCCCTGAAAATTACAGAAGCCTTTTCTTTACCTTTAAAGACAACTTTAATCATAAATCCTTCGGCATCCTACTCCAGGAATGATTATGTACACCTGGTATTTGGTATAACCTTCTAAATTTAAAAAATCAAGATAATGACAACACAGGATTTTATTCAGATCATTTTATTTTTTGCCTTGTTAATTGGGCTTACACCCCTGTTAGGCAATTTCATGTTCAAGGTATTCACAGGGAGCAAACATATCATGTCCCCGGTTTTCGGCTGGCTTGAAAAGTTGACCTACAGATCCTCCGGCATCGACCCCGATGAGGAAACCAACTGGAAATCATACACCTTCAGTTTGCTGATGTTTAATTTTATCGGGTTTCTGTTTGTATTTCTGATCCAACTCTTTCAGGCTCAATTACCATTAAATCCGGCAAATCTTCCTAATGTTTCGTGGCATTCAGCTTTCAATACCTCAGTTAGCTTCATGACGAACACCAACTGGCAGGGGTACTCAGGAGAAACAACGCTCAGTTACTTTGTCCAAATGATCGGGCTGACTGTTCAGAATTTTGTAAGCGCAGCTACAGGAATTGCCGTTTTATTGGCATTGATCAGGGGACTTGCCAGAAAAACCACAGACAAACTGGGAAATTTCTGGACGGATCTGACCCGTTCAACCCTTTATGTGCTTCTTCCCCTTTCCATTATTTTTGCAGTGGTCCTTGTTGGTCAGGGCGTTGTACAGAATTTTAAATCGTACGATACTGTTCAGACTCTGCAGGGGGCCTCTCAGGTTATCCCGATGGGACCGGCTGCATCGCAAATTGCGATCAAGCAGCTTGGCACCAATGGCGGAGGCTTTTTTAATGCCAATAGTGCACATCCGTTTGAGAATCCCACCCCTTTCAGCAATTTTCTTGAAATGTTGGCAATACTGCTTATTCCTGCAGCTTTAACTTTCACCTACGGAAAGATGGTTGGGTCAACACGACAGGGGTGGACAATCTTTAAAGCGATGTTGATTCTTCTGGTTCTAGGATTAGTTATTTCGCTATACGCTGAATATTCAACCAACCCCATCTTTGGAAACCTCCATTTGATGGAAGGAAAAGAAACCCGTTTGGGAATAACCAACAGTGTTCTTTGGTCCACGGCCACAACTGCCGCTTCAAATGGTTCTGTAAATGCAATGCACGATAGTCTTTCGCCTCTTACCGGAATGGTAGCGATGATCAACCTGATGCTTGGTGAGATCATCTTTGGGGGTGTTGGTGCCGGATTATATGGAATGGTTATATTTATAATTATTACTGTATTCATTGCGGGATTAATGGTTGGTCGTACCCCAGAGTATCTGGGTAAAAAGATTCAGAAGTTCGAGGTGCAAATGGCAATTATTGCAGTGCTTGCTCCCAATATAGTTATACTACTTTTCGCAGCCTGGGCATCGGTAAGTGCGCCTGGTCTGGCAAGCCTAAACAATTCCGGTCCGCATGGTCTTTCAGAAATTCTTTATGCCTATGCTTCAGCTGCCGGAAATAACGGGAGTGCGTTCGCTGGGTTAAATGCGAATACTGTATTTTACAATTTAACAATCGCAATAGGGATGATGATAGGCCGGTTTGGGATTATAATCCCCGTCATGGCAATTGCCGGCAGTATGGGAATGAAGAAAATTACACCTTCTTCAGCCGGGACATTCCACACCGATAACTGGCTATTTATAGGCTTATTAATAGCTGTAATTTTGATAGTTGGAGGATTAACCCATTTCCCCGCGTTATCACTCGGACCCATTGTTGAGCATTTACTAATGAATAATGGAATCACTTTTTAACACCTTGAAAAAATGAGTACAAAACAAAATATCAGTTTGTTTAACCGCAAACTTGCCGCGCAGGCAGTGAAAGACAGTTTCATCAAACTAAATCCAGCTTTGATGATAAAAAATCCGGTCATCTTTATTGTGGCCATCGGATCTTTTCTGACAACCCTTGTTGTAATAATTGGAATCTTCCAGGGTAACTTTTCATCCTTCAATTTAAATATTGCGATCTGGCTCTGGTTTACCGTGTTGTTTGCCAATTTCTCCGAAGCCATCGCTGAAGGGAGGGGAAAGGCCCAGGCTGACAGTCTGCGTAAGAACCGCACGCAAACAATGGCCCGCAAGATGGCCGGCAAACAGGAGGTATTGATCAATGCAACCGAGCTTAAAAAAGGTGATGTAGTCGTTTGCGAGGCGGGCGATGTTATCCCCTCTGACGGTGAAGTGATTGAGGGTATTGCAAGTGTAGACGAATCTGCAATTACGGGAGAATCAGCACCTGTAATCCGTGAAAGCGGAGGGGACCGATCGGCAGTAACGGGGGGGACCAAAGTAATCAGTGATCAGATCTTTATCCGTATTACATCCGAACCAGGCAATACATTTATTGATCGGATGATAGCCCTTGTGGAAGGGGCAAAACGTCAAAAAACCCCCAATGAGATCGCATTATCCATTTTAATTTCAGGTTTGACGATCATTTTTCTCCTCGCCGTGGCCACGTTACCCGCATTTTTCAGCTACAGCCTCGCAGCATCAGGATTGCCTGAATCACAGAATTTGACTTTACCTGTTTTGATTGCATTACTGGTTTGCCTGATTCCAACAACCATCGGAGGCTTACTAAGTGCAATTGGAATTAGCGGGATGGACCGGCTTTTACAACGGAACGTGATTGCCACAAGTGGCCGGGCTATTGAGGCTGCAGGAGATGTAGATGTCCTATTACTCGATAAAACCGGGACAATTACATTGGGCAACCGTATGGCTACCAATTTCATTCCGGTGGAAGGGGTAACTGTTGAAGAGCTTGCCGATGCTGCACAACTTTCATCTTTATCTGACGAAACACCGGAAGGACGGTCCATTGTTGTTCTTGCAAAAGATCAGTTCAATATTCGTGGTCGCGAAGTTCATCAACTTAATGCGACATTTATCCCATTCACTGCCCAATCGAAGATGAGCGGGGTAGATTTTAAATCGGAAGACGGGGTTGTTCATCAGATACGCAAAGGCTCCTCAGAAGCCATTCGGACATTCATTCATAATAACAATGGGTTCTATACCCAACAAACTCATAATATTGTATCCGAATTGGCAAAACAGGGAGCAACTCCTTTGGTTGTAGCAGAAGATAACAGGGTTTTGGGTGTTATCCATCTGAAGGATATTGTAAAGGGGGGGATTAAACAACGTTTTGCTGAACTCCGGAAGATGGGGATCAAAACGGTTATGATTACTGGTGACAATCATCTTACAGCTGCAGCGATTGCAGCAGAAGCGGGAGTTGACGATTTTATGGCGGAGGCTACACCCGAGGACAAATTAAGGCGCATCCGGGAAGAGCAGGCCAACGGACATCTGGTTGGCATGATAGGTGATGGAACAAATGATGCTCCTGCACTTGCCCAGGCCGATATTGGCATTGCCATGAACACCGGTACTCAGGCGGCCCGAGAAGCCGGCAATATGGTGGACCTCGACAGTAATCCCACAAAACTAATAGAAGTTGTTGAAGTTGGTAAGCAATTGCTGATGACTAGAGGAGCACTTACCACCTTCAGCATTGCCAATGATGTCGCCAAATATTTTGCGATTATTCCGGCAATCGCCCTTTCTCTATACGCAGGGAAAAGCGGAATAGGGCCACTCTCAGCGCTGAATATCATGCATCTCGGCTCTCCGCAAAGTGCAATCCTGAGCGCTGTGATATTCAATGCAATTATCATTGTGATGCTGATACCTTTAGCCTTAAAAGGGGTCAAATATAAACCGGTATCAGCCAATGCTGCATTGACCCGAAACCTGGTGATTTACGGATTTGGCGGCATTATTGCCCCATTTATCGGAATCAAACTTATTGATATTCTAATTAATATGTAATTCTTTAAAAATGAAAACACTATATATCTCTTTAAAAATCTTCCTTTTTTTCACCATTCTGACAGGGATTATCTACCCGCTTTTTGTAACGGCGATTGCACAAATCGCATTTCCGGCCAAGGCAAACGGGAGTTTAATTGTGAAATACAATAAGATCGTCGGGAGTGAATTAATCGGTCAGCACTTCGACACTTTAATTTACTTTTCTTCGCGCCCGTCAGCGATATCTTATAATCCGTTACCTTCCGGCGGTTCAAATTTCGGGCTCACCAATTCGAAGTTGAAACATTCAGTAGACTCCTTAAAAAGACAATTTATTGCATTTAATCAATTGGATAGCCTTACTGAAATTCCATCAGAAATGCTTTTTGCCTCCGCAAGCGGTTTGGATCCACACATTTCTCCCAACGCGGCTTTGTTACAAACTGACCGCATTTCCAAAGCACGTCATTTCGGAGTCAGTCAAAATCAGCTACTTTTAAAGTCAGTGAATGAATTATCTGAATCACCCCAGTTTACATTTTTAGGAGAGGCACGGATTAATGTATTATTACTAAATTTGAGGTTGGATGAAATCAGGTAATCTGAAAGATGAATTTACTTTATACCATTTAATATCTGCTAATTAGATTTTATTATTTCCAAATCTCTATAAACAAACAAAAACAACGAATCATGAAGTTTTCTATCCGCACAAAATTTACAGTTGGAATGGTTTTTTTATTTATAATCATTCTTGTATTATCGATTTTTTCGGCCTATTACCTGAACAAGATGTCGAGGAAAACAAGTGCCATTCTAAAGGAAAACTATCTGTCGGTTGTTTATGCCCGTGAGATGTCAGAAGGGTTGACAATTATTAATCAGGAAATTACCTTAAGTTCTTTGATGAATAAGACTCCGGACGGCTTGTTGCTAAAAAAAGGGCTGGCTACCATCGACAAATCATTTCAATCCGAGAAGAATAATATTACAGAACCTGGTGAGGATAAACTCGTTTCCGATATTGAAACCGGATTAAAAGAATACCGTGACTCAGTAATGAAGTTTCTGGTTTACCCTCAGCCTGTAGACAAAGTTATCAATCTGCAAAAAAAATTCAACCCTCTTAACCAGCAGTTGCTCCTTTTATCGCAAATGAACGGGAAGGCGATTGAAGTGAAGACCGATGATGCAAAAATTTCTTCCCATGAAGCCTTAACGGCGATGACCATTCTGGCTACGCTATGTTTTTTGATTGCCCTGACATTTACCTTTAATTTTGCCACCTATTTTAATGAGCGTTTTTATCAGCTATACAATGGTATTAAAGAGATTGTATCGAGCAACTATGGCCAAAGGCTTTATTTCGAAGGGGCTGACGAATTTTACGAGATTTCATTGGTTTTTAACCAAATGGCAGAGAAATTAGATGAGAATCAGCAGAAAATGGCAGTAACTTTACTAACTGAAAAGGAAAAGGCTTATACTAAAAGTGAGATACAGGAATTGAAGAGCGTTCTGCTCCGGATTAAAACCATTGAAGAGCAAGCTGAAGCATTAATTGCCCAATTAGAAGATAAAAAATAAGCAATGGAAATTCAGGATAATCGTCCCGATCCCGACGAACTACTGGCTTCACTCAAGATTGAAGAAGAAAAAAGCAAACGGGGCAAACTGAAAATATTCTTCGGAATGTGTGCAGGTGTTGGAAAAACCTATTCGATGCTTAAAACTGCACATGCAGAAAAACAAAAGGGGGTTGATATAATAATTGGATATGTTGAAACCCATAAACGGCAGGAAACAGCAGACCTGGTTGAAGGATTTGAATTAATCCCTCGTAAAGTTTACCAGTATAAATCCACTCCGGTTGAGGAAATGGATCTGGACGCCATTATAGCGAGGAATCCGCATACAGTTCTGGTTGATGAATTGGCCCATACCAATGCCCCGGGTAGCCGTCATAATAAAAGGTACCAGGATGTTCAGGAAATTCTCGAAAATGGGATTAATGTTTATACTTCCCTAAACGTACAGCATCTTGAAAGCCGCTCTGAAACAGTTGCACAGATCACCGGAATCATTGTTCGTGAAACTTTGCCCGATGATATTTTTGAAAGTGCAGACGAAGTTGAGGTAGTTGACCTCACACCCGATGAATTGCTGCAAAGATTAAGTGAAGGGAAGGTCTACACTCCCGAACGATCGAGAGAGGCGGTTGAAAATTTTTTCCGCAAGGGAAATATAACAGCTATGCGGGAAATGGCCTTACGCATTGTGGCCGACCGTGTCGATAAGCAATTGCATGAATACATGCAACTTAAACGAATAAAAGGGCCATGGAAAACGGGGCTGCATCTTCTGGTTGCTGTCGATTACACCCAACAAACAACCCGGTTATTGCGCTGGGCCAAGAATCTCTCCTATTCTATGGGGGCTACAATCCAGGCGCTCTATGTGGAGACGATGCACAACCTTACTCCAAAAGAACGTGAACAACTTGATAAAAATATAAATCTGGCTGGTCAGCTTGGTATTAAATTCAGGATTATCACGCATCATGATATTGTAAGCGCTATTGTTGATTTTGCCAACAAGGAGAATGTGACCCACATCATAGTGGGAAAACCACGTGTCAGGAATCTATTGTCGATGATCCGACTTGGAAACTTTGTAAACAGGCTAATCCGATACAGCGGAAACATCGATGTATATATCTTAGGGGCAGACAGTCAGTCCAAAGATCATTTCAGAGAAAAGGTATTCACCCCTTCTTTTACTTCCAATATAAGCCAATACCTGATCACTTCGGTCCTGGTTGTTCTCACCTCCATCGTCTTTTATCTTGTTAAGGGGATTATTGGCTATCAGATAATTTCGTTTGGGTTGTTGATCATGGTATCGATTCTTGCACTCTTCTATGGTACAGGGCCAATACTGGTTGCTGCAACACTCAGCGCCTTGATTTGGGATTATTTCTTTATTCCGCCCCAGTTTACGTTTCACATCCAGGAGCCAATGGATGTTTTGATGCTTATCATGTTTTTTATAATTGCCCTGCTCAATGGGATCTTAACCTCAAGGGTCAGGCATCAGGAGAAAAAAATCAGGATACGGGAAGAACGAACACATGCACTTTACCAGCTTACCAGAGAACTCACGATGATTTCGGGAATCGAGGACGTATCAAAAATTGCAGTCCGATATATTCAGAAATACTTTAATCTTGAATGTGCCATAATCTTAAAAGATGATTCAAATAAACTTGAGGATGAACCAGTTCATATAACAAAAATAAGACTTTCGGACAATGAAATAAGTATTGCTTCCTGGGTCTACAAACATTCATCAAAAGCGGGGAAGTATACCGATACATTACCCTCAACTAATTATACTTTTTATCCTTTAACCGGTAATACAGACAATATGGGGGTTATTGTTGTCGAACAGGCCAGTGTGTTTACTCAGGGTGAGGAGCAATTTTGGGAAGCGTTTCTTTCCCAGATTTCAAGTAAATTCGAGCGGGAATTCCTGCGAAATGCAGCCAAAAAAGCCTATATCCTTAGTGAATCGGATAAACTCTATAAAACACTTTTCAATTCTATCTCCCATGAATTACGGATACCTGTCGCTACAATAATCGGAGCTTCCGATACGTTATTATCTCAAAGTTATCCGGAAGAGACTAAATTAAAACTCTATACTGAGATAAATACTGCCTCTATCAGACTAAATCAGTTGATTGAAAACCTTCTGAATATGTCCAGACTTGAGTCGGGCAGGATTACACCCCGCACCGATTGGTGTGATGTGCATGATTTGGCCAATGACGTGGCAGGTAATCTTCAACAGGAATTACTTCCATACAAATTCTATATTGTAATTCCTTCGGATATGCCTCTGGTCCGCATTGACTTTGGTCTTATTGAACAGGTCTTGCACAATCTCATATTAAATGCCACACAAAATGCTCCCCCCGGAACTGCAATCAGACTTAAATTCTACTTCGATAACGGAAAGCTCACTATTCAGGTAATGGATCGTGGAAATGGATTTCCTCCTGAGGATCTGACAATGGTGTTTAATAAATTCTACAGGGGTAAAGATGCCAAGACCGGCGGAACCGGTTTAGGACTGTCTATTGTCAAAGGATTTGTGGAGGCACATAATGGAACTGTGATCGCCGAAAACCGCCAAAATGGAGGGGCGATTTTTACAATCAAAATCTCTGTAGAGATTTCAGAAATGAACCAATACGGTTAATAACAGATTTAAATGGTTAACTTGACTCCAATATTGATTATTGATGACGAAGTACAGATCAGGCGGTTACTTGAAATAACACTTTCAGCCAGCGGATATAAGATTTGCGAAGCATCTACCGGGAAAGAAGGACTGACGATGGCAGCTACCAGGCAGCCTGCATTGATTATCCTGGATTTAGGTCTGCCCGATGCCGATGGCCTTGACATTTTGAAGAAACTAAGGGAGTGGTATGAAAAACCCATAATTATCCTTTCTGTCCGTAAATCTGAAGATGATATTATTAAAGCCCTTGACCATGGAGCAAACGACTACCTGACCAAACCTTTCAGAACCGGGGAATTACTGGCACGAATCAGGGTCGCGATAAGGCATAGTCAGGGTACAATTGAGAACCCTAACCTGGAATTTGGCACCCTGTCCATTGATTTAGCAAACCACACCGCACGCAAAAATAATGAAATCATCAAACTAACTGCCACTGAATTTTCTTTACTGGCGCTTCTGGCCAGAAATGAGGGGCGGGTCCTGACCCATCAATATATTCTTAAGGAGATCTGGGGAATGGGATATATCGAACAGACTCAATACTTAAGGGTGTTCATCGCACAACTACGCAAGAAAGTTGAAGATGTACCTGCAAAACCTAAATGGCTGAAGACAGAATCAGGAGTGGGCTATCGATTTGGCAGCTAGCACTATTTTTAACCTTTAGGATCAACTTCCGAATTAAGGGAACCCTGTAGGTTTTCGAAACCTACAGGGCTTTGTGGTGTTGCAATGAAATATACCTGGCAAATAAAATTTTAATAATTTCCATCCGATAATTTTGATTCTTAGTAAACCTTTTTTGACTTTATTGGTTATATTTAGTAAACAATTTAAATTACAGAATCATGAGTTTTACATTACCAACGCTTCAATACGATTACAAGGCTCTCGAGCCCTACATCGACGCGCAGACTATGGAGATCCACCACTCCAAACATCACGCTGCTTATACCAATAACCTGAATGCCGCCCTGGAAAACAGCGATCTAAAAGGGAAGAGTATTGAAGAAATTTTTTCTAAAGTTTCCCAACTTGCTCCTGCACTTCGAAATAATGGGGGTGGATACTACAATCACAACCTGTACTGGGATGTTTTGATCCCGGGAGGACCAGCCGGACCACAAGGTAAATTACTGGAATCCATAAATGGTTCATTTGGTTCTTTTGATTTATTTAAGGAGGCTTTTACCAAAGCTGCGGTGACCCGTTTCGGAAGTGGTTGGGCATGGCTTATACAGAAAGGTGATTCACTTGTAATTAACTCTACCCCTAATCAGGATAATCCACTAATGGACATTGCTGAAATTCAAGGAATTCCGTTACTTACCATTGACGTTTGGGAACACGCTTATTACCTTAAATATCAGAACAGACGCCCTGAATATATCGAAGCATTTTTCAAAGTGATCAACTGGAACGAAGTAGCCAAACGGTTAAAAGCATAAAGGATTTTTCAATCCAATATTTTAGCCCGCAGATAATGCGGATTAACGCTGATCTTAAAATCTGCGTTAATCTGCGAGATCTGTGGGCATTTTTTTTCCTGAGTAATAACTAAGAGAGCAGGCTTTTTACTTTGTCGGAAATCAATCTGCCATCGACTTTTCCGGCCAGCTCTTTTGAAGCAATTCCCATTACTTTTCCCATCTCTTTGATTGAGGTAGCTCCCGCCTGAGCAATAAAAGCTGTAATGGCAGCAGTCAGTTCTTCATCTCCCATCTGCTCAGGCAAATAACTCTCCAAAATTTTTACCTGCGCCATCTCCGGATCGTAAAGATCAATTCTGTTTTGCTGTTTATAGATCTCAGCAGAATCGCGGCCCTGTTTGGCCAGTTTTGCAATTGCCTTAATGGCAGCATCATCGCTAAGTTCTTCAGCGCCGCTTTTTGCTGTTTTCGCCTCAAGCAGTACTTTCTTAATGTTCCTTAATGCCTCAAGTCTCCCCTTGTCTCGTGCCAGCATTGCCAACCTGATATCCTCACTAATTTGATCGAATAAATTCATAACCAATTGATTTATATGTTATTGTAAATATTTTTTTACAGAGACGGGTTTTAAACCCGTCTCTACGCAGGTATGATAAAATCAATCCGCCTTATCGTGAAGAAAGGAGTTGTTTTTTCTGAGCCGGGGACCCTCATCTCCATTACCTGTCAAGGAATATCTTGATATTTCCTGTCTGTTTGCCAAAGGATTATTAGGGTTCTTAGCTTTTCTGCGTTCGTAGGCCGGAATCCGGGACAACTCTTCGATATAATCTTCAGTCTCGCTAAAGAAGTCAACCTGCATCACCCTTTTCCCTTCTTCAGATGTTCCATCACCGAAAGGGTCAATTCGGATTGGCGGATACAATTGTTTGATGATCTCATCCTTTTTATCGACTGCCGGAGCTTCAGTAAGCAGAGGATATTTTGGGGTATGCACAGGTTCGTTACCAAAAAACCCCTTTGGAAAGGCGTTATAATCGTCCAGCAATGGAACCTTTTCGCGCTGGGGCTGAATTCCGCTGTTCATTTCAGGTATTGAGCTGGTTTTAAATCCTGTCGCAATAACGGTAACACTTAACTCTTCACCCATTTCAGGATCAACAGCTACACCGTAAATCAAATCCGCAGTGTTTCCTGCCATTTCCTGAACATATTCGTTCACCAGGTTCATTTCGTCCATAGTAACTTCTTTTGTTTCGCCTGAGGTAATGTTCACCAGGATATTTTTGGCCCCCCGGATATCATTGTTGTTCAGGAGCGGTGATTTAACAGCCCCCTCCACTGCTTTAGTGGCCCGGTTTTCGCCCATCGCGGTGAAGGAACCCATAATAGCAACACCTGAATTCTGCATGACAGTGCGGACATCTTCAAAATCAACATTGATAAAGCCGGGGCATGTAATGATCTCTGCAATCCCTTTGGCTGCAATGGCCAGAACATCATCTGCTTTGGAGAATGCCTTGGAGATCGGAAAGTCGCCATAAATTTCCCTTATCCTTTCGTTGTTAATAATCAGCAATGAGTCGACATGATTTTCGATTTCGCGAATACCCTCAATCGCCTGTTGAATACGTAATCTCCCTTCATTCCTGAAAGGGATGGAGACGATTCCAATAGTTAGGATTTTTCTTTCACGTGCTACCTGGGCAATTACGGGAGCTGCTCCGGTTCCTGTTCCTCCGCCCATACCCGCAGTAATAAAGACCATTTTCGTATTCCCCCCCAGGAGTTTCTCAATATCTTTTAGATTTTCAATTGCTGATTCGCGACCAACATCCGGTTTATTTCCGGCTCCACGCCCTTCTGTTAAAGCAGAACCAAGTTGAACTTTGTATGGAACAGGACTACTCATCAAAGCCTGGGCATCGGTATTGCATACCGCAAAATCAACATCCTTTATTCCCTGGCGATACATATGATTCACTGCATTTCCACCGCCGCCACCTACACCAATTACTTTTATAATTTTCTCGCCGCTTACCGGCAAATCAAAATCTATTAAATCAGCCATTATTGTCTCTTTTATGTTGGTTAATGTGGCATTACTTATCAATTTCGGTATCATCTTCGTTAAAAAAACCCCCAAATTGTCTGTGAAACCAACGTCCAAGTGGTTCAGTTGCATCAGCAGTTTTTGGCACAGCCTTTTTTACAATTTTATTGGTTCGTTCCTGACGACTGGCATCCCGTTTTTGATCGTCTTTCCGAACCGTAAAACTTTGGTCAGGATTCAAATCAAAAGCGGGGTAAACGACTTCAGGTTCCAATTCCGTTTTTCTTTCCTGTTGATATTCAGGATTATTGGATTGAATTACTCCTTCATTTGCAGGAATGACCACGAATTCCTTTTCCGGTTCAGGCCGTAGAATACGGTTTGGATTAATCTCAAATCCGGTAGCAATAACCGTCACGCTGATTTTATTGCCAAGTTTGGCATCATATCCATTTCCCCATATGATGTTGGCGTTATCACCTGCCGCATTCTGGAGGTAGTCGATAATATCCCCGATCTCACCCATTCGGACTTCATCTTCCCCTGAAGTAATATTGAGCAGTATATTTTCAGTACCGGAGATGTTATTACTATCGAGCAGTGGGGATCTCAGAGCCTCTTCAGCAGCACGTGTAGCCCGGTTTTCTCCCTCGGCAAATCCTGTTCCCATAATGAAAACACCGCTTTCGCGCAATACTGTATTGACATCGGCAAAGTCAATATTGATATTTCCATGAAGAGTGATGATCTCTGCACATCCTTTAACTGCGGTAGCCACAATGTTGTCGGCCTGGGCAAACGCCTCACGGGCAGGGAGGTCACCATATACTTTATGAAGATTCTCATTGCTGATTACCAATAAACTATCGACAAAACGCTGCAGTTTTTTGATCCCTTCGATAGCCTGATCATACCGTAAGCGACCCTCCTTTATTGAAGGAAGGGTCACAACGGCAATGGTGAGGATATCCATCTCACGGGCGAGCTGGGCAATCACAGGTGCTGCACCTGTCCCTGTTCCGCCACCCATTCCCGCCGTAATAAAGACCATTTTGGTTCCGGTTTCAAGAACGGTTCTGATTTCCGCAAGGTTTTCGATTGCGGCCTGTTCTCCTCTTTTAGGCTTATTTCCCGCACCGCGGCCTTCTGTAAGTGAAACCCCAAGCTGAACCTTTACCGGGACGGGGCTATTTATTAGCGCCTGTGAATCGGTATTGCAAACCAGAAAATCAACACCGGCTATTCCTTTTCTGAACATATGATTTACCGCATTCCCGCCCCCGCCGCCAACGCCAACCACTTTGATTATCGATTGGTAATCGTGGTGAAACCCGAAGGTCAATAAATCCTCTGAATTATTTTCCATGTGATTAACTAATTGTTTTTAATGTATTTCGCTATCTTCCTCTGCAATTAATCCGTTAAGGCTCTCCTTGGCTTTGCCAAATAAATCAGAGACCATTGTTTTTATTCCATGAGTTTTAACCTGCGGTTTCGTTCTGGTCTCTTCGGGCGCATTGGAAACAATTTTTCCCGGTGGATAATTCAGGCTGCGAGCCTGATACAACCCGTTAATCAGCAATCCAAGCAGATTTGCCGACTGGGTATTCATCAGCTGCTCATTAAAAAGAGATTCCTTTAATGGAATTGCCGGTTTACCAAAGCGGACATCGAATCCTGTCATAAAACTTACCAGTTTGTCAATCCCGCGCATATTAGAGCCTCCACCTGCCAGGACAATCCCGGCGCCGAGTTTATTCAGCAGTTTGGTTGAATCAAGTTGGTAGATGACCCCTTCAATAATCTCTTCAAGCCGTGCCTGTATGATTCCTGAGAGGTTCCGGAAACTAATCTCCTTGGCATGCCACCCTTCTACCTCGGGAATCTGGGCAAACTTATTGTCAGGTACAAGTTCCGAAAATGCATAACCGCATTGCATCTTAACCATTTCAGCATGACGGGGTATGATGTTACACCCTTCACGAATATCGTTCGAAATCACATTGCCTCCAAAAGGCAATTCAACTGCGAGACGGAGTTTATTCTCGTAATAAAGTGAGACTCCGGTAGTACCTGCACCAAAATCGAGAAGGATAACGCCCGCCTCTTTTTCGTCTTTAGACAGAAAGCCTGATCCCTGTACATATGGATTTATGAAAACCCCGGCCAGTTCATAACCCCCTTTTTCGATGCTTCGCTTCAGATTCTGTTCATACGATTCGGGAGCTGTAACTACCCTGAATAGGCCATCGACCCGTCGGGCGGCCATTCCAACAGGATTGTTGACGCCTCGCTCCCCATCGACAACAAATTCTTCCGGTGTCAAATGATAAATTTTCTCACCAGGACCATTGGAATGACGCTGGGCTTCTCCAATCAAGGAATTGATGATCGTTTGCGTCACTTCCCCATTATCAATCATGCGGTAACCGCTAACCTGACGGTTAGTGATTTTCTGACCCGAAATCCCCGCATATACCTTTTTTACCTTAAGATTATGAAGGCTATTCTCCAGCAAACTGATTACCGTCTTAATCGACAAAGCAGCTTCGTCAATATTTACAACAACTCCATTCCGAACCCCCTGGGTTAAGGTCTCACTAAAAGCAATTATTTCGAGTTTCCCGTCTGAGGTAAAACGCCCAATTACCCCGCGTGTCCGTAAGGTTCCGATGTCAATTGCGGCAACCAACTCTCTTGTCAGGTTCATAGTATTTTATTTTTTTGTGCAAACAATCTGATTATGAAATTCTAAATTAATAGACTTGTAAATGCTCCAACCGCCATTTTTAAAACCATCAGTATATAAGGCTTTGAGATTCCGAAATTTTACCTGGTAATCCTCCGCATTACCAAACACGATAATTTGTTCTCCAACCCTCGGAACCATTGAAAGTTCCCCTATTGCATTTACATAAATCTGGTCGATCTGGGCGCTCAGAAATCTATCTTTGTTGATATAAGTAATTAAAGGTAAAAGCTTTTTTCTGGCAAAGTCCGCCGATACAAGACCTCCCACGATCATGACTCTGGGGGTATACCGGGGTGACCATTCAATAACCTTCCCAAGTTTATCCATATAAAAGGCCCCAGCCTGACCATCAACTCTGAAAACAGGTTCCCTTTGTTTTATTTTTACGACCAATGCCCCGCAACTTTTATATCCATCTTCATAAACATTGGTATAAACGGCAACATCCTCAACCGCGTGTAGTTTTCGAAGCCCCTCCTCAATCTTACGGAGATTGACAGATTTGAGCGGCAAACCAAATATCTCCTGATGATTTCTGCGCACCCATTGTCTGATGTCGTTTGGCTGAACGAATTGCTGCTGTACTGAATCGGCAATGTCAACTTTTACCTCCGCACATTTTAATTGCTTGCTCTGTTTTATAGAGAATCCCAATGATATAAATATCAAGAGCATAGGGATAATCCAGAGTGCAATATGTACGATTTTTTTAATCATCTTCATTTTCTTTCAGGTAAGCAACGATTGGTTCCACCAATCTGTCGATATCACCGGCTCCAAGTGTCAGGAGAATATCCGAATGATAGTTTTTAAGAATTATCGGGAAGTCCTCTCTTATACACCGGACGCGGTTTGCGACCTTCATTTTATTCAGAATAATGCCTGAATCAACACCTTCCATGGGCAATTCACGTGCAGGATAGATCTCCATGATTAAGGCATTATCAAGCAGATCAAGAGCAGCAGCAAATTCAGAGGCAAAGTCCTTGGTCCGGGAGAAAAGATGAGGCTGAAATATTCCGGTCACCTGTTTGCCCGGATAGAGTTCCCTGACTGATTTGATAGTAGCTTCGAGCTCCCTGGGATGATGGGCATAATCGTCAATATATATCGTTTTCTTTCCGGAATATCTCACATCAAAGCGGCGGACAACGCCGGTATAGGAAGACAACGCCAAGCGAATCTCTTCACTGGTTACTCCGCCCATCAAAGCCATTGCGCAGGCTGCAACAGCATTTTCGACATTCATTAATCCCGGGTAGGTAAGACATAAATCACTGATTCCCCCGAATGGGGTTTTTAAATTAAAATAGTAAGCCCCCTCAATAATCCTGAGCTGCAAAACCTGGAAATCGGCCTCTTCACTGACCGAATAGGTAAAGTATCGGATCTTATCATTCCATAGATTATCTATATTCAAACCTTTTCTGTATACTAATGCACCCCCATCTTGAATTTGGGAAATAAATTTGGCAAATGCCTTTATCATGTTTTCATGATCCCCATAAATATCAAGATGGTCAGCATCCATCCAGGTAATTACAGCCAATTCAGGGTACAATTGAAGAAACGACCGGTCAAATTCATCCGCTTCTACAACAATATATTGACTTTTATTTTCAGGTAACAGAAGGTTAGTTCCGTAATTTTTGGAGATTCCACCCATAAAGGCGGAACAGTCGACATGTGATTGTTTAAGCAGATGGGCAGTCATGGTGGTCACCGATGTTTTACCATGAGTTCCGGCAATGGAGATGCACCGTTTTCCGGAGGTAAGCAGACCAAGAACGGCAGATCGTTTATAAACTGCAAAACCATTTTCCTGAAAATAAACGAATTCGGAGAACTCTACCGGTACTGCAGGTGTGTAAATGACGACCGTCGTATCCTTTTCAGCCAGGCCCGGAACCTGTTGCAAATCATCGGTATAATGAATGGCGATTCCCTCCTTTTCAAGATCCAGGATAAGCGAAGAGGGTGTTTTGTCATACCCGTCCACTTTTTTCCCGATAAAATTAAAATAGCGTGCCAGTGCACTCATCCCAATGCCGCCGATACCGAGCAGATACACCCGTTTTATTTTTTCAATTTCAATCATTATCAGTCATTTATTAAAGTGGCAATTACCTCAACAATATCTGCAGTCGCATTGGGAGTTGCCAGTTTTTTTATATTTTTTGAAAGGTCCACACATTTTTCCCTGTTTTCGAGTAAAAGTAATGCAGCTGGAATCAACTCTTTCACTGAAACGGTATCTTTTATCAATAGTGCTGCCCCCTTTTCCACCAGTGACATAGCATTGAAAGTCTGGTGATCCTCTGAAACATTCGGTGATGGCACAAGGATAGCTGCTGCTCCGACAGCACAAAGCTCAGAAATTGTTCCGGCTCCTGCCCTTGAAATCACAAGGTCGGCCATCGAATAAGCGAGATCCATCCTGGGAATAAACTCCATGAGTCGGATATTGGGAACGGGGTTATTCAAAAGGCTGACCTGAATATCCTTATAATAGTATTTACCTGTCTGCCAGATAATCAGTGCATCCGACTTACGGATTGCTTCGAGATTTGCCATCACACTTTGATTCAATACCCGCGCGCCCAAACTTCCTCCAACGATCAGGATTACCGGTTGGTCGGAGGTAACCTTAAAATATTCTTTGGCTTCGGATGATTTGGGGATAATCGATCCTAATCCCTGTCTGATCGGGTTTCCGGTAAACACTATTTTCGCCTCGGGAAAGAATCGTTCCATTTTGTCATAGGCAACGCAAATCTTATTTGCTTTCCGACCCAGAATTTTATTGGTAACTCCTGCAAAGGAGTTTTGTTCCTGAAGTACCGTTGGAATGCCCAGCTTTTCGGCGACGCGCAAAACAGGGCCACTGGCGTATCCTCCCACTCCGATTACTGCATCTGGTCGAAAGTCTTTTACTACCCTTTTTGCCTTGAGCATCGATTGGATCAGTTTAGGGACGAAAGCGAGATTCCGCCATATTTCACCGCGGTGAAATCCGGCGACAGGCAGTCCAACGATCCGATAACCTGCGGCAGGAACTTTCTCCATTTCCATTTTCCCTTCGGCACCTACAAAAAGTATTTCGCAATCGGGGAATCGGTTGCGAAGGCCGTCTGCAATTGACAAAGCCGGGAAGATATGTCCCCCTGTTCCACCTCCGCTAACGATGAATTTCAGATTCCCCATATCTCAATTTTTTGACAATAAAATATCTTCATCGGGCAACACCCCATCCGGACTAAAATTCTGCTCAACCTCAGCCTGAGTTTCCTCATCGGTCTCTGAACTGACACTCAGTAACAGGCCAAATGTAAATGCGGTAAATAATTGGGAGGTTCCTCCCCAACTGATCCAGGGGAGTGGCTGCCCGGTGACGGGAATAGCTCCGGATGAAACAGCCATATTGATTATGGCTTGCAGTATGATGACAGTAACAGCTCCGGTGGCCAGAAAGATTGGAAATGCTCTTTTGGCTTTCCGGATAATTATACCGCCACGAGTGAGAAAAATAAGGTAGAGGAGCGGAACAACAATCCCCCCAATCAAACCGTATTCTTCAATAATAATGGAATAAATAAAGTCATTGTATGCTGCGGGCATAAAATTGCTGATTTTGCTTTTACCTGCACCTACTCCGGCTATACCGCCACGATTAATGGCGATCATGGCAAAGTCGTCCTGGGTAAGCCCCTTTTCGGATAGTTTCTCTCCACCATGAATATGACGGTCAATCCGGTTTCTTACGGTCTGAAGACGCCCTACATTGGGAAGAAGTGGTGCAGCAAAGTAGATCACTATCACAAAAGCCAAACCGGCACCCAGTACCGATATCAGAAATTTCCAGTGAACCCGACCCACAAACATCATGATAAGGGTTGTTCCAAAAAGCAATACCGCCGACGAAAAATTAGCCATAGAGATTAATGCGCAAAGTATGGCTATTCCCAAAATTATCTTTAATGCAGAGAGATTTAATAGCCTTGGATCCTTCTGTCCATTTGCCAACAGTCGTCCAACCCACATTATTACAGCAACTTTTGCCAATTCGGCCGGTTGGAAGCTCGCAAATCCCAAAGGAAGGGTCCTGCCGGTACCCTCACCGCCACGTCCAAACAGCAATCCTGCAAAAACTACAAGAATGGCGAAGAAGAAAGCGCCATTGGCAATTCTGTTGTACAAACTTACCGGGATATAATTCAGCATGAAAATGACCGCACCGTATCCGAAACCCTGAAACATCAACTGACGCAGGATATAGTGGGAAGTGTTTCCCCCTTCCTGGCGGTAGGCCAATGCCCCGGTGGAACTGTAGACCACTAGCAGTGAAAGACACGTCAGCGCCACCAGGACAACCCAGATGATCTTGTCACCTTTGATGTATTTTTTAAACTCCCCGGTATCCATGAATTAATACTAATATCGTAATATACTATATTCCAATCAAATAAAATACCAATTCAAAATTCAGATTGCAAAATGCAAAATTACAAATCAAGGAAATAAGGCTTTTCACTTTGCATTTTTCACTTTAAATTTTTCACTTCCTACAGATTCCTTACCGCGTCCTTAAATTGTCGTCCGCGATCTTCATAGTTTTTGAAAAGATCAAAACTGGCACATGCCGGTGAGAGGAGAACCGCATCACCTTTCTCGGCGAGAAAATAGGCACTTCTTACCGCCTCTTCCATGCTTTTGGTATCCACGATTTCTTTAACGATACCTTCAAATGCAGATATGATTTTTTGGTTGTCTTTTCCCAGGCAAACAATTGCTTTCACTTTCTCCTTTACCAGATCAAACAACATTGAATAATCATTTCCTTTGTCAATGCCACCTACAATCCACACGACAGGGGTTTGCATGCTCTCGAGGGCATACCATACCGAATTGATGTTAGTCGCTTTTGAATCGTTGATAAATTCGATGTTATGCACCCGCAGGAACCTTTCCAGTCGGTGTTCCACACCCTGAAAATCACTGAGACACTCCCGGATACCCTCTTTTCGTAAATTTAAAATACTACCTGAAATCCCGGCAGCCATGGAGTTGTACAGGTTATGTTTACCTTGTAGCGCTAAATCGTAAATTGTCATATCGAAAGTTTTATTGTTTACATTTAATTTCATTGTTTCATTTTCAATCCATCCCCCCTCCTGCAATTCCCGGTTGATGGAAAACGGGACTTTGGTGGCATTAATGATCCGTTTTTCAACTTCATTAACTGTGACCGGATCATCGGCACAGTAGACAAACCAGTCCCGGGCTGTTTGATTCTGGAGGATTCTCATTTTAGAATCAACGTAGTTTTGCATTTTATATTCATACCTGTCGAGATGATCAGGAGTAATATTCAGTAAGACAGCAATATCTGCCCTGAAGTCAAACATTCCGTCGAGCTGGTAACTCGATAATTCGATCACGTAGTAATCGAAGTTCTCTTCAGCTACCTGTAAGGCAAAGCTTTTCCCAACATTACCGGCCAACCCTACATTTAATCCGGCTCTTTTCAGCAATTCATAGGTGAGTAGGGTTGTCGTTGTTTTTCCGTTGCTTCCGGTAATACAGATCGTTTTGGCTGAGGTATAACGCCCGGCAAATTCGATTTCAGAGATTACCGGAATATTTTTCTCCCGGAGTTTGATAACTATCGGCGCTTTTTCGGGTATTCCCGGACTTTTTACGACAAGATTGGCATCAAGAATTAATCCTTCAGAATGGTTGTGTTGTTCGAATCTAATGCGGTGTTGTTGTAACGTAAGTTGAAATTCATCACTGACCTCACCAAAATCGGAGAGAAATACCTCAAATCCTTTTTGAGCACCCAGAATTGCAGCGCCTACACCGCTTTCTCCTCCACCTAATATGACAAGTTTTTCTTTTTGCATCATTATCGCATTTTGAGTGTGGCAATTGTTAAAACCGCGAGAATGATCCCCACAATCCAGAACCGTGTAACAATTTTTGGCTCGGGAAACCCTTTTTTCTGAAAATGGTGATGTAAGGGAGCCATCAAAAAGATTCGGCGCCCTTCCCCGTATCTACGCCTGGTATACTTAAACCACCCCACCTGGAGGACTACCGATAAATTCTCGATCAGAAATATTCCGCAAAGCAGAGGTATCAGAAATTCTTTTCGGATAATTATGCCAAAAACAGCCAGAATTCCTCCCAACGTCAGACTTCCAGTATCCCCCATAAAGACCTGTGCCGGATAGGAGTTATACCACATGAAACCAATGCAGGCTCCGATAAAAGCAGACATGAAAACCGTGAGTTCCCCACTGTATGGAATATACATAATGTTCAGATAGCCAGAATAAATGATATTACCCCCTAGATAGGCAAACACACCGAGTGTCGCCCCGCTGATAGCCGAGGCGCCTGTAGCAAGTCCATCTAAACCGTCTGTAAGATTTGCACCATTTGAGACCGCAGTGATGATGAATATGGAAATTATCGCGTAAAGCAGCCAGGCCCATTTGTCTGCCGCTTCTCCGAGGAACCACAGCAACCATTTATAATCAAATTCATGATTTTTGATAAAGGGAATGGTTGTTTTAGTCGATTTCAGCTGAATAGTCATTTGTCGTATTTCCCTTTTCCCGGTTTCGCTGTTATACCCCACCTCCGTTTTTGCTCTGCCACGGGCGTCGTACATTTTTTCGCGGATTGAGACCTCATCGCTGAAGTAAAGTGTTGCAGCAACGATCACACCAAGAGAAATTTGTCCGATAATCTTGAATTTCCCGGCAAGTCCTTCCTTATCCTTCTGAAATACTTTGATGTAATCATCCGCAAATCCAATGATTCCCAACCAAACGGTAGTAATGATCATCAGCAGGATATAGGTATTCTCCAATTTTGCGAAAAGCAGGGTGGGGAGCAGAATCGAAACAATGATAATAATTCCACCCATGGTTGGCGTCCCTTTTTTCTGCATTTGTCCATCAAGGCCAAGATCTCTGATCTCTTCGCCAATCTGCTGCTTCTGAAGCATATAAATTACTTTTTTCCCGATGATTGTGGCAAAAAGCAAAGCTAAGATAACTGCCATTGCTGACCGGAACATGATGTAATTGAACATCTGTGCACCGGGAAAATCAATTGATTCTAGGTATTTAAAAAATGGAATCAGCATTGCAGTTAATTTTGATTGGTAACATTAAATATTTCACGGACAATCTCCCGGTCATCGAAATGATGTTTTACCCCTTTAATCTCTTGATAATCTTCATGCCCTTTACCCGCTATCAGAATGATATCCCCAGGTCTTGCCATCATACAGGCGGTTCGAATCGCCTCTTTCCGGTTTGTGATTGTCACAACATTGGCAGCCTTATCTGCCGGCACACCTTTAACCATTTCAGAGATAATCACTTCCGGATCTTCTGACCGTGGATTATCGGAAGTAAGAATGACTTTATTGCTTGCTTTTGCTGCTTCAAAGGCCATTTCGGGACGTTTCGTTTTATCACGGTCTCCACCGGCTCCAACAACAGTAAACAGTGTTTCGTTTCCTGACCTCACCTCATTGATTGCTGAGAGTACATTTTTTATCGCATCGGGAGTATGGGCATAATCCACCACGGCAAAAATCCCGGTTGGTGATTTGAAGGTTTCGAACCTCCCATCCACCGGTTTCAGCAAACTGATGATTCGCAGTACCTCTTCCCTTTCGGCACCCAGAGAGAGGGCAGTACTATAGACTGCGAGCAGGTTGCTGGCATTAAAGTTCCCTACAAAATGGGTCCAGACCTCCGTTCCATCGAGGCTAATCAACATGCCATCAAAATGACTCTCCATAACCTTCACTTTAAAGTCAGCCAATGTTTTTGAGGCATAGGTCAACTTCCGGGCAGAGGTATTCTGAAGCATAAACAGCCCGTTTTTATCATCGATATTGGTGATTGCAAACGCTTCAGATTTTAGATGATCAAAGAATTTTTTCTTGGCATTTCGATATTCTGCAAATGTTTTATGATAATCCAGATGGTCGTGGGTAAGATTTGAGAATACCCCTCCATCGAAGTCTATTCCTGCGATCCGTTCCTGATCGATAGCATGGGAACTCACCTCCATAAAACAATAAGTGCATCCGGCGGTCACCATGGCTGCCATCAACTGCTGAATTTCCAAAGAATCAGGAGTAGTATGAGTTGCTGCAATCTGTTGGTCATCAATATAATTACATACAGTTGAAAATAATCCGGCTTTATGCCCAAGTTCTCTGAATAGCCGGTAGAGTAAAGTTGCAGTGGTAGTTTTGCCATTTGTTCCGGTTATACCCACAACTTTCATCGCTAAAGAGGGGTTGCCGAAAAAATTAGAAGTTAGAAGGCCGAAGGAATAAGCAACATTTTCAGCCTTAATCCACGTAATCTTTGGGTCGGGATTCTCCGGTAGCTTCGCGCAGAGAACTGCGGCAGCGCCATTCTGAATTGCAGAAGGGATATAGGCATGACCATCAACAGTCGATCCGGGCAGTGCAGCAAAAAGGGTTCCCCGAAGGACTTTGCGGGAATCGAAAGCAATTCCTTCGATCGCACAGTTTTTGTCTCCTAAAATGTAAATAGCTGTTAATCCGTTTAACAACTCAGATAAACTCTTCATTTTATTTGTTTTAACTTAAAACGAGCACAATACTTTGCCCGCGTTGTATTTTTGTTCCGGCCCTCACCGATTGCGATTTCACTTTCCCCCTGCCACGTACCGAGACTCTCAATCCGTTATTCTCGAGCAGATAAACTGCGTCGGTTGCCCCCATCCCATGCACATTGGGAACCATCCCTTTTTTGATTTCGCGATTTGAAAGCTGAAGGCCATCTTCATCAGGTTTGGCTTCTACCCATTCGGATTTTGTAAAGGCGAACCCATTGAGGATATCCAACTCATTTAATACTTTGGCAATATCCTTCTTTCTTCCGGCGGTAACTCCGGGAATATCGTTCTCTATTTTGGTGATTGGTAGTTTTACATCCTCGTTAAGGCCTAAACCATAAGCATATACATAATCAGCAATTTGTTTGAATACAGGTCCTGCCACCGAGCTCCCGTAGTAGTCACCTCCTTTGGGATCATTAATGACTACGATACAGGAGTATCTTGGATCGTCCGCCGGAAAATAGCCCACAAATGAAGATTGATAGATCTTCTGCCCACCCTTTGTATAGCCGTCTTTATTATTTGCGACCTGTGCCGTTCCGCTTTTACCGGCAATTTTATAGGTTTTGGATTCCAAACCCTTTGCAGTTCCGTTGGTGATCACACCCTCAAGCATGGCACGAGCCATACGGAGCGTTTTTGCAGAACAGATCGACCATTTAAGCTTTTGGGTGCCGATCTTCTCGCGAACGTTCCCGTTCTCGGTTACCCCTTTGACGAGACGAGGTTTCATCATACATCCTCCGTTTGCAACGGCATTATAAAAGGTTAGGGTTTGCAAAGGGGTAACTTTCAATTCATACCCATACGAAATCTGAGCAAGCGATATTCCAGACCATGTTTTGTCTCCAGGCTGATTGATATACGGTTTTGCCTCCCCCTGTATCCCTAAATCCAGTTTTTCAAACATCCCAAGCTTACGTACTCTCGAAATGAAATCTTTTTCATGACCGGTATAGCTCTGCAGAATTAATTTGGCTAATCCAATATTTGAGGACAATTCAAATGCATGTTTCGCGGTAATTTTACCGTGCCCTCCTTTTTTATAATCCGAATCTTTGATCTCCCGGTCCTTATATTTCCATATCCCGTTCCCGGTTTCCACCGTTGTGGCAGTATCAATTTTCCCGTCTTCAAAGGCAGCCATTAATGAAGCAAGCTTAAAGGTAGATCCGGGTTCAGAACAACCTGCATTTCCAATGGCATAGTTCTGGTAACCACCAATTAGTTCACCTTTACTATTTACGCCAAAATTGGCAATCGCTTTAATATCACCGGTTTTTACCTCCATTAAAATGGCCGTTCCATATTGCGCACGGCTTTTCTCCATCTGAAGTTTGAGTGCATAAGTGACCTGATCCTGCATTTTCACATCCAGTGTGGTGATAATATTTTTCCCGTCTTCAGGGGCATCCTTACTGATGATAAACCACCGGCCCGACATATTCTGCTTGACCGCTAACCCATCCTCTCCGCGCAGTTCTTTCTCGAATGATTGTTCAAGTCCAAAGGCTCCGGCATTACCTGTGGATCCTTCCGGTGCATCTTTGGTTAATTTCCCAAGCGTTCTGCTGGCCAGATTTCCGGATGGATAAACCCGTTCATCTGACTGTTCCGGCATAAGACCCCCTTTGTTCCTGCCCCGCCTGAGAATCGGAAATTTCTTGATTACCTGTAAATCGGCATAAGAGACCTTACGCGGATTAAGGAGAAAATAGTGTTTTTGCTGGCTAAACGCTTTTTTCAGTTCGGCTTTATAGGCTCCGGCTGATTTATCCCTGAAAAATCTGGAAAGACAAACCGACAAGGAATCGACCTTACTGTAAAAGTCTTTGGCTAGTCCCGGCGCACCAAGATCTATGCGCAATTCATAGTGAGGTACCGAAGTTGCCAGGGGACTTCCATCAGCAGCGCAGATATCGCCTCGTCTTCCGCTAATGGCAAACTCCTTGATATCTAATTTTTTTGCCTCCCTCTCCCATCTTGGGGTATGCTGGATAAAGAGAACCCTGACAACGATATAAACACAAAAAAGGACAATGATGGCGTACACCAGTCCAAAACGTGTCAATATTGCCTTTCTAATCTCCATATTAATCTCTATCTACATAAATTTTTCTCGGAGGCACTTTCGAGGTCTCCAGATTTATCCCGCTTTTCTTTACCCTGTCAATAATTACCGACTGACGGCTCATTTTAATAACATCAGCCGCGATTGAAATTGATCTTGAGCGTAATTCAATCAGACTATCTTCAAGGGCCGTCATTTCACGAATGACCTTTTCAGATTTGTATTTAACTGATATATTTATAAATAGCAGAAAAAAGATCATCAACATTAAGATCCTGTTGTTGCGAAACCATTCGCTTTCGAAGAATCTGCCATTGAGTACTTCCCTGACCGTTACCTTTTTTTTTCGTTTGACTTCAGCCATTACCGTTTTTCTGCAATTCTCAGTTTAGCACTTCTGGCTCTCGGATTTCTCGCAATCTCTTTTTCACCCGGGAGGATAATCTTTCGGTTAATCAGTTCGAATGGAGAGGTCCTGTTTCCGAAAAAATCATTCTCCTGGACCCCATCAATTCTACCTGAGCGCATAAAATTTTTGACCATCCGGTCTTCGAGTGAATGATACGACAACACGACCAACCGGCCACCCGGTTTTAAAAGTGAGGTAGTACTTTCCAGGAAATCGCTCAGTACACCAATCTCATTATTCACTTCAATACGCAAAGCCTGAAAAACCATTGCGAGGTATTTTTTCTCAATTTTGGCCGGTATGCATGGTTCAATCACCTTCAGAAACTGGCCGGTCGAAGAAATCGGTTCTTTTATCCGTGCAGTTGTTATGAGCGATACCAGATGTCTCCAGTTTTTGATTTCGCCGTAATCCTGGAAAATGGTCCAAAGGTGTTCCTCGCTATACTCATTGATCACCTTTGCCGCGTCGAGGGCTGAGGATTGATTCATGCGCATATCGAGATTCCCTTCAAAACGAAAGGAGAATCCACGGTCAGCAACATCAAAATCGTGGGATGAAACCCCAAGATCAGCCAGGATCCCATCGACCTGATCGATCCCATTGTACTCAAGAAAATGACGCAGATACTTAAAATTATGCCGGATAAAAATCAGCCGTTCATCATCAATGAGATTATCTGTTGCATCGATATCCTGGTCGAAAGCGATGAGTTTTCCCCCCTGCAATTTTTCCAGGATTTTGGCTGAATGTCCACCACCACCATAAGTCACATCGACGTAGATCCCACCGGGTTGAATGTTTAACCCTTCAATACTCTCTTCGAGCAACACCGGTACATGATATTCGTCCATAGGATCAAAGTTCTACTGTTAAAAGCTTTCCATCGCTCCGCCAAGCAACTCCTTGTAATAGCGGGCATAATCTTCGTCACTCAGACGCGAAGCCTCGTGCCGGGAAGGTTCCCATAACCTCATCCGGGAACCTTGTCCGGTGAATACCGCCTCTTTGGTAATTCCCGCATAGGTAAGCATCTCATCGGGGATGTTCAGCCGACCATTATCTGCCATAGTCAGCTTAACGATCTCTTCATAGTACCTCGAAAGCATCTGACTATGGACTGGATTTTCAGGATTAAGTTTCCGGCGCAATTGTTCCACTTTTACCAGCCAGGTTGAGTGAGGATAAATATTCAGACACTTGTCGTACACATCCTTTTCGACCACAAACGACAACTCGAGGGCATCACCCATCTCCTTTTTAAAAGAAGAGGGTAACACTACGCGTCCTTTACCGTCCAGTGTTACTGGGTATATGTTCGAAAATGAAACCATCTGAGTATAGCTTTCCAATTGTATGTAAAAATACAATATTTTACACAACATGACAAAATCTGACACAATATTACACCAGGTTTTCTCAACATTTTGTTGATAAAATCAAATTAACCTGTTGATAACTTCTTAATCAGGGTTAATAAGAAGTGCAAGCGCCACTTCAGGAGTTCGCTTTATGCCAGTAAATTAGAGAAAAAAGCACAAAACGGGGACAATTGTGCTTCCATAATGCAAATGTAAAGTAAATCTTCTGACAACCCTATTTTTCCGGAAAAATTAAGATATTCATGGCTGTTTGAGAAACTTTTTAGCGTAAGGGAGTGTTCAAGGCGGCAAAAATTGGAGTCCGCCGGAGACGTTTTGTTCATGATTCAATTTTAATTTACTTTGGGATATGAAAAAATGTTGATCAAAATGGAAATCCCAAAGAGTGAACCACATCTGAAAGAGATAGTTTTAAGGGAACTGGTTGCAGAAAAGAATCCACGACTGGCTTCCCGGATACCCGGCTTCGTTTACAGCCTGATGAACCGGTTGCTTCACATTGGGGAGGTCAATGAGATCATCCGGAAATATGGTCATTTGAAAGGTATTCCGTTTATTGAGGCCGTACTTGGTTATTTTGAGGTAAAAGTTGAGCATCGTGGGGAGGAACATCTTCCGGCTTCAGGACAATATATTTTTGCATCGAACCATCCACTGGGTGGTTTTGACGGATTGATGCTGATCAAGGTGATTTCAGACCACTTAGGAAAATCATTGTTCCTTGTCCGTGATGAACTCACGAAAATCCCCCCTCTTGCCGAACTATTCATCCCGATCAATAAGTTTGGAGATCAGCGAAGATCGGCAAATCTGATCAATGAAGCCTATGATTCAGAAAGTCAAATTCTTATATTCCCGGCAGGATTAGCCTCGCGCAAGATTAAAGGGAAGATTACCGATCTTGCGTGGCAGAAACATTTCATACAAAAATCCGTTGAACACCACCGTGATGTTGTTCCGGTTTATATCAATGGTCAAAATTCACGATTTTTTTACTGGCTTGCCAACGTCCGCAAAAGGATCGGGATTAAAATTAATATCGAAATGTTCCTCCTTCCCGATGAGTTATTCAGAAACAGGGGTAAAACTTTCGTGATCAGCGTTGGTGAGCCGATACCCTGGAGCCGTTTTGACCGTTCCAAATCGCCAGTTGAGTGGGCAGAGGCAGTGAAAAACGAGGTTTATGTCCTGGGTAATAAATCAAACAAATCGTTTCAAAAGGGAGTATCATAGCTAATTATTATTATTTTTGAAGAGTTAATTCAACTGTTTGAAAAATGAAGGAAATCATTCCTCCCGTTCCCAGGGAGCTTATTGAAGCAGAACTAACTCAGGATAAATTTCAACGGAAAACAAACAAAGCCGAAAATGAAATCTATATCTTAACTCACCACGATTCACCCAATATTATGCTGGAAATCGGTCGGTTAAGAGAATTGACTTTCCGGGCTGCAGGCGGCGGCGTTGGTGAAGAGGTGGATATTGATCATTACGATATTACCGATGAATTTCCTTATAAACAGTTGATTGTATGGGATCCAAGCCGTCATGAAATTTTGGGCGGGTACCGTTTTATCCATTGTGCAGGTCTTCCGCGTGACAAAAACGGGGAGGTTCCGCTCGCAACTTCCCATCTCTTCAATTTCTCGGATGAATTTATCGATGATTATCTTCCTTTCGTCATAGAACTGGGAAGATCATTTGTCCAGCCAGATTACCAGTCGAGTAAGGCAGGGGCAAAAGCCCTTTTCGCCCTCGATAATCTTTGGGACGGGCTTGGGGCACTGATCGTTGATCATCCCGACATCCGCTATTTTTTCGGAAAAGTGACGATGTATACCCATTATAATGTGCATGCCCGAAACCTGATCCTCCATTTTTTTGAAAAGTACTTCCCGGACACGAAGGGTTTGGTCCGACCCAAAAGGCCAATGCCAATTAACGCCGATTCAAAACGGATCGATAAACTATTCGCCGAAAAAGAGTATGATGAGGCTTATAAAATTTTATCAGCTGAAGTCAGGAAATATGGTGAGAATATCCCTCCTCTGATTAATGCCTATATGAGCCTTACCCCTTCAATGAGAACTTTCGGAACCGTAATCAGTGATGAATTCGGAGATGTTGAAGAGACGGGTATTTTATTGGATATTGAGGACATGTACGATATCAAAATAGACCGTCATGTATCGACCTACCTTGAAGAACTTGCTGATAAACAGGAAAATCCAAAGATGAGGTTTCAGTAGGATAATGGGGAATGGTGAATGCTGAATGGTTAACAGGGAATGATCTGGAATAAGTTTAGGGGTACTCCGGAATAAGTAAATTCTAATCGGTCAGAAATTACGTAAGGTCTTCATTAAAAGCGAATACTCAAAGTGAACACTCATTTTTGAAAACCTTAGCAACTTCGTGGCTTTGCGTGATCCGTTTTACTTTTATTCCTCAAGGTGCCAGTCTTGAAATTAGCCAATTCTCCCCTTCGCGGGAAAAAAGAATCCGGTCGTGAAGGCGGTTGGGACGCCCCTGCCAAAATTCAATGCTATGGGGTTCAACAACATAACCACCCCAATAGGAAGGGCGATTAATACCCTGGGCAAACGACTGATCCTGCTGTCCAGCCCAGAGTAATTCAAGATATTCCCGATCGGGAACTACCTGACTCTGATTGGAGATGACAGCGCTTAATCTGCTTTCATACGGCCGGCTATTGAAATACTCATCTGAAACGGCCTTAGAAGTTCGGGTTGCCAAACCTTCAATACGGACCTGTCTTTCAAGTTCCGGCCAATGGAAAAGCAAGGCTACCTGTTGATTCGCTTCGATTTCTTCTCCCTTTCGGCTGGAATAATTAGTAAAAAACCCAAAACCCCTTTCCGAAAAAGCCTTTAAGAGCACGATCCTCGAGGAAGGAATACCCTTTGAAGTAGCTGTTGCGAGAACCATGGCAGTAGGTTCATTGGCCTTGGCATAAAAAGCTTCATTGAGCCACAATTCAAACTGTTGGAGCGGATTGTGGCTCATCTGGTTTTCGTCCATTGACTTCAGCCTGTAATCCTTGCGAATATCTGCTAAATCCATTTTAATCATTTTTTAAGTAAACCCAAATAACGGTAAAATTGTTGTAAAAACCAGTAATTCAGGTTAAGCGATTGAGAATTTTAGCCAATCAGGGACAAAATAGTTGCTTGATATCCCCTCGTCATTAAAAAAATAAGGCATTAAAGTCAATTATTCAAAAAATTTCCCGCAAAGCGATCGCGAGTTGTGAACTTCTGACCTTAAAACAGATAACTTTTTAAAATAATATAAAGAGCATTATTTGCAATATCCTTAAAGTTTTAAATGATATATCTTTTAATGCCCCCCTTGAGCCTGGCTGATTCCTTCATCTTGCCGCTTAATGCCTGAAAGCCCAAGGCATAAAATCCTGCGGAGATTTCCATTAATCAAAGTTAATTCCATAATTCACTGATTCTTTTCCCATTTGATTAGTAACAAAATATCCCTACCTTTGTCTCCTATATATGAGAATTGATTAGGAAAATTTATATGGAAAACAGGGAAGCATCCACATCAAAAGACAAGAGAAATAATCTGATTGTCATTGTTTTATCAGTATTGCTCTTGGTGTTGGCCATCCTCTTCTTTTGGCAACGGAATTCCTGGCAAGCCGATGCCGCACTGATCAAGGCAGACAAGGATTCCATCGCCGCTGAACTTTCGAAAATGGTTACCAATTATAATTCCATACGGTCGGAAAATGATTCACTAAACAAGACCATTGGTTATGCACAAACTAAGGTTAAAGATCTGTTAACAGAAGTTGAGCAGGTTAAAAACGCAAGTTACCGGCAAATCTCCCAGTACCGGAAGGAAGTGACCACTTTGCGAGGCATTATGCATGATTATATCATTCAAATTGACAGTCTCAACCAGAAAAACCAGCGTTTGATGGCCGAGAATATGAATGTAAAACAGCAGGTTACAGAGGTTAAGACGGTGAATCAGCAATTACAAACGGAGAAAAAGAAACTGGAGCAGACCGTTACACTGGCAGCTCAGCTTGAAGCCACCGGGTTAAAAGCCTCAGGTATCTCGGCAAAAGGAAAAGAGATGGTTAAATCGGGGAGAATTGATAAGGTTAAGATTGATTTCATCCTGAGTAAAAACCTGACGGCCAAACGGGGAGCCAAAAATATCTATGTCCGGATTCAGCGCCCCGACCAGCTGCTGTTGATGAAGTCTGAAAAGGATCTTTTTAAGTTTGAAGATATGAAGATCCCTTACTCTGCAATGCGGGAGGTTGAATATGAGGGCAATGAACTTCCGGTAAGTATTTACTGGGACAACTCCAAAGAGTCGGCGCTGATTCCGGGAAAGTATACCGTGGATGTTTTTGCCGATGGCAGGAATATTGGGGCTACGTCGTTTGATGTGAAATAAACTGGCAACTGGCGACTGGTAGCTGGCATGTGGCTTATTCCGGAGTGTTTATTGTTCTATTGGGAATCCTATCAGTAAGATTTTGTTATTCAAAACATTGCCCCAATTTAATTTGCAAGTAATCTATACCCTTCTGCCTTATTACTTCTGCCTTATTACTTCTGCCAGAACTTTTAACACTTCTTCGCACTTATTTTACAATTCTTTAACGTAATAAATTTGGCAGGTGGTATTGCGGGCGTTACCTTTGTCGTAGATTTTTTTTCATAAGTTAGGTTTAGTTAGGTTAGTTAGTTTGGTTAGTTTTAGTAAAAGGATGGAGCCGCCCGGTTTCATCCTTTTCAATTATAGCCCTTCCTCCTTTTGCGAAAGGGGAAACACAAGGGGGTTTACCTCTCTTTCCAAAAACCTGACAAATTTTCGAAATCTGTCAGGTTTGATACCCTAACCCACCGGAGATCGGTTCTTCTTTTTGGAACCGGTCGAACGGGATTAATTCCCTCTGAAATGAAAAGACCCGTCTGAACGGGACAAATACTCTGGAAATCCCCTGGATTTCTCTTTTTTCAATAAAAATAAAAGTCTGCTAATCAGCTAATTTATAATTATATATATGATTATATTCAATTATAAACGCTTATAAACGTTTATAAACGTAACTATCCGTTTAAAAACAACTCTCCAAAATCACAACTCTTATATTTGGCTAATGCAAATTTTGCATTTAACAAAATTTGTTTTCAAAAAATACTAAACCTCCTTTTCTGACGAACCTGGTTTCATATGAAAAAGCTTATACTAATCAGAATTTTTTTCTTGTTCTCCGGGATCAATGGAAATTCATGTAGAAGTATTTATGTGGGATTCTGTATCTTTTATAATAGTTTTCTTCTATATGTTAAATATTCTGGAATAAAAACAATACCCCTCAGTCACCATCTTTCTATACTCAATTCTTTTTATAATATTTCCGAGATGCAAAAGATTAAATGTCAATACCTTTGCGTTCCGGTAAGACAAAAGGAGGAAGCCTTGAAGCGTGAACGGCTGTTCGTCATTCTGGTATTCGTCTCGACAGTAAATATATGGCTTACCATGCCGTTGAACAAGGTTTACGCAGGTCCACAAGAGAAGTTTACTTCGGTTGTTAGTCCGACAACCAATCAAGTATGCAATATTACCAGTTACACTTTCACTATTACAAAAGTAAATTCTGGAGCTCAAACACTAAGTCAAGTGGATATCGCGATTCCTTCAGGCTATAATGTGATCAGTTATGGAACACCGACTGTGGCGAACAACGGCACTAATGGGACAATATTCACTTCAGCCACCCAGCAGGAAACATCAACCAGGCAATTACACAATGAAGGGACAAAAGGAGAGGCTATATTGTGGTTTAATGCCTTAAAAGCACGAAAGATGTATGGATACCAGTTTAACCGGCAATACCTGATCAGCAATTATATTGTTGATTTTATTTGCCGCTAGCTAGACCTGATTATTGAAATGGATAGCAGTTCACATCGTTGGAAGCAGGAAGAAGATCGTAAAACACAGGATGATCTTGAGTCATTGGGCTACCTCGTGCTGAGGTTTTCAGAAGCCGAGGAAGAGCACCAAATTGATGATGTTGTAGGCGAAACAAGTTATGCAGTAGAATCGCTTGAGAAAAACATAAAACTGCCTCCAACTTGAAAAATCCCTTCTTTTAAAAGGAATTCAGCCATCAAATTGACTTATTCAAAATTCTCGGATAAAAAAATATTATGCCGCACACGCAAAATTACAACAGAAAATTGAAACCCTTCACCCGGCAATTTCGTAAATAATGGATTAAGGAAAACCGATCGTGTTGCCTAATCCCTAATTGATAAGATATTAATTCTCACTATAAAAACTAAATTATGGAAACTCAATTCGGAAGTTACACAGAAAGTAAACCCTTTGCCCCTGAATTTATTCAAGAAGCGGGCACCGAGGAGGACAAATTATGGTTAGCTGCATTAAACAGGAATATGATGCAAGGGTATCAGTTTAACCGTCAGGTCTCTGTATGTCAGTACGTCGTCGATTTTTTATGTCATAAGCTTAACCTGATAATTGAGATCGATAGCACATTTCATACTTTAAAGTCGAAGTCAGTCCATAAAAAACTGGATGATCTGGAGATGTTAGGTTACCTGGTTTTAATATTTTCAGAAACAGACGTGGCATATCATCTTGATACAGTTATTGATACAATTAGTCATACAATGGAATTGCAGGTAAAAAGAATGGTCCTGAATTAATATTCAGAGAAATTAATTGATGTCCTAAACAATGGGATTCTGTTACAGATCAAATCATGGAACGCAATCTTGAATAAATGGAGTATAAGATGCTATAAATTTAATCTATTCTCCATTTATCCGGGCGGAAAAGAAGGTAGATTGCCATTTCCAATCGTTGTAAATTTTATTTACTACTTCAAATTGACAGACTGAATAAAAATAGGCAGGATTAAATATTTTAAATTATTATTGAGAGGTAAAATATTTTTTTCATTCAATAAACGACATTTATATATCTGTATTTTAATCGTTTATTGTTTATTAAACCAAATTGAAAGATGTCATAAAAACACCTCGTTAGGCTATTGTTCAATCTGTAAACTATTTAGATACTTCTCATTTGCATTCGATTATTTTTTTACATCTATTCGCAATAGATAGTACAGTCGATGATTGCGAATACCGAGTGTAAAAACGTAAATCATGAAAATAAAATATTACCTCAATCTGGCGTACTCCTGGCATTTGGATTGACCGGATCAGAAATATGCAATGCTCAGTCTTTAGTATAGGTCATATCACCGCAGAAGTCATTGAATCAGCCAGTATCTCATCACAGGCGGCAACCAATGTTTCACTGGGAACTTCCTCTTCGGGAAACACAAGCATCAACACCCAGCTGGCGGTAATGATGGGGTTAATCTGGGAACAATGACAGTCAGTTCAGGAAATAGCACCACTGTTGAGGTGGTTCTTAAACTTGCAAAACTCTCCGATTTACTGGGGAATGCTTTCACGTTGGATCCATACGTCAGCAGTCAATCCAGAACATCAGTCAATCAATCAGGAGGTTCCCAGGACATCATCCTTAACGGCACAGCAAATTTAGCAGCAGGTCAGGCTTCCGGACTTTACTCCGGTCCATACACGGTAATCTTTGCTTACAATTGATCGATAAGGGATAATTTAGTTTAGAAGCAGGACAATTTTCATAGTCCTGCTTTTTTTATGCTACACGAATCGCATATGTTAAAAATGGACCACCGTAAAATAACTGAGGAATTCTTAACAGATCCACGATGGGTATCCCATGCGACAACCTTTGTTATGAACCCGGCAGAATAGGTCGTGAACGTAAATATATTTTACTCAGGCAATATTCATTCCTGATAAACACCGAATTTCATAAAGCTATTTCATGGCTAAAATTGAATGTAAATTATTTTTACAAATCAATTAATAATTATTATATTTCTGTTTTTCAATATCTTATATGGCTTTACGTATCATTTAACAGAACATTACTCTGTCTAAATAAAAATATTTAATGTATGTAAATTTATTATTTACGTTTTCTTTGCATCTGAATGTTTTTTTACGTACATTTGATCCATAAAGATTATTTATCGATTGCGGAAGCAGATTGCAAAACGTAAATCATGAAAACAATAACCCCTGTAATTTTATTACTAGTCCTTACACTTGGAATGACAGGATCAAAATTATGCAGCGCTCAAGTGGTGGCCATCGGACATATCACTGCAGAGGTTATTGAATCAGTCAGTGCCTCATCACAGGCTACGACGACACTTTCACTAGGTTCCGGAACTTCACAATTGGCGGCCACAACTCCAACGGTTAATCTGGGAACGATGACTGTCAATTCAGGAAGCAATGCCACCGTGAATGTAGTCCTAAAGTCGGCAACCCTCTCCAATTCCCGGGGAAATGGTTTTACCCTTGATCCCAGTCTGAGCAATAACGCAACAGCATCAGTCACGCAATCGAATGGCTCGCAAAACATTCAGCTCAACGGGATAGCGAATCTGAGCGCCAATCAGGCCTCCGGACTGTATGCCGGATCATACACGGTTGTTTTTGCATATAATTAATAAATAGGGGATGATTTATTTTTGGAAGCAGGGCAAATTTTATTGTCCTGCTTTTTTTTGAGTAACCTGGCAATAAGCTACAATCAATAATCTCCGCTTATTGAATTAAAAGATTCCGGATTTAACAAATCTCAAAATGATCTCCTTTGAATTCCTGGTGATTTTTCTTCCTCATTCCATCATTCCACCGATGGAAGCCATGGACGATAAGTGGCAAAACCCCTTCATTTTTCACATGTATAAATTTTAATTAAATTACTAATATTTAGATTTTTGATCCGTGTGGAACCCTCATGGATTTATACATTGCCTTTTGAGAACGATAGTTTATGAGGGTTTCATTCTTTAATTCTTTAATTCCGATCTCTCCCCGTATAGTAATTTTTTACGTTTTGTGAAATTACTTTCCTCGCCTTCACCTTAAAATGTCTTTCCCGAAAGAATCAAAGCTTCAATTGAAATTATTTTCAATAATTTCAATTGATTATTATTCAACCCATTAAAACATTTTATCAACAGATTTATCAACAATTTTCGGCAAAGTAACAATTTTTGGCACGATTAATGAAGTTATCCTGATCGTAACGTTGAAAAACACAAAAAAATTAATAGACAAAAATTTAAAAAACAATTTTAACCCATAAAAAACAAAAATCATGAAAAAACTTCTTCTTTCCGCAATCGTTATTCTTGGCTTCACCGCTGTTTCTTTTGGACAATCACAGGCTACTGCAACCGCCAACACCACCTTAATTACCCCGATTTCTATCGCTAAAAGTGTTGATTTAAGATTCGGTACTATTGCATCAAGTAACACCGATGGAACTATTTCCATAACTTCTACATCAGGTGGAACAGTGGCTGTCTCAGGAGGTGTTACTCAGGTTTCCGGAAGCACTACATCGTCTGCAAAATTTACAGTTACTGGCGAAGGAAATAGCTCTATTTCAATTCTTTACCCTACAGACCCTATACTTCTTACTAATACAACCGGAGGAAAAATAAATACATTATCGTTAGCGCCAAGTATTCCTTCTTCAGGGGCATCAGCACATTTAGGTAGCGGAACTTTGGATATCTATGTAGGTGGGGTATTATCTGTGCCAGCACTTACTGTCTCAGGAGTTTATACAAATACAACAGATTTGACATTAATCGTTAATTACAATTAATAAATATTCCGGAAACTATCCCGTATTTTACAGGGATAATATTAAAGTCTTAAGATACCTCACAGATCATTAGGAAGATTAAAGAAGACCCACCCATATCGGGTCGGGTCTTCTTATAAGTCCGGAATTGAAACGAAACTCTCATCTTAAAAGATCATGAAAAAGATAATCCTACTGGTTTTAAATTTTGTCTTACTGGCAGGAATATTCGGAGGTAAAAGTTTAGCACAATCGTCCGTTAATGCTACCGCCACCGCCCAGGTAATTGCTGCGCTTACTGCCACAGAAACCGCCCAACTAAATTTCGGGCGTTTTTCGCCCGAAACACAGGGAGGATCGATCCTGTTAACCCCCGATGGTGTATTAACGACGCAGGGGACTGTTATTTCAGGAGGTGGGGCACACAGTTCGGCAAGTTTTTATATTACGGGCGAACCCAATGCCACCTTTTCAATTATCCTGCCATCAACCCCTGCCATATTAACCAATACTGCAAGCTCTAAAACCATGCAGGTAACCGGTTGGCAATCAATTCCAGCTCCAGGGGTTGGAGCGGGAAAACTGACCGGAGGATCTGTTACGGTTCAGGTCGGGGCAGCCCTGAATGTAGGGGATGTGAATGCCAATCCGGTCGGGATTTATACGGGGAGCTATTCCATTACATTTACCTACAATTAGCCAATTTTTGTCCTTAAGAACAAGTCTGGTATCGACCGCCGGTAATGAATCAAAACCTGAATTTAATCCATCCTTACCTGAGAAACCCTGAAATTATCACTTCTGTATTGATAAAGATCAAAATAAAGTATTTAAAGTAATTGAACGATTTCATGTATAGGCGCATAACCACCTAGATTTTAATTCCAATTGCATGATTTTATGTTCTATGCCTGGTAAATGAATACTAATTTTTTTATACATTTGGCCAAATTATATTCTTAGACTTAATATCATGAAAAAACGGAACATTATATTAGTTAAATCTCATATTGGAGTACCTTCCAGTTTGATCCTTATTTTTGCAATCCAGCTTTTTTCAGTATTTGCAGCCCAGGATATTCAGGCTCAGGGAAATTTACTAATCAATCCGCGACGTGTAGTCTTTGAAGGGACCAAGAGGTCCCAGGATCTTAATCTGGCTAACACCGGGAAGGATACAGCCAAGTATAATGTCTCCATCATTGAGTATCGGATGAAGGAGGATGGTTCTTTCCAGGAGGTCACCACTCCAGACGATGGTCAGAATTTTGCAGATAAATTCATTCGTTTCTTTCCACGCTCGGTCACACTTGCCCCCAATGAGGCACAGACTGTAAAGATGCAACTGATCCGGACTGATCAGTTAAAGCCCGGCGAATATCGTTCGCATGTCTATTTCAGGGCAGTTCCCAAACAGACTGCATTGGGAACTACAGAAAAATTAAAAGACTCTACCGCAATCGGTATAAAGTTGGTTCCCGTATTTGGGATAACGATTCCGGTTATCATCCGATCCGGTGAATCCACTATGAAGGTGAATCTTTCAGATTTAAAGCTTGAACTCATCAATGATACTATTCCAAGACTTCAGTTTACATTTAACCGTTCGGGGAATATGTCGGTTTACGGCGATTTACGGGTAGAGCATATTTCGGATCTTGGTATTTCAAGGCAGGTCGGGATCGTTAAAGGGATTGCCGTTTATACCCCAAACCCAACCCGGAAATTCCAAATGGATCTGGAAAATAAAAATATGGCTGAGTATCACAAAGGAAAATTAAAAATAACGTTTTCAGCTCAATCAGACACCAAACCAGAAAAATATACCGAAGCGGAACTTAAGCTGCAATAAACACCCCTGATTATGTTGCTTTGAGCCCGCTTTTAGTACTAAATATCATATGATCAGACGACTAATAACGGGTTTTAAGCTTTATTTTCAGCCAATATTACTTTTATTGGCCGGGTTGCAGTTGTATGCCCGGAGTAATATGTCATCCGCCCTGGGGAATCGGAGTATTAACCTTTTAATACTCTGTGAGTTATGAGACATAAATTATCAGCCTCTTTGATTTATCGGCTTAAATTATTGGTTCCTTCAAAGGCAATTGCTCTGATTGTCTTTTTGTTGCTTTCAGTGACGTTAGTTAAGGCGACAACCTATACCTGGAACGGTACTACTAGCACGGATTGGGCCACAACAACCAACTGGACCCCTAACGGAAATCCGGGTTCAGCCGTGGGTGATATTGTATCAATAGGGGTGGTTGCTTTTTCAGGCTCACAACCAACGCTAAGCGCTACACCTGCAAATGCATTGGCATCCATAACACTTGGTACTGCAACGACTTCTACTTTAACGATTTCGGCCAATTACCTGGTAGGTTCGTTAACCATAGGTGCAGGCTCAACAGTGTCTGAAAGTGGAAGTATTACCGTTACTTTCACCGGAGATATTGTTAATAATGGAACCTATACTGCAAGCAATGGGCTGCATACTTTTGCAACCAACCCAATAAGTCTTTATGGAACCCTGTCAATTCCAAACATTACTGTGACCACCATAGCGGTGATGAATAATGGGTCACTGACTGTTGGATCTTCATTAGCCGGTACAGGAACATTAAATAATGCTTCAATCGGCACACTTTCTTTAGGGGGAACAAGTGCAATCACTACCCTGAATAATGGAGGTACCACAATATTTACCGGTACTACAATTTCATCAACCACGTTAACTAATAATGGAACGCTTAATCTTCAGGGATCGGGTGCGATTACTGGTATTACTAATAGCAATGGGGGCATAGTAAACCTTAGTTCCTCCGGCACAATAGCCGCTTTCACGAATGGCAATGCAGGTATACTTAACATAAGTGCTCTAACCGTACCTACCTTTACGGCCCTTGCTGTAACTGCAGCAGGGAATATCGTCAACTATAACGGTGCCGGCAATCAAACTGTCAGATTAGGTACATATTTAAATCTTTCACTCTCCGGAAGTGGATTAAAGACTATACCTACTGGTACTATAGTAAGCGGTAAATTGAATATTGCAGCGGATGCGGGTGGAGCTAAAGCAAGCCTTGCCAGTGGACTTAATCTTGCAATTCGTGCACTTTTTCTTGGCGGTACGAATCAAGTTGCCGGGACCTGGGGTTCCTCGATTTCTGCTGCCACGAATAAAAATAACACCTACTTTGATAATACTGCAACCTTTACCGGAATATTAACTGTAGCAGTACTAAGTCCAATTGTAGCCTCTACTACCGGGCCATGGGCAACTCCAGGAACCTGGACCGGTGGTGCTGTACCGGTAGCAGGAGATGATGTAATCATTAATGTAGCTGTTACTGTTGGTGCAACTGTAACACAAACTGGTTCTGTGACTATCAATAGTACAGGTTCAATAACAGCAACAACAGCCAATCTTACATGCGGTTCACTCACAATAAATAGTGGAGGTTCACTCACATCTTCACGTGTACTTACGGTAAACGGATCCACCAATATAACAGGGACAATTAATCTTTCAACAACAATTCGTGCAAATGCATTTAACGGTGATGTCATCCTTAATTCAGGTGCAGTATATAATGAAACTGTTGCAAACACTCTAACTATAACTGGAAGTTTTACAAACAATGCTACAACCTTTACTGCTTCAACCGGTGTTTACACTTTTAGTGGTGCAGGTATGGTATTAAATGGAGCAACCACAACTTCAATAGCAAGTATAGCAATAACAGGAACTTACACCAACAGTGGTACACTGACCGTAGGCACTTCACTTACAGGCACCGGTACACTAATCAATAATGGTACGCTTAATTTGAGTGGGGTTGGTGCTGGTTCTTGTGCAATTTCTTCACTTGATAATAATGGAATAATAAACCGTTCTGCAGCAGGAACCACAACCACTGCACTTGCTAATTTTTCCAACTGGGGAACAATTAATCTTAATGGGTCAGGTGCCATCACCGGCATTACCAACAATGCTGCAGGCATTGTAAACCTTGCAAGTTCGGGTACAATAGGCACTTTTACAAACAATTCATCATCAACGCTTTAAATCAGCTCCACTACTGTCCCAATTACAACATTAACAGCAACTGCTGCAGGCAATACGGTGGTATATAACGGTACAACACAAACGGTAAAAGGCACCACTTATTACAATTTAACATCAAGTGCCGGCACATCGGCTACCCTTGGAGCTGCAACAACGGTAAACAATAATCTTTCTGTCACTTCCGGTATTTTTGCCGATGGAGGCTTCCAGATAACCGGTAACGGGACAGGCACCTTGAATGTTGCAAACGGAGCCACTTTACAGATTGGTGCCGGGGCTGCAAATACCGAAACTTTCCCAACCCTGTTTACTACAGCAAATATTTCATTAGGTGCTACTTCCACTGTTAATTATAATTCGACAAGTGCCATGACCGTGGCAGGCAGCGTTACCAGTGTCGGACCATCAACATATGGGCATCTTACATTATCTGGGAACAGTGTAAAAACTGCCTCTGCTGCAATTACAATTGCGGGAAATCTTACTGTGAATGCAGGCACTTTTGCAGACGGAGGAAACCAGATAACGGGCAACGGATCAGGAACTTTGCAAGTTGCTGCCGGGGCAACCCTGCAGATTGGAGCTGGTACAGCAACAATTACAACTTTTCCAACATTATTTATTACGACCAATATTACATTAGGAGCAACTTCTACAGTTATTTATAATTCGACAGGAGCCATGGCCGTAGCTGGCAGTGTTTCCAGTATAGGACCAGCAACTTATGGACATTTGACGTTATCCGGGAACAGCACAAAAACTGCCGCATCTGCAATTACAGTTGCCGGAAATCTTACCATCAATGCAGGCACTTTTGCCGATGGTGGAAATACAATTACCGTAAATGGAAACGTTACCAATAATGCTACGCATTCTGGAGCAGGTAATATTATATTAACTGGTGGTTCTGGAGCGCACGCTATATCCGGCACTACGAGCACTTTTGGTACTCTAATACTCAATGATGCAACTTATGGTGGTACAATGACTGGTAGCGGAACAACGACTATTGGGACATTGACCGTGACTGCAGGTACATTGACCTTAAATGCATTCACAACCTCATTATCTGTAACTACAACCAATGTTACGGGAACATTAACTTTTAATAATGCTACCGGGACAAGATTAATGGGTGCTGTTACTGTAAATACCGGGGGAATTGTAAATGTCACTTTAGCTCAGTCAACACCTCTGATAACAGTGTCCAGTTTAAATATAAACGGAGGGACATGGAACAATACCGTAGTTAATGAGCCAGTTACAATTAGCACTGGTACCTTTACCAATACAGGAACATTTAATTCAGGTACGGGGGCCTATACTTTTTCAGCTGCAACGTCGTCAATAAATGGGAATGCCACTACTTTCTCAAGCTTAACTGTAAACAGTACTACAGGAACAACCAATAATATTATAGCTTCCGGAGGCTTGACAGTTATAACCACGTTGGCAGGTTCTGGTATTTTAATACAGGCGGCTAATGCCAATCTGAATATCGGGGCTTCCACAGTCACGCCTACATTAACAGCAACCGCAACAGGCAATACAGTTAGCTATACCGGCTCCGGCCAAACGCTAAAGGTGACTTCCTATTCAAATCTTACCTTAAGTGGTGGTGCCGAAACATTTGGTGCGATTACAACCATTGGAGGCAACCTGACCTTGAGCGGATCTGCTACCGCAACAACCGGAGCAGCTTTAACAATTGGGGGGAATTTAAATGTTGGTGATGGGACTACCTTTACCGCTGCAGCTTTTGCACTGACTGAAACGGGGACAACAACCATAGGGGGTGGATCAAGCGGGAACCTTACCATATCATCTGCCACAGGAGCTAAATTATTTACAGGTGGGGTTTCTGTTGCAGCTGGAGGAACCTGGAATAACTCTGCGAATTCTCCCGTTGAATTCCGTGGAGGCATCACAAACAACACCACCGGAATATTCACTGCCGGATCAGGAGTTCAATCGTTCACCACGAATGCACAGGCACTTAACGGGCCACTATCCATATCCAGTGTTACAGTAACATCACCGTCAGTTCTTACAAATAACGGTACATTGACCGTTGGTACAGCTTTGGCGGGCTCAGGTAATTTAACGAATGCCGCTTCCGGCACCCTTAATTTAAACTTTACTCTTGCGCCCAGTATTACTGCACTTAATGCTAGTGCAAACAACAATACAGTTAGTTACGGATATGCCGGAGCCCAGACTATTTTTGGAACCACTTATTCAAACCTGACCCTGGCTGGCAGTGGTGTTAAATCGTTTCAAGCGGGACCAACGACAATCGGTGGCAACCTTTCTATAGGCTCAGGCGTTTCAGCCCAGCTTTATACCGGCACTAATACACCGGTCAATACGTTGATTCTTAATTTAATTGCGCAGAATTCAGGAACCTGGGGAAGCACTTCATCATCTGCAACCAATAAAAACAGCACCTATTTTGGCACTACCTCCTCTGGTATTATAAATGTCAGTACAAGTTCGTGTACCCCGGGAACATGGCTGGGCACTACCAGTACCGATTGGAAAGATCCGTCAAACTGGTGCGGCGGCGTACCGACTTCATCGACTAATGTAATCATTAACGCGGGTGGTAACCAACCTTCATTATTAACTGCCGGTGGGGTTTGTAATAACATTACCATTAACAGCGGCGCTACCTTAACAGTGGGCGGAGCTTACAACCTGATTGTCAATGGAAACTGGGCATTAAACACTGGTGGCACATTCACTCCAGGCACAGGAACGGTTACTTTTAATGGTACCTCTCAGACCATAGGAGGAACCACAACAATAAATGCGTTTAATAATTTAAGTACCTCCGGAAGCGCTTCGGTAACTCCAGGTACAGCAATTACAATTGCCGGTAATCTTTCTATTGGAGACGGAACAACTTTCACAACTGCTCCTTATGCATTGACTGTGACCGGAACAACCACTATCGGGGGTGGGACCAGCGGTACATTGACACTATCTTCAGGCTCAGGTACATTAACCTTTAACGGGAATATTGCGGTAAATGCAGGTGGTACCTGGAATAACACGGCTGCAAATCTGCCACTTACTTTTCCCGGCAGTATATCCTGCCTGGGTACCTTCAATGCTGGGACAGGTGTTTATACCCTTAGCGGAACAACCCAAACGATCAGCGGAATCTTATCTATTCCTTCTGTCACTGTGACAGGGACCTACACCAATAACGGATCACTTACTGTAGGTACTGCATTATCCGGCACCGGACGTTTGACTCAGGGCGCGAGTACGAGTGCAATCCTGAATTTAGGGGGTACTGTGACTATTACAACGCTTGCGGCAACAAATACCGGCAATACGGTAAACTTTACCGGCGCTAGCCAGACCGTAAATCCTTTAAATTATTACAACTTAATCTTAAGTGGCAGTGGCACAGATGTTTTACAAACTGCTACTACCGCTATAGGTGGAAATTTAACTGTTAGTGGCAGCGTTACGACCACTCAGGTAGCCAATTTGGCAATAACCGGCAACCTGACAATAGGTTCGGGTGCTACTTTTGCTACTGCAGCCGCGCTTACCCTTTCAGCTGCGACTATTCAGGTAGATGGTAGTTTTAATATCGGAAGTACCGGCACGCTTAGTGCTACTAATTTAACTGTAAATGGAACTGTTACAAACTCCAGTACCGGGACACTAACTGTTACTAATTTGATTGTCAATGGTACCTGGAATCATAATACCACATCATCATTATTACCCCAAGGTTCTACTTTAGCAAACACAACCTGGGCTGCTTCGTCCAACTTAAATATTACTGCCAGCTTTACCACTGCAACAGTTTTTACCAATTTTATCGGACAGTCATTCGGCAATTTCACCTATAATTGTCCGGGGCAAACAAATACCGTTGCATTTGTCAATTCCGCAGGGACTACTACGATAAAGGGTAATTTTACTGTTGCCTCTACAGGAACAAGCGCTATGTATTTGAGAATAGGCAATCAACCTTATCCTGCAACGGTCAATATTAATGGAAATTTCAATATATCCGGTGGAAATTTTGATATGCATGACGGGGGTACTTATCCTACCACCATCACAATAAATCTTGATGGGAACTTTTCGATGTCAGCAGGAACTCTATCCCAAACAACCACACAAGCCGGTTCTCCTGTACTTTTTAATTTTGTCGGTTCGGGAATTCAGACCGTAAATATAACTGGCGGGACAATAACATCGCAAGCAACAACCCCTTCGTGTGCTCTTCAATTTATTGTTGCCAATGGATCCACCATAGATATGGGAACATCCGTTCTTACCGGAACCAA
>CAIXZH010000090.1 GCA_903923905.1 uncultured Bacteroidia bacterium
AAACAGTGGTTTTATAGGCGCCCATCAATTCGGATAATGGTTTTATTTTTTGGGGATGCTGTGTATGGTCAATTTCGATAATCCCATGGATATGATTTTATTCAAATATGATTGGTTTATATTTTTCAAATTCATGAAATGAGGTATTGATTGGTGTCCATGCCCATTTAATCATATTGCCTGTATCATAATCCAGCCGGTAGAAATTTGCGTTCCAAATGGTTCCGCTAACCGGTGGAACATTGGATAGCGGACTGAATAACCGGAACGGGAAAAACAGCTCTGCACTCCATGATTTAATTAAGCTCCCCGGTTCCTGACGACCTTTGTTAATGATGACTTTTTTAATTACCCGGTTACCATCTTCATAATGCCAGGGGGTCCATCCCTGAGCTCTCCCTTTGATGTTGGGAATGATTAATACCAGTTCTTTATCCAGCTGGTTAACTTCATACTCCAGGTAAAGCGGAAACGTCGGATCGGGATGAAAGAAAACTTCAAAAACGTCACCGTTAAAGAGATTATCAAAATCCTTGTCATATTTGGTGGTAATCCGTTGGTCATCCCCCTCAAATAACAAATAGATTCCCCTGGCAGAATAGAGGATCTTAAACCTGGTCTTATCCTCAGCACCACCTGCATCAAGCTTAATCAGAGGATTCCATTCCGATTTAACCCATTCAGGGCTACTCCCGTTGCCGGTAATTTTAAAGTCCGGAGATTTTCTGACAGTTAAAGGCTCCTTACTCCCCGGCTTTCCGGCAATTAAATTTTCTGCTGTGTAGGTGAAAACCAATGCCATCCCCAAGAATAATGCAAATATTTTATTCATTATCAATAAATTAAATTCCAATTAACCAAATTAAAAATCTGTAGCAAATAAAGAAGGTAACGAAAATGAACCTAACCTGAAAGTCCCTTGAATTTCTTAATATCCTTATTTGTCCACTGCATGTTTGCCTGTTTCGCGACCTTCCCAGCCACTTTTGCCTTTATCGATAAAAATTTCTGTCACAGTTTTAGAAACCCTGTCATCAACCTCCTCAACCAATTGCACCCGAAGTGGATTAGTGAGCTTTTTCTGCAATTCGATCACTGGTGAGTAGGGTTTATCACCTTTGGCAGTTTCATAAACGAGATAAGCCCATTTCTCCGAAAAAACGTTTCCCTTCATTGCCGGAATCATCTGCTGCATATTTGAGGAAAGAAAGCTGAGGGATAGGGCACGGGCCCAGTAAATCCAGGGACCACCCGTAATATAAAAGAACGGGTTAAGTAACCTTGGTGAAGACTCCAGTCCTGCATTGGCATAACTTAATTGGATACCGGCAAAACCTACACCCGTCTTTTCGTTATAGAAAGTGATCCATGGAACATCAGCCTCCATTTTTAAATCGGTAAGGTCCGGCATTTGGGTTATGTCGTAATTGATTACTGAATCTCTCACAACGTCATACCAGGCGGCATGGGTAATCAGTTCCCGCTTTATGACAATTTCCCCATTCCTCAGTGCAAGACAATTCACCGTTTGGTTGATTCTTAAAACGGATGAACTGATGAAATATGGTTTGCCGGGATAAAATTCATACCTTACCGAGGCATCGACCTGCGGGATATCGCGTAAATTCCCCCAGACTTCGCTTGAGGCCAAAACAGGACCGGATAACGATTTGACATTTTGTGGTGGCTTCCAGTCAGAAGTATGAGTCCAGGGAGTTGGAGGTGTATATATCTCAGGATTCCAGTGAATCGCACCATTGGTCTCTTTACGGTGATACAGCGGAAAATCCGGCCTCTTTTTTAATGCAATCTGATCAAGATGACCTGAATTTGGATGCAGAACCACTGAAATCTGGTCATTATCGATTTGAAGTCCGGGGGCATCCCCTTGCATCCGAAGGTCAGATAAATAGGTTTTTGCCATCGCATTTTCATTGTTGTAATAAATAAGAAAAACACGGCTCGTTTTTGCCGGCACATCGGCAAGGAAAGCAAGCCTGGCAGTTACGGTCGGCAGCCAGATCGGCACCTGCCGTGTTGGTTTTCCCTCCTTGTCGGGTGACAGATCATCCTCCTTCAGATATTCCTGAATGTCATAAACCTGGCATGGGACCTCTGTCAGAAGGTGGGTCTGAGGATCAACCGCCACGACTCTTATTTCCCGCTTCAGATCTTTCAGCTCATCGGGATAAAAGGCAAGCACAACATCCACAGGTTCCGCTTTCCTTTCAATTCCTGCAGTTTCGCTTAATACAACGGACTTGTATCTGTTCCATGCAGGATCAAAGACCCGCGATTCAGTAGGGGCAGTGACTGACTTAACCGATGAGATTATCAGATCATTTTCAGAACTCTTTGCAGCTTTCTTCATCCGAACAGTTACCTTGACATCATATTTGGCCCCCGGCACCCATTTAACCCATCCGATCACATAGGGATGGTTATAGACCGAATTGTCCTGCGAAAGTCCCGCCCCGGATGGTGGGCGATGGGTCAGTACAGGCTTATTCAAATCCTCCTTGTCCGACTCTTTATGCAGATTGGTAAACCGGAGCGTCTTACCGTTAACAACCACCTCAACTTCCATAATTGATGGGTGGGGAAGCTCAAGTTCGGCCTTAAGGTAATAAAAGGGGATTGCAGGACATGGGTAACCAAGCTCCAGTTTGCTGATCTTCAGCTCATCCTTATTGGCACCGGAAATATTCAGTGCACTGACCAGGAGAAATAAAAATGTGAGGCTTCTTAAAAGATCCTTGCTCTTCATCTGAATTTTCAATTATATTAATACTTAGTCGTTCTGTCTTACGGTAATCAGGTTTCTTTTTCTCAATTCTTTTACCCCGTTTTCCCATGGACCGCCCATTCCCCACATGTAATATGAAAAATACATGGTGCTTTTTTGGGTAATCGGTACCCATGGTTGAAATTCGGTATAATAATAATGGGCATCGCCGTTACTCGGATGGTTCATCCACATATGCAGGAATAATGGCTGACTTACCGGATAAGCACCGACAAAAGTGATGTCCTCCTTTTCATCATACCCCGCATTCCACCCCTCCTTCAGGGTAAAGAGGTGTCCATAATACCTTTCCGGCTTCATCCGGTATTGTTGCAAACCATCAACAGAGGGCACCGTAAACACATCCTCGGTTCCATGGGAAGCACCCAGCTCGAGAATAGGCTGCGGTCCGATCACATTTGCTTCCGGATTCTTAAAGGTCAATGCAAACCTGATTTCAAGCAGAGGGGAATTGCCATACAGGGTGAAAATCTTCTCAATTTTATTTCCGAAATAATCGGCAATCATTTTTACCTGGACATAATCCCCATGATCCTGAACCAATGTTGCATCATAAACTTTGTGAGTTTCCATACTGGCCTGACCAAGAAAATCTTCAAATCCTCCAAACGGATAATACCCCTTTTCCCTGAAAGGGCGCCGGTCATCAATTGATTTTTCGGGCCAAAGTTTGAAAAGCAGATTATCCTTCCTGCTTTTTACAATATATTCGATCACCCTTGCACCTGTTGTGAGCAAGGTAACCTGAACACTGTCGTTTTCGAGCCGGTATTCATTTACTCCATCGCTGTTCAGGTCAACAGCATATGCGCGGGCGACACCTTCGGCTTTGCCGACACCCAGCTGACTGCTTGCGGTTACTCCGAGGGCAGTAACTTTTACGGTATAATCGCCTGCAGGGATTTTCAGGTCGAAGAGCATATCCTGAAATTTGCCTAAACCTGCGGTGTTATTTTGCGAAGTCGTCAGGATTGCTTTACCTGGCTTATCTTTGGCAAATACCTGAACCTGAACGGGAAAATGTTTTTCACTTGAGAAGTTATGAATGCTGACCGGATATTTCACCGATGGAGCATGACCATAAAGCAACTGGTGAACCGATATTGCCGGTGGCATATCCAGTATGGCCATTGTGTATTTTTTCTTTTCCCCCCAGTTAAACCCTGTAACTATGGGGTTGGTAGTACCCATTCCATTTGCCAGCGGGCGGATCCTGATCAGAATGGTCCTAGAACTATTTGCAGGCAAACTCAGGGAAGAAGGATAAGCCTCATCTGCTGTTACTTCAGGAGGAAGCTGAAGATTCAGCGTTCCGGAGACTGTGTGCGGGTAAGTATTTGAAACGGTAATCCGAAGGTTATAATCCTGAACTTCAGCCTGAAGGTCTATCCGGTCGCCAAAATAATCTTCCAGAAAAACACGGTCAAGAAGCAAAAGCTCCAAAGCATTCCGGTACAACGCAGGGCCCATCATCTTCCCCTGACCCAGGACAGCCACCTCACGACGATCCAAAATTGCCTGCCACATCAGGTCACGGGTTAATATCTCCCCCTTTTTAATAAACAGGACCATGCTTGGGATCAGATCGCCTTCCATAGAGCCGGTGGTCGAGATAAACGGGACATTTTCGTTATCAATCTGCTTTTTATTTCCTTCAATAGCAATGTAACCATCGTAATGATAAGGGTCGCTTTCGGCATCAAATACTGGCCGGAAAACATATCCGTTTTTGTTATGGGCAAAATCTATCCACGATTGTTTGGTAACCATATCCTGCACCTGAATACCCTTGTAGTCCTGACATCCAAAGATAGGTGAGAACCCAACATCGGCAACCACAGGTAGATTGGCTTTTTTCATCCAACCAGCCAATTCATCCTTCATCCAGAAATCCATATACCCGCTGAAAACAAACCACGAGTTTCCTTCGTTCATCCCTTTGCCGATGACTTCAAGCGGGTGTCCCTGAACACAGGTCACACTCTTTAAAAGCGTTTCAGCACCAAACATTCCTTTGCGTAAATCATATTCACCAAGAATCTTCCGGGTGTTTTCCAGCAATACCCTAACCTTAGAAAGGGCTTCAGAAACAGTGGATTCTACCACAAAAATCTTTTTCGCCCCGTTTTCAAGAATAAAGGCATTCACTTCCCTGAAATTTACAGCTCCAAACTGGTAGCTCTTTAGCTGTTGTTTCGACAAACTGTCAGGTACGAATTTTGAAACCAGCTTTTTCCCAGCTTCCGACTCCGGATCGGTGAATACCAATACATTGCCTGAACCCAAGGCCTCGTCGATTTCTTTTACAGAAGGAGCCTCCAGAATTTTATAGTCAGATGAAAATAAGCCGCTTACAAACCCTTCCTGAACCGTCAGACCAGGAATCTGCAAATCATCAGCGAGGTCAATCTTACTTTGCGCAATGGTATTCCTGACATTTGGAAGACTCATTTTAAACAAATTACCGTACCTGATCCACTCCTTATAATCATTATGCCAGTAATTGGTATAGCCATTAAATTGCACCTCATTCCTGACCTCATTGGCTATTGGATCAAATGCACCGTTATAGGAATAGTCATCCAATTGCTGGGCATTTGCAGATCCGGCAAGTAACGATAAAATCAGGATTAATAATAAAACTAAACCTTTGAATGAAATTTTCATCTCCGAATTTTCAGGTTCATTATTAACCTGGTTGATAAGTACGGGTATAAAACAAGTTATTTCCCGGATAGGTTTTGTGGAACTAAATTTTTCCATAATGAACAGAATTAAGGTTTGATGCATTCAGAAGCAGAAGACTATCAGATAGATTTTTAAATCCGAAAAGATAAAATTAGTAAAAAATTCTACTTTAAGGTCATTGGCAAAAAAATATCAGATTAGACAGGGAACCAATGGATGGGAGCAAATTATTTCTATTTTTGCATCTTAAACTTGATTTTAAAAACAAATTATAAATAAATACATCAGGTTATGAAAGTATTCAAATTCGGAGGAACGTCAGTTGGATCAGTTGAAACAATGAGGACAGTGATGAACCTTATTGCTGATGGAGAACAAAAACTGATAGTCTTATCCGCCATGTCGGGAACAACTAATAACCTGGTTGAGATATCCGATTACCTCTCAAAAAAGAATAAAGAATCTGCTTTAGGGGTGATCAGTGCCCTCGAAAAAAAATATTACAATGTAGTTTTCGATCTTTACCAGACTAAAGAGGCAAAGGATCAGGGCAAAAAGATCCTCGAAGAGCGGTTCGAAGTGATCAAATCCTATACTTCCGGTGTTTTTCCGGAGGAAGGAGCACGAGCCTTACTTGCCCAGGGAGAGTTAATTTCCACTGCCCTTTTCACTTTACTGATGCAGGAATCGGGATATAATGCCTTGTTACTCTCTGCACTCGATTTCATGAAAATTGATGGGGACATGATGCCTGACAGTTATTTCATCAAAGAGAAACTGAATAACCTGCTCAAAACCCAGCCAAAAGCTGATTATTATATTACACAGGGGTTTATTTGCCGCAATCAGGAGGGAGAAATTGATAATCTGCAACGCGGCGGATCAGATTACACAGCAACACTTATTGGAGCGGCCATCAATAGTGAGGAGGTTCAGATATGGACCGATATTGACGGTTTTCACAATAACGATCCCCGGTTTGTAGAGAACACAAAAAAAGTTGACACCCTATCCTTTAATGAAGCCTCAGAGCTCGCTTATTTTGGGGCAAAAATTCTTCATCCCCAAACTGTTTTGCCGGCCATGATGAGCGATATTCCGGTTCGGTTGAAAAACACGATGAATCCACCAGATCCGGGAACGCTGATCACCTCTGAAAGCCATACCAACGGCATCAAAGCTGTGGCAGCCAAAGACGGTATTACCGCCATCAAAATCAGATCAGGCCGAATGCTTAACACCTATGGTTTTCTTAAAAATATTTTTGAGATTTTTGAGTTCTTCAAGACGTCAATCGATATGATTACAACCTCAGAAGTAGCTGTATCAGTGACAATTGATGACTCAAAGCACCTTAATGAAATCGTGGCCGAGCTGAAAGAATACGGCAAAGTGGAAATAGACCATAACCAGACGATTGTTTGCATTGTCGGCAACATGATTGCTGAGGAGAAGGGTTTTGCGGCCAAAGTATTTATCTCCTTACAGGATATCCCTATCCGAATGATCTCCTACGGTGGAAGCCGTCATAATATATCAATCCTGGTAAATACAAACGATAAAAAAGCTACGCTTCAGGCTTTAAGCTCCAGGCTGCTGAATTCATAGGCTATTAGGCTGTTAGGCTGTAGACTTTTAGGATAATCTAGGTTACAAAAAATGTAATTTCCTCCAGGTTATTCAGAACCTTTGCACCTGAATTCAGCAGGCGTTTTTTCGACTGATGTCCATTTGCAATGAGTATGCAATTGCACCCAATGACCTGTGCGACTTCGTAATCGTGAATGGTATCTCCGATTAATAGCGTCAATTCAGGGTTTAGTTTTCTTTTAACGATAAGATTTCTGCCGTTTTCGACCTTCGAGGTTGCAAAGTGATGGTCTAATCCGCAAATTTCTTCAAAATAGGAGCTGATTTGATTATCCGATATTGTTTTTTCAAGCTGTTGCTGTTCCATGGCCGATACGATAAACTGCCGGCAACCGAGATTCTGTAACTGTTGAAGTACAGGGATTGCTTCCGGGTGAAGTCCACATGTTTCAACGGCCTTATTATAACCGGCAATAAATTGATATGCAGGTATTTCGAAAGGTTCATTTTTTAGATTAAAACCTATCTGCTCATAATAATCCTGAACAGGAAATGTAAATACCTCCAAATAATGGGCTAGAGTAATTGGTTGATGTGCCCTATCTACTAACAATTGATTGATAATTTCCACCGCAATATCAACATCATTAAGTAAGGTACCATTCCAGTCCCATATTATTGATTTAAATTTCACTCCGGATTCTCATTCGGGCAGTTTTCAAAGCTAAAAACCGGTGTAGAGTACATCTTTAGCCACAACTGCATAGCTTCCTCCCGATCCTCATCTACCAGTCTCAACCGTTGGTGGGTTAGTTCAATAAATGATTTTTGCTCTTCAAAGGTATATTGATCCATATAAGTATTGCAATTATAATACAGATCATATGCAATATAGTTGTTCGGGTAGAGTCGATAGTTTTTATAAATCTGAAGATCAATAAAATCCGCCAATCTTTTCAGCCGGTCATTAATGTTTCCTTCCTTGGAAAGACTTTTAAGTGCATTTTTTTTGATCGGAGATCCAAACTGAATATGAACTCTCCCCTTTTGGTTTTTTAATCCGCTTACCATGCTGAGTAAATCATCCTTTTCTGTTTTATGGAAATCGGGATCAGCCTGCCGTTTTAAAAGCTCTGCAACCTTCTCATTGCCGCAAGGTTCAATTTCATACGAAATAGCCATCGGTACAATTGTCAGAGCCTGAAATCCACGAACAAACTTTTTTGTATTTGACATATTCAACATTTTCAATAAGGCAGGTGAAGTTAGGTCTAAACCATCTTTTGAGCGCCCTTCACGCTGTGCAATCCAAATTGAATTTCCATTGGTTGTCACTGTTTGTCTGATATATTCAGAGAGAACATGCGAAGATTTCAACATCTGTCTTACCGGAATGTTCCGTTTGACGATGAACGACCGATTCACCCTGGAAACATCCTCAATCCAGGGATAAATCAGTAAATTACTTCCAATGGCAATTTCTGTGGGTTTAAAGCCAAATTTATATATTTCAACATTTAACAGGGCAGAATCAAGAACTATGTCCCGATGGTTAGAAATAAACAGATAGCTTTTATCTTTTTCCAAATATTCAAGACCTCCAACAGTTAATTCACTAATACTTAATTTGATAATATTTTCAAGAAAGGGGACCATAAATCTCAGCTGGAAAGACTCAACATTCTGAGTTGATATCATTGCTTCTCTAATTTCCTGAATTTTAGATTCCTCAACAAAAAGATTTTTTAAAACCCTGGCAAAAACCGGATCAACCAATAATCTGCCCATGATTTCAGGAACCTCCTCATCGCGATAAGGCCTAATTTCATCGAAAACGTTCGAAGCCAACATAATTTTAATAATTTTATGGATGTTCAGTAGTGATAACAAATGTACAAAAATAGCCGTTCAGATGAAAATCTTTTAAAAAATTATAAAAATGATTAAAAAAAACTGCTAACTACCTGATTTATTATGTGGTTAAATTTCCAGTGCTTACTCATCAAAATCTCCAACTGAGCAATCCCCTAAGTTCACTTCGTTGATTTCCGGTAGTAATATCATTACCAGATCCCCAGGAAGATTCCCCATTGTGAATTGTGCAACCAACTTTCAGATATGCTGTTATCCGTGAGGATGGACTCCATCTCAGATTTAAATAGATTCTATGGCCATTACCATGAAATTCGGGAATTGAAAAAGTGTATAACAAATCGTTTTCATAGGTGTAAATGCGCGAATTGTAACCATCCGTATTGAACCAGGCATACCTTACCCAAATTTTAAATTTTCGGGATGGCTCATAAACCAAATCCTGAAATAGTAGATATCCCTTTTCATAAACTTTTGCAAAGTTGTATCTTACAGATTCAAATCGGGTACGAAATAAAAGTCTTTTGCCGAAGCTATAATCGGTTTGAATTCTAAGTTTGGTTGTCATTGCGTCATAATCTTCAGCAATACCTTTAGAACTGGTCACTTTTTGAGGTTTTGCTTCGTATTTCCCCTTCATATTCAGTGAAAATTTTCTGGAAATAGTGATATCAACCTGAGCCAAATAATCGCTTCCACTGGATGGTGCCATTGTACTATAGGTCAGCCAGGGGAAATGGTAAAGATCAACATAGCCAAAGATCTTTACTTTAGGAATAGGACAAGCCATCACACCTGTGTAAAAACCTGTTTCATTGCAGTTCCCTGAACTTTCAGAGAGCGAATTACCGTAGAAAGCATGGAATCCAGGATCAAATGATCGAAAATAAGCCGACAAACTTAACTGCGGATGAGCATGCCAAATCAACCCCTGTACTGCACCAGTCTTTCTGTTTCGGGACAAACCTGCTTCACCAAAAAGCTGAAGGTGTGATAACGCAAGTTGATAATCGACGCTTAGATTGCTATTCTTACTTCCTGAAAAGCTTTTGGCTTTATACAATGCTGTACCGGTATTCATTGGTATATCAAATTGCTGAACAACCATTAATCCGCCGATACGAAATCTGTTTAATTTAAATTCCCCGTAACCGCCGGCAACTTGTTCATTGACACTTTTCTCATCTTCATTTTCAGATGCAGTACGGTGGTATCCGGAAGTTTGAAGAGAAGTAAAATAAGAGCTGCCTGTGGACTGGTCTTTAAGTACATTGGCATCCCTGTTCTTGTTTGAATAAAAAAGTGTCAGCTTAAATGGTCCGCTGCCCAGAATTGCCGATATTCCCCTAAAGAAGCGATTTTCATCGGTCGAGGTATTGGGTTTTATGGTCTGACCAAATTTCAAAATTCCCAATGTATTGGCTGATTTACCTAACCCCATTCCCCCTCCCAAACTCACACCCTGCCCGGCTCTAAACAGAAAATCGCCGAGAGTAACCTGCCGCATAATTCCTTTCCATTTACAGGAGAAAAAGCCTGAATAATAATCGAATCCCCATTTATTACTCCCGCTGAAAAACTGCTCTCCTGCATCATTATCAGCAATTAAACCAAATTCAAGCTTTTCCGGAATCTCAAGATGGAACCGGTTATATAAGGAAACCGGTAACCCCGGATAAGCAGCCACTTTCCCTTCAGAGGCAGAACGATAACCTTTGGCCAGAGGGAATGAACACTTTACTCTGGAGATCAGATTTTCCCTTATCTTCTTCCGCGCTTTAAACAGCGAATCAGAAGGTAATTCCATCGTAATAAACGGAGTCAGAGAAGCCACAATTTCAGGGGTAAATCCCTCTACAGCTGTCAATTCAAATGTTGAAACAAAAAAACCATATTTCTTCCGGTAATTGATCAGATTCTGAATCTGATTAAAATCCAATAAATTCAATTTCGTCAGCTCATCTTCAGAAGCAAGATTGACGTTTACCGGATTTTCGGCATTTGTTGTCATATCTTCAAGAAGGGCTGAATTGTCTATATCAACATCTTCTGATCCGGCAATCGATTCGATGACTTGTTCCATCTCCCTTTCTCTCAGGTTTTCATTAGTCTGTGATATAGCCCATTGGGGAAACGACAGTGCCAAAAGAAGCAGGTATTTAAACATCTGGTTCATTATCACAAATTTAAAATGAGTGAAAAGGAAGGGGTGTACCCCAGACTTTGGTGATGTGCCATTGCAAAATCAATGGTGAAAATATTCCACTTATAGCCAATTCCGACTGAGTGGCTTACCGGCGCTCCGGTTAGCCCGCATCGAAGAAAAAAATGATCAGAAACCTGATACTCAATTCCCGCGCTGATATTCAACTGGTTATTATCGGAATATTCAATAGCATTGGTAATGAGGAGGTGATCCGAGGGTTTGAAAACTATTCCGGCAGTAGCAACAAGAGGGAGTCTGGAAATGAAATTAAGCGATTCAATAGCAGCTTTTGATGGATTATAAACATGAAGTCCAATTATTATGCTGCGTTTAGGTTGATAGAGTATTCCGAATTCAATAAAAAATGTGCCCCGACTTTTTCCTTGTTCAGGAAAATCCATCATAAAATAGTCAAACTGGAGACCTGCAGAGAATTTTTCGCCAAAATTCCGGGCCATGGCAATGCCTAGTCGGGTCTCATGATAATCCGGTAAACCCTTCTGCCTAATACCAAAGGCAAAGTTGGAGAGAGAAGTTGGGACCACCAATGCAAGAGCTCTATCCGAATATTCTTCAATTAAAAAAGGCTGCCGGTAATCGATTGCAGCGGATACTCGCATAATCCTGGCAAGAGCTGCCTGGTTATGAAAGACCGAAAAAGGTGAAATAAGGGCCACTGATGCATTCCCAAGAGAAACTTCCCTCGCACCAATCTGAGTTTCGTTTCCGATTGCATAACCCTTCAAAAAAGGTATAAAAATTATTACCAGGGTTAGAAGAGCCGATTTTAACTTAGCTTGCTCCATCCGGTTCTGGCGGTCAAACAATGAATCTTCCGGAAAAATGGTTTCCTGAAAGACAATTCTCAATAAACAAAAGAGGAGGTTATCGTTCGATCGCCTCCTCTAATTTACAGAAAATAAAATTTAAAAACGGGTTTTAATTTGTTTTATAAGGAAATTTAACTTTTGATAATTCGGCATTTGCCTCTACAATTTTTACTTTCAGATTCTCTTTAAAATCGATAAGTTTTTTCATCAGTTGTTCATCGCCTGAAGCAATGATCTGGGCTGCCAGAATAGCCGCATTTCCTGAACCGTTAAGAGCCACAGTGGCAACAGGAATGCCCGGAGGCATCTGAAGAATTGCAAGGATTGCATCCCAACCATCAAGACTTGCTTTGATGGGAACCCCTATTACAGGTAGCGGAGTCATTGCGGCTATAACTCCGGGTAAATGGGCAGCCATCCCGGCAGCTGCTATGATTACCTTAATGCCGCGATCGTAAGCGCCTTTGGCAAATTTCTCAACTTCTTCCGGCGTACGATGAGCCGAAAGGGCGTTCATTTCAAACGGGATCTCGAAATCATTTAGTATCCTGGCTGCACCCTCCATAACGGGAAGATCAGAGGTGCTGCCCATAATTATACTTACTTTTGGTTTCATTTTTAACGATAAATATTCTTTTATATTGAAATTCTTATTCTTATATTTACCACACAAAATTAAGCTTTTTTATAAAACAGGGATCAATTGACCGATCATCCACGGTTATTTTTAGATGCAGAAAAAAAGAATCCCTATCTTTGTGCGCGTAATCCAGACCTCCTGCAGGTAGTTTGAGTTATAATTATATCAATATAAGCATCTTGTGGAATTCCCCGGGTTGTCTTGGATAAAAGAGAGATAAATGAAACGCATCAAAGTTTGGGATAAAGAGTTTGAGAATTCTTTGAATTATTCCGATATTCAACATGCAATCAGACAGATAGCGGAAAAAATGAAGGTTGACTTCGAAGGAAAAGAAACACTTTTTATTTGCATTCTTAATGGAGCATTCATGTTTGCAGCTGAATTAATGAAGGAAGTCGAATTAAATGATTCCGAAATCTCATTTTTAAAGCTCTCATCTTACTCAGGAATCGGCTCAACGGGTGATGTTAAAGAGTTGATCGGAGTGAATGAAGTGATTGCAGGCCGGACCATCGTGATTCTGGAAGATATTGTGGATACCGGACAGACGGTTAAAGAGGTTTATGATCAGCTTTATAAAAAGGGAGCAAAGGAGGTAAAAATTGCCACATTGCTTTTCAAGCCCGATGCGTTAAAAGTGAATATTAACATCGATTACATAGGCATCGTAATTCCAAATGATTTCATTGTCGGATTCGGACTTGATTATAACCGGAGAGGACGAAATTTAAAGGACATCTACACTCTTGTCAAAGAATAATTCAAGAATTAATTTCTATATAAATGATTAATTTAGTGCTGTTTGGCCCTCCAGGGGCTGGCAAAGGTACTCAGGCTATTCTATTAGCCAAAACGTTCAATTTAGTACACCTTTCAACAGGAGATCTCTTAAGGCATGAAATTGCCGAAAAAACCGATCTTGGTCGCTTAGCCGCAGAACTGATAGACAAGGGCGAGTTAGTACCTGATGAGGTTGTAATTTCCATGATCGAATCAAGACTGAAAAAACCAAGATCTACTGTTGGTTTTATTTTTGACGGATTTCCCAGAACCGTAGCCCAGGCTCAGGCACTCGACAGACTCCTGACCAAGCACCATTCAAAAGTTTCAGTTATGCTCTGCCTGGCGGTGGATAAACCAGAACTGATAAACCGTCTGCTCAAACGAGGTCTGACATCAGGCAGGTGTGATGATTTGGAAGCTGCCACCATTGAACACCGGATTGATGTTTACAATGAAAAAACTGCTCCCATCATCAATTATTATGAGAGCCAGGGTAAATATTATCCCATTCAGGGTTTAGGATCCATTGAAGAGATATCTGAAAATCTAAAACAGGCTGTAATGAGAATGAGCTCCAAGCCAATCTCCACCTTAAATCAATGAACTCAATCTGAGTGATCATTTTACGGTGTAAAAATACCTCCCCAATGATCATATTGACGTTTAATTTTATATATCGATTTAAGAGCGTACTTTTGCTGTTCTATTTAAGATTTTTAAAATGGATTCGAATTTTGTCGATTATGTGAGAATAATGTGTCGTTCAGGCCACGGGGGTCCCGGATCAAGGCACTTCAGGCGTGAAAAATTCTCGCCTAAAGGGGGACCCGATGGCGGAGACGGAGGGCGCGGAGGTCACATCATCCTTCGTGGGAATAAGCAAATGTGGACCCTGCTTCACCTGAAGTACAGGAAACATATCATTGCCGAATTTGGTGGATCAGGAGGAAAATCGCGCAGCACCGGAAAGGACGGGGAAGATATTTATCTGGATGTTCCACTCGGAACCATCGCAAAAGATGCCGAAACAGGGGAAGTCCTCTTCGAGATCAATAATGATGGAGAAACAGCCATTCTTGCTAAAGGTGGACGTGGAGGCTTAGGCAATACCAACTTCAAATCTGCGACTATGCAAACACCGCGCTTTGCCCAACCGGGTGAGAATTTTGAAGAAGGTTGGAAAATACTTGAACTTAAGATCCTGGCAGATGTTGGTCTGGTTGGATTTCCAAATGCCGGAAAATCGACCTTGCTTTCTAAAGTTTCGGCCGCAAAACCCGAAATAGCCGATTATCCATTTACCACATTGGTTCCAAATCTGGGCATCGTCGCTTACCGGGATAATCAGTCATTTATTATGGCGGATATACCGGGAATTATCGAGGGTGCTCATGAAGGAAAGGGATTGGGATTAAGATTCCTGCGTCATATTGAAAGAAATTCAATTCTACTCTTTTTAATACCTGCAGACAGTCTTAACCATTATAATGAATATCTGATTCTGTTAAATGAACTGAATCAGTTTAACCCTGATCTTCTTGACAAACAACGGATTGTCGCTATCTCCAAAAGTGATTTGCTTGATCAGGACTTAATGAACGATATTACTAAAGAAATGAAGGATATTCCGCATATCTTCTTCTCCTCGTTTGCCGAGCGGGGATTAATTGAATTAAAAGACAGGATATGGAGATCACTTAATAGCTAAATATCATGCAATTATGGAATTTATTAATCTGTTAAAAAGTTGGGATAGAGCTCTTTTCCTTTATCTAAATGGTTTTCACAGTCCATTATGGGACTATACCATGACTTTATTTACACTGACCAATACCTGGTTATTGTTTTACGGATTAATCTTCTTCATTCTTGTGAAAAAATACGATAAAAAATCGCTATTTATTTTTGTGTCTCTTGCTTTATTGATTCTTTGCTCCGATCAGCTTGCCGGGTTGCTGAAACATACCATTCAGCGGTTACGTCCATCCAATGATCCTGCAGTCAACCCACTCGCCCATGTCTTTTTCAATAAAGGGGGAGAATTTGGCTTTGTTTCAGCGCATGCCGCCAATCTCTTTGCTTTTGCAACCTTTTCGATCCGATTGTTTAAGAATTTCCAATATTCCTTGTTTATTCTTATTTGGGCGTCAATAATTGTTTACAGTCGGATTTACCTGGGGCTGCACTATCCAGGGGATATATTGGGGGGAGCCGTTTTAGGTGTCATTATCGGAACCCTGATGTATAAATTACTTAAATACAGCGAATCAAAATTAAGTCCCGTTAATCTTTTTGCCAGAAACCCATTAAAAGACAAGGAAGCTAACCTCATTATTGTAGCAGGACTCTTCATCATGATCATGTGTATAGGGATTATCGCAATATTGCTTCAGAATGGACTAATCCCAAGGTGAAATAAGCACGATTGCAAATGATTTCTGGCGATAAAGTAACCCTGGTTATTTAACCGGTATTCGGTCAAATCAGAACTATCCCGGAACTAAATTCAGGATATCAGCGTAAAATCTTTTTTGCCGGTTCGCTCTTTTTCTCAAGGGGACCCCGTTTGTAGATAATCAGTCCGTTCAGAAAATTACGTAATAGCTGGTCACCGCATGGCTTGAAATTTGGGTGATCCTCTGTCCGAAAGATTGCCCCTAACTCACTTTCAGTGATATTAAAATCAACCAGTTTAAGGATGGCTATGATGTCAGTATTTTTCAGGCTAAGGGCTACACGAAGTTTTTTTAAGATATCGTTATTGGTCATAAGTAAAATGGTATGAATTAATAAGTTGTGAGTTACCCTAAAGTTTCGCACCAAACGTCCTGATCAGATAAGGCAAAATTATTTCAAGTTCCGTGCAAATTTACGAAAAGATGCAAAAAAGCCACCCTTTTTGAGGATGGCTTTTATTTGTTGTCCAAATAAATGGGTTATCTGGTGAAAAGTAACTCGCGATATTTTGGCAATGGCCAGTATTCATTGTCAACAACTTCTTCAAGTTTGTCGATATGATAACGAATCGTGCTCAGATAAGGACGAACCGTTAAATCATAAGCATATGCTTTATCTTTACCATGTTCGATCAGATTGGCAGCCTTACGGGCTTCTCTCATCTCTTTGACTTGAGCCTTGATTGTTGAGATATGGCCAGAAATTTTCCGGATCAGATCAAGACGGGCGCCAGCTAACTCCTTGAATTCCTCTTCAGAGAAAATCTCTTTTAGCCCTTTTACATTGTCGAGTAACGAGGTCTGGTATGAAATGGCCGTTGGAACGATATGATTAATAGCGATATCTCCCAGTACGCGTGATTCGATCTGAATTTTCTTTGTGAATTTTTCCATTTCAACTTCAACACGCGCTTCGATTTCAATCGGATTAAAGATACCCAGAGTTTCAAAGAGCTTACGGGATTTAACCGAAAGGTAAGCTTCAAGTGCCTCAGGGACATTCTTGACATTGGTTAATCCGCGGCGCTCAGCTTCTTCAGCCCACTCCTGACTGTAACCATTTCCATCAAAACGAACCGGCTTACATTCAATAATATATTTCTTAAGTACCTGGAAGATAGCCTCATCTTTCTTGATATCTTTCTCAATCAATGCATCGACGTCTTTTTTGAATTGAATCAACTGAGCAGCAACAACTGAGTTAAGGGCGATCATTGCTGATGCACAGTTAGCTGAAGAACCGACAGCACGGAATTCAAACCGGTTACCAGTGAAAGCAAAAGGTGAAGTACGGTTACGATCTGTATTATCGAGCAGAATTTCAGGAATACGCCCAATATTCAGTTTCAATGAAGTTTTTTCATCAGGTGTCATTTTGCGATCATTCACATTCTCTTCGAGCAGATCCAGCATCCTGTTGACTTCGGTTCCGAGGAATGATGAAATAATTGCTGGAGGTGCTTCGTTTGCACCTAAACGATGAGCATTACTTGCAGATACAATAGACGCACGTAATAAATCCTGGTTGTCGTAAACAGCTTTCATCGTGTTTACAATATAGGTCAGGAACTGAAGGTTGGATTTTGGGTTCTTTCCCGGAGAGTAAAGGTTTACACCGGTATTTGTTGAAAGCGACCAGTTATTGTGTTTTCCGGAACCGTTGATCCCTGCAAATGGTTTTTCGTGTAACAAAACACAGAATCCGTGATGACGGGCGATTTTTGCCATCAGGTCCATAATCAGTTGATTATGATCATTTGCAAGATTTACCTCTTCGAAAATCGGGGCTAATTCAAACTGGTTGGGAGCAACCTCATTGTGACGGGTCTTGCAAGGAATTCCAAGCTTATAGGCTTCATTTTCAAGATCCTGCATAAACATAGCCACTCTTTCAGGAATAGATCCGAAATAGTGGTCTTCGAGTTGCTGATCTTTTGCCGAAGAGTGTCCCATTAAAGTCCGGCCTGTAAGAATAAGGTCAGGACGGGCAAAATATAAGGCTTCATCAACCAGGAAATACTCTTGTTCCCATCCGAGGTTCGCCTGCACCTGGGTAACATTCTTATCAAAATACTGACAAACATCTACAGCTGCTTTGTCAACTGCATTTAATGCTTTTAACAGTGGCGCTTTATAATCCAGTGCTTCGCCTGTATAGGAAATAAATACTGTAGGAATAGAAAGTGTTGTGCCAACAATAAATGCAGGAGAAGATACGTCCCATGCCGTATATCCGCGCGCTTCGAAAGTATTCCGAATACCGCCGCTTGGGAAAGATGAAGCATCAGGCTCCTGCTGTGCAAGAAGTTTGCCGGAAAAGCTCTCTACTACACCACCCAGTTCAGAATGATCAATAAATGCATCATGCTTTTCAGCCGTGCCATCGGTCAAAGGATGAAACCAGTGTGTGTAATGAGTTGCCCCATTTTCCATTGCCCAAGCCTTCATCCCAATCGCAACCTGATCTGCAATTTTGCGATCAATGGTTGTTCCATTGTCTATTGCATCGATAATCCCTTTAAACGATTCCTTGGATAAATACTTTTTCATTTTAGGACGGTCAAAAACCAACATCCCGTAATAATCAGAAGTTAGGTTCTCTTCCCGTTTTACTGCAACTGGTTTTCTGGAGCTAAGAACTTCAAGAGCTTTAAATCTTAATGTAGCCATAATTATTGATATTAAACGATTAAAATACTTTTCTGAAATTTTCAGCTAAAATACACTTTTTACAAATACACCCCCATTTTTCAATATATATTTTTAAAAATTCACAATATTTTAACATTAATTGCCTAAAATCAACAAATTTCATTCATTTTGTCCAATTTATTTCTTCTCCTGCCTGATCTGAGGTTGCCATTCAAACAGAACTCAGGCTCCGAATATGTTCAACCAATTACTTTTGACTGAAAATGGTGATAAAATCGAATAACAGTTCTGATACCATTGTAAAAGTTCTCCAACGGAAAATTCTCATTCGGGGAATGAATGGCATCCGATTCCAATCCAAAGCCCATTAACAAAGACTTTACGCCCAGGATTTCCTCAAAAACGGAGATGATCGGAATACTGCCTCCGCTTCTGACAGGAATTGGCTTGCATCCATATACATCTTCATATGCCGATTCTGCAGCATGATATGCAGGAAGATCAACCGGACAGCTATATCCTTGTCCACCATTTAACGATGTAACCTCAACTGTGACACCCTCTGATGCAACTGACTTAAAATAATTTTTAAAAATTTCGGCAATCATCAGATGGTCCTGATCAGGTACCAACCGTGCACTGATTTTGGCAAATGCCTTTGAGGGAATAATGGTTTTTGCCCCTTCATCCATATACCCACCCCAGATTCCGCATACATCAAAGGCGGGACGGATACCGGTACGTTCCCTGGAGGAATAATCAGTTTCACCCTGTAAGGCATTGACACCTACCGATGACCGGTATGCCTTTTCATCGAAGGGTGCTTTGGCAAGTTTTCCTCGCTCATGCTCAGATACCTCCTTTACTTGATCATAAAAACCCGGTACCACAATCCGATGCTCACCATCAGTAACTCCGGCGATCATTTTGCAGAGTTCTGTAATGGGATTTGCAACCGCTCCGCCAAATAAACCGGAATGAAGGTCCCGGTTTGGACCAGTAACTTCGAGCTGAAGGTAGGCCAGGCCACGGAGTCCTACCGTGATGGAAGGGATATCCCTGGCAATCATTCCGGTATCGGATACCAGGACAATATCGGTCTTCAACAACTCCCTGTGTTCTGAACAAAACGCAGCAAGATTTGGAGAACCAACTTCTTCCTCCCCTTCAATCAAAAACTTTACATTACAGTTTAAGGTATTTGATCTGACCATATACTCAAAAGCCTTCGCCTGAACAAACGACTGCCCCTTATCGTCGTCAGCACCTCTGGCCCAAATTTTTCCATCCCGAATAACCGGTTCAAAAGGATTTGATTTCCATTGGTCCAACGGATCTGCAGGCATTACATCCATATGAGCATAGATCAGAATGGTGGATTTTACCCGATTTACAATCTTCTCAGCATAAACAATCGGATGTCCGGGTGTCTTAAAAATTTCAGTACGATCAACACCCGCTTCCTTCAAAATCTGAACCCAACAGGCAGCAGCCTTGTACATCTCAGTACTGTTCTCTTTTAAAGAACTTATTGAAGGAATTCGTATCAATTCAAAAAGTTCTTTTAGAAAACGTTCTTTATGCGTTTCGATATATTCATTTATCTTCTCCATATAATTATTCATATTTTTGACCAAGATATGCAATAATGCAAAGAGAAATAAGGGTAGGATGATTCACTTCCAAAATAAACCCTAATTTTGCAACATCTTTAAAATAATCAAATGGAATCTGGTCCGAAATATTACAAGTTCAATAAATGACCCTTTACAACGGATAGCTGTGCTTTCTCTGTTTGGGAATTTGCAGCCATTAAGCTATGTTCAGTAAAAATTCACACAAAATAAAAAATTGCTTCATATTTCTGATATTAAGCACATTGGCATTAGTCACCCATGGACAGCACAAAGACTCCATCAGGGAAGAAATACTCTCCGTTCATGCTCAGGCAACCACCATTTCCCAATTTAAACCTGCATTTCATGCCAGATATACAGGCATAAACAGCTTGGTTCCGGGATCTGAATTCAAATCCTCCTATACATCAACGCTTTATTTTTGTGGCAGGTTATGGTTAGGGGCAAGTCTAACCATTAATCCTGAAGTTGCCGGAGGTTCCGGCCTCAGCAGTTCCCTCGGAGTTGGTGCTTCTACGAATGGCGAAGCTTACAGAATTGAAAATCCCACTCCAAAATTGGATTTGGCCAGATTATTCTTTAGACAGTATTTCCCATTAAACCAGAATACAAAATATCAATCGGGTGATATCAATACTCTTGCCGGTAAAGTTCCTGAGAGTTATATCTCGTTGATTCTTGGGAAAATCAGTATGACTGACTTTTTCGATAACAACAGTTATAGCCATGATCCCCGGACACAATTTATGAGTTGGGCATTGATGAGCAATGGTGCCTGGGATTTTCCTGCCAATACCAGAGGTTACACACCAAGTCTGGTAATTGAATATGTAACACTCCAAAATGAATTACGGTATGGATTTTCTTTAGTCCCGCTAATGGCAAATGGTATGACAATGAACTGGAATGTCACCAAAGCAAGTTCAAATACTCTCGAATATACACATAATTATACAATTGACGGGAATAAGGGAGCTATTCGGTTGTTGTCATTTTTCACAAGCGCCAATATGGGCAAATACGACGAAAGTCTGGCATTGAATCCTACTGCACCAAACCTTCTTGCAACTGAAATGTACGGACATACAAAATATGGTTTTGGGGTTAACGCCGAGCAAATAATTGCGAAGGATTTGGGAGGTTTTTTTAGGGCAAGCTGGAATGACGGGAACAATGAATCATGGGAGTTTACAGAAATAGACCGGTCGGTGAGCCTTGGATTGACAATGTCCGGCAAATGGTGGCATCGACAGAATGACAATTTAGGTTTGGCAGTTGTAACCTCAGGACTTTCTGCACCTCATCGTAATTATTTAAAAGCCGGTGGCCGGGGATTTGAACTCGGTGACGGAAACCTAAACTACGGATGGGAACATCTCACCGAATTATATTATTCGTTGCAAATTGTAAAATACCTGATCCTTTCAGGTACATACCAGGTTATAGTTAATCCCGGGTATAATATGGACCGCGGACCAGTCAACGTTTTTTCATTAAGGCTGCACGCCAAAATCTAAGGTAAAATAATTGGCATACTAATTGTTAAACTAAAACGCGGTTGTTAATTAGAACCTGTTGTCCTAAAGAGAGTGACATTGGCACTTTTAACATTTTTTATCTTAAAGCGAAATTGAACCCGGGAATTAGACCATAACATCGTTTTATCTTTGCCAATGTATAAATTATTTTAAAATTTGAATTTGAAAAAAATAATTATGACTCTTAAAAACTTAATTTTCTTGTCTCTCGCATTGTTTTCGATTACTATAAAGGGGCAGGAAGTTTTCAAAGATTCGTTGAAACTCTCAATCCGGCAAGCAGACAGTATCTTTATTCTGCAAAACCTCTCACTCCTCGCCGAAAAATGCAACATAAATTTGACAAAAGCGCAAATCATTCAGGCAAAACTATTTACAAACATCACCATTGCCGCTACTCAAAATGTAATTAATACTGAATACCAGACCAACGGCGGCCGAAAATGGTTTGATGTGACAGATAAAGGGGAGAGCAGCGCTCAAATCCAAAAACTGTTCCGGTTGGCAGGGAAACGGAATAAGCAGATTCAAATTGCAGAACTCACAGCCAACCGGGAGGAACAGGTTTATTTTGATCTGTTACGCACCCTGAAGTATTCGCTTCGGAGCGATTTCTACAATCTCTATTACTTAAGGCAAATTATCGCTGTTTACAACAGGGAAATCGCTTCAATGCACAAGCTGATTGACGGGTATCAAAGCCAGTTTGAAAAAGGTTTTATTTCGAAAAAGGAGCTGCTTAGGCTGAGGTCTGCATTATTTTCGCTTGAAAATGAGAAAATTGGGTTCACGTCGCAGATCATTTCTACCCAGAATGACTTCAATGTGATGATGCACACTTCGAACATTTATTACCTGCCGCAATTTGATGCCGGAGCATTGATGAAATTATCTCCCGAAAATCTCAAATTACAGGCACTCATTGATACCGCATTTGTCCACCGGCATGATCTTAAAATGGCCCAGTCGGATTTGAGTATCAATCGTGCTAATCTGGCATATCAGAAATCACTGGCAGTACCGGACCTGACTCTTTCGGCAGGCTGGGATAAAAATGGGAGCTTCATTCATAATTATAACTATATTGGCGTACAAATAGACCTTCCCTTCTTTAACCGGAATCAGGGAAATATAAAATCTGCCAGATTTAATCTGGAAAACAGTCAGTATAAATTGAAGAGTGCCGAGGACATTGTAAAATCGGATGTGCTGGGTGCTTATGCCAATGCTGTGGAAACGAACCAACTCTATAATAAATTCGACAATACATTCATGACCGACCTGGATACCCTGAATCAGGAAATGTTGAAGAACTTTGAGAAGAAGAATATTAGTCTGATCGAATTTCTTGATTACTACGATGCCTACAAAGAGAATGCAGTACAGCTTAATACGCTGCTTTACAATCGGATTAATGCGTTTGAAAATCTCAACTTCAGCGTTGGCAAAGACATCATTACCAAGTAAACACCAATATAAATGAAAAGTATATTATTGATTATCAGTGTACTTCTGCTATTCACCCAATGTTCAACCCATAAAGGGGGTGATCAGAAAAATGCAGTTTCCAAATTTTGCATCCCTGACAGTTTGATGAGTCAGATAAAACTCGATACCGCTTCATTTAAACCGGTCTATGATGAGCTCCGGTTGATTGGGAAGATAACCTTTGATCAGGAAAAGGTAGTCCGCATCTATCCGCTGGTCAGTGGCAACGTATCTGAAGTTAAGGTCACCCTGGGCTCGTTGGTCAAAAAGGGACAAGTTTTGGCGGTTATCAGAAGTTCCGAAATGGCATCAGCTGAAAATGATCTGGTCACAGCCCGCTCAAATCTTGCAGTTGCCGAAAAAAACTTTGCTGCTGCGGCAGATATGTATAAAAGTGGAATAATTGCTGATAAAGAGTATACTTCCATTCAAAAAGAATTGGATAAAGCCAAATCAGAATTAAACCGGGCGAGCACCGTACTCTCGATCTATGGAAATGGTTCCAACGGATATGTAGTCAAATCGCCTATTTCAGGGTTCATTGTTGAGAAATTTGTGAATGCCAACATGCAAATAAGGTCTGATAACAGTACCAATCTTTTTACAATATCAGATCTTTCAAAAGTGTGGGCTTTGGCAAATGTTTATGAATCAGACATTGCCGAAATCAGCGAAAATGAAAAAGTCGAAGTAACCACAATCTCTTATCCAAACATCAAATTTTCAGGTAAAATCGACAAAATCTATAATGTTTTGGATCCTGATACAAAAACTATGAAGGTTCAAATCCAACTGGATAATAAGGATTACCTGTTAAAACCTGAGATGTTTATATCGGCAATCGTCAAACATAAAACCAATAGAGAGATGGTTGCGATACCTGCCGGGTCGGTCATCTTCGACAGAAATCAGTATTGGGCTTTGGTTTTCAAGGACAAGTGTGATATTCAGGCCAAGAAAATTGATATTCTGACAACAAACAGTGTGAATTCCTACATTAAGTCAGGTCTGGCGCCAGGCGACAAGGTAATCACCAACCGGCAATTACTGATTTACAATGCCATGATCCAATGATCATAACTTTTTCATAAAAAGTACCACATCAAAATTTCTGATTCAATGAAACGAGCCATGAGCAATATTTTATCACACACATGGATGATTATCAATGGCGAGTTCCATCTGGCAAATAAAAATCAAATTATAATCAGATGAAATAGCCATGATTCGAGAATCCCAAACCGAAAATGATAATCATTCTTAATCATGGCTATTCCATTTGGCCATTAAAAAACAAATTATTATCAAATGAATAAATTCATTAAATATATCATAGCATTCTCGCTGAAAAATAAGTTCATCGTTTTTTTCAGTATTGCTATACTAATCATTTGGGGCGTTCTCAGTTACCTTAAAACCCCTATTGAGGCATTTCCTGATGTGACCAGTACGCAGATTACCATTATTACCCAATGGCAGGGTAGAAGTGCCGAGGAGGTTGAAAGGTATGTCACCATACCCATCGAAATCGAGATGAATTCGGTTCAAAAGAAGATCAATGTAAGATCAACAACCCTTTTCGGTCTTTCTGTGGTCAAGATTATCTTTGAAGATGAAGTTGATGATGCTTTTGCCCGCCAGCAAGTCAATAACCTGCTCGGGGGTGTTGATTTTCCTGAAGGGGTAAAACCGGATATAGAGCCCCCGCAAGGTCCTACCGGAGAAATTTTCAGGTATACCTTGAAGAGCGAATCGAGAACAGTTCGGGAGCTTAAAACAATGCAGGATTGGGTAATCGAAAGACAGATCCGTTCAGTTCCAGGAGTAGCTGATGTTGTCAGCTTCGGGGGCGAGGTAAAAACCTATGAGATCCAGGTTAACCCCCACTTATTGTCAAAATACAACATCACCCCGCTTGAAGTTTATCAGGCGGTAAGCCGCAGCAATATCAATGTTGGTGGAGACGTCATTGAGCACAACACCCAGGCTTATGTGGTAAGAGGGATTGGTGTTCTTGACCATTTCTCGGAAATAGGGGATATCATTATTAAAAATATCAGCGATAGTCCAATCCTGGTTAAGAATGTTGCTACCGTGATAGAATCGTGTCTGCCTCGTCTTGGCCATGTCGGTCGGGATAACCAACCCGATGTTGTTGAGGGTATTGTTATTATGCGCAAGGGTGAAAACCCCGGCGAGGTGATTGAAAAAGTTAAGGATAAGATTGAAGAATTGAATACGAATATTCTCCCTTCGGATGTTAAAATAGACACTTATTATAATCGGGAAACCCTTATTGGATATGCTGTTAACACGGTCCGGGGAAATCTGATTGAAGGAATTATATTCTTAACGGTTATCGTTTTGATCTTCATGGCCGACTGGCGAACAACGCTGATCGTGTCGCTGATAATCCCACTATCCCTGTTATTTGCTTTTATTTGTCTGCGGCTTAAGGGGATGTCGGCAAACCTTTTGTCTATGGGTGCCATTGACTTTGGAATTATTATAGATGGCGCCCTGGTGATGGTTGAAGGGATCTTTGTCGCCCTTGATCATAAGGCCCAATCCATAGGGATGGAGAAATTCAATAAACTGTCCAAACTGGGAATCATCAAGGAGACGGGCACCGAGATGGGCAAATCGATCTTTATTTCGAAGCTCATCATCATAACTGCCCTTCTACCCATCTTCTCATTCCAAAAAGTCGAGGGTAAAATGTTCTCCCCCCTGGCATTTACCCTGGGATTTGCATTACTTGGAGCCTTGATCTTTGCGCTCACCTTTGCTCCTGCCATGTCGAGCATCCTGTTTAAAAAGAATGTAAAAGAGAAAAACAACCCTTTCCTCTCATTCATAATCAGAAATACTACCCGTCTTTTCGACCTGACTTACCGAAATAAGCGGATTAGTCTGATCATTGCGGGCATCGTACTTGCATTAAGTTTCTTCTCGTTTAAATTCTTAGGAAACGAATTTTTACCCGAATTAAATGAAGGGGCCATCTATATGAGGGCATCATTGCCGAACAGCGTATCCCTGAATGAAGCCGTTAAGATTTCGGAAGATATGCGTCATATCCTCAAGTCGTTCCCTGAAGTAAAACAGGTCTTATCCCAGACAGGACGTCCAAATGACGGAACAGATCCAACAGGCTTTTACAATGTCGAATTCTTTGTCGATATCAATCACACAAAGGAAATGGATCGCAAGGAGAACCGGGATGCGCTGATTGACCGGATGACTCTAAAACTCATGAAATACCCCGGTATTGTATTCAATTTCTCACAACCTATTCAGGATAATGTGGAAGAAGCAGTCTCGGGTGTGAAAGGCTCCCTGGCCGTTAAAATCTATGGAGACAACCTTGAAATGCTTGAATCGAAAGCAGACAGTGTATTTAAGGTTATGAAAGATATTGACGGGGTGGCAGATTTGGGGGTAATCAAGAATCTTGGACAACCCGAATTGAGGATTGAGCTCGATGAAAATAAAATGGCCCTTTATAATGTAGCAACGGCCGACTGTAATTCTGTAATTGAAATGGCAATCGGCGGGAAAGCCGCCTCGATCTTTTATGAGGGATATAAAAAATTTGATATCCGGATCCGTTATCTTCCTGAATTCAGAATAAATGAAAAAGATATCGGGAATTTGATGGTTCCAACCCTATCAGGAACACAGATTCCGGTGAAAGAAATTGCAACAATCCGCAACGTGAACGGTCCTATCCTCATATTCAGGGATAAAAATATGCGTTATATCGCCCTTAAATTTTCAGCTCGTGGCCGGGATATGGGTTCAACAGTCGCTGAAGCTCAAAGAAAAGTCAAAGCTGCAATTTCATTGCCAAAAGGTTATTCGATATCCTGGGAAGGGGACTTCGAGAATCAGCAACGCGCTGCAAAACAACTTAGTATTGTAGTTCCGATAAGCCTTGTGCTCATCTTTTTCATTCTTTTTGTGCTTTTTGGGAATGTTACCGATGCCGGCCTGATCCTAATGAATGTACCCTTTGCAATCGTTGGTGGAATATTAGCCCTGCATCTTACAGGTACAAATTTCTGTATCTCTGCCGGGATAGGATTCATCGCACTTTTTGGAATTTGTATCCAGAATAATGTCATTCTCCTTTCCAAATTCAAGAAGAACCTTCATGAACGAATGCATTTGGATAATGCAATAAGATCGGGTGTGATTGCCCGTATCAGACCGGTTACCATGACCGCTGCCCTGGCTGCAATAGGTCTACTGCCAGCTGCTGTTTCTACTGGCATAGGCTCCGAATCTTCAAAACCGTTGGCAATTGTCGTTATTGGAGGATTGGTAACAGCCACCGCACTGACTCTATTTATCTTCCCGATAATCTTTAAGATCATTTACAAGCTCCGACTGAAGGAGTTGAATGACTAAAAAAACCTGCAAATAAAACCCTCAAGGTATTGAAAACCTCGAGGGTTTTATTCTGTTATCGGTCCGCGGTCAGTTTATGGATTTCCCGGTTTGGCTGAAGTGCTTTTGAAACTTTTCCAACGACTATTGGTCCGGCAACTTTAAAACCAGCCATTTGCTTAATATTCAGCGAAGAAGTGCCGATTTTCAAATTATAATCGCCTGCTTCAACAACCCAGGATGAAGTAGTTTCATCAAACGAAGCGAAGTCCTTGGCGTCAATATCAAAACTTAATTTTTGCGATTCACCTGGCTGCAGTAACCTGGTTTTTCCAAAGGCTGCCAGGGTTTCTTCCGGCTTATTCATTTGCCCTGAAGGCGAACTGATATATAACTGCACAACCTCCTTTCCTGCAACGGTTCCTGTATTCTTTACTTCTACCGAGATAGCAAGTTGTTTCTTAAAATCAGTGGTATTCAATTTGAGATTTGAGATTCCGAAATCTGTATACGACATTCCATACCCAAATTCGAATGCCACAGGAACTTTAAAAGTATTGTAATACCGGTAGCCAACATAAATATCCTCCTCATAAACGATCTCCCACGGCACCCTGCGCATAAAAGAAAAGCCCGAAAGATCAGCGGTTTTGTCTACACCATTTGATTTTATTTCAACACCTGGAAAGTTCTTAGCCGTCGGTGCATCTGCATATGATAGAGGGAAACTAACCGCCAGTTTTCCTGACGGATTGACTTTCCCACTTATCACATCAACCACCGAATTGCCCGCTTCCTGTCCAGGTTGCCAGACTAATAACACGGCATCAGGGATTTCATGCCAGGTGGCTGTTTCGATTACTCCACCGGTATTTAAAATAACCACCACCTTTTTTCCAAGCCTTTGGAAGGCATCAGATACGTTTGTAATCAATTCCTTTTCCATAGACGAAAGATAGAAATCACCTTCTGTGGCTGTACGGTCACTTCCCTCACCGGAAATGCGTCCAATCGTGATTAGCGCCATGTCGGCTTGTACCGCCATCTTTTTCGCTAAAACAGGTGAAACAGCCATTTCCGGAACAGGATCCTTCCCTCCCATTAATGCAGCCAGCCAGTTTTTCGGCTTCCCTTGTTTGGACCGTGACTCTTTGATATAGGTTTCATAAGCCTTGGTCAGTTCATTGTCAGGAATAAAACCGTTATTCGTCAAACCCTCTGACAGTGATATGGTATAAGCATTATTGACATCTCCGCTTCCGGTTCCGCCGGCAATAAACTCATAGGATGTATTTCCAAAAGCGGCAATCTTTTTAACCGGGGCAGGAATCGGCAAGGCATTGGATGCATTCTTTAACAGGATCATTCCATCGGATGCAGCCTGCCTCGTAATTGCAGCATGTGCCATTAAATCAGGAGTATTTGAATATTTGTAATCATTAAAACGGGGAGCTCTGAGCATAATATTCAAAATACGCGAGAGGTTCCGGTCAATTACCTCCTGGCTGAGCCTCCCATCTTTAACCGCAGCTAACAAATCCTTAATTTGTTTTGGCTGACCGGGCATGATCAGGTCATTTCCTGCATTCATCTGGGCAACCACATCACTGCCACCACCCCAGTCAGTCATTACATAACCTTTAAATTGCCAGTCGTTACGAAGGATACTGGTAAGCAGATCATGGCTTTCGGAGGTGTATGTTCCGTTGATTTTATTATAAGATGACATTACTGTCCAGGGACTGGCCTCTTTCACAACAATTTCGAACCCTTTCAGATAAATTTCACGCAAGGCCCGTTCACTGACTATAGTATTTACTGACATACGGTTTGTTTCCGAGTTATTTGCAGCAAAGTGTTTAACCGAGGTACCCACCTCATTCGACTGAATACCCTTTACCATGGCAGCGGCAATCTTACCGGCTACGAGCGGATCTTCCGAATAATATTCGAAATTTCTTCCGCAGAGCGGATCGCGTTGAATATTTAATGCAGGAGCCAGTAAAATATCAGATCCATACTCTTTTACTTCATTTCCCATGGCCTGTCCCACACGGTAAACCAATTCAGTATCCCACGTTGAAGCGAGCATCGTTGCAATTGGGAAAGCAGTACAATAGTAGGTTTTCGCTTCCCCTTTCCGTTTGGCTAAAACCCGTAAACCAGCCGGACCATCTGTTAATACTTGTGAAGCGATCCTCAATTCGGGGAATTCAGCTGTAGTTCCTGCGGCCCCAGGCAAATATTTCCGGATTCGGTTAATCATGTTGGTATAAACAGTATCTCCTGTATCTTCCTTGTGGTTCCCAAACATTTTCATGATCGAATCGGGTAAATCCATCACCATTCCTGTTCCAATCAACAGTCTGGCTTTCTGATCCAGAGACATCAGAGAAATAATTTTATTGGCTGATTTTTGATCAACCCGTTCGCTTGCAATCGTTTTATTCCAATTTGAGGAGGAAATCAACAACAAAAGCAAAACAGGCAAATGCCTGATAATTAGTGTTTTTTTAAAATTCATCGAATCCTGAATTTAAATTTGAAAGTAGATTAAAAAATAACTTATATTAAAAATGAAATCTTTTGTGTCATATTGACGCAATGATAGATTATTTTATTTACAATTCAAAAAAGGAGTGAATATATTTTACTTTTGCTGTTATAAAACATTTAATGGTGCGACCAAAACCCGATACGGATCTTCTGCAATTTCTCAAACACGTCTCATTGGATTGTGTAGTTTTCGGATTTCACGACAACCAGCTAAAAATTTTGTTAACCCGGATTAAAAATACGGAGCTATGGGCTCTGCCCGGGGGATTTGTCAGAAAGGAAGAATCGCTCGAATCAGCTGCCAACCGAGTTCTCAATGAGCGAACTGGTCTGGATAATATCTTTCTAAAGCCATTTAATGTGTTCGGTGATCCCGGGCGTTCTGAGAAGAACCCGATAGCTAATGAAATAATTATCTCTGGAGTGAATAATGGCCTGGAATGGTTTAATCAACGGTTTATCTCTGTAGGCTTTTACGCGCTGGTTGACTTTTCAAAAGCAGTACCGTCACCTGATATTTTTTCAGATTTATGCATCTGGAAAAACCTGAATGAAACAAGTTCCCTAATACTAGATCACAATAAAATACTGAATTCAGCCCTCGAAACGTTAAGATTGCAGGTGAACTACCAGCCACTGGGTTATAACCTGTTGCCTGAAAAATTTACCATGCCCGAGCTTCAAAATTTGTATGAGACAATCCTTGGAAAAGATCTGGATCGTCGTAATTTCCAACGTAGAATGCTTTCCTTTAAAATTCTTAATAAGCTGGAGGAACGCAAAACCGGTGGTGCTCATAAAGCCCCGTTCCTGTATGAATTTAACCTCCAAAATTACCGGCAAGCTCTTCAAAATGGTTTATACGGAGGTTGGTAATTCATGAGTTCCAAAGTTTTAACTCGCAGAAACTAGAAGTTTTTCTTCAATAAAATGGTGTTAAACGAATTTTCCTGAGTAGTTGCAACGATCGTTTTGTCCCCGATTTTAATGGCAATTGGTTCTGCCTTATCCTTGTCATTTTGAATGACAATAACGATACTCTCGTCCGGGTTTTTGAACGCAAGCAGGTTGTTGAACTTTCCTTTAGTCCGAAGAAGCTTTGCCCCCGGTTTTACAAAATGACTGACATGCTTCATCAGGTAATACTCATGGTTATATTGGAAGGATTTTGTGACGGAATCAACTGTAATGAGCGAATTTTGTTTCCATCCCCAGCGACTTACTCCCCCTTTCAACAACGACAGATTCCAATACATATAGGCATTGGCACCGTTATTCAGGTAATGTTTCATCAATGTCCAGGCATATTTACAGTATTCCCAGTCGTTTTTTCCGTCCCCGCATTCCTGTTCCGACTGGTAAAGTTTCAAACCGGGATATCTTTTGTGGATCCCTTCAATTGCCTTTTTACCGGCCCATTGAAACCCTACCCCCTGAATATATTTCCCTGCATACCGATCATTTAAAATAGTGTCGACCAGCGCTTCTGTCGGCCGCTCCATAGTGCCAAACATAATCTCTACGTGTTGTTTGTCCATTACCGGGCCAAGATATTTTCCGATGAAGGTGGTGAGGCCAGCCGAAGTCCACGTACAGCTTGGGAAAATCTGACAGGAGTTAAACTCGTTCTGAGGCATTATCGTGGATATGGTGATGCCCTGATTGTTATAAGCATCGATAAACTTAGAGAAGTAAAGGGCATAAGCTTTAAAATAGATGCTATCCTGAATAAACATATTGGTCCCTTCAAGTCCCTGTTTGTCCGGGGTAAGGTGATTGTCAAATTTTGCATCCATCCCTTTGTAGATGGTATGGCAGGCGTAATGTTTATTCCATTTCATCCACGACGGCGGACTCCAAGGTGATGCCCATATTTTTAATCCCGGATATTGTTTCTGAGCCTCTTTGATGAATGGGACAAGCGTTTCGAGATCATTGGCAATAGTGAAGTTTTTCATCTTAAAATCACCTTCCGTTTCATCGTATGAGTACCAATCGCGTGAAAAATCATTTGCTCCAACAGGCATCCTGCAAATATTGAAATTAGCACCAACGCCAGGGGAGAATAATTCTTTAAATATATCCTCCCGGTTATTTTCACTTAATTCCTGAAGCGAAGTCCATCCCAATTCATTAAAACATGCTCCAAAACCTTCGATGGTTTGCAAAGAAGAATCAGGAAGTAGCTCAACATCGGAAGGATTGGAGGGTTCCTGAATTTTTATATTCGACTCTTCCTGCCAGGGATGTTTTTCAGTTGTTGACACCCATTCGGGTTTGTCGTGACAGGCAAATAATAAAGCAATGGATACGAATAAAAGTAAAATCTTTTTTATCATGTTCTTCTGAATCTCTAAAACAAATTATATCATTAGGTTTATGGAAATGTCCGGTTATAATTCTGTTAAAGTGACAGCTCACAATGGAACAGTAAAATAAAATTTTGATCCTATCCCCTCCTCACTTTCAACCCAGATAGTTCCTCCGAGAAGTTCAACAATTGCCTTCGCTATTGTAACGCCAAGGCCTGAACCCTCAAATTGTCTGGTACTTGAATTATCACCCTGACTGAATCTTTCAAAAATAGCTTGCTGTTTACTTATGGGAATACCAACCCCGGTATCTTTAACAGAAAACTCCAAACATTGACCTGCTAATCGAATTGCCAGTTCTATTGAACCTTTATTTGTGAATTTTATGGCATTGTCCATCAAATTAGTCAGTATGGAAACTAATTTGATCCGATCAGTATTGACACTTGCATATTGCTCAGGCAGATCAATATTGATGTTGATTTTTAACCCTTTACGTTCTATGTCTGTTTGAAATTGTTCCAATAGATTGCTGATCAGCGATTTTATTTCAATCAGGGAGGCAGAAAGCTTCATTTGTCCTGACTGGATCTGTGCAATTTCCACAATTTTATTAATCGTATTCAATAACCGGGTGGCAGATATTGTGACCAATCCGGTGTACTCGTCTCTTTCTTTGTGACTTAGTTCAGCATTTTGCAAAATATCCAGAAACCCAAGAATTCCATTGAATGGGGTTCGTATTTCATGAGAGATATTGTTCAAAAATGCGGTTTTTAGCTTATCACTTTCTTCAGCATGTTCCTCTGCTTTTATTAAGTCTTCCAATATTTTCCTCTTTTCTGTTATGTCCTCCTTTACAGCAATAAAATTAGAAATACTGCCCTTAGAGTCTAATATTGAGGATATCACAGCACTTTCACAATAGATTTCACCGTTTTTCCTTTGATTATAAAATATACCACGCCATTCATTTCCAGCCAGAATAGAATTCCAAAGCTCCACATAAAATTCCCGGGGCTGATAACCCGACTTTAGAATTCTGGGGTTCCTCCCTTTTACCTCTTCCCGGGTATAACCAGATACCTCTGCAAATTTCGGATTAATATATTCAATATTCCCTATCTTGTCTGTAATCATAACAGAAACAGGACTTTGATCAATAGCACTGCTTAAAAGTTCCAGCTGTTTTTCGGCCTGTTTCCGATGGGTAACATCAACTACAAAGACAGATAGTCCGACAATACATCCATCGGAATTTTTTATTGAACTATAATAATTCTCATAAAAAGTTCTGTACAGGTTAACATCTCCATAATCCTCGGTTACAGCAAAATACTCCCCGTTTAAGGCCCTGTCAAAATTATTCTTAGCCTTTTCACGATCCTCCTGGTTCGAGATAAGTTCAACCATATTCATTCCGATCCTGATATCGACCCCCCCCAAATCTTTTTAATTGTCTTGCTATGAAATTGGGTAAAGGCAGTATAACAATAGTTTTTATCAAGAGCAAATATGATTATGTCGATTGGACTTTCGAAAATTGATTTAAGAAAAGCCAAATCCTTTTGGTATTTCTCCTTACTTTCCCTCAGTTCTTCTTCCACTTTTTTGAGTGAAGTGATATCCGTTAATGAGGTAACTCTCACAATTTTACCTTTGTAATACATCATCCTGCCTCTGAGAAGGCAAGGGAATGTTGTACCATCTTTTTTTAATGCTCTTGCTTCATATGGCTCTTCATAACCGTCCAGCATGTTCTTCATCACCAAATCCCTGTATTCCTTAGCAATCCAATCAGTTCCGTACCTGCCAAGAGCCTCCTCTGTTGTATATCCAAATATTCTTTCTCCGTTATCATTTTGCTCAATGCATATCCCATTCTCAGAAAAAAAGATAGATTCAAAAGCAGCCTCCGACAACCCCCTGTACTTTTCCCTGCTCTCTTCCAGTTCTGCCTCAACCCGCTTCCTCTCAGTAATATCTCGCATTGCACCATTAATATGGTCAGGTTTTCCTTCGACTCCAAAAATTATTTGGGCATTAATCGAAACATATATTTCTCCGGATTTACTTTTAAACTTTAATTCATAATCCCTTAACTCTCCGTTTTTGAGTATGGTCTCAACAAAGATCCCTCTGTCTTCAGGATTTACATAGAAATCATATACCTGAAGACCGATTAGCTCATCTCGCTCATAACTCGAGAAACGGTTAATTGATGGACTTACATCGAGGATGATTCCATTCAAATCAATCTGATAAAAAACATCCTGGAGATTCTCAAAGATGGTAAGGTATTTTTCCTCACTCTCCTGCAGAATTTTCGTTTTTGCATCAACAAGGCGCTGCAAGGTGCGGTTCCAAAAGAACATCAGAAGTACTATTCCGAAAAACAAAATACTCAACGAAAACAGAATTGACTGATTTTTTGCCAGCCATCCTTGCAACTGGGGTTTTCCTGAAAGCCATTTTTCCTTCAACGTATGCATTCTTCCTGAATTCTGTAATTCCAACAGATGAATATTCAATAATCCAATGAGCTGAGTATTCCCTTTAAGCGTTGCAAATGCATATTTTTGAGCATAAAGCCCTCCCGATGCCAGGTCTATATTTTTAAGTTTATATTTCGAAATGAGGTTTATTCCCACCTGCTCTGCACAGAATAATGCATCAATTTTGCCAATATTCAATTGCAAAAAGCCATCCACCTTTGAATCAAAGAGATATCTTTTAATATTAGTAACTACTCAGGTCTTTAAATTGACACTAATCTGCTGTTGATAAGAATTGCTAAATTAATCGTTAACTTGTTCTCTGTGCTTTGGAGTTGAAATTATCGATTTATTTTGATCTGCGCGATTGTGGTAAGGGTAAAACAAAATAATCAGTATTATTTCCGTAATATGTTGATAACATAGTATTTCATTGTTGACAAACAATTTATCTTAAATGAGGTAGATTCTATCATCTGCAACGATCTTTGTTACAAACGAAGATGTTATGGTACCGAAAGAAGAACTGCGGAAACTGGACAAGGAACAACTGGTTGATTTGGTCTACGGTCTGATCATCATGGTTGACAAATTGACAGCAGAAGTACAAGAGCTACGTGAAGAGGTGAAAAGGCTTAAGACACCAAAAAACAGTGGAAACAGTTCACTTCCTCCTTCACACGACTTATTCCGGTTTAAGAACCAAAGCCTTCGTGAAAAAAGCAATAAAAAATCAGGTGGTCAACCCGGACACAAAGGAGAGACACTGCTTATGTCACCGAATCCGGACAAGACTATAGTTCATCGGCCTGATCCGAAATGCCCTCAATGTGGGAAAGTTCATACTGACGAGCCGGATGATATAATTGGCAAACGACAAGTCATAGATATTCCTATTATTAAAGCCAGTATCATTGAGCATCAGATTTCCCAAACAACCTGCAAATGTGGTTATGTAAGTACCGGAGATTTTCCGGCAGAAGTTTCAGCACCAGTACAATATGGGAACAATTTAATTGCTTTAACCGCGTATCTTAGTTCACGACAATATGTACCCTATTCACGATTGACAGAATTGTTAAGTAGCATCACAAATATCTCAATGAGCGAGGGTACGATATTTAACATCCTTAATAAGGCTGCAAATATTGTTCTTCCAATCTACGAAGGGATAAAAGAAGAGGTTGGAAATGCAAGCACGGTAGGTGGTGACGAATCTGGAGTTAAAGTTAAAAATGAAAATTACTGGGCATGGACCTGGCAAACGTTACTTGCCACTTACATCGTAATCACCAAAAGCCGGGGTTTTATAACTGTCGATAAAGTATTTCCAAATGGATTCCCAAATTCAACTTTTGTAAGTGATGCCTGGGGCGCCCAACTAAAAACGGTTTCCAAACGGCATCAATTGTGCCTTGCTCACCTGCTGAGGGAGCTAAACTACTTCGAACAGACATTTCACCACAAATGGACAATGGACATTACGGACTTATTGAAAAGGGCAATCGTGTTAAAAAATAGAATGACAGAACAGCAGTACGCTGAACCATTAGCAGAGAGAACTGAGATACTGAAAGAATTTGGAATTCTAATCAATCAAACTCTGCCGGATAAAGTCTCAAAAATATTCCCATTTCAAAAGAGATTAAAAAAGCGGCAGCATCAGGTATTCAACTTTCTGTTCTATCCCGATGTGCCGTATGACAATAATGGTTCAGAACGAGCAATCCGGAATATAAAAGTCAAACAAAAGGTGTCGGGAAGTTTTAGATCGGAGCGAGGTTCTGAGATATTTGCTATATTACGGTCCGTATTTGATACCACCATCAAAAAAGGGGGAAATCCATTTGAAACTATCCGATTTGCAGTAAATCTTGCAGCCTGTAAAAATGAATTCCAAGCCGTTAGACGAAGATAGAAATTCCATCTATAAGGATTCTGATACCCAAATATTGCTAGAATTATAGTACTGAATTATATCTGGCCATAGATGTAACCAAAATAATTGGCGATAGGTTGCCAAAATTAAACTAAAAAGACCTGAGTAGTTACGACTGTTTGATAACAGATTCGGGTCCTGGTTTCACCAATTTTCCAAAAAGGTAAAAGTCTGTAAGTCTGATTTTGGACTTCAGTGCTGTTGGGGCAGCCTCGGTAGGGGTAAAGTAGACCAACCCCTTTTCATTTCCAAAA
>CAIXZH010000091.1 GCA_903923905.1 uncultured Bacteroidia bacterium
CCATCTTTTGGACCTTTCATGGAGGATCCGACCAGGGTAATTGTTGTTGAAGGATTTTTATTCAAACGGTCACCCAGAATATTGATAACATTATAATAAACAACCATCTGACGTTTTGAACGGCCCGACAATTCTTTAGGTGCAATTACTTCCAATTGGCTCTCTTTAAAATCTTTGACCTGATCTTTGGTAAGCAGCACATAACGATTTGGTACTTCTGTTGATCCGAGATCAAAGAATACATAATTACGAAGTGGAAATAATTCCCTTACACGGCGCTCGGTCGGAATATTCACCGGAGCATTAACTGTAAACTGAACAATAGGCTCTGGAATTGCCACAGGTATTACCGCTTCCACAGGCGCTTCAATTCTTCGGCCACTTCCAATCTTGAATGCAATACCTGCTCTGAAAGTGGTTATGTTCCATGATTCAATGGATCGTGGATCTTGTCCAAAATAAGGTTGAAAAGAGACAAAGGGAGAAAGTACAACTTGTGTCCTCTTTTTCTGACTCGAGAGCGGAATATCGTATCCGGCGCCCATTTGCATGGAGATCAGACTATTGTTAGTACTGCTAAAATTACCTTTTACCTCCGGATTTGCTACCTGTGTGGGGTAGACTGGATTGATCCCCTGCCGGTACGTAAATGAATTTGCTATATCGAAAGCAAAACGTGGTCCGCCATACAAATAGAAATTTGATTTGAAGGGAGCAAACCTAAGACTCGGTTCTATCGTAAAATAACTAAGGTCTGTTTTCAGGTCTTCAGGACAATTACATGGGGAAGTTACCTGTTTGAAAGCTCCTTTGCGGCTATCGTATCCAGCCTGAAAAATAAAGCCTAAACGTGTCCCAGGACGATGAAACTCAATCAAAGGTGCTACAAAAAGCCCCACACCACTGCCATCATAAAAGGCTGATGGAACGGTAAAACCCGTAGTTAATTGTTGTGTAGTACCACGATAGAAATTAAAATTTGCACCACCGGCCACGCCAAAATACCATGAAGGTTTTGTGTACTGAACTTCCTGTGCCTGGAGCGAAGACTGAATTCCGGTCAAAATCACGACACTTCCGATAAGCCCTTTAAGGGCCAGTTTACAAGGTGACCACACCAGTCGTAATCCTTTTTTATAATTTGTCAAAGATTTCATATACTTTATATTTTTTATACTGTTCATTATGATAGGACTTTAGAAGCCCCCTGGATGAGGGGCTTCATGATTTTATTAAGGCATAATAACTGTTGCGGCATTCAATGTAACAGCTGTCTGGGCCAGTAACCTGCCTGTAACAATAGCGCCGGTATTCAGTGAAATCAATGTTTTACTCAGGATATTTCCGCTGAAATTAACGTTCGATCCAAGTAACGCCTGACCTGACACTACCCAAAAGATGTTTTTGGCTTGTGCTCCACCCAATAGTGTAATAATTGCACTACTATTTACGGTAAGATCTTGTGCAATCTGGAAGACCCATGTATCATTTGGTCCACCAGTAAGTGTTACACCTGCATTGGTTATCAGAACTCCGGTACTCCATTTGTACAATCCAGCAGGCAAAGTCCGTCCACTGATATCTCCTGCATACAAGTCAACGATTGGGGCCGGAGTTACTAAATTATTTGCGGTGGTGAATGCGGTTAGCATATCGGCCACAGCAACGGTCAGATTGGCCGGAGTAGGTGGTGCATAATCAGACGCATAAACACTTCCTGTCACTATTGGTGTATGTGAAGACTGTCCGTTGGTATCCATGATAAGTCCAAACCCTGTGATTCCGGTTGCAGCCATCGGACTTACTCCGATATCACCTGTGATTGAAGTTACACCGGTTGTTGAAATTCCCGACATCGTTAATGCTTCAAAATTGCCGGCTGCTCCAAGATCAACAACTCCGGGACCAACAGAGGCATTTAGGGTAAAGTTAGCCGTGATATTCTTGTTCGAATTCATAACCACGGTCAGAGGATTGACAGATCCGGTGGCATCTCCGCTCCAGGAGGTGAATGTATAACCTGAATTAGCCGTTGCAGTCAACTGCACACTAACACCACTATTGTAAGTTGGCTGATCCGGATTTTTTACAACTGTTCCGTTAACTGCTGTTACATTCAAAGTAAAGGCATTAACAACTGCTGTAAAGTTCGCCGTGATATTCTTATTTGAATTCATCGTAACGGTTAATGGATTTGTCGAACCTGTAGCATCGCCACTCCAGGAAGTGAATACATAACCCGTAGTAGGTGTAGCAGTAAGAACTACATTAACTCCACTGTTATACGTCGCCTGATTCGGATTTTTAACGACTGTTCCATTGACTGCAGTTACATTTAAGGTGTAGGTACTAACTATTGCAGTAAAGTTTGCAACCAATGTCCTGTTACCACTTATAGTAAAGGTGTAATTTGAACTTGATGATACGACGATTAACCCTTCAGTCCAGTTTGTGAAGGTATATCCAACATTTGGAGTCGCGCTTACAGATACTGAAGCGCCAGAATTAAACGAACCTCCGCCGGTTGTAGTCCCCCCTGTTGGTGGATTCGAGGATAGGTTTACTGCAAACTGTGAAGGTGGTATTGCGGTAAAGTTTGCAACCAATGTCCTGTTGGCGATTATTGTAAAGGTGTAATTCGAACTTGAGGATACAATATTTGCCCCTTCTGTCCAGTTTGTGAAGGTATATCCAACACCTGGAGTCGCTGTTACAGGTACTGAAGTGCCTGAATTAAATGAACCTGCTCCGGTTGTCGTTCCACCTATCAGCGGATTTGAAGACAAGACTACGGTAAACTGTGAGGCTGGTATGATTGTAAAGTTTGCAACCAGTGTCCTGTTGGCGATTATCGTAAAGTTGTAATTCGAACTGGAGGATACAATATTTACCCCTTCTGTCCAGTTTGTGAAGCTATATCCAACACTTGGAGTCGCTGTTACAGATACTGAAGTGCCCGAATTAAATGAACCGGCTCCGGTTGTGGTTCCTCCAATCAGCGGATTTGAAGACAAGACTACGGTAAGCTGTGAAGGGGGTATTACCGTAAAGTTTGCAATCAAAGTCCTGTTACCGATTATGGTAAAAATGTAATTTGAACTTGTTGATACAATGGTTGCCCCTTCTGTCCAGTTTGCGAAGGTATATCCGGCATTTGCCAATGCGGTAACTGTCACTGAAGAACCAGAATTAAATACGCCTCCTCCGGTTGTAGTTCCACCTATTAAAGGATTGGATGATAATGCAACGGTATAGGGTATAGCCGTATAGTTTGCTACCAATGTCCTGTTCCCACTAATTGTAAAGGTATAGGCAGCTGTGGTTGATACGATAGTTCCACCCTCTGTCCAATTAGTAAACGTGTATCCTGCATTTGCAACGGCAAATACATTTACGGAAACGCCAGAATTAAATGTGCCGCCTCCAGTGGTTGTCCCGCCTGCAATCGGATTCGATGACACAGCAATGGTATAGGGTATAGCCGTATAGTTCGCTACTAATACCCTGTTTTTAGCAATAATAAAAGTATAGGTAGCAGTGGTTGATACCGCAATACCTCCCTCTGTCCAGTTGGTAAACGTATATCCGGCATTTGCTACCGCAGTAACTGCAACGGTGGCACCTGAATTAAATGTTCCGCTTCCGCTGGTTGTTCCACCTACTACCGGAATTGAGGATACAGATACGGTATATGGAGTGATTGTAAAGTTCGCAACCAATGTTTTATTTCCGGCCATATTAAACTGATAGCTTGTACTGGTTGATCCAATAGTGACACTATCTGTCCAGTTAGCAAAAGTATAACCTGCATTCGGAATCGCGGTTACGGTGACTGATGAGCCCTGGGCAAATGTGCCTCCTCCGGTTGTTGTTCCACCTATTAAAGGATTGGATGATACTATTAACTGAGGAATAGTTTTGAAGTTCCATACATAATCTGCTGCCAAAGGTGTACCTAATAAATTTTTAGCTCCTGTTGTAATCGTCCCGGTATAGGTAGTGAAGGGTGGAAGGGGACTGGTTGGTGTGAAGATTGCCGTATTGTTGGTATACGAGTATCGTCCCGGAACCAATGAACTCCCTTGCTTGATGGTAAAAGTAGAAGCAGGAGTTTTAAATGTCAGTGAATCCATTGGGACACTGAATGTAGCAACTACAATCTTATTCAGCAGTACGTCTACAGCATTGTTCGCCGGATCAGTAGTCACCATTGGAGGGGCATCCGTACTGAATGTCCAAACAAAATTGGTGTTTAAGGCATTGCCCATTAAATCACGACATCCGGTTGTCACCGTTCCTGTGTAGGTCGTGTTTGGTGTTAACGGGATGGAAGGTGTAAAAAATGCAGTCATTCCACTGTATGCAATAGTTCCATCGACTACAGTGGTTGCTTTTATTCCTGATTTTGTAGTTCCGGCCATCAGAATAAACGTAGAAGTAGTGATCGTTGCCGGATTCATTTTTTCGTTGAAGGTCGCCGAAACGACCTGGTTAAGAGGAACATCAACAGCCCCGTTAACCGGAATTGTCGACACCACGAGCAGGCATACGCCCACTGTTGCCTGGTACTCATTCTTTTTGCACCCGCTCATTAAAGCAACCGATACTATAATAAGGGTCGCTAATAGGTTTCTGATTTTCATTTTTTTAATTTAAATTGTAGAATTTTATCGTGGTAAAATTAGATTCTGCGATACCGGAAAGTGTTGCATAATTAATTATTAGACTTACATAATTCACACGTATTTAATTAATTAGAATATTCTAATAAAAATCACAACATGAAAAAGAGCCTTACACGACGTAAGACTCTTAATACTATTTCTTCTATTATAAAAGGATAACCTGGGCTATTTTGCCTGTTCTTTTACAGCGTTGTTTGGCGGATGTGAAACATTCGGCTGCTGTTGTCGTCCAATATTACCGGCCGGTGTTGCTGGCCTGGGTTGTGCGAATCGTGCAGGAGTCGCATTCGGTGGTCTGACATTATTAGGTTGCTGCACTCGGCCACTATTATTCGGAGGAGTCGTTGATCGGGATTGTGAAGGCTGAGCTTTAGGAACTGCTGGTTGCACAGCTTTCGATGGTTGTATCCGGCTGCTTTTATTGGAAGGAATGACCCTCACTGGCTGCTTAGACTGAACCTTTTTGATTTGTGAGTTTACCGGATTAGGTGATTGTGCTTTGACTTTTTTAATTCCCTGAACAGTATTTTGTGGCTTGTTAGACTGAACCTTTGCCTTCGTTACCGGTTTTACACTCTTCGGTTGCTCCACCCGCGTATTATTCTGAATCGAAGCTGCATTCCGGGGCTGAGAAGTTTGAACCTTATTGAGGTCACTCCGGATACCTGCTTTCGATGGTTGAGTGATACCGCCTTTCACCGAAGGACGTTTTATATCCTTTATATTTCCAATTTTAGTTGGAACAGGTTTGTGACCTGTGTCACTGGTTTTTATCATCAGGGGCCTGTATATTTGCAGCTGCCCGTTATTCAGTTTCTGACCAGGTTTGCCATTTTCATGAATCACTACAGGATTGATCTTTCTTCCGGTAACTCTTTGAACATCGGCTCTATTCGGTCCCGTTACATAGGTGATGTTTCGGCTCTTATCCAGGTAAGTTGTATTAATCACCGTGGATTGTCTGACAATCCGGTCATGATCGGTCCGATTGACATAATATCGATTAATATTGACCCTGTCAAAATCTTTGTCTCTGACAAACATCCAATGGTCGTAGTTGCTGTCGTATGATCTGCCGAAACCGACGCTGAGACTGATTCCCGGCTCCATAGGTGACCAGCCATAATATCCGTTTGAACTTCTCCAGTTTACCCATGAGGGTCCCCACTCAGTACCCGGTACCCAGAGCCAGCCGTAAGAATTGTCGTAATACCAGCGGCCATAATGGAACGGAGCCCATCCCCATTCATAATCCGATGCCCATGTCCAGCCATCATCAGTTAAAATCCATTGACCTTCCGATGAATAAGGGACAAAGTCGGAACCAACATCCGGAATCCAGACATAACCATAATTGCCATAGTCAACCCACTGTCCATAAGGACTTAATTCGTCATAGAAGACCTGAAAGTTTACACTATTTTGCTGCCCCGAAGTTTGTTTTGGATTGATTACCAAGGCTAAACTGACAGTAAGAAGAAGGATAAGAATCTTAATATTTGATTTCATTCTGATAAAATTATAGGATACATTCTTTGGAAACGTCATTGAAGGGGTGCATGATCAAAAGCCAGTATCCGTTCAACGTATGTAATGGGTTAAAGGTATATTTACCCATATCAGGTTTTGTTACATAACTATCCGAAAGAGTTACATCATTCACACATTCCCCTGAATTACAGCTTTTCTCATAAATTCAATTACCTTTACTCTATGAAAATAATAATTACGGTTCTTTTATTGCTTGTTTTACCAATCGTCAACAATGCCCGTTATGCCTCTTTTGATGCCACAAAAGCGATCAGTGCTGACATTTATACGGCTGTTAAATTAGCAGAAACCGGATTGGGAAGAAATATCTTCGAACTGGCAATCAAAGGATTAAAAAGACTTGAATCCAATGGGAAATTGCTGAATCCAACGATAGTTACCATTGCCGACTACTCACAATCAAGTAATAAAAAGCGGTTGTATGTTATCGATTTGAAAAATATGAAGCTACTGTTTAATACCTATGTTACTCATGGCCGAAAAACTGGTGAAGAGTATGCTAAAACTTTTTCAAATGTCGAAGGTTCACTGAAAAGCAGTTTGGGATTTTATATTACAGAGCATCCTGTTATGGGTTCTCATACCGGATTTTCGCTGGTGATTAATGGAGTCGAAAAAGGAATCAACGACAATGCCGTCAAACGTGCCATAATTATCCATGCTGCTGATTACGCCACTAAAGGTTTTATTAAAAAATACGGGAGACTTGGCCGAAGTCTGGGATGTCCGGCGCTGCCGCCCGAATTGAATAAACCGATTATTGAAACCATCAAAGAGGGAACTTGTTTGTTTATCTACAACCCAGACAGTAAATATATCGGAAGCTCATCTTTATTGAATTAGCCCATACTCATCTTTAAAAAAAACCACTTTATTCCCAACCACACTTACCGGCACATAAATAATAAAGACAGGCAGGTTATGAGATAACTTAATCGTTTTTGATTCCGTGTCTTTCTTCCCACTTTTTAATTCCTTGATATCAATTTTATCGGGGAGTAACGCTTTGGCAAGTTCAAGAGGCTTTTGCAACCTGATACAGCCGTGACTTAAAAACCGGAAATCTTTTGCAAATGCACCCTTATTACTGGTTGAATGCAAAAAAATGCTGAATGGGTTTTGCAGGTTAAATTTCAAAACACCTAAGGCATTGCGTGATCCTGTTGCCTGACGAAAAAAGTAAGGGAAATTTTTTTCAGTATAGGACTGCCAGTTAAGTTCAGAATCTTCAATAACTTTCCCTTTCCCATTTACTACCTCATAATTATTTTGTTCCAGGTAATTTTCACTCTTTTGAACTTTGGGTAATATTTCACCCACTGCTATCGAATGGGGTACATTCCAGTGGGGGAAAGTGACAATATTTGTGATATACGAAGCTATAGTGGGTGAAGGATGTTTTCTCATTCCAACAACAGTACGCATGGTAATTTTGAGCAGATCATTCCGATAATATCTGGCATCTGTTGCAGGGATATTTACCACGATGAATTCTGTTTGATGGTTAATCGTGAAATACTTCCTGTAATTCATTGCAAGAACTATTTTTTTACGGTTCAGCCCGTCTATTGTACTAATGGAATCATTAAGATATTTCTTCAGAACCATGTAATCATGATCTTTACACTCCAGTCGGGAAATTATTGATGAAACCGACTCCTGGGGTTGAAAATGAACCAACTGATCAAAATAAACTGAATCGTGCGATCTACAGACTTCATCATAGTCAAATTTGACATTACCCTGCTGCAGATCCTTCAGGAAATTTAAGATAATACCTGTAATTTGTTGGTCTAATGTATCCTTTAAAATATTATCTTTCGTATTCAAACCTAGTAATTTAGCCCGGATTTGAATGCTCCTGGATTTATCAACCAGAATATTCGGATTCTCAGTGGACTCAATCTGTTTGAGCCATTCAACAGCTTTATTCAAATTCTTTTCTGATGAAAACCAGATAAGTGTTTCATGATTGATGGCGTAAAATTTTTGTACTAAGCTATTTTCCTTTCCTGGTGACAGTTGTGCAAAACTATTTGTCAAACAATAACTGACAAGGAATAACGGAAGAAGTACCTGTCTAAAGGAAACCACCCTTTTAATAAAGGTTGGTATCTGAATAAATAAATGTAGCATAATTTGATTTTTAACTAACAAAGGCTGGTTTCAATCCAGCCTTTGTTAAATTTACTTTATTCAATCACTTGGAATTTCTCACTGTAAAATCTTTGAGCGATTGTCCAACTCCGTCCATATTCCGCGAAAAATCGCGTTTAAATGATGTCCACTTATTATCATCGCTAACTTTGTAGTTTGCCAGATCTCTCTTCATTTTTGAATTTTTTTGTTCCAATACGGCCAAATCCTTTTTATAAGCCATCTTCTCTTTGGAGTGAAGTTTGGAATACTTTTGCTTCAACTCGGAAATCCTCAGTTCATTGTTTTTGAATTTCTGATCAGATTCTTTCTTGAAATTCTTGTAATCCTGTTCTGATTTCTTTTGATCGACTTTTAAATTCTTTTTTGAATCCGATACATTTTTTTTGGATTCCCGGACATTTGCATTATTTCTCACTGAATTATTTTCAGAGACCTGTCCATAAGAAATCGAAGTCGTTGCGGCCATAAATGCAATCAAAGCCAGCATGTAAATTGTCCTTTTCATCGTTTTATAATTTAAATTGCAACTAAATTTATGTAATCAAAGGTGACTTCTTTTCAGTCGGAAAGAGTTACATGATTTCATTAAAAAGTTGCAATATTCACACATTAAATCTTATTCCTGTTGCCTTTTTAATCCCGGGAAAGCGCCTCAATAGGATCGAGATGGGCAGCTTTTTGAGCAGGGAGATAACCGAACAGAATACCCGTCAGAAAAGCGCACGTGAAGGCAATCAGAACAGGGGCCACCGTGAAAATCAGGCGCCATCCTGCAAGCGCAGAAACCGCTAGTCCACCTCCAATACCGACAAGGATACCCGCTAATCCGCCAATAAAACAAACCAGGACTGCCTCAGTCAGGAATTGAAACATTACGTCGAAACTGCGGGCACCGATTGCCATTCTTATTCCGATTTCACGAGTACGTTCAGTGACAGATACGAGCATGATGTTCATTACTCCTATACCGCCAACTACCAGTGAGATGACGGCAATCGCAGCCAACAGGTAGGTAAGCGTATTTTGCGTTTCATTGGCCGTAGCAATTGTATCAGCCATGTTCCTGATATTAAAATCTTCCTTGCGGTGGCGATGCATCAGCAAGGTATGGAGTCCTGCCTGCACCACAGTCATATTGGCATCCGGCTTTACCCTTACGATAATGTGTTTAAAAAAGCGTTGTCCAAAGATACGGGCCCCTGCTGTTGTGTAGGGCAACCAAACTGAGTTGTCCAGATCATCTCCGCGCGGGGTGGAACCTTTACTGCTCAGGACACCAATTACCAAAAAGGGGGCGTTTCCAATGAGCAGGTATTTACCCAGCGGATTCGTGCCTTCCTGAAATAGATTAGTTACTACTGTCTGGCCAAGTACCACGACCTGGGCATAACGTTTTACGTGTTCTGCAGTGAAGAAAACGCCCGTTTGTGGTGGCCAATCATGCACCTTCGGAAAGTCTTCCCCGGCTCCAACAGCTGTTACTGTGAGGTCCTGGTTCCCAAAACGAAGAAGTGTAGACAACTCAGTCTCCGGATCTACTAAAGAAACACCGGGTACATTAGCTATAAATGGCAGATCTTCGGGCAAAAAGCTGACCACTATTTCGCCTGAAGCCCGAACAGCCGGAGGGCCGCGTTCAATAGTCAGCAAGTCTGTCCCCATTGCCTGAATGCGTTCTATGACATCCTGCTTGGCCCCGTTGCCGATTGCCATAAGTGCGACAACTGAAGCGACTCCTATAATAATACCCAGCATGGTCAGAGCGGTTCGCAGCCGGTTGTTTATCAGCGAACGCAGCGCCATCTTCAGAGCTTCACCTATTACAGCAGTTCCGGCATTTGCATCTTTTATAGTTTTGCCAATTTGAGCCTGATTAATTGATTTTGCTTTCTTTTGTTGCTCCTCGGAAGTGATACTTCCGTCTGCAATTTTTACAATCCGGTGTGCATATGCTGCGATAGTGCTGTCGTGAGTCACTAAAATAATAGTATGACCTTGTTTATTCAACTCCACAAGAATAGCCATTACCTCCTTACCTCCCTGACTGTCAAGCGCACCTGTTGGCTCATCAGCCAGAATTACAGGACCGCCATTCATAAGCGCCCGCGCAATGCTGACGCGCTGTTGCTGACCTCCCGAGAGTTGGTTCGGATGATGCTGTATCCGGTCGCCAAGGCCGAGGTTCAGTAGAAGTTCCTTGGCATGTGCCTCCCGCTTTTCTTTTGGCATACCACGGTAAACCGCCGGAACTTCCGCATTTTCCAGCGCATTGAGATCCGACATCAGGTTGTAACGTTGAAAGATAAACCCAAAGGTATCACGTCGTAATGCAGCAAGTGCGTCACTGCTTAATGATGCTACATCAATTCCACGAATGCAGTATGTGCCTTTGGACGGTTTATCGAGGCATCCGATAATATTCATAAGTGTAGACTTTCCGGAACCGGATGCCCCCATAATAGCGACAAATTCGCCACTCTGAATTATCAGACTTATCTCTTTGAGAACAGTCAGTGGTTCCCCGCCAGAGGTATAGGTGCGGCATACACTTTTCAATTCGAGGAGTGGTTGATTTATCATAGCCCCTTCTTAGCGCTTAACGCACTCTTATTAGTTGAATTCTTTGTCCTAATTTCACTGATAACAACCTTTTCCTTTTCGGCAAGCCCATCTTTGACTTCTGTTAAAATCTCGCCTTTGATCCCTATTTTGACAGATCGCACTTCAATCTTTCCGTTACCCTTCAGCACCTTTATCTCTATGGTGGATCCCTCGTTGGCATTTCCTACCGCAGCTGTTGGGATAAGCAAAACTCCCTTAGCCTGCTCCAATATGATGAAGACCTGGGCTGTCATTTGAATTCTCAATTCGCGTTTTGGATTTGGAATGTCGAAAAGTACATCGTAAAAAACTACATTATTAATAAGTTCCGGTGTGGGGAGGATTTGATGTACTTTCCCATTCCACCGAATGGTGTCCCCAAGGATTGTAAAATAGACATCCTGACCCGGTTTAACCAGAACAATATCCGCCTCAGATACCTGAGCCCAGACTGTAACGGTATCAAGATCAGCGATCCGTAAAATATTTGGAGCCGATTGATTGGCGTTGAGCGTTTGCCCCTCCAACAGGTTAATGGAAACAATTTCACCTGTAATAGGCGCAGTGATTTTGGTATATCCAAGATTGGCTTTAGCTGTTTTTACCGATGCAGATGCCTGCTTCATCTGTGCAGAAAGCGAAGCTGAATCAGCAAAAGCGACATCGTAATTAGCTTGTGTGATGTCGCGGTCGCTCGCCGATATAGAATGGTGAGTATAGAGCGAATCGTTACGGTTTCGCTGCAATTTAGCTAGTATAAGTTGGGCCTCTTTGAGAGATCGTTGTGAGGTCATATTTTCGAGCGTTGCTTTTGCAGAAGTAATAGCGGTTTCCGTTAGAACCGAATCTATTTCCGCAATCAATTGGTCCTTGACAACCGGATCTCCCCGCTTAACCTTAAGCGATTTTAGCAAACCGGAAGTTTGAGCACCGACATCGACATACTTGATTGGTTGCACAATGCCAGCTGCAACCACAGTGCTTTCAATATTGCCTCGCTCAACGGGTGCGGTTGCATAGATAACCGCAGGCTTACCGAATATCCAGTGATAGGCCAGGGCACATGCAATAATGATCAGAAGAACGCCTATGATCAAAAGATAATTTTGTTTCAGAAAGTTCCATAACTTACCGGGCTGTTCCATAGGCGGTGTTGCCGTCTCAATGCTTGGGGTTGCTTCGGATTTACTAACCGGATTTATCCTTTTCTTTTCCATTTTTGTAATGTTGTATTTTAAAATATCAGGGATTTACCCAGGTAGAAATCAACCATCTTTGCTTTTAAAACATAATCGTACTTTGCCTGAATGAGCAACATTTTAGCTTTATTGTAATTGTTCTTCTCGATCAAAAAATCGGTTACTCCCATCGCGCCGACATTGAACTTTTTTTCCATATCAGAATAGGTCCGTTTTTCGAGCTCCATTTGTTCCTGTGTTGCAAGGAGCTTTCGCCCTGCCATCACCTGGTTGGTATAGAACATTTCAATACTCTTCCGCACATCGTTCCTGATTTGCTTTTCGTTCCATTGCACATTCTGGACGTTTATTTTAGCAATCGCCACAATACTTCTTACCATAAGATTGTTGAAGATGGGAATAGCCAGCGTGAGGCTAACCTGCTGACTAAAATTGTTTTTAAATTGGCTCCCAAATTGTTCTGATTTTGCTCCTGTATAGCCCGTCAAGAGAGCTCCTCCCAAACTGAGTTTTGGTAATATTCCACTTTCAGCCATTCTTAAACTAAAGAGTGCCGCATCGGTTTTCTGGGATGCACTTTTAATCTGTGGCAAAAAACTTTCAGAGATCTTATCAATTTCATTGGGCGACATGGGGATTTCCGGAAACAACTCCTTTAATTCCATCCGGGGTAGGTCAAAATCGTTTCTTACAGGCACTACCATTAATTGCAGCAATGTTAGTTTATCCAGTAATAACTGATTATCGGCATTCACTTTAAGTAGTTTATCCGATGATAACTGTGATTGTATCTGCAGTAAACTCAGCTCAGCCAGCTTCCCGAAATCGACAAATTGTTGGATTTGCCGCACCTGAACCGTGGTGGCATCCACCTGGGCCTGCGCGACACTAATGGCTTCGTAATCCATAAGTACCTGCATATATCCTGCCACTACATTAAGCAGAATATCGTTTTTCGTTTTTTCCACATCGAGCATACCAGCCTCGTAGAGAAGCTTATTCTGTTTTACAGTATTTAGAAGCAGCCATCCATTAAAAATCGTAACTGAACTATTTATTCCAAAGTCGTTTGTTGATATGTTTTGTCTCGTATATTGAGAGGTGGAAGGGTCCTTTATTGAACCTGCATTCAAGCTATACACATCATTCATGTTCAGATTCGGGAGCATGGCAGCCCTGGACTGGGTTAGGTTTATTTTCTCAATTTGGGTGCCCAGTTGTTCCTGATTAAGGGAAATATTCTGTTTAAAAGCCGTATCAATACAGGCTTTTAGCGACCATGTAGTTTGGGCATTGGCTGATAAACAGATTAATCCGGTAATTAAGGCAACAATATATCTACGTATTGTTTTCATATTTTAAGTACCCCTTTATTTGTTGTAATAGTCATGTTGTTTTAAATGCAAAAGCAAAGAATACGGCAAAGCCGAGAAATAATATGGAGGTCATGAAGACATTCGAGAAAATTAGCAGAAGAATGGTTCTCATCGGATTTAAAATTCGTTTCTCTCGTGCCCGACCTTGAAGAGGTTAAGGTATCAACATAGCGGAAGCATTTTCCTGAGAATCTGAACCGGAACATGCCAGGCTGTGTTATTGAAGAACCTTGAGAATTAATTTGTCCAACAAGACAAAGGTGAGAAGCTTTACAGCTAAAGGTGTTACATTACTTTGGGAAAAGGTTACATGATTCACACATTAGGTGCTTAGGTAACTTCAATAAACGCAAAGAAAAAACGAAGAGAATTATAGGTTTGCGTCCTTCTTGAGCTCGGCGCGACACTGTATTTTTTAATTAAATACTAAATATTGAATGCCAGTTTGATTCCTCCGATCAGCATATTTGCGCCAAGCACTCCAATAACAATCCCCATAATTTTTCCAATAATCAAAAGATTGTTTTCGCCTAAAAGTCGTACTATATAATTACTGTAAATAAAGGCCAGATAGGTAAAGAATATAATCAGTGCAAAGATCATAATTGTGATGAATACCTGAATGAAATCTGCATTCACCACAAAATTCATTCCTGTAACAATGGTTCCCGGACCTGCCATAATTGGAATCGCCAATGGGGATATAGCGATGCTATCATCAAAAACAGGTTTGTCCTTCAAATGTGGGCCTGTTTTCTTTGATTGCAGCATATCAAATCCAATATAAAAGATCAGAACTCCCCCAAATACTTTAAATGAAGGTATGGTTAAGCCAAAAATCTCGAAAATATACTTACCTGCTACGATAAAGGCAAATACGATCAGAAAAGCAACCACATTTGCAGTTTTTGCAATTCCCTTTTTTTTCTTCGCATTGATACCTTCGGTCAGCTTAACGAAAATAGGGATGTTAACAAGAGGGTTCATTATGGCAAAAAATGCCATAAAAACGGTTAGTGCATAGCTCCAGTAGTTTTCCATCGCATGTAAAGATATTACTATTCGGCTAAAAAGGATATCCGATAGCAACATTTAAGATGAGGTTCTCACCTCTCCAGGTTGAATTTCCAAAGTTGAACTGGTTGGTTACCCACCTGTGATTTTCTTCCAGCCAGGGCTTTCTTAACGGCATGGCCAGATCGAATCGTAAAATGAAAAAGGAGACATCAATTCTTAAACCGACACCTGTTCCGACTGCAAGCTGATCTGCAAAACCGGAAAATGTAAACGGACTTCCAATTGTTGAAGGATCTGATTTTAACATCCAGACATTTCCTGCATCAACAAAAAGAGCACCTTTAAAATAACGATAAATATTAAAACGATACTCCGCATTCGATTCAAGTTTTAAATTTCCTCCTAATTGCAGAAATACAGCGTTGCCCGGATTCTGAAAATAGGTACCCGGTCCTACTGAATTAATCTGAAAAGCACGAATACTGTTAGGCCCTCCGCTAAAAAATTGCTCAGTATAAGGCAAAACCGAAGAATTACTAAATGGTCTGGCAACTCCGGCAAAGATCCGCAAAGCCAATTTATTCTTATCCATAAAATTGAAATAACCGCGACCATCCAAACTAAATTTTGCAAATTGGGAATAAACATAACCAGCAATTCCTGAGGGATTTGCCGATGAAATTTTCTCCCCGGCAATCAATTTTAACAATGAAAAATCATTTCCGGCAAACGCCGAAGTGAAATGGAAATAGTATTGGTTCTTTTTCCCTGTAATTACCTGTTCATTATAAGTATATGAATAACTTCCTCCTGCAATAAACTTTTCTTCATAGCTTAGTTTCAGAAAAGGGTTTGAATTCAGTAAATCGTTAAAGGCAGCTGATCTGTTCCCAATGGAGGTCAAACTCACACTAACAGGATCTAATTCATGCTCCACAAGGATATTTCTTTTCCATTTATATCCATACACAAACTGAAATGTTTGCATATCAAAATAGTCGACTCTTTTCAAATAATTATAAGAAACTGAAAAATTTGTTGTTGGAACATAGATATTTCCTGTTCTGCGGATCTTAAACGGAACGACAAATCGTGGAAAAGTCAACTCAAGCTTGGGACTCCACGAATAGGAATAACTATTCTTTACTGCTCCGCTAATTTGTGTTTCGAATGATCCGGCCATATTCAGATTTAATAATTCGGCCCCATGAAATGTATTTCTATTCAAAAGACTAAAATTCAGAAGAGGGCCCGCATAATTATTTGATTTTGAAACAAGATCCATGTCCACCTTGAATGTGTGTTTTTGCATGGGAGTCATCAGAATGGTGACATCCAAAAAGCCTGTTGCGGTAGTATCACTCTCTGTAAATTTGACCCTTACAAATTTGAAATTATTCAATGACATCAAATGATTAAGGGTTAAGCTTTGATTTTTCCTCGAAAAGAGCTCATTTTTCCTGAAGTAAACCGATTTTAAAAGCACTCCCGGACTGATCTTCATTTCTGACTCATTTGACAGAAAGGTCGTATTCCGATATCTGGCAGAATCTTTCTTAACGCCTGTAACGTCTTCTGTTAATGAATAATCCTGATCTATTGTGACATTTCTTATGCGGTAAACAGTCAGTGCAGTATTTGGGATACTGTCTTTCAAGGTAAGTTTGAGATTCACATTATGATTTATTTCTGAAGTATCTGCCTTAAAAAGCAGGTAATCAGGATTAAAGTAAAAGTACCCATGGTCTTTTAATAAGTCATCGATGCGGATCCTTTCGTTTTTTAAAATATCCAGGTTATAATCCTGGCCACTTTTAATAAATGATTCTTTTTTTGCAGTCAGGATCAGGTGACTTAAGCTATCATCTGAGATCGCATAATTAACATCCTTAAAAAAGTAAGGCTTCTGTATATGGCTGGTATAGATTATTTTTGCCGTATATTTCTTTTCAATAATTATAAATCCGGTATAACTTTTAAAGATCCCGATATTAAAAAGCCTGGCATCGATGATTGCAGAGGTAACTTCCGGTTTAACACTACTCAATAATACCGGGGCTTCTCCCTTTTTTTTGAACCATTTTTGCAATTTATTTTTAGGAGTACTCCCGGCAGTCAATAACAACCACAATTTCGGACGCATGCCCAGAAAAACCTTATTTGGTAGTGGACGAACACCTTCTTCAGCGGTAGCCTTAACAAACTGGCTATTTATTTTGTCTGTAGATTCCAGCACAATATCAGCTCCTGTATAAAGCTTTTCTCCTGCAGGTAAATGCCTGATGCCGCTGCATGCTGTCAGAAGCAGGAAATTGAAAATCAGGAAATATCTATTTCGGATTGACGGTTTCATTACTTTTCCCTTTTTTCAATGGTTCACTTTTGCTTTTGGACGATTTAAAGAATTCTTTCCATTTATTAAAGTCATGCTCAAATAAAACCCCGACACCGGTTTCCACTAGCTGACCGTCAATAACCCCTTCATATTTGTTATGTCTATAGCCTTTCAGACTGAAACGGCCATCTTTTGTCAATTTATAGGCCACAGTTATATCACTGGCAATGTCGCTTGCCGAATTTTGACCTGCAGTTGTCCCTTCCACATCAACCGAACCTCCAAGTTGAATATTCAGACGCTCATTGAATAGTTGCTTCTTTAAACCAATATCAACCTGGGTTCTCCCCTGGACTGTTCCTGTCTGGTAATCGTTATAGGATTGAATATCAAAATTTAAGTCTACGCCGGGTATTACTTTCGAACTCCACTGATTTAATTGTTGTGATAAAAATTTACCCACTGTTGCCCGAACTATCGTTGATGCACTATTAGATTCTGATTGCAGCGGGTTTTCCTGTAAAAATCGCCCCAAAACAAGCAAGGCGAAAACTTGTTTATTTAATGCTGACGGATCTTCATTTAACATACCTAGTTTTTGATCGACCGCTCCATTTAATATTCCTTTGTCTTCAGGTGACAACTGAATTTCAAAGCTGATTTCAGGATGTAGAATCTTGCCGCGCAATTTCAATATAACCAAAAACGGGTACCTCTCCTTATATCCGTTTATATCAGCCTCATTTACGGCCGATAGCTGATTTGCCACCAGATCAAAAGGTGAAGCCCTTACAGCATACCTTGCATTGATTACAATATCAGCATCATATGGGTCTCCATTCCAGATAATGGTGCTTCCGGTATCAATAATAAATTTCCTTTTTATGATTGATTGAAGCGAAGCAAGGTAACTTCCATCATTTAAATTATAGGAACCGGTAAGACTCATTTTGCCGCTTCGGTCAATGGCAAAACTTAATGCAGCCTCCCCCCTGACCACCAACGAATCTGTTGAAGCTGGATCCAATAATAACCTGAGAGTTGCCTGTTTGTCAATTTCAATAATGGAAGAAACATCAAATCCCTTCAGAGTTGTTTTTGTCAGTCTATTTTTATTCGCCTGGTTTAATATCGGATTAAGTTTGGATCCCGTTTCAAATTCGACAACATCTTCACCTTTATCGGTAGTAAGTCTATCCTCAGGAACAGCAACCGTAAAGTTGGAGCCTTTCTTCATTTTAAATTTACCATTCACAACCGGAAGTGCCATAGGTCCGGATATATCAAGATTACTGTCGATGATCATCCTTCCATAGAATTCTTTATTGTCGCTAACTGTTGTATTAAACAGCAAGAAATCACTGGTGTTCACCTTTAATGCAAAACTGAAATCGCTGAAATGATTCATCTTAACCTCACCGTTAATGGTGGCCGGGTGCTGATGGGCATCTAAAATGGTGAAGGCATTGAAATAGATTCCATCTTTTTCAAACTTTAAGGCTTCATGCCTTAATTCCAGTGGGTTATTTAGAAATGCGGGTGTAAAAAACGCATTGCTAAAGAGCAGTTCGCCCGTTATCTCGGGTATTCTGCTATTTCCTTCAAACAATAGATTGCCCGTCAGATTTCCTGATCCTTTTGTAAATGTCCCCATAGAGAATGCTTCAATCGTTTTTAACGAAAGTGATTGAATCACTGTTTTAATGTGGATGGATTGGTCGCCTCCATTTGGAATAAAGTAACCATTCGCCGAAAGGTTATTGTCCGGGCCCGATATATTTGCTGCAATATTAAATTTCACCGTAGTCGTGTTATCCGCCTTTACGGATAGGTTTCCGATTGGTATGTTACTGACAGTCAAATTTACTATTTTAGCATCTGCAATTAATCCATAGGAATTGTTAACCCTTTTAAGCAATAGATCTCCGTCAACCGTACCTTTTATCAAACCGGTATCCTTTTTTATGATTCCTGAAATGTCCTGAAGTTTAAAATTCCGGAAAGCAATGTTCTGGTCATCATTGAATCGGTCATGCACAGAAGCAATATTTACCTGGCATTCAGCATTTTTCATAAAGAGACGATGAATCAGAAATCCCTCGTCACCAAATTCAATAAAATTATCAGCAGCAATGTCCCAGCGATTATTCATCAGATAAAAACCATAAGGATCAAGTATAAACTTGAAATTGGATTTATCCTTTACCGTTATAAAACTTAAAACTAATTTTTTATTTTTCTTTTCATCAATCAACGAAACGGAGGTACTTATTTTGTTGTCTGTCGCTTTCCCGTCGATCATTAAATGGTCCAGACTGACCAGGGAATTTGAAATACTTCCGCAATAGAATTTGAATTTTATTGCTGTCTGATCGCCATTTAATTCCACTGCAAAATCCTTGACTTCAGTAGCTCCATAAACCACTTTCTTTAGGGTTGCATTAAGTTTCAGGTTGCTTTTCCGATTATCAAAACTCCCTTCAATAATTCCCGGTTCAAATTCCTTTAACTCAGGGAAAAAAACTTCCGTCAGAATCGGGTTGTACCGGAGTTGGATCCCGAAAGTAAACTGAGATTGGTCGCTTATATTTAATTGCTGATTTGAATCTGAAAATGGGAAATACTTATTAATGTATTGTCGAAGCATATCAGGAATTGCGACAAGTGAAACATTGCCTGCATATTTTATACCGACAAGTGCGTTGCCGGTGTTCAGTTCCTCACTGGCAGGCAGATTTGCCGAAGCGGTTAAAAAGGAATCGAGCAGATGTCGTTTCCCACGGTGAACAATAAACACGTTGGTGATTCCAGCTTTACCAGTTAAAACTTTGACCCCTCCACCGGTAAAATCAGCTGTTGCGACGAACCCTAATTGCAGGTCATCGCCGGTAAAATTGAGTTTGTGAAGATCTGCTCCCTGTAGATTTAGTTTAAATTTATAATGTTCCTGACCGGCATTCAGGTTTACCTGCCCATCCAGTTCGAAAGCCGCATTTTTATCTTTCAGGATTATTTTCGTCTCTAAAATTTTACCGGAAACATCCCCCACCATTTTAAGGTTTTTATAGGTATAATTATTCAGATTAAACTGAGTCACCTCGGCATTGAATTTGGCCTTTATTGTTTCGAAATCCAGTCCCTGGCCATTCGCATCAGCGTTTAATGAAACCGGTCCATACCATGCTTTATCTTTTAACAAACTTCCCAAATCAAACCCGGTGAGGATCAACCTTCCTTTGAAATTCTCTCCCGGATCGACAGAAGCCACAAGATTTGCATCACCAAAACTGCTGGTTAGGTATATAGTCGATTCAAAGGATTTTATCCTTCCTTTAAAAGCCATCTGCATACCGATATTTTCAGGGAGATCTATACTTAGCGGAACAGACAAACCGGCAAACATCTCGATATCTTTCTTTCCTGAGCTGATTCCCAGATTGGGAAAATTATATACTGATGTTTTAAATTCAGGTAATCCGGTGATCGTAAAATCGGTGTTTAAAATCGTATTTGCTCCGGTTTTGAGTAATAGTTTTTCTCCGTGAAGATTATTGATCTTTCCGCTAATATTTCCGGAAATGGATGTGACATTCAGGCTATCCTTAAAAAAGGGCATTTCGTTGAGATCCGGTTTGAAATAGAGGATGTCGGAAGTTTTGACAGTAGCATTTTTAATATTTAATTTTAAACTGCTGAATTGCAATGAATCCAGTAAAGTTTCCACTGAAGTATATTGAAGGTTTAAATCTGCATCAATAGAAGAGCTGGTAGTTTTTGCTTTCAGGTTTTTTACTGTGATGGAATGCCCATCCATCCTGAAATCGGTTTCGAACCCGGCAATTGAAAGACTGTTTTGATCAACCACCGTGAAGTTTTTCATGAAAAAATTGGTCTGATCTGAAGAATAATAAAAATCTGATGCATTAAATGCCAGATGTTTATAAACCTGGTGATTCACATCAAATGCATGTCTTATAGCAGGCTTATCAATTAAGAGGTAAGTAACCGAATTGTCAACTGACTGAATGCTCTTTAGCCTGACTTTCCAGTCGGTATTTGCTGATTCAGCAGAATCTGCAACCAGCTTTGATGTAGATTCTCCAGAACCAAATTTTCGGTACTGAATATCACTTTTTAATAAAGCTATGTTATCTGCCGAAGCCATTTCGTTTTGCAAATCGACCGCGCTATTTTTTAACTCAAATCCATTGATAACAGCCATAATAGCCATTTTCGTGATTGAATCGGCGTAGCTAATCGAAGAATTGTGGAGTTCAATCTTATTTGCTGTTATCCTTGGTAATGAACTTCCGGATTTATTGTTTTGTGAATTTTTGGATTTTTCAATCAGAATATTGGCAGTGGCGCCATCAATCAGTAATTGATCAATATTGTAAACTGATTTCACGGCATCGATCTGATCCATTTTCAGGTTCAGATTTTTGAGCCATGATATCACATTTATTCCGACATATTTATTATTGTAAAGAAGCTGCAGGTTTTTCAAAGTCACCTGTTTAAGGCTGAAAGTCCATTTGGTTGCTGTTTCTGGTAAAACATTTGCCTGTCTGGTCGTATCGCTAAAAGCTGTCAGCAGAAAATTGTAATTGACAAGGGAATCGGTCCCGGTGCTGATCAGGTTCATCTTTACCTCTTCCATTTCCAGTGAATTTATAGCAACCTTATGATGAAATAAGTCATAAAGTGATATATTCACTTTTGCATTTCCCAGGTAAAGTAAGGTATCCTTTCTAAGATCTTCAAGATATAGGCCTTTTATAACGACTGATTTTGGAAATGAAATGCGTACACTTTTCATTTCAACCTTCGAATGGGTTTTATTGCTGATTAAAGAAGTTGCAAAATGAACTATTTTATTTTGAATAGCAGGAATCTGAATTAAAACTGCTGTTACCAGGAATATAAGCACAAAAATTCCGACCAACCAAATAAAAGCCTTTGCTATTTTCCAGAATATTGATTGCACACTGACCATTTTCTCATTTATTCATAAAAACGAAGTTTATTTCGGAGATCTGCAATTTCATCGTGCAGGGTATTTATGCGATTCAGCAAATGGGTGATGGTCTCAATTCCTTCAAGGTTAATATCCAATTCATAGTAGAACCGGACAAATTTCTCCAATTGTGGAAGTTGTTCAACATCAATAAAGGCTGCGTCATGGATAGTCTTAATTACTATCAGTCCGTTTCGCTGTAATGAAATAATAAATGAAATTTCAATTTTGTGACTTGCACAAAATTCAGCTACAGCTATTAAATATTCAGTTTCCATAGCCTATGATTCTGACAATTTGATAAATAATTCTTTTTGCTTTTGGGTCAGATTTGCAGGAATTAACAGGTGATACGTGACCGTCAAATCTCCATATTCTCCTTCCCTTTTATACACAGGAAATCCTTTACCTTTTAATTTGACTTTGCTTCCATTCTGAGTTTCGGGCTTCACTTTTAGTTTTACCTGGCCATCCATGGTAAGTATGGTTATCTCTCCTCCAAGTATCGCAGTATATAAATTCAGGTCAACTGTAGTATATAATTGATTTCCCAAACGTTTAATTTTTGAATGATTGGCAATTGAAAATGTAATATACAAATCTCCATTCGGACCACTGTTAATACCGGGTCCTCCATGGCCTGCAATTTTTATGGTTTGTCCATTCTCAATTCCCGCAGGTACAGTGATTCTTATGCTCTTCCCGTTTACTGATAAGGTTTGCTTGTGGGTTTTAAAGGCATCGATGAGGTTGAGGTTGATTTCCGCGGTGTAATCTTCTCCCCGGTATCTTGCTTGTCTTCCCCTGCTACCTGAAGCTGCCCCACCAAACATAGATTCAAAAAAATCAGAAAAATCTGCTCCTGATTGTCCTCCTGAATAACCGGACCTTTGTGAATCGGAAGATTGTTGTTGCCTGGCTTTTTCAAATTCATCGGCATGTTGCCAGTCTTTTGCGTACTGATCGTATTTCTTTCGCTTTTCGGGGTCGCTCAATACTTCATTTGCTTCATTGATCTCCTGAAAATTCTTTTTGGCATCCCTGTCGTTTGGATTCAAATCAGGATGATATTCCCTGGCCAGTTTCCGGTAGGCTGTTTTAATCTCTTTTGATGTGGCCGTATTTAATATTCCCAGTATTTTATAATAGTCTACAAAGGTCATTTTTTTGTGTTGGCTAAATTTTGTCAATCCGATAAAGATAAATAGTTAGCTTTCGGAATCCGTTACAAAACTTTAGTAATAAGTTACATAATTCCCACTTTTGAATTACCCGACTTAGCCTTTTAATATTTTTTGCAGGGACTTTAAAAAACCTTTTTATTTTCTGCTAATCTGTTAATCCCGGGATTGTAATTGGCAGAATAAAATCTTCAATTACACTATGGTGAGCTTTAGCAACATGTTCTTTAAAAGTTTTCAGGCTGCGTTGCATTGCTAATGTGTAATCATCACCTAATTTCAAAACTATCTTCTCAAGATTCCGTATTTCTTTTTGGACCTCTGCTTCCCTGATTTCCATCTCCTTTGGCAATTCTTTATTTAGTTGCACAATATTTTTCTCAAAATTCCGATCAGCCTCACGATAAAAATCCGCCAGAAGTGGTTCGCAAGAGAAGGATCTTGTATGCGCTAATTTGATAGCAGACATTTTTTCAGCCTCGTCCATCTTTAAATCTGTTGAAGCAAGTAATGATATGTACGCCGGCAATTTAAGAAGTGCTTTTTTTTGTCCGGCACTCAGATTTTTGAACAGCTTCATATTTTTCATTTTTAACTATAAGTACCCTTATGTCCAGCTTATTCTTTTCCCCTGAGAAAAATACTTCACGGATCTTAGTCATCAAGATGCTCCTCAAGATTTTCATGATCGTCTCCTCCTAAACTATGGTAGTTGTTTTCTTCATCTTCGGTTCCAATATTTTCATCATCATCTTCATCCATTTCAGTCCCAGGAATGTCTAAATAGTCACCCGACTCATCATCGTTACAATTTTTTTCGTTGGAAATCCCTGTTTCATTATAATTTGGAGAATCTTTATTTTCAGATATATCTTCAGGATTTATCTCTATATCTATCAATGAATTGTTGAAAATATCTTCGTTCTCAGGGTAAGAAGGGTATCCCTTAATATTATTTTTTTCTGCCTCTCCTGACTGATGTCCCGGCAAATCTGAATTATTAATATTATTTTTCATCGTTCTTTTCCATATCGTTATTATATTTTCCACGACGAGCAGCCCGGTTGCAATTGGCGCGGTGATAAAGCGCCTTTTGTGCTACTGGCGAATTGAGGTTATTCCCGCTCCAGATTTCGATAGCGGGTTGTTGCAGGGCACGTCCGAAAGAAAATGAGAGTGCCCAGGGAATCTGAGACTTAAACCTGACATTCATGCTATTTAAGCGTTCAGATGCCAGTTCTGCTGACTGACCCCCGGATAAAAATGCAATGCCTGGCACTGCAGCAGGGACAGTTCGTAACAGGCACTTCACGGTAGCCTCAGCCACTTCCTCAACTGTATTTTGCTTTTGACAAGTTAATCCGGGTAATACCATACTGGCTTTCAGGATCATTCCCTCCAATTTTACCTCTTGGGTGTAAAGTTGCTCAAAAACGGTATGAAGCACCTCCTCTGTGACCTCGTAACAATGTTCAATGGTGTGGTCTCCCTCCATGAGCACTTCCGGCTCAACAATTGGAACAAGTCCCGCTTCCTGACAAAGTGCAGCATATCGAGCCAAAGCATGCGCATTTGCTTCGATACATGCCTGACTTGGAATGCCGCTGCCTATTGCAATCACTGCACGCCATTTCGCAAAACGGAGACCCATTTTAAAATATTCGGCAAGACGGTCGTTTAATCCATCCAATCCTTCGGAAATTTTTTCCCCGGGATGCCCTGCCAAATTTTTTGCACCTGCATCAACCTTGATCCCTGGAATAATTCCTGCATCAACGACAGCTTTGATAAAAGGGGTGCCATCATTCAGATGCTGGCGTATAGTCTCATCATAAAGAATCGCGCCACTGATGCTTTCACAGAGGCCTGGTGTGGTTATAAGCATTTCCCGGTAGGAAAGCCTTAGTTCTGCTGTCCTGGGAATTCCCAAAGCTGCAAATCGTTTATTGCAGGTTGGATTACTTTCATCCATTGCCAATATCCCTTTGCTGTCAGAAACCAGCGCTTTAGCAGTGTCTAAAATTTCTTTTGGATTCATTGTTTTGTAATTTTTTAGTTGTAAATAATTAAAATGCTCTGTTATTTTCAGGCTTCTGTTGAATGCGGGGAGCAAATGCAAAATCAACGGTCATGATGTAATAGAGGATCGCAGTTAACATCAAAACCAAAAATATCCAAAAACTCCAGGTGTGATGTATGCGTTTCCAATGAGGCTTATGCTTAGGATCCCCGATAATGAAATCCTCTCTTTGAAGCTGATCGTTTTTCCCGTCTTCCTTTTCTTTCCCGACTACCTCGCTCTTTTCAGAACTTTTTATATCTCTCATTTTATTCATACTAAAATTGATATCCCTTAAAATTATCTGCTACTACCTGATTTGAATACCAATCCCCGAATTCAATTTTGCCTGATTAAATGAATCAAGATTGAAAACAATTCGGATCCTGTCCTTAAATGAACCGGTGATTGTTTCTATGTTCCCGGAAACAACCATTGGAATATAGATCTCAAAGAAGTTCCATAATCCGGCCTTCAGACCGGCCTCACAAAAGAGTGGCAAATCATTGCCCAAACCCATACCATAATCATTTAAAAGAAGGTTGGCAAAGGGTTTTACCGGAATCCTGCTTATTTTTTCAGGTAGACTACTCGAGACAGATAAGGAGAGAAGCCAACGGCTGTATCCAAGTTTTTCATTTACAGGTGATACCAGGCCACCTTCAGTAAAAGTCATTTGCCTTGACCAAAAGCTGGTAGGAAAACTACGAAACCGATCAGGATAGGTCCCCTGGTAAAGATATAGATCGCGCCCACTTCTGCCACTGGCAGATAATGAATAGAATGGAATATCCAGATTCCTTTTAAACATTGTCCCGGCGAAGAGTCTGATATCCAAGCCATTTCTCTTTCCGTAATAGCTTAATTTGTAATTAAACTCAACCGATGTTTTGGCAAATGATTGGCCAGACTCGAAGGAAGTCAACAATCTATAAGGATTTATAAGTCCTGATTTTTCCAACTGGTATCCAAATTGAAGATAATATCTCATTTCCGCCTGCTCCTGATTTTCAATCTGAAAAAAATCGGATGCCGCAATATAGTTTCCATATATTTTTTGAGTTATGAAGTTATTCACATGTTTATTCCTGAAGAAAAGGTCAAATCCGGCCTTCATCTTGTGATAATTCTGATTTCCGGGAGCGCCGAATTGGGTTCCTTCCATGGAGATGGTTGCCAACCGTACCAGCTTATTGTATGGAGTAATATTGTAAGACATTTTTCCAAATCCGGCAAAACCTGAATTATTGAGTGTATAAAACGGCATTACAAAATATTCGAAAGGTTTTGGGGTAAGGAACCCGTTATGGAGTGCCAGACCAATCATAAATCCGTTTTCTCTGGTCCAGTTAAGTGCTGGGAAATACATTAAATATCGTTTTTCGGGATCCTCAAGTGAAAAGTAGAGTTGAGTTCGGATTGGATCACCTTTAGGAAAGATGCCGCATCTACGAATGTTGTTATTAAGCCTGTATAATTCGGGTGTAACATGCCTGGGGTCGATCTTCAATTCAGTGTAGTTACCTGGTGGAACTTCTATCCATTTGTGGCCTTTAAAACCATCGATCCATTTTTCAATATAAACCGAATTCCGGATCATACCAGAAATTACCAACGGAGACGATATCTCTCCATTATTTTTAATCAGCAATTTCTGGTTATCCCAGCGTACCATTTTATAGTCCATTTTTTTGGTCGTACCTAAAAAGTCACCAAAAAACCAGGTCAAGTCCTTTCCTGTATCGTATTCAAATAATTTGCGCAGATCGTCAGGCTGAGGATGTTTAAATTTCCACTGGCGATAATAGTCATGCATCGTAGAATCATAAAGTGAATCTCCAAGATAAGCTCTAAGATAATTGAATCCCAATCCTGCCTTTGTGTAAATAATAAGGCTGTAATTCATCGTATTGTAATCTGAGGCCTGCAGGTTTATTGATTGTTCGAGGTTATTATGGGCCTGGGCCAGCCATTCGAGTTCGCTCATCAATTTAATGGGCATTTGATCAATATGAAAGAATTTTGCCAGCTTTTTATTGTTAGTGTAGATTTCCCATAGCTTCTTTTGCGGATATCTCACTTTCATATACCGCACCTCATTGGCACTGGTAATTCCTTCATCCATAAACGGATATCTTCGCTCATCTGATCCAAGGGCACTGTAAAACCAATTATGAGCAACCTCGTGTGCGATTACTTCAACCAGTGTATACGTATCCTTTACTTTGCCAATTACCGTAATACCAGGATATTCCATTCCATCACCAGCACCGAGTGCTCCCTGAACTGCGATAAAACTGGAATAAGGATAATCGCCGTTCCATATTGAAAGATGTAAAATTGAATTATTCAAATAAGGTATCGCATCCTTCCAAAAATTTGCCTGTTGGTTAGTAAACATTACCCATGTGGTCACTTCCCTTGCTGAATCAGGAAGCACTACTTTACCTTTTAATATATGAAACCGCTTATCGGCAAACCATGCAAAATCATGTATTCTGGTTTGAGTATATCGGAGAGTTTTGATTTGTTTTGACGAAGGGGGAAATTTCAGGTCCCTCGAATCCCAGGTCGCCATCCAGGTGGTGTCGGCAGCAAGTCTATCAAGCATTTCGGCCTCACGATCATTTTGCAGATTCCCGGTTGCACCCACAACATAATTAGCCGGAAGTGTAATGCTTACATCAAAATTCCCAAACTCGGAGTAAAATTCACCCTGATCCTGGTAGGACATCTGGTGCCATCCTGACCTGTCATAAACTGCTGGCTTGGGATACCATTGTGAAATCTGATAAGATTCCCCAATATGACCTAACCTTGAGGTTCCCCCTTTCGGAATTTTTACATGGAAGGGTGTTGCGATTTTTATAGTTTCACCCGGCATAATGGCTTGATTAAGGGCTAACCTGCAAATATCCGGCTGACCCGGCAATAAATTCCATTTAACCTGGTGATCATCCACCTTAAAGTCCAAAGAATCAATAAATCCTCTAAGTTCCGGATTTTTAAACAACTTTCCTTTACCATTCGTGCTGCGTAATTGCTTTGCTAATTCGGTCTTATTGTTTGAATACCCATTTGGCCAAAGATGAAAATATAGGAATTGAAGTGTATCGGGAGAGCGGTTAATATATTCTATTGTTTCAAAGGCATTTAATTCATTTTGCTTATCATCCAGTGTAACCTGCATTCGATAATTTACCTCCTGTTGAAAATATTTCTGTGATGATGCCTGAAAATGGGTTCCGGTTGTGAGCAGAACCAGGATCACAAGTTGCCTGAATAGGGTAGTTCGGAAATGTGTCCTCAAGTTATTTACGCTCAGCGATTTTTTTTCATTTCTGTTAATAAAGTACTCTGAAGACAGCTGGTCTATTCTCACTTTCAGGATGGTTAGGAGCTATAATTTGCGATGAAATAATAGAATTCCCGGATAATAAATATCCTGGGATTGGGCATTGGCCTTCATTTTGCCAATTACCACTCATCCCAGGATGAAAAGGAAATGGGATTAAATCAAAAGCAGAATAAGGATAATAACCAAAATAGTTCCACCACTGATATAGATGATTGTACCATTTTTACGTACATTTTCTTTAATTCCCCTGAGTTCTTTTCTCAGTTCACGTTTTTCTGAGAAGGTCATTTCCGATTTATCCATATTGCGAATCTCTTCAACCCGTTTAAATAGAAGAGCTTCTTCCTCTGCTGAAAGTTTAGTCTCTGTTTTAGCCAATATGGCGGTAGTTTCTGTTGCAGTCTTCAGGTCAGTTTTAGCTGCAAATGTCATTGTTGTGGTCAATGTGAAAATCATTAAGATTCCAAAAAAAATAGTCTTTCTCATTTTGTAGTTTTTAATATTAATTGATATAAATAAAAGTAATTAGCAGTGTTTCCTGGTAGGAATGATATAAAGCGGGATTGTGGTCTGGCGCAGAACCTGTTCAGTAACACTTCCCATGACAATATTTTCCAGCCATTTTTTACTATGCGAGCCCATGACAATAAGATCGGCATGCAGTTGTTTTGCTGTCTTTAATATCGATTCAGCAAAATCGCCATCCTCAACAATCGTTTCAATCGTCCTGTCACCAAGATGAATTCTGGACTTATCCAAAAAATTCAGTGATGCAGTTTTCAGCATCCCGATTGCGTCAAACTGCAACGGATCGGTATTAAGGTAACCTGTAAACCCCATAATCGGAGAATAATCCATTGAAGAATAGTACACCGGGTCTGCTATGACGTGAAGCAAAATCACCTCAGCCTTCATTGACTGAGCCAACTCAAATCCCATTTCTGCTACTTTTTGTGCTGTTGGATCATAATCCAGAGCAATCAATACCTTTTTCATCTTGAGATTTATTAAAATTGTGTTTATAATCGAAGAAGCTGTATAATTTTGTCCAGGTCGAAGAGGCTGTGTATCGTGAGTGGGTTGGGGAAACCTGCCCCGGTAAAATGGGACAGGTTTTATATAAATCGGGTAATTTGAACTCCCAGATATTCTTATCTCTGCCAGGATCCCGCATTCCAACGATGTCCCTTTGAAGTAACTGCCCAATTGCCTTTTACATAGTGGCGACCACGAACTGGTTTCTGCCAGGATCCTTTCCCCTGAACATACATATTGGTTTGACCGTTCCACAGCCAATCACCGTCAATCCAGACATGCATGTCACTTGGTCGGACTGGCCTGGAGTATTCCACATATCCCGGCTCTGTTGCAACGTATCCTGTTGCTGAGCAGGAATTTAAGACTATTAGTATCCCTACGAGACTGATTAAAAAAATGAACTTTTTCATTTTGTTTTATCTAAAATTGTGAATGAATTTTCACGAAGTAAAGTTGACTCTGTTATTCTCTCAAACCGTTACACAATTTCTGCAAAGAGTTACAACATTCACACTTTATAGAAAGTAATAAGATGGAATAACTCATTTTCAATTTTAATTGCAGTTCTATTTATGATCCCGATGAAAATGCAAAAGCCACCGGCAAACGAATCCGGGAGTGGTGCTTTTATCAATACTTACTCTCCGGTTTCCTGCATCAGGAGTTTGAAATAGGTCCTCACCATGGTAAATTTCGAGCCGGGCGGATTCTGATTTTAAAGAATTAATTAAAACACAGGAGGATTTTGGCTCCCGGGAATTATTTGTTAATTGGTCATAATTAAGGATGATCCCTGTACCTGAACTGATTTGTGCAGAACTGTGCAACCGGGCTTCATCAGGCAAATCTGTCGGGCAGGGGATAAGGCTTAAAAATAAAACAGATATGAGCATAAAGAATACTACAACAGTAGCTGCTGAGAATATCTTTTTCCACCGTGCCGGCCAAACCGATCTGTGACTCTTCTTTTTTAATTGGGCGTTCATATTGTGGACAATAATAAATCCTCATTAGCAGTTAATCCATTGGTATTTAGTCCAAATGCATATTCAAGACTTTCTGACCAATTTTTGTCAGCTCAACTTCACAGGATATCGAGACCTCATCGCTTACCATTAATCCGCCTGATTCGGTGGTTGCATTCCAGGTAAGTCCCCAGTCAGACCTTTTAATATTTCCGGTAACGGAAAATCCAGCCCTTTCATTTCCCCAGGGATCGTTTAAAATACCGCCAAACTGCACATTTAATTTTACGTTATGGGTAATTCCCATCATGGTTAATTCTCCCCACAATTCATGATTGCCACCTTTATCTGCTTTCACTATTGTGCTTGATGTGAATGTAATTTGTTTAAACTTTTTGACATCAAAAAAATCACGACTTTTTAAATGCCTGTCACGTTTCACATCACCAGTATTTATTGTTGAGGCATCGATCCAGAGATCAACTTCGGAAGTTCTAAAGTCGAATCCGGTAGTGAAAATACTTGCATCAAATGTTTTGAAAATACCTCTGACATGAGCAATCATCAAATGTCTTACTTTAAAGCCAATTTCACTGTGAGCAGGATCGATGGCCCATTTTGTTTGTTCGAAAGCAGCAGCTTTTTTCATTTTCATGTTTTAAAGGGGTTATTTAATACGTACAAAGGTGGGCCCACATATTCTGATCTTTGTTACACAAAAATTCTAAAGAATTACATATTTCACACATTTATAAACAATTCCACTAATTTGAAATCTGAAACTGCTCTCTCTGAGGTGTGAATCATGTAAATTAATTCAAAAACTATATAACACCTGGTGTTTGAGTTGTATTCATCTTTGGTACATTGATATGAGAAAGCTAAATGGTTAAAAACTACACCAAAGAATTTTTATTCTCAAAAGGGCTTGATGACTACTTTACCGGAATCAATGATGCCTTCAGATTTACTGCCCGCTTTTTTAAAGAGGTGGTTAAAAGGCCGATTCATTTACGGGAGGTCATCAATCAAAGTTTTGAAGTGGGTTTAAAATCGTTGGCGTTAATCTCCCTGACCGGATTTATTGTCGGTATCGTTTTTACAAAACAATCGCGTCCCTCACTCGAAGAATTTGGGGCAACATCCTGGCTCCCGTCCTTAATTGGAATTGCAATTATAAAAGCATTGGGTCCGTTGGTGACAGCCCTGATTTGTGCAGGTAAGGTAGGCTCAAGTATAGGCGCTGAACTTGGCTCCATGAAAGTAACTGAACAAATAGATGCAATGGAAGTATCAGCAATTAACCCTTTTAAATATTTGGTAGTTACGCGGGTTTTAGCCACGACCATCACCATTCCCGTCCTGGCATTGTATTGCAGTTTTGTCGCACTTTATGGCTCCTACTTAAATGTTCATGCTGAAGAAACGAGCAGCCTGATCAGCTTTTATCAAAATGCATTTAAAACCATCAACTTTCTGGACATCATTACTTCGGTAGTCAAAACAGTCGTATATGGATTCACCATAGGGATTGTGGGGTGTTACAAGGGTTTTAATGCCACACAGGGAACACGTGGAGTCGGGAACGCGGCAAACCAGGCTGTAGTGCTTGCCATGTTCCTTATATTTATTGAGGAGGTTATTATCGTTCAGATGACCAATTGGATCCGATATTTTTAAAGCCCGGTAAACTATGACACAACATACCGTCAATAGAAACGAATCAGTAATATCAATTTCAGGATTATACAAGTCATTTGGCGATCTGGAGGTTTTAAAAGGAATTGACTTAAATCTCTTTAAAGGGGAAAACGTGGCTGTACTTGGTAAATCCGGAACCGGAAAGTCTGTACTGATAAAAATTATTATCGGGTTACTTAAACCTGATAAAGGGGAAGTGCTAGTGCTGGGAAGTAATGTAGCGGAATTAAGAAGTAAAGAATTGGATCAGATACGATTGCGAATTGGATTTTCATTTCAAAGCAGTGCTTTATATGACAGTATGAATGTTTACCAGAATCTTGCTTTTCCCTTAACCATGAATGTAAAAAATCTCAGTAAAGGTAAAGTAGATGATGCCGTCATGGAAGTACTTGATGCTGTGGGACTAAGAGATAAACTTAAGCAAATGCCCTCTGACCTTTCAGGTGGACAACGCAAGCGTATTGGCATTGCACGCACCTTAATTCTTAAACCCGAAATAATGCTCTATGATGAACCGACCTCAGGTCTTGATCCCCTCACAAGTACTGAAATCATTGAGTTGATTAATGAAGTTCAGCAAAAATATAACACCAGTTCTCTGATTATTACCCATGATCTGACCTGTGCAAAAAATACTGCAAACCGGATTGCCATGCTATTCGAAGGAAAATTTTTGAAAATCGGAAAATTTGATGAGGTATTCGATACTGATGACGATCAGCTAAGAGGGTTTTATAATTACAATTTTATACAATAAGCCATGAATGAATCACCGAATAAACGGGCAATAATAGTAGGAGTTTTTATTTTTACAGGATTGGTATTCCTATTGGCAGGAATCCTGATCGTTGGCGATCTTCGCGAAACTTTTAACCGGAAAATGAGACTTGTTTCGCATTTTAGCGATGTAGGTGGATTGCAAAGAGGTAATAATGTTTGGTTCTCAGGTGTGAAAATCGGTACTGTTAGTAGTCTGGAATTTTCTGGGAAATCACAAATCGAAGTTAGTCTCAATATTGCTATAAAGGCAAGGCAATATATTCGTAAAGACGCCAAGGTAAAACTAGGCACCGACGGGATTATCGGAAATAAAATACTGGTAATTTATGGAGGCACAGAACAATCAGCTGAAGTTGAAGAGGGAGACACATTATCAGTAGAAAAAACGTTTACTTCTGAGGATATGATTAATACCCTGCAGGATAATAACAAAAACCTTTTGTCGATCACCACTGATCTTAAAATAATCAGTAACAGGTTAGCGGCAGGCGAAGGGACAATCGGAAAATTATTAAATGACAACTCAGTCTATACAAACATCAATAATGCAACTTTATCACTTCAGAATGCTGCAGCAAAAGCACAACAACTTGCCGGTTCATTGGCCACTTTTAGTTCAGGACTTAATAAAAAGGGGACACTGGCGAATGAACTGACGACAGATACCCTTGTTTTTAATTCTGTTAAAGCGTCTGTTGCCAGATTCCGCCAAATAGCTGACACTGCAACGCTTTTCATATCAAATCTTAAAAAGGCAGGGAATAATCCGAAGTCTTCCATCGGGGTATTGTTGCATGATGAAGAGGCAGGAGCCAAATTAAAGGAGACAATTCTTAACCTGGATAGCAGCTCCAAAAAATTGGATGAAGACCTCGAAGCCGCACAACACAATATTTTATTACGTGGATTTTTCAGGAAAAAAGCTAAAGCGACTAAAAGTGACTCGCCTGCAAACTAGAAAATTCGATATATAATACGTTAGTTGTTCAACCCTTAGGGGCTGCGTTTCCGCTTATTCCTAACCGTGGACTTCGGCGTGAGTTCAGCGGAAGCCCATGGTTATTGAGATTTAATATGCTGATGTTTATTAGTAAGCGAATCTGAAGTCTCACTTTTGGGGAGATTTGTAGAGGGGTCAAAAATGGAAGATTGATTCTGTACCATCATTTGGGATACGGTATTCTCACATTTTATCAGTTTCAATAAAACAGAACCAACGGCACTAATGTCCATCCGCACCAATATAGGTAAGCGCATTTTATCGTCAGTAAACCAAATGGTTAGATCATCCTGCGCTTTAAACATGCGTCCCACTTCAACTACCGGGCTAATTTTAAGACAACTAATTTTACCAAATTTGGTGCGAATGATCTCTTTCCCTCCGTATCTTAGACGAAAAGGAAATATTTCGTCGGCAAAATACATGTTCACAAAAACTACATCGCCTACATTCATCCTGGAAAAATCGACCCTTCTCAGGTAATAAAATGTGGAAGTCAGATCAAGAATCTTTTCAGGCACCTTGTGTATCCCAGATAATTGCGAATTTACCGTATTATTTTTCCGGTTGTAGGTAACTTCGTTATAAGTGGTGTAGTGTCCCTCTTTGATGTTTCGTACCTGTTTATAAGGAAAAGTGGTTTTTTTGTCAAACCAACTTTCGTACACATCTTTTACTCCATAAATTGCATTGGCTATACCTGTTGTTTGTCCAATCGCCTTGGCATGAAAGACTTCCTTATCATTATAAACCGCCTCGCTGAGTGAAAGGGTAGTAATCCCACCGACGATAAATCCATATTTTATCTGATAGGTGAGAGTTTCCCCATCTTTATATGCGGTTACAGGCTTAAGAGGTGGTGTAAATATATCCTGAGCATTGATGATTAAAGCCGCAAGCATAAAAAGGGTAAAAAAACTGATGTAAACTCTCATTTCCAGGGTAATAGGATAAACAACTGTACTAATTGTAAAACTAAAGATTAATCATGATGCTCATCTCTTTGGTGTTGATCACGTCTCGCCTTACGCCGCTCGTTACGGTCCCGCCGGCCATTATGGCTTTGCCCTTCAATAAGAACAGCAGACCCGGAATAGCGTGGTGTACGAACAGTTGCAACACACGAAGAAAGGAGTGTTGATCCAAATAACATAAAGAGCACAAGGATTGTTGTCAACAATTTGCCTGATCCAAAAAATTTTAGTGTTTTCATTTTAAAGAAATTTGTTTGGTGACTGAATAATCACCAAACAAAGGTGAATCCATAATGAGCTGAAAGTGTTATACAATTTCAGAAAAGGGTTGTAATATTCCCACATTCGGCTCAGAATTTGACCTTTTTATAAAAAATCGTTTTTACGATTTCAGCAGTAAAAATATAAATCACCACAATTAGCATTATTAGTATACAGGTTGAAAGGCTGAGCGGGCTGAATCCAAAAACGGTTCCCAATGGAGTGTACGGAAAGATCAAGGTTATAACCGCTATCGATAATGTCGCAATTAACAGATATTTTCCAGGTTGGCTCCTGAAAAAAGGTTTCCGGCTCCGGATAACCAGCACGATGACTGATGCTGAAATAACAGATTCTAAAAACCAGCCCGTTCTGAATTCCCCCTCCCGGGCATGAAGTACGAGTAAAAGCAGACCAAAAGTGAGATAATCAAATACTGAACTGACCAGTCCAAAAGTAATCATGAACTTACGGATAGCCTTGATATCCCACCGCCGGGGATAATTGATCATTTCATCATCAACATTATCGGTGGCAATAGTCATTTCAGGGAAGTCGGTTAACAGGTTGGTGAGTAAGATCTGTTTCGGTAATAACGGAAGAAATGGTATAAACAGGGACAGTCCTGCCATACTAAACATATTTCCAAAATTGGCACTCGTAGCCATAAAAACATACTTCAGCGTATTGGCAAAAGTTGTTCTTCCTTCACGTACACCTTCAATCAGTACGCCAAGGTCCTTTTCAAGTAATACAATATCGGCAGCATCCTTTGCCACATCGGCAGCAGTATCTACAGAAATCCCAACATCAGCAGCATGAAGTGCCGAGGCATCGTTAATACCGTCTCCCATATATCCAACAACATTACCCGCCTTACGCATTGCAATGATAATACGTTCCTTCTGATTAGGCTCTATTTCAGCAAAAACATCAACCGATCCTACCTGCCGGAGTAGGGCGGTATCGCTCATTTGATGAAGTTGCGGTCCGGTCAGAATTTTATTATTTGATAAGGCCATTTTTTTGCTCAGGCTGGCTGCCACAAGATGATTATCACCGGTAATAATCTTGAGTGAAACACCTAATTTCTTCAGACTGGCAATGGTTTCAGCGATATTTGGCTTCGGTGGGTCAAAAAGGGTGAGAAAACCTAAAAAGGTCATATCCATCTCCTCCTCTTTTTTTAGGGGTGATCCGGGTGTCAGCTTCTTATAAGCAATACCCAAAGTGCGAAAGCCATCATTGCTGAACGATAAAAAATGTTTCTTAATCTGATTCAGCATGGATGCAATCTCGACTACATTGCCATCCTTATTTTCAACAGATGAACATACCTCCAGAATATTAGACAGGGCGCCTTTAGTGACCATCAGTTGGTCATCGCCGTGAATAACTGATACACTCAATCGTTTCCTTATAAAATCATAGGGAATTTCATCGTGTTTCTTAAATTCCTTCAGGTCAATCTTTTTAAAGTTCAGGATAGCCTCATCAATAGGATTTGTAAAGCCTGTTTCATAAAAAGCATTGAGATAAGCATATAGAAATATTTTTTCACTCGAGCTACCCTCCACATTGAGCGCGGATTCTACCTTTACAGTTCCTTCGGTAAGTGTCCCGGTTTTATCAGAACAGATTATGTTCATACTGCCAAAGTTTTCGATAGAGGCAAGCCTTTTCACAATAACCTTCTTTTCTGCCATTTTTTTTGCGCCATGAGCCAGGTTTATACTAATGATAGCCGGTAAAAGCTGGGGAGTCAAACCCACAGCAAGAGCCAGCGAAAAAAGAAAAGCTTCCAGAACAGGCCTCTGCAAATAAACGTTGATTGCAAAAATAAGAACTACTAACACCAATGTAACCTCTCCTAAAAAATATCCGAACCTACGGATACCACGTTCAAATTCGGTTTCCGGAGCTCTGATTCTAAGTCGCTCAGAAACTTTTCCAAATTCAGTCTCTTTGCCGGTACGGGTGATCAGAACTTTGGCATTACCACTTACGATATGCGTTCCCATCCAAACAGCATTAGTCCGTTGTGAAAGGGGTGTTTCGGCAGGTAATACCGAGACCGCTTTTTCAACCGGAAATGTCTCCCCGGTAAGCATGGCCTCGTCAACAAAAAGATCCTTTGATTCAAGAATCAGACAGTCTCCCGGAACAATGTCTCCGGCATTCAAAATAGCAATGTCTCCCGGGACGATATCCTCAATGAATATTTCCTGTTGTTTCCCATCGCGAATAACAGTAGCTTTAATTTGCACAAGGGCAAGTAATTTCGCAACTGCATTGGATGCACTGTATTCCTGCCAGAACCCAAGGAGTCCGCTTAGAACAACAATGGTAAGTATGATTGAAGCATCTGCGATGTTATGCAAAAACAATGACAAGCCGGTAGCTGCCAAAAGAATGAGTATAATAGGACTTTTAAACTGAGCGATGAGAAGCGTAAAGGTATCCGATCGCTTTTGAGGTTTCAACCGGTTAGGTCCATAACTGATAAGCCGTTTCCTGGCTTCCTTACCGGTTATTCCATTGACCGTTACCTGAAGGCTTCTTAGTAAATCTGCTGTAGGGAGGCTCCAAAATGAGAGTGGGTTTTGTTCCATTGCCTATTTTTATAAAACCATATATAGTCATTCAAAAATTCCAATTTTTCGTATTTTTTGACCTTAAAGATATTATTCTTTTATTACTTTGATTTTTGTTTCTCCTGACAACCTCTTATTTCATCAAAAAATGGCGTACTTTTTTCTTCAACACATTTGACTGCATAAAGATAAAGGGCAGCACTCCAGGTTTGCCACTCCTGCCCCATAGGTTTACCGTCCTGGGCTTTAATCCATTCATTAAATCCAAAATCGACATTTCTTGTATTGGTGATTTTAATACAGTGGGTAAGTGTCATTAATTTTTCTTCGGCAAGGGTATATTTTTGGGCTGCGACTAAAGCAGCTACATAAAATCCATCTATAAATGGCCATAAACCTCCATTATGGTATTCGCCGGGATTATTAAAGGTACTATATCTTGGAAGCCAGTCGGGATCTGTTGGTTGTATAAACGGAAAGAAGTTGGGTGGAAGGTCTACTGCCAATTCTCCTCTTTTTTGCATTTCATCACACTCCTCTTCAATCCACGAAATCATCTCCTCTGCCCGCGAAGGTGAAGCTATACCGGAAAGAATGGCAAGTGAGTTACCAAGCAGATCGAATCGTTGGCTGCTATAAATTTTATAAGACCAAAATGCATAGTACGGTTTGTGTTTCACAACGAGACCTTCAGGTACATGGTGGTGATTTGAATCAACGGTGATCGTGAACCGGCTCATTTCCTGACGCACCCTGACTGCCCTTTCAGGTCTGTCCAGAATGCGTAAATAACTATAAACAAGAGTATTTACAAACAATCCATAGCCGGTCATCCATTGTTCGTCCCGCCAGTCACTTGTGGGTTGCTGGGCTACCAGGTACCGATCTGACGGACTCTGATACTCCATCCAGGTCAGGGATTTTTCTACTGCATCGTGAAGGAAGTCCGCTTCACCGGTCACTTTTCTGAAAATTCCAACACCTAATAAAAACAGAGGTGTGGAATCACTTGCTCCGCGATCATCCATGTTATGGACGAGTGATGGGATATGTCCACGTTCTGTCTGATTTTTGGCCAGTGTTTCGAGGACTTTTCGAATACTCTCCAAAAGTTGCTTATTTCCTGAAACAGCAATGCCGAAAATGGAAAACATCAAATCTCTTGTATATGGTTCCGGATAACCCCATCCTGCAGTTCGGGGAAGACCATGAAATGGACCATGTGAATTATGCAGCAGTACTTCAAGTGCAGCCTTTTTTGCTGCTTCTATCTCTTTCAGGTCAGAATCCTTTATGATGTTCATGTGTTAATTTGCCAATAGACTAATGAGTTGATAAATAAAAAAGTTGCAATAAATAGGTTTGACAATATAATGTCATACTGAATTATCGTATTAGCACATTATCCAATTGGTAAATCAGTTTATTCCCAACTTATCACTTATTATCTGAACAAAACGTTTGGCAACAACACGATAATCAAAATTTGCCACCACTCTTTCTCTACCTGCCTTGCCCATTCTCTCACGCATGTGAGCATCATTCATAAGTTCCAGTAAATATTTGGCAATATCCTGAACATTGGCACGATAATCGACAGTCCTTGGGATACTAAAAACAACTTTATGATGATCTTCAAAACCTGATTCGGTTCCTAAAATTACCTCATTTACAACAATTTTCCGTGCCACCTCCGCAAGGAGTGCCGTTTCTCCATGTATCAATGTATCCAGCATACCCATTGCTTTAACACTTATTACCGGTTTCCCGCATGCTCCTGCCTCAACCTGCGGCATTCCAAACCCTTCTAACCGGGAAGGAGCAGCATAAATATCGCAGGCTCCAATCAGATATGGCATGAAAGCCCGTGAAATTGTGTTGGTTGCATAGATCACATTTTTATCAATACCCAGATCTGTTGCCATTTGCAAATCTGCCAGATTCTGAAGTTTGGTCCGCGGCTGAGGCCAAACTTTGCAGACATATTTCCATTTGGGTGCTTGTTTATTAATGATGGCAAGCGCCTGCATAACCTCCTGTGCCCCTTTTGAAGCGGCATCTCCTCCGACAGTGAGTATCATCAATTTATCCGGCGATATTCCCAATGCTTTACGTACTGCCAGAATCCTTGGATCATCCTTGCTGTAAGGAATAAAAGAATCCGTATCACAACCCACCGGTAGCACCACTATTTTATCACCAGAAATCCCATCACGGACATACATCTCCTTAACCCAGTTTGAGGTCACCAAAATTAGTGGAAGAGCATTTAATACTTCCTGATAATTAGCAATATAACCATCCGCAACCAACCAGGGTACGGGTTGAATTCCAAATCGTTGAGGATGAAGCACAAGGTTTGGTGTATACCCCCAATAACCCACGCCGACCGCTATATCCGGTTTAAACCATCGGTAATACCATTCTTTCTCCTGTGCTGATTCAAAATGAACCGCATGGGCATCGATGCCCATTTCGAGGAGTCCTTTATACAAAAGATCACCCTGTGTTGCAAGCCCTCCCGGTGAAGGTGGGTAATCGTACATCACCAATACTTTCATAATAACTATTTTTTAGATTGTTTAAGCCATAAACCGGCTTTTTCAAGATCAGTGAATTGCCAGAATGCCTCAGTTTTTGGGGTTGTTTCTGCTTCCCAGCTTTTTTTACCGAAGCCGTATATATCTCTGATAATGCTGTATTTTAATAACCAAATTCCTTTTGTGAGAAACTGAAGGATTGTAGCATCCCGCTTAACCCTTGGATAATATTTTTTGCAACCATCCTCATAGGCAAAGGTCCATAACTCAGAGGTAACTATTTTGTTCCCTTTCCAAAGGTTTAATATTGCCTTACCAACTTCCTCATGTCTTAAATGACGGGTGTATTCACCTGAAAGATCGTGGGTAATGATCAGATCGTAATTTGTTGGGGGCAACAGTTGAATTATCTCCTCTTCAACCTCATTACCTTTGAGCGGGAATTGGTCAGGACCGTCATCCATATCCCCCATTACCCCTTTTGACTTCAGTATCTTTAATGCTTTGTAAAACCTGGCCGAACGATCCGGATCGGTTAACCTGCTAAGACATACAATGAAACAATTCCATTCCGGATGACACAATATTGTTCCCCCTGCCCATAAAGTTTCATCATCCGGATGAGCAACAATCAGGGCAACTCTCATTGGCTTTTCATGTTTCATCGTTAAACAATTTGTTTTTAAAAGCTGAATAATTGTTACCCTAAATGAAGGAAAACATTCTATTTTGAACGATTTTCGGTTCTGTCCCTGAACTGTAAAAATTAGCTCTGATAAACTTTGTCCTTTCAATTTCATCCATTTGAACAGCGTGCTTAATTGCAAGATTTATTTTATCGAAAAGATGATTATAAATCAGTAAGTTAAATAATTCATTTTTGGATTCAGTTGGGCCAAACAAAACGACACTTTCATAATCCAGAATTAAATCACTTAGTTTTTGATAATATTCTGAGCGCTGTTCCTGCGATATATCCGATACTGACTCTTTATCCGGATATAAACTCTGTCCATCAGGAGGAGGAATAAGATTGGATTCAACCGTATTTGTCACAATTGTATCATTTTCAAATCCCATGACATGAGCGATTGAATGATCCATCCAGATTCCCAGATATTTTGTTGATTTCATTTTAATAAAATTATATTTAATTGATTATCTGTATTATAATATGATTTTGCAAAGGCTCCCTATGCAGAATATTTTTAATTTTTGAACTTTTCAATGGTCAACCTTGCCATGAGGTAACTAATCGTAGATTCAGCACCCTGATTCAAGTTAACATGAGTATCCTCCAAACCGTCGTAACAACCTCCGGTACAGGGGTTATACACAATTTGGTGCAAACGGTTATTGCCTAAAAACCAGTTGAATGCAATTTCCATTTTTTTGCGGTAATCTTCATCTGCAAAAGCATCATAAAATTTGCTTAATGTCATAATCGTATAAGCGACATCAATAGGTTGTTCGCCAAATTGTCCTGCTTCCTCTCCCCTTAATAACCATTTCGTGTTTGAGATTACTTCTATCCCGTTTTCATTAAAAGTATGCAGCAACAGAAATTTAAATGATGAGATAGCGATCTCTTTATAAACCGGATCGCCGGTCAACAACCATGAATACAACATGGCTTCAGGCATAATACTGTTGGCATAGGTGAGATAACCCTCAAACCATTCCCATTCTTTGGTTGATTCATGTTTATACATTTGGACCAGGCGATTAGCCAGGGTTTTTATCAGGTGTAAATTCTCATTTGACTTTATTGTATGGTAATAGTAGTATAATCCTTTTATTGCAAAAGACATAGCTCTGGGAGAGTGCACTTTACCAAATGAATGCAAAGATTTTTCAAGCATTCTGTCGGCCTCCAGAATAATCTTCGTAGGTAACAGATCGATTAATGATATTAAATATCCTAAGGCCCAGATAGCTCGTCCATTAGCATCGTCTAAATTGACAATTCTGTTTTGGTCTGTAAAATTGTTGTCTTGATCAACGTAGTTTAAAAAGTTCCCCCCTGGTTGCTGGCAAAAACCAATAAAACTGAGATATTTTTGGATATAATAGAGGCTCTTTTCATCGCCGGTAAGCCTGAAATTCATGCAACAGGCAACTAATGCCCTGGCATTGTCGTCCAATGTGTATCCGGAAGTCAAATCTGGTTGATTGATCTTAGCAAATTGGATAATTCCGGTATCAGTAGTCATTTGGTTCAGATGGTCCACATTGATGACGGGAAGATTATAGTGTACAGCTTTTTTATCACCTGTAATTTTTCCAAACAACATGGCATGTAAAACTGCAGAATTCTCCCAGGCGGTGGATACAATTTTTTGGAGGACGTTAACGCTGATATTCTTCCTTAAAAGATCATTACTTAGTAAGCGGATAACACTTCTTGCCAATTGGCCTGAGTCACGAAAATCAAAGATTATTCCGGTATCCGGTGTCAATAATTCCTTAGCATGAGGAATTGGTGTGGAAATAATGGGGCAGCCACAACTCATTGCATAGGCAAACGTGCCACTTACAGCCTGGTTCGGATCATTGGATGTAAACAGATAAATATCTGTAAGCTGCAAATATTCAAGTAACTCCGGCAAAGGCAAAAATTTATTGATAAACCTCACATGATCCTGAAGCGCATAATCCTTCACTTTCTTCTCAAGCATTTCACGGTACTTTTCCCCTTCGTTCTTGACAACTTCAGGATGCGTCTTGCCTAATATCAGAAACATGACTTCCGGACATTGTTTAATAATGAATGGTAACGCTTCCAAGGTTGTTTCAATACTTTTCCCGGCACTTAATAAACCAAATGTAGCCAGCACTTTCCGATCTTTAAGATCGTATTTTAACTTTAAAAAATTCTCATTCAAATGTGAGACTAAATGGGTTCCATGAGCAATAACCGATATCTTCCTCTTTGGCACATCATATTCTTTGGTCAGGATATCTGCTGATGTATTGGTCATTACAATAATTGATGTACTTATTGTGGCAATTGCTTTAATTTGGCATTTAAGTTCCTGATCAGGATGAGGAAGAACCGTATGAAAAACTAAAACAACTGGTTTTGAAAGTTCGTATAAAAATTGTAAAAATGCACGTTCCTGTTTTTTATAAAATCCAAACTCGTGTTGAATCAGGACAACTTTAATTTTGTTGTTGTCATTTATTTTAAGTGCCAGTTTTTCATATTCAGATGCAATTGAGGTTCTAAGGACATATTTTACTTCTGACGGATAGGAATGAATTTCATCCCCCGATTCCAATGCACATACTTTTATGGAAAAAGAGTCACTAAATTTATTATTGATTGACTTTATTAAATCCTGAGAATAGGTTGCAATCCCACATTCCCGCGGTGGATATGAAGTAATAACCAGTATTTCAGCTAATTCACAAGTAGATTCCTGAACTGGGTTTTGTTTAGCCATTCTTGAAATCTCTTCAGGATATACTGTTCTGGTCGTGTTAAATAACTCTTCATATTGGCTTTCACCGTCAATAAAAAAATCAGCAATCATTCTATTTTTCATCTTTTGAAGTATTAAATTTGAATTTTAATTATTTTATTTTCCTGATTTCCAGGGAACAGATAATCTGCCAGGGTTTCCAGAAGATCCAGGATGCAGTGTTTTCCCAATTATCCCAGGCTTGCCTCTTTAAATTTTTTCAGGATTGGACTTATCTTAATCATTGGTGGCATAGTGTCCCCCAATAAAAATCCCCAAGGTTTTAATGGTTCAAGGTGATCAAAAATGAGTTTAATTATTGCCAAAACCGGGATAGATAAAAACATCCCGGAAATACCCCACAATGCATTCCCCACAAAAACTACCACTATTGAGAAAAGTGCATTGATTTTTACTTTCGAGGCAACTATATATGGGATAATGTAGTAATTGTCTATTAGTTGTATAACATAGTGGCCAATAATAACATACAGAAGATACCAGGCTGAAGATTTGGTTGCCAGTACAACCAGCATTGGCAGAGCAACTGCGATGATCCCTCCTATATATGGAATAACGTTAAGCAACGCGCCAATAATTCCAAGCAGTATTGCATATTCAATGCCAAGTGTCAAAAGAACAGCAGTATTAAGTATCGCAACAATAGTCGCTTCTATGACGAGTCCCACCAGATAGTGTTGTATCACTTTCTTTGTTTGGGAAACAATTTCTTTGACCTGATTTTGATTATCTTCACAAAAAAGCCGGTGAATAAACTCCATAATCAGGGGTTGGTAAAATAAGAGTAGAAAAACATATACCGGAATTAAGAACAAGACCATAATTACACTTCCAACCGATAGAAGAGCCTGTCCGATAGCTTCATTACTCATATCCAAAAAATCTTCCTTTGTATTTGTAATCCAATCGTGTATTTTTTGCGGATTGGTATCGAAATAGCCGGATAGGCTGGTAATTGAAGTGTTTAGCGTATCAGTAAACTTATCAACCAGTGTTGGCCAGGATTCACCGAACTGACTAGCCTGTGAGAATATAAGAAAGAAAAAGGCAACAAGGACCAGTGAAGTAAGAAATAAGACAATGCCAATAGCGATTAACCTGTTTATCTTTAACCGGATCAAAAAATTAACAACCGGATGGAGCACAATTGCGATAATTGTTGAAAATACCAAAGGGACTATAATGCTTTTAGCCACATACAATATCGCAACAAAGGCAATCAGACCAATCAGAAATATGGAGGCCTTAGCAAAAAATGGTATCTGCAATTCCCTGTTAGTCATGATCTTTAAAATTATTCCTTGTTTTTATTGAGGAAATGGTGATAAATATATTGACCTATTGATCTGATTGAATCCGGATGTTGAGCAACAGTATTTGTGACACCTACCTGCATCATAAAGCCAAGCAGCTTTCTAAATATATTGCCAGATGCCCCCACGACTACTTTTTTGGAAAGATATCCGGTAGCCAAACCAACGGCAGTACTTAAAATATGATCAATTAAAAAAGGGGATGAAGCCACATCTGATAGTGTACTTCTAAGCAGGTTGACAGGCTTCAGGTTTTCGTAAGTCGCATAGAATTGTTCTTTTAAAAGCTGCTCCTGAAAAGCTTTCTCAACTTCCAATAGTTGAATTTCATTTTTTAATAGGAGAGAGGAGGAACTGGTTTCCATTTTGACTTATTTAAGTAACAGATTAACAATGCAATTACTCACAGTAATTTTAAGTTGTTTATTCAAAAAGAGGCGTATGAAAATTCCCGTGAACCCATAAAAAGCGGCCACCAAAAAAAATCCGAAATAAGTATTTCCAAGGATTTCACCCAACCATAACGCGATTCCCAAACTAAGGAAAAGTAAAAATGACGAAATAAAACCCATGACAATTAAACGTGGGATGAATGATGCAACAACATCCGAAGTTTTATCAATGGCCTTAAGTTTATAAAGTCTGCAGCTGGTTTTGCCATATTCAACTGCATTTTCAAGCAGCGATTCCAGCATCCTTGTATTGTTTTCCATAACTTCGTTAATTATATTTATTAAAACGAGTATTTAATTCTCTGAAAGTTGTATGGCACTGCTTGTAATGGTCAGAAGTAGAACTGTTTCTTCATCTGTTGTTAATCGATATTTTATTTTTTCCTGAAGCGTCAACAATTGACCTTTATCAAGATTAACAGATTCTTTACGGGTATGAAACCTCATTCTTCCTTCAATTATCTGAAAATTAATTGACTCATTTGACTGAAACGATTTAATTTCAGTTCCACCATGCAGTGCCGTAAGTACAATTTGTTTTGTAGGTGTTTTCACCAGAATGATGGTATCAAGATCGCCGTTTGCCCAGGCATTTTTATGTTTTATCTTGTCAATCAAAGTTGGAAAGTCAAAGATGAGCAAAGATTGAGTGGGTGTAGGATTATTCCTGGAAACCAAAAGTTTCGTATTTGAGATTTCATTCCACATAATGCGATTGTTAATTATTTTGGTAAGTTGGGTCCGCTCCGAAGAGTGCTGTCATAAAAATGAATCGAATTAGCTATCTAATTTTCTTCTGACCTTGGCAAGCGCTTAAATGAAACCTGACCAGGATAGTTTTAAAAACTAAACCTTCGGAGCAGACACAATGCTTAAATTTCCTTTTGAATTGTTCAGCCCCTGGCTGCTTTTATCTCTTTTTCAGTTTCTTCGAATTTATCCTTCCCTTTCTGTGCAAACGCGGATACTTCTTCCTTGACCTGTTCCAATTTTTCAGAGATACTTTCAGCATATTCATTGAATTTTTCTTTCAATCCTTCCGCATAATGTTCCCCTTTTTTGCAAATTCTTCTTCGGGTACGTGTTCCTTTAGCCGGAGCAAATAATATTCCTACCAAAGCGCCAGTTGCAACACCGGCCAAAACTCCCAATAATACTTTTCCTGAGTTCATAATTTCTGTTTTTAATAATTACTAAAAAAATATAGTATACAAAGATGTGGTTCCTGCAAATGGGTATTGTTACACAATTATGTTTAAAAATTACATCATTGTCACATTAAAGAGCCGCTAAAATTTTTTGCAATTCCCGTCTGGTCTGGCTAAGATTGATCTGAAATTTTCCATAAGCCTCCTCCCTAACCCCTTCTTTAAAGAGCTTGTCATTTCCTGTTAAACCTGCGAACTTCTGTTTGAGTTTTCCTCTCTGTTTGTGAAGGTTTCCGTTTGCTTCTGTTGTGTCCATATTTTCAAATGCATTGGCAAAGAATGATACTTATTCAAAGGTGCGCAGTTCAGTGGGGATATGTATTACATAATTGCATAAATAAATTACATCATTCACACATTTCTGTTGAAGATGTAGTTCTATTATGAGGTTTTTTATCGGGAAGTTGGTTAATCTAAAAGCATCTAATTGATGGTTTACTTCTTTGCTGAGCTGCCGGAATTTTTAAGTACATCCAATAGTTCCCTGAGATTAACAGTAGCATATGAAGATGCATGATCTGACATGGCATAAGGGATTATCAGATCCTCATCATGGATCATTGAGCCACAGGAATAGATTACATTTGGGACGTAACCCTCTCTCTCCTCTTCATTTGGCACCATTAAAGGATCACTCAGCCTCCCGATTTCAACCTCCGGATTGTCAAGTTCATACAAGGAAGCACTTAACGTATATTCTCTCATAGAACCAACTGCATGTGTAATCACCAGCCAACCATCAGTTGTCTCAATTGGAGAGCCGGAATTGCCTATTTGAACGAGTTCCCATGGGAATTTAGGTTTCTGAATAATTTTTGCTTTACGCCAGATATTGATATTCTCTGAATAAGCGATATAATTGTTCACTCCATCTATTCTGCATAACATGGCATACTTTCCGTTAATCTTCTTTGGAAACAACGCCATCCCCTTATTTTGGGCAATCTCCCCGTTAATAGGCAATATCCTGAAATCATAAAAATTCTTGGTACTGATTAATTTGGGAAGAATCGCTATACCATCAAACGCAGTATAGGTAGCATAATAAGTTACCTCCCCGTTATCATCCGTAAATTTGACAAACCTGGCATCTTCAATACCTCTTTGCTCTGTTGCCGAGATAGGGAAAATAACCCTTTCGGAGATGGCTGAATCGATCGAAAAATGAATCTCATAATGGGATGAAGCCAGCCACATCATGTGATTTATTATTTTGATATGATCTTCAGTGATGGCTGTATCCTTTATTGCTTTTCCAAGGTTCCTCATCAATTCACCATAGGTAAAGGTGTCCCCTAATTTGTCTAAAATAAAATCAGAATTAATAGCCTTGTCCTGCTCCTGCATTTCATCCTTTTTTTCTGAGATTGCAGTAGAAATAGCATTTTCGGGTTCCTGAATTTCATCAATTTCGACGATAGGTGGAATAATAGCACTACCATGATCTTGTATCTCATTCAGCTTTTCCCGAAAGCTATTTTTATTGTAGGTATTTCTTACAATTTTATCGGCCTCTGCTAACATTTTACCCACGGGTTCCAGCGAAAGGTTATTATGCTTGTCCAGAATTCCTGAACGGAAAACAACGGAGGAGATATGCCCTTCGCCCGTAGCCCGGAAACTAAAAATCACCCTTTTCTCATCTGACCTTAATTCAGACTGATCGGGATGTTCAATGATAGATGGGTTAAAGAAGGCTGCTGATTCAATGGAATATTCCATTGTAAAATATGAACCGACCAATGCTTTCTGTTCCGGACTAAGATCCTCCTGGTTCACTTCAATCCTATCAAAGATGGGAGCCAGGCGGTCAAAATGTTTCTCAAAGATCCGTGAAATATTTCGGTGACGACGCGAATAGCCGCGCAACAACTGACTCATGGCAATATTGACCTCTTTTTCAGGCATTGCCAGTACATTTCTTATAATATCAGCCGATCGGTCATCATCTAAATAGAGAAATCGCGCGATAACCCGGGTAGAATCAGGCGAGAAAATATATTTTTTTCTGGTTACGGTTACCTGCATTGTTTTAAAGGTTTAAAATAAGAATAATTCATAGCGGAATAGCAATTTTCGAAGACAATCGGCTATTCAGATGAACCTTGAGACTCAGTAAATCCGCCACATTATGACAACAGGCTCTGATTAAAATAAGGGCAATTGCAAGCGTAGCTGACAGGTATAGTAAAACTGGCATTTCCAGGAATATATACATACGGAAAAACCACCTGAAAAAATAGATATTAAACTTTTAAAGGCTAAAGAACCTTACGATTCGTCTTTAGTTGTACGAACCAGGCTTATACCTGCCACGAAAAATAAAAGACCGAGTATCCCATAGATGATGAGAGCTTTAATATTGCCCGAATTACCTGATGCATTAATAAATAAGACTGAAGCATAGATAAGACCACCAATTCCCAGAAGGGTTAGTAATGCACCAAATATTCTTTTGAGATTCATAACTTCAACTTAAACATACAAGGTGGACAAATAGGCAAAAATTCCAAATGCCTTGAGAAGCCAAATGACAAGCGCAATTACAACAACCAGATTAAAGATACTCTTGATTTTGCGATCCATGGGAAGAAAGGTATTGATAAGCCATAGAAGGACACCGACAACAATAATCGCGATTAAAATACTAAGTAGTGACATGGTAGATGATTTATAAGTTTAATTCAAAAATAGTCCCATTAGGTCCCCTGATTGTTACATAACTTTATCAAAATGTTACATCATTCACACTTTTCAATCTCTTGTGGGTTTTAATTTTTTATGAATATGCCCAGATAAAAGGGGTTAATAAACAGTGAGGTTTATCCGCGGGCTAACGTGTAAAACATTGCTACCGCAGAAGCAAGCATAACCACGAAGGTTATCCAAACCACCGTATTTGACAACCATCCACTGCGGTAATCACCCATAACTTTGCGATTGCGCGCAATTCTTGCAATCAAAAATATTAAAGGTACTGCGGCAACTCCATTAAAAACAGCGGTAAAAACAAGCGCCTTAATCGGATCAATTCCGATAAAATTAATCATTAATCCTATAAGCGTTGCAATGGTAATGACTCCATAGAAACCATGAGCTTTTTTTAATTTGAGGTTAAGTCCCTCCTTCATGTTAAAGGCTTCTGAATAGGCATATGCTGCGGAACCGGATAATACTGGGATGCCTAATAAACCCAGACCAATGATGCCAAAAGCAAAAATCATTTTGGCCAGTAATCCTGAATGGGGAAAAGTATGAACAAGAGGCTCCAGAACCTTGGCGGCATCTGCAGCTGTTGCTACGTCTGTTATACCATTTTGATGTAAAACTGTGGCAGCCACCACAATTATTGACCAGGTTGCGATTTCTGAGAAAACCATTCCCATGAAATTATCGAGACGCAGATTTCTGATAAATAAAGCACTAATTTTAGGTTTTCCATACCTGTGAATCAGATGCTGCTCTTTCTCCTCCTCTACTTCTTCCGAAGCCTGCCAGAAAAACATATAAGGTGAAATAGTTGTTCCCAATACCCCGGTAATTATGAAAAAAAACTCAAAATTTAATTCAACATGAGGCCAAAATGTAGCGACAAATATCGTTTTCCAGGGCTGACTGATTATAAAGACAGTTAGCGGATAGGCCAGTAAGGTCATGGCCAACCATTTTAAAATACGTGAGTATACCTTGTAGGAAGTGAAAATTTCCAAGATTAAAATCAGAATTGTAAAACCCAAAGTTAAAATGACAAAACTGACTGGAATCAGAAGCTGGGCAGCTGCTGCGAGCGCGCCGATATCCGCACCAATATTAATTGTATTGGCAATAATCACCAGTAAAACTGCAGCATAAAGGACCTTTTTACTATAATTAGCCTTGATTACAGACGCCAAACCGTGACCCGTTACGGCCCCAATCCTCGCGCAGGCTTCCTGAATAGCCGTCATGAGCGGCAGCATCACTATTACCGTCCAAAGTTGGCCATACCCGAATTTAGCCCCGGTTTGAGTGTAGGTGGCAATTCCTGACGGGTCATCATCAGCTGCCCCCGTAATTACACCCGGCCCAAATATTTTAAAAAATTTCTTTATTTTTAAAACCGTTTTTTTCATAAAGAAAAAATCTAGCTTCTTTCTTTGTCGCTGAAAACAATCACAATCCCCCCAACAAGTAAAACGAGACCTGCAACAGGTGACCATTGGACAGGATGACTCTTTTCTGCGTTTATTTTAATCGGGCCCAAATCAACCATCCTTTGGGTAGTAACATAGGTAAATCCGGTGTATAATATCATAATTATTCCTATTATACCAATGACAAAGCCTAATGAGCGTTTTTGCATGTTTATAGTTTTGAAGGTAATTATTACAGCTGAGGATGCTTATTGATTTTAACGGAAATATGAGGATGTCTCAAAAGTCAAAAAAATTAACCGCAAAGGTCGCAAAATCTGGTAGCTGACGGATCACAAAGTTCGCAAAGAGTAAAATATCAATACTTTAACTTTGCGAACTTTGCGCATTCTTCGCGTTCTTTGCATTAAAAAAGACTTTTTAGACAGTCTCATACAGAATGGTTTTAAAATTCTCTTCTTCCCTGGATAACTCTCATCAAAACTGCAATAATAGCAATGACAAGCAGAATATGAATGATACCTCCGGTTCCATATCCAACAAACCCAATGAGCCAGCCAATGATTAAAAGTACAGCAATAAGGTACAGTAGATTTCCCATGACAATGAATATTTATGTTAATATTATGATTTAATACTTCAATTTATTGGTTTATTCGACCTTATTGCATTACAGCAAAAGAATTATAAGCAGGACGATTAGCAATCCGCCGCCGCCCAAAACAAATACTGTTCCGCCGTGACGATGACCGTATCTCCCGCCGCGTCCGTCATAATCTCTCCTGCCGCGTTCGTCCTGTGCACTTTTAATCGCGCGAACTTCTTCACGTAATTCTTTCTTCTCTAACCGGCTCATAGTTGAAAAATCCATTGCCTTAATCTCTTCCAGCCTTGCGAGTTGTGCCGTGGCCTCAGCCGATTCAGCAGGTTTCGCCACAACGGCTGAAACGGCAGCTTTTTCATTTGCCGCTTTAATCTGGGCGGGAATAAAAGACAACAACATCAATGTTGTCACGATACAAAATGTTAATTTTTTCATTTGAATAATTTTTGTTTGTAAGTAATTTTTAATACTCAAAGATCAACACATTTGTCCCTTAAAACCTTACAAAATTCTGATAATTAGTTACATCATTCACACTTCACAGGCCTTTCCCACTTTGGGCAATGTAAAAAGAGGGTACCCCGAATTTCGGAACACCCTCTTTCCAGGTTATAATAATACAAATGTTATTGTGGTCTATTAACCGTATTCATTTGAAGAGTAACGGCAGTCTGTGCCAGTAATCGTCCGTTTATTGAAGCTCCGGTCTGCATATTAATGCCAGTCTGACCCAAAATAACCCCTTCAAAATGACTGGTTGTACCCAGAGTAACGGCACCGGCAGTCTGCCAGAAAATATTCCGGGCCAGTGCGCCTCCGCTCAGGGTAATTCTAACTCCGGAGCTCATTTTAAGCGTTCCTGCAACCTGGAATATCCAGACATCAGTTGGGCTACCTGAAATTGTAATATTCGTTGGAATAATAACCGCAGTTGTCCATTTATACAGACCTGCTTTAAGGGTTTTTCCTCCGATATTACCAGCTCCCAAATTCAGATATTTCGGATTGGAACGGCCGGCTGCATCTGTGTAGGCAGTTTGCATGTTCCCAACAGCTATGGTTAACCTTGAGGCGTTAATCACCCTGCAAGGTAGCGGACCGGCTGCATTGACGGTATAAATTGTTCCGGTTACTTCAGCGCATTTTAAAAGAATAGCAGCGCCGGTGATAGGGCTTGATCCAATATCTCCTAAAACAGCAGATTTATAGACATCGGTAATCCCTGATTTGGACAGAATAGTAAAATTACCTGCAAGGCCAAGATTGACTGCTTTCAGAGTTCCACTATTCGGGAAAAGCTCAGCTGATTTTACAACTAAGGGAGTTGCAGAAGCTACATTGGTATCGAGGCTTTTACTGCATCCGGACATCAATCCAATCAATACCATTGATATGATTGGTAATACATTCCCAGATTTCATTGATTTAATTCTTAATTGTGACACCATTATCACATGGTAAAGATGAGGCTATTAACCGCAGAGAATGTTACAAAATTCCTGAAGTTTGTTACATCATTCACACTTTACAGAAATTCTTACAATTTATTCCCTTTATTCTTCTCTTTTTGTGAACATTACATCCGCTCCATGTACCAGTTTAATTCCTTTTCCATTTTTTTGTAGCCGAAAATTGTTGTAATGGTTTTTTGCAACCGCACGAAGGCTGTTTCACTTTTCACCACATAATCGGATGCCTTATGGTGCATGCAGTTGATTGCCACATCGATTTTATCCTGGGAAGATAACATCACAACGGGAATTGAGGGATTATAAGTCTTTATTTTATCAAGGGTTTCTATCCCATTCATCGCGTATTTGTCAATGCCATCGAGGTGATAATCCAGAATGATCACATCTGGCTGGTGCGATAAGTTGGCAATGCAAAGTTCACCCGTTGCATAGGTTTCAATTGCGAAATCGGCATGCTGAAGGAATTCTATTTCCAATAGTTTTAGATACATCGCATCATCATCAACCAGGAACAGCTTTATTTTTTTTCCGTTAATCATCTTCTTGTGTTTTTAATGGTATCCAACTCAACCTCCAATTCTATACAGGCATGCTCACAAACGTTTTCTATTTCAAGAACCATACCGGAAATGCCGTCTGAATGTTGCTGGTTTTTGGCATATTCCTGAACCTTTTTCGCCATCTCTTCGAAATCTGTGTTAATCCCCATAATTGCAAATGAAGGAATCATTTTATGTACTGCCGCGTATAAAGTACTCCAATCCTTTTCCCTCCAGCTTAGTTTCATAGCAGTGATTAAAGGAGGTGTTTGTTCCAGATAGAGAGAAATCATCTCTTCCATCAATATCGGATTGCCTTTGGTACGTCGGATTAAATAATCCAGGTCGGTATATCTTAAGACCGGAACTTCAGCATTTCCTTTTTCTTCGGTACTGACAATAAATGAGGATTTTTTCAAAGATCCTACAATCTTGCTATATAATAATTTTTCATCGACGGGCTTTGCAATATAATCATCCATTCCAACGGCTTTGCATTTTGCAAGGTCAACAGTGGTGACATCAGCAGTTAACGCGATAATCGGAATGTTGGAATGCATAGTATTCCGAATGTAATCCGTAGCCTCAAACCCATTCATTTCAGGCATTTGCAGGTCCATTAAAATGATATCGAATGACCTGATTTGCAATTTATCGATAGCAATTCTGCCATTTGAGGCAATTTCGCATCCAAATCCGAATTCATCCAGTAGTGTTCTCATTAACAACTGGTTGAGTACAATATCTTCAACCACTAAAATGCTGATATTCTTTAATTCAGTATCCAGTTCCACCAGTTCTGACTCTGATTCTGCCTCCGCTTTAGTTTTTTGAAAGGTCAGTATAAAACCAAAAGAAGAACCTTCATCAACTTTGCTTTTTACACTAATTGTTCCATCCTGAGCCTCTACGAGTTGTTTAACAATGGCAAGTCCCAAACCTGTTCCGCCATACAATCTGGAGGTCCCGCTCGATGCCTGCTGGAAATTATCAAAAATCTTCACCAGCTTATTGTCGGATATGCCAATCCCCGTATCTTTGACTGAAAATCCTATAGTCACACATTTATCGTCTTCATTCAGCAAACGTACGCTGACTGTAATCCTCCCTTTGTTGGTAAACTTAACTGCATTACTAAGCAGATTTAGAATAATCTGGTGCAACCGTACTGAATCACCAAGCAATACCCCGGGAATATTATGATCAAATTCTTTAATTAACTCAAGGTTCTTTTCCCTGATCTTAGGTTCAAACAAATGGAGCATGGCAGAGATGGATGCGGCCATTTTAAAAGGGGTATGTTCAAATATCATTTTCCCGGCATCTACTTTTGCAAGGTCAAGAATATCATTAATCAGCACGATTAAAGCATCCCCACTCATTTTAATAGCCTGCAGATACTCCTTTTGTTTTAAAGAGGTATCCGTTTTCAGTAACACTTTTGTAAATCCGATTATCGCATTCATTGGGGTGCGAATTTCGTGGCTCATGTTTGACAAAAACTGCTGTTTTGCTTTGACGGCAGTTTCGGCTATCAAAGTGGCGCTTTCGGCTTTTATTTTTGCCTCCTCAGCAATAGCTACCGCCAGTTCAGCGAATACAATTGCTTCCATTAATTCTGTCGCAACCCTTTTTTGGTCAGTAATATCCCTGGCTACGACAACGACACCAAGTACATTTCCTGTTGCATCTTTATAAACCGAACCATTGAATAAGACGTCGGTCAACTTGCCGTCCTTATGACGTATGGTAAGGGGAGCGTCGGCCATAGAACCTTTGGCGAACACCTCCTGGTATACTTCGCGGGCTTTATCAGGTTCCGTGAAATAATCCAGGAAGTCAGTGCCGGTCAATTTCTCGCGTGTAATGCCTGTTATATTGACAGTTGCTTCATTCATATCAGTGATCTTCCCTTCAGGGTTGATAGTAACCAATGGGTCACGGCTTGCTTCAATAAGACTAAGCGAATATTGGGAGGCTAATTTTAATGATTTGCTGATTGCTTCAAGTTCAATATTTTCTATTTCCTGTTTCTCCTTTTCCTTGATTTGAAAAAGAAGTTCCTTGTCGGCAATAATTAATTCAGCGGCCCGTTTTTCCTTCACTTCATTTTGAAATGCAAGCTCATGGTTTGCAATGACCAATTCAGCAGCCCGTTTTTCTTTCTCGTTATTTTGAAAAGCAAGTTCTTTATTTGCAACAACTAACTCTGCCGCCCGTTTTTCTTTTATTTCGTTTTGATAAGCAAGTTCTTCATTGGCTAAAATTAATTCTGAAGCACGTTGCTCTTTTTCCTCATTCTGATAGGCCAGCTCTTTGTTAGCTATAACCAGTTCAGCAGCCCGCTGCTCTTTCACTTCGTTTTGAAATGCGAGTTCCTCATTGGCAATGACTAGCTCAGCTGCCCGTTTTTCCTTCTCTTTATTTTGAAAGGCAAGCTCTCTGTTGGCAATTACCAGCTCGGCCGCCCGTTTTCCCTTTTCGTCATTTTGAAAGGCAAGTTCTTTGTTGGCAATAACCAATTCAGCAGCCCTCTTTTCCTTTTCATCATTCCGAAAAGCAAGTTCTTTATTGGCAATTCTTAGATCGATTGCCCATTTTTGCTCAGCAATATCTCTTGCCACAATAACTACTCCCAATACAGATCCATGATCATCCTTATAAACCGACCCGTTGAATAATACATCGGTCAGCTTGCCATTGAGGTGACGTAGCGTGAGCGGAGAATCGGTAACAGATCCTTTTGCAAAAACCTCCTGGTATACCTCGCGGGCTTTTTGCGGTTCGGTAAAATAATCGAAGAAATCTGTTCCTGTCAATTGCTCACGGGTCAATCCGGTAATACTGACCAAAGCTTCATTCATATCGGTGATCTTTCCTTCCGGACTAATCGTGATTAACGGATCAAGACTTGCCTCGATCAGGCTAAGTGAATAGTTAGACAATAATTTTTGGGATTCATTATGCTCCTCCAATTCCCGATTCCTGGTTTTCTGATTATTTATAAGGATAATCACAAGGGCAAAAATGACCATTATGAAGACCAGTAGTAACAAGAATATTAGTCCGGTATAACTGTTATTCTTTCCATTTTCGAGTTTTCTTTCCTGAAGTAACCTGAACTCCTCCGAATTAATTGCACCAATGACATTCCTGATTTTGTCGGAAAGTATTTTCCCTTTTTCAATGGCAATTACTTTTCCCATTTCATTCAAATCATTCTGCTTTCTATGATCAATGGTTTGTTCGGTAAAAAATATTCTTTCCCCTGCCAATTTATTTAAAGAGTCGATCCGAATTTGCTGAATCCGGTTATCCCGGGTCATTAAAGCCAATTCATGTATATTTTTGTGTAATGACGTTACTGATAAAACGAAGGACTCCAGGAAAATATCATCTCCCGATAATAAATATCCTCTAAACCCAGATTCAATATTTGTAATATCCAAGAGCACATTATCGTTGATCCGAAGCACCTCCTCGGTATGCTCAACTAAATCACTTGTGGATTTTACCTTCTGATTGTTGTAATAGAAAATGGATAGTAACAATAACAAGGAAACAACGATCAAGAAATAGTAGAAGGTTATTTTTTTTCCAAATATGGATTTCATAATACTTTTTAAAATGAATTTATGCTGTTGATCCCAAAACAGGGAAGAATCAAATTTCTTCAATAGGACTTCTTCTTTTCTCTTTCATTTGTTTAAAATGGGAAGGGGAGAGTCCGGTAACCTTTTTAAACTGATTGGATAAATGTGCTACACTACTGTAATTCATTTTCCAGGCAATTTCAGTAATGTTGAGTTCGCCATAAATGATCAGTTCCTTGATCCGTTCAATTTTATGAGAGATAATGAATTGTTCAATCGTGGTGCCCTGTACTTCAGAAAACAGATTAGCCAGGTATGTATAATCGTGATTTAATTTTTCACTTAAAAATTCCGAAAAATTGACTTTCATCAGTTCATTGGTATGATGAACCATCTCGACAATTGCATTTTTAATTTTTTCAATCAAGACCGCTCTTTTGTCATCCATTAATTCAAGACCTGAGTCATGAAGAGCAATTTTAAGTTGGTCACGCTGCTCTGAAGAGAGGTTTTCCATAACCTCAACTTCACCCAGATCAACAACAATGAAGTGGAGTCCCAGACTTTTAAGCGCTTCTTTCACTGCCATTTTGCAGCGATTACTTACCATGTATTTAATATCACTACTGTCCGGTTAAGAATTCCAGAGTGACAACTGGGATCCATCGGGCTGGTTATTAAAATTATTATTGTTTTCAAAAAGTTCTTTGACAGGGGTCTTTTCGAACAGAGTAAGACCCAAAGTTTGAGCGAATGTATA
>CAIXZH010000092.1 GCA_903923905.1 uncultured Bacteroidia bacterium
CCCGTTAAAGATTGACCGCTCATCAGCTGCTGAAGAGCTTTGTCTCGCATCGACTTAAATTCTTCTGATTCCATAACTCTTGTTGTCTAAAGTTCAATAATAATAAAATTTTGCTTTAGACAGAGTTCATTTTACAGTCTCGGCTAAAAAAGTATCAAACTGATTTGTAAAGATTTCAATTTTGTTTTAGTCTCTCCTCAAATTATTTATACATATTTTTGTATTAATGCAAATAAGTTGTATTTGTCAAGTGGCTTCACCAGATAATCATTACATCCGGCTTCTAATGCCTTTTCACGATCGCCGGATAGTCCAAAGGCCGTTTGAGCAATAATGATGATATTCTTGTTAAATTGTCTTATTTGTCTTGTTGCTTCATATCCATCCATTTCAGGCATTTGAATATCCATCAGGATTATATCAATGTCCGGATTCTTTACTACGGTTTCAACAGCCTCAATTCCAGTTCGTACATTGAGTAATTCCCTGCTATTTTTTTTCAATAATTGGCAAATCAGCATTTCAGAGGTGTAATCATCTTCGGCTATTAATATCTTCAATTTTAAATCTGGACTATCAAAAGAATAAGGATTGGGTAAATTTTGCTGTGCGACTTTATTACCCTCCGGAGTAATATAGGGAAGTGTGAAATAGAATATTGAACCTTGACCTGGCTCACTCTCTACCCAGATTTTCCCACCTAACATTTCAACATATTTTTTAGTGATGGCTAATCCTAATCCTGCTCCCTGATAGGCTCTCTTATTGCCTGAATCTGCCTGGATAAATCGCTCGAATATAGCTTCCTGCCTGTCAAGTGGAATTCCTATTCCCTGGTCTTTAACAAAAAACTCCAGTTCACCTTTTTCACCCATAGGATGGAAAATATATCCAAATTCAATTGTCCCGGAATCACTGTATTTTATCGCATTTTTTACCAGATTGGTGAGTATTGCAAAGATTTTTTCCCGGTCTGTTTTGATTACTGATTCTTTTGACAATAACCCATTGTTAAGGAAAAGTTGCATCCTTTTTTGTTCAATCTCTGGTTTAAAAAAAGTATAAATATATTCGATCTGTTCATTGATATTGGACTCCGAAATATTTACGGTCATCTGACCCGATTCAATTTTTGAAATATCAACAATATCATTGATGATACTGAGCATTCGCTTTCCACTTAGTTCAATAAGACTGATATACTCCTCCTGTTCTTCACATGATAACATTGGTTCTTTCAATAAATCAGCAAATCCAAGAATTCCATTCATTGGAGTACGGATTTCATGACTCATATTAGCCAGGAAGGCTGATTTCAGACGGTCATTTTCCTCCGCCTTTTCTTTGGCCTTCTTTAATTCAATTTCAGTATGTTTTATTTCGGTGATGTCACGTCCGATTCCCAATAGACCAATTATCTGATGATTTGCTCCTTTCAAAGGTATTTTGGAGGTGAGCAACCATCGTTTTTCCTGGTTCTCATCAAATAAAAATTCTTCGCGATTTAATACGGGTAAGCCTGACAATAAAACCGTTTGGTCATCAACAAAAAAATTTTCAGCTAACTCGTTGGGAAAAAGATCAAAATCATCTTTGCCAATAATTTCAGATTCACTTCTTACTCCTGTGAATCGCATTTCGGTTGAATTAACAAGTGTTTTGCGGCAATTCAGGTCTTTAATGTAAATCGAATCAGGAATATTATCAATCACTGTACGGAGCAGAAGCTGTTCATTCTTTATTGCCATTTCGGCCTCTTTACGCTCCGTAATATCCTGTATTGTCCCTATTAATGAGATAACCTTACCCTCATCATTCGTATTTACTTTACCATAACCATGTACCCATCGTACCACATTCTCGTTTATCCGGTTGATCCGGTATTCCTTATCGAATTTCGTATGATTTTCAATCACCTCTTTCACCAAATAGTTGTTCATCATCTCTTTGTCATCGGGATGGACAAGATCCAGCCAACCCTTCACACTTCGGTCATAATTATCATCGATGCCGAATATGAAATCAAGCGTTTCGGATGATTTCCAATACCCTGAAATAAAATCAGTCTTATACGAACCAATAAGGCCAGCTTTTTGAGATTCTTTAAGAAAAAATTCACTTTCTTCTGCCTTCTCTTTAGCCTTAATAAGTTCTAATTCTGCTTTCTTACGTTCGGTTATATCGCGGATTATTGACAAGGAATATTTTTCATTCTTAACCAGATATTGTCCTACTTTAATTTCAAAGGGAAACGCCTCCCCATCTTTACGCACTCCAATACTTTCATAAAAATCCGGGACATATTCACCCTTAGCTCTTTTTTGTATATTTTGTTCAATTTGCTTTTGTTGTGATGGATGAGTATGTTCCAGAAAATATTTTCCAATGACTTCATTGTTGTCAGTAACTCCATACAAATTCAGAAAGGCGTTATTCACCATAACTGTATAACCCTCTTTTGAGACACTTAGTGCATCCAGTGAATTGTCAAATATTGCTCTTAAATTTACCTCATTTTCTTCAGCTTTTTCTTTGGCAATAATTAAATCATCTATAGTTTGTCTGAGCCTGATGGTGTTATTTCTGAATGGAATAAACACCAATAAATAGAGAAGGGGAAAAGTCAGGAGAAGAATCAGGAAAGAATCTAAAATTTCTGAGGACCGCGGCTCTAATTGAAACTCACTGATAAAGTAATCCGACAAAAGGTTAATAATACTGATCCCCAGCATTAAAATTAATAAGGTTCGCACACCCAAATGTTTTTCCTTATTCCAATTAATTTTCGCTAATCTGTTCATCTGTCAAATCTTATCCTGAATATCCAATTATTTAACCAAATTGCCTGAGGCAACTCTCATGCAGACAATGCAATCAGTCTGTTTAAACAGCTTATTTTTAATCTGGCGACACATCTGATTACAGCTATTTAGGCCTTTGGCAAAACATGGATGTTCAAAAATAATAATATAATCCCTTACAGGTCAAAAAAGATAAACTTAAATTAATGTTGCACAACATAAGTCTGGATAAATTAATAGTGTTGCTCGGGTCGGGCGAATGGGTCTGGCGAATTTTATTCGCCAAAACATTTCAAATAAATTATTTTAGATCAGAAGTTCATTAATTCTTAGACGACTTTCGAATGTTTGACTAATTTTGAGTGTTTTACTTTTTTTCTGAAATCAGAATTATTTAGAATATATGGAGCGTGACAAACTGAACAGCATCTATACTCAATGTTTCCGCAAGAATTGGTCGTTACCCGCTTTCACTGATTTTCAGGGATCAACAACGACCTATGGTGAAGCGGCACAAAAGATCCGACAGATTCATCACTTTTTCCGGGAAAACGGTTTCCGGAAAGGGGATAAAATTGCTATTCTTGGACGTAATTCATCCAATTGGGCGATCTCATTCCTGGCAATTTCAGGTTACGGAGGGGTGATCGTTCCCGTGCTACCAGACTTCAATCCGGATGATATCCTGCATATCCTCAACCATTCCGAATCGATTTTCCTCTTTGCTGCCGATAATCTTTTCGACAAACTGAACGCTAAAAAGATTCCGGGAATTAATGGGGTGGTGAGTCTAACCGACTTTTCACCAATTTCGTTTAATGCTTCTGAAGCAAAAGAACTTTGGGAGAAGTGTTTTACGGTTGAAAATGCAGGGGTCTCTAAGCCCGAAAATTTTGAATTGACCGGAAATGAAGGTGATGAGCTGAGTATCATTTCGTATACCAGCGGCACCTCAGGATTTACCAAGGGGGTGATGATTCCTGCCCGAAGTTTACTGTCGAATATTATCTATGCACAGGATCACATGCCTTTACAGGCCGGGGAGCGGATTGTTTCATTCCTCCCCATGGCCCATGTCTTCGGGTTGCTCTTCGAGTTTCTGTTCCCGGTATCGGTTGGGTGCCATGTTAGTTTCCTCTCCAAGGCTCCCACTCCGCAGCTGATCATCAAGGCCTTTCAGGAGGTAAAACCAAGACTGATCCTTTCGGTGCCACTGGTTATTGAAAAGATATATAAGAAACGGATTCTTCCGGCGCTGGAAAAACCGGTCGTGAAATTCATGCTTAAGATCCCGGGGATCCGGCTGATTTTGCACAAAAAAGTCAGGGCTACGCTCATTGAAACTTTTGGAGGTAATTTTCACGAAATCGTGATTGGGGGGGCGCCCCTGAATCATGAAGTTGAGACCTTCTTCAGGAAAATTAAATTTCCATTTACAATTGGATATGGAATGACCGAATGCGGACCGCTAATTTCTTACGAACCCTGGAACAGTTTCCGACCCTCTTCGGCAGGAAGACTCGTGGACCGGATGGAGGTATGCATCGATTCGAAAGATCCTTATAGGGAGGTTGGTGAAATACTCGTGAAGGGGCCTAACGTTATGCTTGGCTATTATAAAAATGAGAAAGCTACAGCAGATGCCATTGACAGCGAAGGGTGGCTTCATACGGGTGATCTGGGAATAACCGACCGCGAAGATTTTATCTATATCCGTGGACGATGCAAGAATATGTTGCTTGGACCTTCGGGACAGAATATCTATCCTGAAGAGTTGGAGGCCAAACTTGGCAACTATCCCTATGTTCTTGAATGCGTGATTACTGAACGCGCGGGCAAATTGATCGCTTTCGTTTTCCCCGACCCGGAGTTGATTGAAGCTGAAATGACCGATCAGGAGTGGTTAAAAGAGATCATGACAGAGAATTGCAAGCAGGTCAACAAGGAACTCCCCAAATTCGCCCAGCTCAATTCGATTATTTTGGTCGATAAGGAATTTGAAAAAACGCCCAAGCGCAATATCAAACGGTATCTGTATACCTGAAGAATGGCAATAATTTACCATATATGTACTGATTAATAAGATATTAATCCAAAATCTTATTGGCAGTTTTAGGATGTAACATGGATAATTGTAACACCAGCGCAGCAACTACAAAAACAGCCAGGAGCGCCATATCCCGGCTTAAATTTCCTTCATCTGCAGATTTGCCTAATATGGTGGTAATCAGCGCGCCCGTCGATACACTCCCCATATTCATAAATCCGTATCCGGAGGCCCGATAGCGGGGAGAGACAAATTGACAAAGAATCGGCATGGCAGTTACATCGAACATGCCAAAACCAAAGCCAAAGATCAGTGTGCCAAGCCAGATAGTTAAAAAGCTGGTTCCAAATCCAAATAGCATCACGGAAGGTATGGTTAAAATCAATCCTATGGCGCCCGTGTAAATCGGACCGCGCAGGTTGTACTTAATCCATTTGTCAGATAAAACTGCACCTGCCATGACTCCGATCAACCCGGACATTGCGATTGTGATTGTTGACATGGGACCTGCCTTGGCCATATTGATATGAAGATTTTCAGAAAACAGTGTGGGAAGCCAGTTTTTTGTTGCCCATCCTGCTAACCTTGGCACAGAAAAGTAGAACAGGATAACCCAAAAGGAGAGGTTTTTCAATAATACACCCAATGCTTTGTAAGCTTCTGAAAATCCTTTCCAAATAGTACGGGAACGATCAGGGTCAAGAATGTATCCTTTTTTTTCTTTCAACAGAAGAATGAGTACAACACTGTATATTAATCCAATTAAACCGAATGCGTGGAAGGTTGTTTGCCAGGAATAATTGACGGAAATGGTAGCTCCGAAACCTCCGAGGGCCTGACCAATATAAATTCCTGTCAAGTGAATTCCCACAGCCAGGGATCGGTTTTTCCCCTGGTGGTAATCGGCAATAAGGGAAAGTCCAGCCGGAAAATAAAATGCTTCACTCACCCCCATGAGACCGCGCAAAAAATAAAGTTGATCAAAAGTTTTAGCAAATCCCATTAATAAAGTTACCCCTGACCATACAAAAAGACTTCCAACGATCACCCATTTGCGGCTGAGTCGGTCGGCTATAATACCTGATACAGGACTCATCAAGGCATATATCCAAAGAAAAACAGCCATTAACCGCCCAAAATTGGCTGCAGTTTCCAGTTCCGCAATATCAACCATCATCGATGGTTTCATGGTTGATAGCATTTGCCGATCGAGGTAATTCAGTAGCGCCACAAACCAAAGAAGGCCAACCACGACCCAAGGATAAATTTTTTTATATTGCATATTTAATCTTATTCAGAGGGTTTCACCTGCCAAATCGTGTCAAGGATTGTTCCATCAACCCACTTGACTACAGCCACAGGTACATTAGTGAAAATCGGAGAGGCAGGTTTTCCGCAAAATTTTTCAGCCATTTCTTTCAGTTCATGAATTGAAACGATCGGCAAACCGGAATTTTTCGTTTTTTCGATTAAGTCTTTTCGCAACGGGTTGATTGCAATTCCTCTTTCGGTGATCACGACATCAATCAGCTCTCCGGGACCACAAACAGTAGTCACTTCATCCTTAATTACCGGTATCCGGTCTCTGAATAAAGGTACAGTTAGTATGACTGTTTTGGAGAAGAGACAATTCTGCCACCCTCCTATCCCGTGTAAAAGATGACCATCGGAATGTGTAACGACATTTGCATTAAAGTTTACATCAATCTCAGTGGCTCCAAGTATTACGACATCGACTAACTGGGCAAAATTCCCCTTACTGTGATAGTTATAACTGGTAAACGGACTAGACCACACGTGATTTTGGTTCTCTCTCATTGATCGCACACCTTCAAGATCAAAAGTCTGTCCATCTATAATATAATCGATAAGGCCCTCTTCCAGCATAGACACAAGATACTTATTGCTACCCCCGCGGGCAAATCGTGCTTTGATACCTTGCCTGATCATTATCTCTTTGAAATAGACAGACACAGCCAGCGAAATTCCACCGGCTCCGCTTTGAAATGAAAAGCCATCTTTTATAATACGGGCTTCTTCACAAAACCGGGCTGTAAGTTCAGCAAGGTATAGCCTATCCGGGCTTTTCGTTATTTCAGTGGTACCTGAAATAATTTTCTCCGGAATCCCTATTTTGTCCACTTTAACTACAAAATCAACATAATTTCCCTGTATCTGCCAGGGAACACACGGGAAAGGAACTAGATTATCGGTTATGACAATTACTTTATCAGCATACTGTGAATCAACAAGTGCAAAACCCAAGGAACCGCAGGATGCAGGCCCATCAATACCATTGGCATTTCCAAAAAAATCAGCTGTAGGAGAGGCTATGATGGCAATATCAATATGAACCTCTCCATCCTGAACACTTTGATATCTACCTCCATGAGAGCGAAGGACCCCAAGGCCTTTCATCCTGCCTTCTGAAGTAAACCGCCCAAGTGAGCCATTCATACTTCCCTCGATATGATGAATTGTTCCGTCTTCCAAGTATTTAATCAAATAGGAATTGCACTCGAATGAGGCTGAAGGAAACCAGATTAAATCTTTGAAACCCATCTCTGCAGCAATATCAAAAATCTGATTAGCAATGAGATCTCCATTCCTGAAATGATGATGAGTCGATATAGTCATGCCATTATTCAATCCGGCATTTACCAGTGATTCCTTTAATGAGCCAACAAGTTTGTTTCCATCTGTTGGGAAACTTGCGCAGGATGCCACAGTTGCGCCATAATTTTGCCCCTTAGGAATATATTTTCCTACGCCACGAAAGGGAATTGCGGGTTTACCATTGACCTCGCTTGGTACTCTTTTACCCATCGAATTGGTCACCAACTTATCGATTTTTTTCATTTTCTGGTCTCTTTAACGCTTTGGTTTCGATGTTTACTGAAAGACTCTCCAGTTCTCATCCAGCATTCCTGACTTAACAGCCAGATCAATTGTCCGTTGGGCTCTCTTAACAACAGGAGCATCAATCATTTTATTTCCAAGTGATACCACTCCATATCCGTTCATTGTAGCCTCTATAAATGCATTCACAACTAGCTTTGCATTCTTAATTTCCATTTCATTCGGAGCGAAATTATCCTGGATCACTTTAATCTGAAGTGGGTGTATGCAACCCATACCATCAAATCCGAGTGCTTTTGAACGCAAGACATTTTCCTTAAGCCCTGCCATATCAACAATATCCGAAAATACAGAATCGATAGCCTGAATGCCAGCCGCTTTACATGCATTGACAACCTGACAGCGGGCAAAAAAGGATTCAGTACCCTCCATTGTTCTTTGAGTGCCAATATCTGCTGCATAATCCTCCAGTCCAATAGCCATTGCTACAACATTTTCGGCAGCCTGAGCAATTTCCAGAGCTTTCAATACACCCATTGCACTTTCGATAATAGGCATTAACCATATTGGATTGGCTAACCCAAACCGTTTTTGAATAGCATTAATTTTGTCATTGACCAGGTGAACATGAGTTGAACTCTCGCATTTGGGGATCAGAATAAGGTTGACATTATGGGGAATGATAAAGTCGAGATCGTCGAGACCCCCTGGCATCTGATTAATTCTCACCATTCGCTCTGCTCCCATAAAATTAAGGGCGTGTAAGGCGTTTCGGACAAGGAAACGCGCTTCATATTTTTTATTGATCCCAACGGCATCTTCCAAATCAAGAATAATACCATCTGGAGTATGAATTCCAGCATTTAGCATTAAGCCAGGGGTATTACCGGGAAGGTATAATCTGGTTATGCGTTGCCTATCCCGGACAGTCTGAAATTGATTTTCCACTATTGTTTCAGGAAGAAATTCCTTATCTGATTCGATTAATTGCCTTATAGCGGCTTCGATACGACCAGCCATCACGAAGGGAAGTGCACCTTTGTCCTCCACATTCATGATTGCATTTTCTATGCCGAAAAAGTGAAGTACTTCTTTACAAAGTGACAAGATGGTTTTGCCATAAAGCGCTTTAACTTTGCTGATCAGATCGATTTTAATACCGCCTGAACCGGTCAATTCAAGCGATAAGAAACAATCGGAGCGATCTTTTTCACCTTTATTTCCAGCTGAAGCAATTGATTTATTCACCATTCTCAAGGATTTAATTTTCTCATCAAATATAGCTTAAACTCTAAAAGTCTTCAAGCTAAAAGAAATTCAGAAAAAGGAAGTTAACTGACAGCATATCAGCTAACTTCCTCAATTCAAATAGTATTCTATAAAGAGCCGAATGTTAGTTTGCGTAGGTATATTTCCAGGTTTCGGTCGAACTATCAGCGGAAAGGAACTTATCAGCCTGAGTCACCCTGTTACTAGCGTCAAACGTGTAAGTATAAGTTGACCTGTTCTTTACAATCGGAGTCACCCGAGGATCCCAATATTCAAAATAGTCAACCAGTTTTGCACTTGGTTTGCCAAATAGATTTCCCAATGCCTTCCATTCAGTGCCAGTTACATCATTAACTGCCTGAGGAAGACCATTAACATTATCTCCGATAGTGTAGTTGAATGCTTTTATCTTTTTAGCAGTAGTTCCATCATCGGCAAATGTGGTTAATTGGGAAACGCTTTCTGCTACATAATCAAGCTGATATTTCATATGGTCAGCTGAACTCCAGTATTCATGACCGTTAGTAAGTAATCCACCTGCGTTATAGTCATACGAAGAATAATCACCGCCATCCATCCAATCGTCTTTAATTATGCGGCCTGCAGAATCCAAGTTGTATAAACCATAGGTTGAACCATCAGAAGCCTTGGTAATAGTTAATTTTCCGGATACTGAATAATCAAAATTAAGTGTCTTATCCAGACTACCTTCCCACATATCATCAATCTTGGTTACTTTGCCGGATGCATCATAGGTTATATCCCATTCTTCCGTACCGCCAGCCCATGCTGCATAAAATGAGATTGATTTAATCTGAGAACCGGTTGTAAATGTTTTGTCCTCGCCGTATCCTGTTCCATTGCCATTAGTTGCATATGCTCTTAAGTGATAAGCTGTTGCACCGGTTAAGCCAGTGATTGAGCTGGTAAACGCACCTATTCCTGTTCCGTCTGAAGTTTTGGAATCAGCAATGGTTGGATTGGCATTTTTGCTCCAGCATACACCCCTGGCAGTCACCGGTGAGGTACCTTCCAAAGTTATATTTCCACCAGAGGTTGCATTAATGCCGCTGACAGTAACTGCATCTGTAGTAACTGAGGGAGCACTGGTGCTATTATTCTTCTTGCATGCGAAAAACAACATAGCTACAAGGGCTACAATTGTCAAAAAATAAATCTTTTTTTTCATGATACTGTAAATTTAAAGTTAAAGAATAAAGGGTTAATAAAAATATTAGTTAATGAATAATTGTTTATTAGAATATTGATTTAAAGGACTTTAATTATTTCCGGCCACAATTATCATGACCAATCCTACAGCAAAGAGTATAAACATGAGAGACAATAATGCATTCACACTTTTTGGAGCACCTTTAAACTCTTTCCATATAAATACCCCCCAAAGCGCGGCTATTAGAGTGGCACCCTGTCCCAGACCGTAAGAGATGGCGAATCCGGCTTTTCCTGCTGCGAGAATGCTGAGAGACATGCCGATACACCAGATCATACCACCTAAAATTCCTGTAAAGTGTTCTTTCATTCCACCTTTAAAATATTGATCGTAAGAAATGGGTGAACCCTCGAATGGCTTTTTCATCAAAATGGTATTAAACAGGAAATTACTGATCAAAATTCCGATCGAAAAAACAAATAATGCAGAATAGGGAGTTAAAAGACCAACCTCAGGGTTTTCCATACTTTTTGCCATTGAAGCGGCAACGAAACGATAAAACATGGCCATTAAAACACCGCCAACAATCGAGATAATAATTCCTTTTGCTGGTACTTTTTGGGCCTGAACCGCTTTTCTTCCGTAAGCCAATGCATCAATAACAATAGCCAGACCCACCAAAGCAACACCGCCAAATAACCAAACAGGGTTTCCTTGTGGCATTCCAATATAATTGATAATCACGCCCAAAACCAGAGCAATTCCAATACCCACCGGGAAAGCGACCGACATTCCTGCAATTGAAATAGCCGCAACTATCAGGATATTGGCCAGATTAAAAATGATACCACCTGCCAGTGCACTGAGAATACTTCCCGATTCGGCTTGCCTGAGGTTTTCAACAAATCCCATTCCCTGAGTCCCGCTACTCCCTAAAGTAAATCCCAGGATGAGCGAAAAAAGCAGGATTCCCAATACATAATCCCAATAGAAGAGTTCAAAACGCCAGCTTTTAGCAGCGATTTTCTGTGTGTTTGCCCATGATCCCCAGCAAAGCATGGTGATGAAACAAAGAACAACTGCGAGTGTGTAACTTCCTACAATAAACATTTTTTAAAGTTTTAGTTAATATTAATTAAGAGTTACTGATGAAATTTATTTGATATAAATACATTAATTTCGGGCAAGCCGGTCAAAAACCATTCAAAGCCCCCAATACCTTCACGTACGCGGTATTCATGCCGTATATCTTTGTCATGCAGTAAGATATGTGCATTTCCGTTGCCTCTATAAAAATTTCCCTTATCGGGTGCATCAATAAATATTGCGGTATGTTCAAGTGTTTTAGGCTTTAATTCTGAAATCAGGTTTGAAATGGAGTCATTGGCAAGAAACCCATCGGAAAGGATGCACGAACTGAACTGCTCGGTGTTCATTATTGTAGCAAAGGTTTGTATTGCCTCATCCTGAAATCCGGCCAATGCACGGAAACGAAATCCTTTGCGGATTCTTAATTTGTCTTCAAATACAGGAAGATTCGTTTTAAACTGACCTAAATCCTTTGCGGATATAAATACCACTAACATAGGGCATACTTCGTCACGCTGGATCTTCTGGTTTACCAATCCGGCAATCGCAAATTGCTGCGATTCTGAGAAATTTCCGGCCAGGTAAATAACTGGATACAACCGGCAAGTAGTTTCATATTCGGCAGGCACGAATGCATTAACAGATTCATTGCCTACAGTCAGTTTTAACATTTGTTTGAAGGGCAACCTGCTAACCGCAGAATTTAACTGAATATCTCCCCGATATGGTTTTGATTCGAATACGTCGCTGAGGAAATTAAGGCCGTTTGGCAGACATGAACGCCAGAAAGCAAATTCGTGGCCACCATTCGTAATCCTGAATTCATGCGAAAACTTCTTGTCTCTTAGTAGTATATGTAATTCTTCATTACTTCGGCAAAGTGTTTGTTCATCATCACCATTGGCAATGAAAATTTTTAATCCGCTTAGTTTCGATAAATCTTCTTGAGAAAAAATCTGAAAGGGATTGTTGTGCCTGTAATAGTCCGTGATTCTGTCGTTTCCAATTTTTCCTATGCCGCCAAAAATACGTCCCCATTGCTGATTCCAGCCCGTAGAATCTTCTTTCATATATTGTTGGTCGGTTCGGATGGAAATACTTAAAGGGACACAAGAGCCGAACACCTCAGGATTTTTCATAGGGAGAATTAATGTTCCGAATCCGCCCATAGAATAACCCATGGTTGCACGGTGCTGACGATCGGCAATGGTGTGGTATTTGTTGTCGATAAATGGAATCAATTCCTGGATAAACATATCCTGATACCTGAATGCACCAGAAAAATCATTTACGTAATAACTACGGAATCCTTGCGGCATCACATAAATCATCGGAACAATCGCTTTTTCCTGAACAGCTTTGTCTGCAATCTGGCTAATTTGACCATATTCAAGCCATGAAGTTTCATCATCTCCCAATCCGTGAAGCAGATAAACAACAGGATAGCTATGATTAACCGTAAAGTAGTCTTGCGGCAGGCAAATTGAATATTTCACTTCCTGTCCCAAAATTTTACTGAAAAAGCTCAGGCTCTCTACGATCCGGACATCCTGAGCAAACAATGTGTTCAGTAAAATCAGAGATAAAAAATAAGTAGTCAACAGCCTTTTCATATTATTGATTTTTCAATTTTAAGGACAAATAAAACAGTGACTGATTCAATCCGTTAATGGTTGATTGAAGCGAAGTAGTGCCTTGTCTGACACGATATTCGAACGCATTTCCTTTATTCCTGATATCAACGAATAGGTCGTAATTACTCTCGTAAAAGTCTGACTTATCGGTTACATCGACATAATAATAAACTCCGGGAATAGCCTGAGTATTGGCCGGAAGTTTGGCGTTATACAGGAAAACGCCATTGAAAATCGTTTGAACTCCGGAAATCAGGTCGCAAACATTGGCGCCACCTTGCTCATTTCCCATGAAAACCTTCCCCTTATTATCCGCAACCAGCCTATAATTGGTATTAATCTGGTTTATGATTTGTGTAAGAACATCGCTTGTAATCTCAGAGGAACCTTCCGGAATCTCAACGATTACTGAATTTGGAATATTTCCGGCTACCATGCTGTTATTCAGGAATGATAATACGCTGGTGGCATTTTCGGTACGTGAGGCACCGGCAAAATCGTGCAGCCAAAAAATTACCGGATACGAATTGCTGGCCAAATTGTAATCGATCGGTTTGAAAATTCCTAACTGAATGTCGCTTCCATTAAGGTTTTCCAAAGTATACTGACTTGATGGAATCAGATTTCCAATGTTTACAGGATCCGGATTTTCAGGATAGGTTTTCCCTGCAAAACCATAGCTAATAAATTTAAGTGCTTCAGGAAGTGCTGGATGCCAGTATTCCCAGTTGTGTCCTCCGTTGCGTACACGGTATTCGTGCGGAATCTTGCGGTCACGCATTAGGTTGTGCAAAGATCCGTTGGTAATGTAAAGTGATTCTTCATCGTCACCACAATCCATTAAAATCTTCAGACCCGAATATTTCGATAGGTCATTCTGATCGAAGAAATGGAAGGGGCTGTACAGTTTAAAATAGTCGGTCAGCCGTGCTTGCCCGGTCATTCCAAAACCTCCAAAAATAGAACCCCACTGACTGTTGAAATTACTTTGAGTTTCGGCCAAGTATTGTTCGTCGGTACGGAATGACATACTCAATGGAACACTGATACTGAAAACTTCAGGATGCATCGACGGTAGGATCAAAGCCCCGTAACCGCCCATTGAATAGCCCATTACTGCACGAGATTGTGGATTCTTCTTGGTCCTGTAAAGCCGATCAATTTCGGGCACAAGTTCACTGGCAAAGAAATTCATGTATGGATAACTACCGTTGTACCGATTTACGTAGTACGAGTTAAACCCCTGAGGCATAACAAATATCATCGGTCCGTTTGCCGACACATCTTTGTCGGCATAATACTGAATCAGTCCATCACCAACCCAGGCCGATTGATTGTCACCAAATCCATGAAGCAAGTAAACCACAGGAAAAGAATCATTCGAGCTCGCATAGTTATCCGGAAGCAAAACTTCGTAACCAACTGAATTATTGAGTATTTTACTGGTTATAGATTCATTCTTGAGGAGACGGACAAAGGGTTTTTCCGGTTCTTTTGGAATATCAGGGGTTTTAGTGCAATCCATCATACCCCAAACGAGGATTCCAACTGAAATAATGAGCATTCGTAAGCATCTGGAAATGAGTATAGGGTATCGCATCAGCTTATGGTTTATTAATATGGATTAATAAGTTTGGCGGGAGCATCGGCATAAACTACATACGATTTCATCGTTATCCTGAAATCAGGATTCTGGTTCACCCATTTTATTTCGAGTTTATGATCCCCGTTTTTCAACATATACTTATGGTAGATATCATACTTTCGCACGATATAATCGTATGGCATACGATCCTGTTCAACTTTTGCACCATCGATATAAACATCCAGCAGGGCTACAAAATCACTTTTAGCAACACCACACTGACTTTTTACATTTCCCAAAACCACAATACCATTTCCTGTAAAATCAATTTTTATGGTTTCATCCAGAAAATCTTTCCGAACCAGAAGTTCATAGGTGGGAAACATTCCTCCGAATGATTGTTCAAACTTTACAGTTTCGGGTTTTTGAACTTGGATGGTGATTTGATCATTTGTCAGTTCTCCCCCGTTTTGTATAATCCGCTGAACTGCATGCTTATTGCTTAGTTTGTATATCTGGTTTAACGTTAAATCACTATAGGGGAATTTTAAATCCTGAACCTTCTCAATGGCTGGTTTCCAAAATGCAGGGATTTTTTCATAACCGAGAATTGCGCCCAAAATACCAGCACTAACTGCCGGATTACTATCTGAATCCTGACCGCTTCGGGTAGTGACATCCATTGTTTTAAAGAAATCCTTCGCCCCGTATAAAAGTCCCATAACCACGTAAGCCGCATTAACACTGGCATCAATATTGATTGCATTATAAGCCCCTTCCGGACAACCAACTTCTGAGGTATGCTTCTTTTCAAATTCAAACCAACATTGCTTCCAGTCGTTCGGATATTGATTATGCCAGCTGATAACATCACTTATCGCATGGTAAAACTTACTTTTTTCAGGAATGGATGTTAAAGCCTGGGCAATAATAAAATCGATATCATCGGATATGAACGCCATCGAGTACATTGCAGCCACAAAAACGCCACCATACCAACCATCCCCTGAATTGGTGATATGACCCACACGATCGCAAATTTCGGAGGCTGAGTTGATCATTCCGGGCGACATCATTCCTATAAAGTCAGATTCTATCATAAAATCGATATCATTTGCGTGAGGGTTATTCATCCAGTTTCCTGATGCCGGAGGCATCATCCCATTCAGAATATTGTAGCGGGCTGCCTGATTGGCATGCCAGAGTTTAAAATCGTGGTGGGCAAAAGAGAGTGCGAAAGAGTCAGCCGGTGCTTTGAATCCACATTTTTCAAGTACCTCAACAAATGTCAGGTCCATATAAACATCATCATACAAACCCGGATCTGAAGAGAATAAATCTTTAATATAATCGTCATACCAGACTATCTTCTGATAATCATGAATCATTGTTCCCTTAAACTGGAATTCTGTAGGACCCCCATAAGTACAGCCAATAGTTTGACCTGCCCAGCCACCTTTAATTTTGTCCTGCAATGCACTTAATGTCAGGGTCGCTTTCCCTGGAAGAGCTGATACCGGTTTTACTACTCTGCCATATAAGGAGGAAACACAACCACAAAGGGCCAGAAGTGAAAGGATAAAATATGTTCTTTTTTTCATAAAGAGAGCTATTGCGGTAAATTACTTTGTGGTTGATTCTCAGAATAAATAATGATATCATTAATTCTAATTTCATACTTACTATTGGGATTCAGCCATTTAAGCCTGACATTATGCTTTCCCTCACTGAGTTGGTATTTCCAAGCCGGCTCGAGTCTTCGGGAAGTGTTTTTCATGGGCATTTTGACCAATTCATTCGGTTTGCCATCAATATACACTTCCAGTTCAGCTACATATGTGTCATTAGGCTCAGCCAGACCAAATACCTCAGATCCTACTCTTTTCGAGACACGATCGATATAATCTTTATCGATTTTCGAATTCTTCACAAGATTCCCGTAAAAAACGTAACCGTTTCCAAAAAAGTCGTATGAAAGCTCATCGGTGAATGAACGGTCAAATCTGTCACGGAATATTGGAAAGGTTTTTTCAAAATTCTGCTCATATGCCACCGGAACAGGCGCTGCAAAAGGAATCATTACCTTGTCGCTATCAACGGTTCCTCCGGCTAGTTTAATCATTGCCAATGCATGCTTAAAACTTAAATCATATGCATTATTGAGAGATACAGTGGTTCCCTCGAAATTTAAAGGTTCAATTTCCTTCAGAGGTTTGAGCCAGAATAACGGGATACCGGAATACCCAAGCATGACACCCAGAATACCTCCCACTGAAGCAGGGTTGGAATCGGCATCCTGACCGCACCGGGCTGTAATATCCAAAGATTTTGTAAAGTCACCCTTACCATATAAAAGTCCGATGGCATCATAGGCCGAATTTATTTTTGCATCAATATTGAAGGATAAGAAAACCCCTTTAGGACAGCCAACATCATTATTCCATTTCTTTTCAAGTTCAAACCATGTGGCCTGCCAGTCGTCTGGATACTGTTTGTGCCATTTAATAACATCAGCAATACAATCATGGAATTTTGTATCTGCCGGAATAGTTTGTACAGCCTGTTCTACAATTTCGCTGACATCATCCGAAACAAACGCCAGAGAGTACATCGCAGAGATAAAGACCCCTCCATACCAGCCATCACCACTGTTCATAATATGGCCCACACGATTGGCTACCTCAGTGGCAGAATTCACCATGCCGGGAGTCATCATTCCGATAAAATCAGATTCAATCTGAAAATCGATATCATCGGCATGTGGATTATTTTTCCAATTCCCGGACTTTGGAGGCATGATTCCATTCAGAATGTTGTATCTCGAAGCCTGGTTTGCATGTGCAAGATGGTATGCAGTTCCGGCCCAGTGATGGGCTATGGTATCCATAGAAACATTTAGTCCGAATTTTTCGAAAACGTCCACAAAATTCAAATCGGTATAAATATCGTCGAACAGACCGGGTTTCTTGTCAAACCAGTATTTTACATATCCCTCACGCCAAGGAATATTCTGATAATCAGTGATTAACGATCCCTGGTATTTGAATTCAACAGGAGCGCCATAAACAACACCAATGGTCTGTCCTGCCCATCCCCCTTTGATTTTATCCTGAAGCCGGATTTTGGTCAGAACATTTTGTTTCCCTGAAGCAGAAAAACTCAGCAGGCAAATTCCAATTACCAGATATCCAAAAATATTTTTTATCGAATATTGCATTTTCTACTTAAATTTAAACTTGAAAAACAATAAAAAACCAGCCTTTTAATTCATTAATGATAAACGCACAATTCAGTGACCGAAGAAAATCCGGAAACCTGTTTGGTATATTTATGCCAGTGATCCTGGATTTTTGTATCGCCTATAATCCGGATAGCTTTAGTTTCGACAGATGGAAAACTGATCATATATTCCACAAAATGTGGCTGAAAGAAGACAATGTCGTTTTCTGGCAGTGAAGGCGAAATATTAATTTTCTCAATCGGAATCCATTTTCCCGTTTCGCTTTGGTATTGAACATTGAGCGAAGTAAACCATCCCCCGAATTCCTCAAGACATCCGGTATGCAGCGCTATACTACTGATCTTTTGCCGAGTTTTCCATCCATAGCCGTAGTAGTCAACCTTAGGAATATTCGATTTGGCGGCCAGACTATAAAATACGGAGCCGACACCGTTGGTTTTCCCGTCATTCAGAATCTTGATATTTCTGGCGTACATCGGTTTTCCGAAAGTAATCCAGCAGGAATCAAGTACTGCCAGGTTTAGGTCGCGGACATTTGCCAGAATAGTGTCTGCTTTCATCGCAATATTTTCGCCACGAACCAGTAAATTAAAATTGTGGGTAATCTGTTCTTTGCCGTTACTAAGTTGAAGTGTAATCTTTGAATATCCGGGCACTGAAGGAATTCCATAGAGTTTTCCATTGCTAAAGGTCAGACCTTCAGGAAGATTTCCTGAAATCAGACTCCAGATATAGATTTTGTTTGCCTGAGTGAAAAAATCGTAATCGACCGGTTTACCTGTTTCCATCACCGGTAGCGGTCCGATGCAAAATTCGAGAGGCGGATTAAACACCGCTTCAGAATTGATGGTCAGCACTTGGTTACCAGGATTCCCCGATAGTTTTCCTCCTTTTAAAACCACTAGGTCAATTGTTGATTTCAACGTCTGGTCAATCATTTCTGAAATTTTGCCATCAGGCATATCATATCGGGTTACATTAACATATTTGTCATTGAAAGGCTTTTCCCAACCTTTAACCGGCAGATATAGATTGGCAGGCAAAGACTTAAATCCGTTGATGACGCCAAGCAACCCAGCGATAGTTGCAGCCTGATTATCACAATCAAAACCGATAGCACATGCAAAGTCAAGTGTATGCTGGAAATTTCCTTCGCCATACAACATGGCCAGAACAGCGCAGGCACCGTTAAGATTTGCATTCCAGATAGTTTTGGTCATCTCAGGCTCGTTGAGGTAATATTTCTTTGCCATCTCTTTTCGGGCGGCTTTCCAATCCTTTGGATATTTGGCATACAGATTTATCATCTCCATGGCAGTACCAAAAAAGCGACCCTTTGAAGGCAGAGCTTTCATGCCAATTTCAATCAGTTTGCGAATATCTTTTTCGAAATAGGCCGCCGAGTACATGGCACCGTAAAAGATTGTTGGTTCAACGCCCCAATCATCGCTGGTGATGCGTGCAGCCCAATCGGATTTGGAAGCCGCATAGTTCCCCATGCCCGGTGCAGTCACTCCCCATATTTCGTTGATCAGTTGAGGGTCAATCTGGTACCAATGCGGATTTAATTCTTTGCTCCCGGTAAACGGCGGCGTATACCCGAAATGCATCAGGCCAAGAGCAGCCCGGTTGGCCAGCCAAATGCGGTCGCGGATATGATACATCCATGCATTGCAAAGCTGCACATAGGTTGGCTCAGGACCAAATTTCTGCATTTCAAGCAGGTACATATATTCCACATCGGTATCGTCATCTGAAAAAGCTCCATCACATTTTTGAAGTTTATCGAGACTTTTGCTGTAACCATAAGGCCATTTCTCAGGGCCGGGTTCAGCAATATATTTGCATTCGTGAGGTAAACCATACATGTTGCCAATCAACTGTCCAATCCATTCGCCAGCGATTTTATCATGCAATTCGCTGATTTGTATTTTGTAAGGCTTATTGCCATCCGAAATGAATGGAAGTATTGAAATTACAAAAACTAAAGACCATGTAATGGAAAATTTTCTCATCATTATTGCATCGGAGGATTTTGAACCAGGTTCGTATTAGCACTCATAACTGTCGTTGGGATTGGGAATAACTTTGCCCCCGGGCCTGAAACTGGTTTATTCCACCAGGCATTTCCCCAAACTCCAAAACGAATCATATCCTGACGACGATGGCCTTCCCATGCAAATTCCCGGCCAAGTTCATCCAGAAACCCTGTTGCAGTTAAATCGGAAATGGTCAACGGAGCTAAACCTGCTCTGGTTCTGATTTTTTGCAAATCAGGGTCGTTCAGCATCTCACCGGCACGATTAAGTCGCCATAAAGCCTCGAGCTTAGTGTAAAGGACATCAGCATAGCGAAAAAGGACAAAATCGTTTTCCATATCGGTAACATAGTATTCCAGTCCATCCTGGTATTCATATTTGCAACAACGTGCACCTTCCCATTTTTTACGCGCCATATAATTCGCAACTGTTGAGGTATAAATGAATGGGACGCCATCGATTATGATATCATTACCGTTTTTATCCTTTTGCTGCCCAAAAAGGAAGGAGTTCTTCCGAAGGTCATTATCAGCAAATTTATCCAGAAAACCTGGTTCCAAAATAAACTCATCCCACATACCACCTTTGAAATTAAACGTAGCGCGACTGGCATCATTAAGTGTCAGTGTGTACCAATAAAAATGGTCTTTGGTCAAAACAGATTGCATGGGTACAACAAAAATATTTTCTGCAGAACCTTCATTGTGAACCAAGAAATTGGCAAAGAAATTGTCTTCAAGATGATAACTGTTCAATGCAATTACTTTATTACAGGCATCAACAGCCTTCTGGTTTTCGTCTGCGCCAATCCATTCCTGTGCATTCAGATACATTTTTGCCAGTAAAGTATAGGCCATAGCCTGTGTAACACGTCCATAATATTGAGTGGTTGGGGTAGCCTGAAGTTTATCGATGTTTGCGAGAATTTCACTCTCAATGGCAGCAAAAACAAACTTTCTGTCTTTTTGAAGTGGCAAACTTTTATCTGTATAATCTAAAGTAAACGGAATATTTCCCCAATTGTCCATAGCCCAATAATAGTAGAAAGCGCGAAGGATTTTAATCTCTGCAACCACCTGTTCTTTTGCAGGAAAAGTAATAGGGGACTGTTCTGTTTCATAAATCACTTCATTACAACCGCTTATACCTTCAAATACATTGGCCCAGGCTAAAGTGAGAATCTTATTTGTTGGGTTTACCTGATGTTTCTGAATATCATTCCACCGGCCATTGTCCCAGACCATACCATCGTCTCGTGCTGGTGCAACCATTTCATCTGCAGCTAGTTCGTCCAGCGACCACAAACTGAATTCCTCAGTATACTTTTGTAATTTGGCATAAGAACGCCCGGCATTCATTAACACATCTTCTTCGGTATGAAAAAAATTGTCAAGTGGTATATCCGAATAAACTGTTTCGTTAAGCTTGGTGCAAGAGCCTAGTGTTAAAACTGTAGCCAGAAATAGTATACTATATATATTTTTATTTTTCATGATTGACAACGTGTTAACAATTAAAATGAAACATTAACGCCAAAAGATATCACTGTAGTCCTTGGGTAATAGCTAAGATTTTCGATTCCGGGGGAAAGTCCACCCAGATTAACTTCAGGATCTAAACCCTTGTATCTGGTGAGGCAGAAAACATTCTGAGCTGTGGCTGAGACCCGTATTTTCGAAACATATTTGGTAAAATGTTTAAAGTTGTAGCCCAATGAGATGTTATCCAATTTCAGGAAGCTGGCATCCTCAACATATTTCGACGAGTATTGCCCATTACCAATAAATTCAGGATGTTGAAGCTGTGTATATACAATGTTCTGTCCAATACTTTGCCAGTTCTCATAATACAGGCGGTACATATTCAGCGCTTTACCACCAATCTGTGAGCGTAATGAAAAATTAAGATCCCAGTTGATATATGAGAAGGTATTGCTCCAACCCACTATAAACTTTGGTGTTGCGTTTCCAATTGGTTCCCATTTGTCAGGACTGACTTGTCCCACCGGGTTTTGGTTTTTAAACTTATCATGTCCCGTGGCATCAACACCCAGCCATACCGGACCATAAAATGTTCCGATGGGTTGTCCTTCAGATAGTTTCTGGCAATTTAGTGGAAACGAACCACCCAGCCAGCCAATATCAATAGATTTATTGGTAAATTCAGCATTCGAAAACTTCACTAATTTATTTACATTCTTACTGAATGTGGCGGTTGTATTCCAGGTAAACTGAGTTTTTTTAACAGCAATTGCGTTCATTGTAAGCTCTACACCCTGATTGCTGATTGTACCTACATTGGTGAAAAACTGGTCAGTAAGATATGGAGGCGCAGATACAGTAAAGGTATAGAGCAAATCGCTGCTCGAGCGATAATAGTAATCAAGTGCACCGGTTATCCGCCCTTTCAGGATTCCAAAGTCAAGTCCGGTATTAAATTCCTGTTTCTTTTCCCAACGAAGATTTGGATTTGGGTTAGTTTTAGGTCCATAGGTGTTAATCCATTGACCATTATATAAAATGCTGGAATTCAGTTTCCTTTGCATTAAGACCAATGACTGATAATCGGCAAAATCCTGATTACCTGTAACCCCATATCCGACGCGAAGCTTAAGATCACTAACCCAATTTACATTTTTCATGAATTCTTCCCTGTTAATACGCCAGCCAATACTAGCAGCGGGAAACCAACCCCATTTATTGTTTTTCCCGAAACGCGAAGAGCCTTCCCTACGAATTGAAACAGAGGCCAGAAAACGTTCGTCAAAATTGTACATGACCCGTCCAAAAAATGAGATCAATTGACTTTGATATTTATCGGAACCCATTCCAGCTGTTCCTATTGCGAGCGCGGAACCAGCGCCCATATTATTTACACCATAGTAATCAAAATCGAATCCTGAATTGGTCATATAAGAATCGTTATATACCGTTTTCTGATAGGAATAACCACCAAGTGCCTGAATGGTATGCTTACCGATATTGGTGGAATAGTTAAGAATATTCTCGTAAAGTAGATCTGATTGTTTTCCGTTTTCGATATTAGCAACTCCACTAGCTCCAATTTGGCTAGGATAATATCGGGTCATGTAATCATTGCTTTCCCAATCAGAAAGCGAGTAGGATAAAAAGTTAGACCATTTCAAGGTTGGAGAAAGTTTCAAAGTCGCACGGACATTCCCCACTGCATCGTTAGTCTTTCCCTCCTGAGTCCTTTCATTTATCATCGCAACCGGATTATAAAAATCCGCTCCCGGTAAATAAGTGTAACCTCCATATGTAGTATTTGACGGGTCATAAACCGGGCTGGTGGGATTCCTTATAAATGCCTGGTGGAAAATATCGTAGTTTGCCGGATTGTATTTCCGTTGTCCGTATGAAAGGTTGTAATCAAGTGTAAGCAGGTTATCCAGAGCCTGTTGAACAATATTGGTCTTTACTAATACATTACCAGACTGATTATTCAGCAGCAGTCCTTGGGCCTGATTCACAAAAATGGTTGTCCGATGCGAAAAAGATTCGTTTCCGCCTGAAATGGCCAGATTGTGCTGTTGGCTGAAAGGATTTGGTCGTGTGATTTCTTTAAACCAGTTCACATTACCGGTATAAATATTTGATACTTTGTCAGGTGCATATGTATTTATAGCTGATTTAAATTCATCGGCGGTCAGATTCCTCACACCGCGTGGATCAACCTGGGCAGAAAACTTACCAGAATATTCCACCTGACTATGTCCTGATTTAGCCCGTTTGGTGGTAATAATAACCACACCATTCGACCCACGCGTTCCATATATAGCCGCAGCAGATCCATCTTTCAGCACATCTATTGATTCTACCTCTTCCGGACTAATGTCTCTCAAGTCTGCACCCGCAACACCATCAATGATAATAAGCGGTCCTTGTCCGGAAGTAAGCGTATTTGTTCCGCGTAAGATGATTGTATAACCTGCCATCGGATCGGCACCATCCGGGTTTACAATTGTTAGTCCAGCCACTTTCCCTTGGAGTAACCCCATTGGGTCATTGAAAACGCCTTTATTAAAATCCTTCGATTTTACTGTTGCTATTGAGCCTGTTACCTCTTTCTTTGTAGTGCTTCCATAACCGATAACAACCACTTCGTCGAGCGAAGCAATGGTAGACTTAAGGTAAACCTGAACCGTTTGATTTTTTGAAACGACAAGCTCAGAAGGTTCATATCCTATGAATGAAAATACTAATCGTGTGCCTTTGGAAACTGCTAAATTGAATTTCCCTTCAGAATCAGTCACTGTTCCTTGCGATGTCCCCTTTGTAATAATATTCACACCCGGAAGCGATTCATTTGTTGATGCATCTTTTATAATGCCACTAATCTGAACTTTTGCATTTGATTGTGCATACAAGTCAGGTAAAAAAAACACGAAAAAAAGAATGAGAAACACAAATAGGATACTTTTTATTTTCAAAAATACACAAGTAAATTCCTGTTTCATAATCGTTAGTTTTGTTAATTATTCAATTAAAGATAGTTCGGAATAATAAGGTAGTGAGCTTTGAGCTCCCATGCGCGTAACTGTGATAGCCGAGGCTTTTACAGCCAGTTTAACAGCATCAAGCAATGATTTGCCATTTGCCAGACCTACGCAAAGTGCACCGCAAAATGTATCACCTGCAGCAGTGGTATCAATTGCTTCGACCACATAGGCGGGAACCACATGATATATATTCTTTTCCAAGATGACAGCTCCCTGAGAACCAAGTGTAATTACCACATTGTTAACACCTTTCTTTGCAATAATATCTGCTGCTCGTTTGGCGGATTTTGCATCGCTCACTTTAATACCGGATAAAATTTCGGCTTCATTTTTGTTGGGTACAATTATATCAATATGCTGCAGCAGCGAAAGAGATAATGCCTGTGCCGGCGCTGGATTCAGAATTACTTTTTTGCCTTTTGACGCACCTAATTCAGCCACATATTCCACTGTTTCAATTGGTATTTCAAGCTGCATGAGGATAATATCAGCAGATTCGATCGCTTTCAAAGCCTTGTCAATATCAACAGGCTTCAGGTGAGAGTTTGCTCCGGAAGCAACTACAATACAGTTTTCTCCCATTGCATCTACGGTAATCAGTGCAACTCCGGAGGGAAGTTTTGAATCTGAAAAAATAAACTCCGTATTGATATTCTCGGAAGTATAGAGAACAACGGATTGTTTTCCAAATAAATCATTCCCTGTTTTGGATATTAAAGTAACATCTCCCCCCAACCGAGCTGCCGCCACTGCCTGATTAGCTCCTTTACCTCCTGAATTCATAAGAAAGGTCCCCCCCAGGATGGTCTCACCTGGTACTGGAAGCCGTTCGGCTTTTATTACCATGTCGGTATTGCAGCTTCCTACCACAATAATTTTTTTTGATTGCATGATTTTTACATTTTTTTGTAAAGTTATGCAGTAGGAAATAACTTAAAAATCAAAAATGTATTCAAATTAGTAATTACAAAAATATTGATTAAATAATTGTAATTTATCATAGTATTAATATTCAACTATATAGCAATTTATATTCCGTAATATAACGTTTAAAAACAGTAATTTCAAAGTAGGTAAATTTGATATTAATTTGTAATTGGTTTATATAAGAATAAATACATTCAAATCCTCAGGAATCCTCTGAAAATTATTCCTTAAACAAATTTACCTTTGCATATGAGTGTCTTAAAATCTTAAACTGAGATATGTCTAAACTTCAATCCCTGATTTCCCTGACACATTCAATGTCTTTGGCTGAGAAAAAGGCATTCCGGATTCGCTCCCAACGAAATAAAGTCAGATCAGATTATATTATTTTGTACGATATTATTGAGAAATACAAAGAACTCTCAACAACATTGTTGGTAGCAAAATTTCTGAAAGAAAGGCCTGGAGCCACGATCGATACTACCGTAAAATACCTGTATGAATTATTGCTAGATTCGATGCTTGATTTAAGGAAAGAGCAGGATAGTTTTTATCTCCTCTTTAATAAAATTCTGAAAGCCAGAATTTTATATGAAAAATCATTATTTGATGAGTGTTTCGAATTGCTGGAGGATATAATAAAACAGGCTGAAAAATATGAGAATTATTTCGCTTTGTTACTCGTCTTACGATTAGAGATGGATTATTTGCTAGCTCTGAATTTTCCAAATCTCAATGAAAAAACCTTATTGCAAAAACAGTTTAAGCTGAATGAAGCACTCAAATATGTCAGAAAAATTAACGAACAATCGTCACTTTATGAAAATCTCAGGCATCGGATTGTCTATAAGGGCCATGCCCGTTCACAAAAGCAAAAAGACGAATTAAATGATCTGGTATACAGTGAGATTAGCATAGTTGCATCGCTAAATCTGGATAATTTTGAGATCAGCAAACTTCATCAACTGTTTCAATCAAACTACCTGATCAGTGTCGGAGATTACAGATCGGCTCTGAATTCATATATTGAATTGAATACTCTTTTTGAATCGAATAAACACCTTTGGAGTACTCCCCCTGTATATTACCTTCAGACTCTAGAGGGGGTGCTGGAGAGCCTCAGAAGCATCCATAATTATGAGGGAATGACTTATTTTATTAAACAATTAATGACCATTGAGTGTCAATCTGCTGATTTCCGGATTAATCTTACCTGCATAACCTTTTTATATGAATTGTTCCCATTTCTCGATCAGGGTGATTTTGCTTCATCTTTTTCTCTGATGAATAAATATAAGGATTCATTGTACGCCAAAATGGATCTGTTAAACAGGGCTCGTCAGGCTGAACTTTGTCTTTATACTACTTTAATTTATTTTGGCAATCTTGAATTTGATAAAGCGCATAAGTTCTTGAACCAGATTATTCTGAGAGGAAAAAATTACTACGACCTCCCCTTGTATCGTACGATTCGTCTGGTGAACCTGATGATTTTGCACAAAATGGACGATTTTGATCTTATATTATCAGAAATACGGACGATGAAACGTAATTTAATGGATACCTCCAAAGAATATAAGCTTGAGCAGTTCTTATTCCGTTTTTTATGTAAGCAGCTGCCAACTACTGAACATAAAAGACAAAAACTTCTTGACAAGACTATGATTGAAATCAATGAAATACGCCTTGCAGGGTATGAGAAACAAGTGTTAAGAATATTCGATTTTACGGCATGGGTCGAATCACAATTACGAAAAATACCCTTGTCAGATGTCCTTAGTATGCGGAAAAATACCTATGATAACGGTTAGCTTATCGTTAACCTTATTCGGCCTTAGGCTTCTTTGCACGAAGCCCAGCCAGTTTTTTCTTGCCATAGGTAAGACGGATGATCAGGATAAACAAAACAGGGATGATGAAAACGCCTAACGAGGTGGCAGCGAGCATTCCGCCAAGCACCGACCAGCCGATGGTCTGCCGTCCAACGGCACCTGCCCCGGTAGCGAGAACAAGGGGAGATACTCCAAAGATGAAGGCAAAGGAAGTCATCAGGATAGGGCGCAGCCTCAGACGAACCGCTTCGATGGTAGCCGCAACAATCTCAATCCCCTGGTCAACACGTTCCTTGGCAAATTCTACAATAAGAATAGAGTTTTTGGCCGCAAGACCGATCAGAGTGATCAGTCCAATTTGGGCATAGACATTATTTGACAGGTTAGGGAGGAGTGTTAAGGCCAAAATGGCCCCAAACGCTGCCAGGGGAACACCAAGAAGTATCGTAAATGGGACTGTCCAGCTTTCATAAAGCGCGGAAAGAAACAGAAATACAAATAACAAGGATAAGATAAAGATATAGGTTGAAGTGTTGCCTGCCTTCACCTCCTCACGGCTCAAACCGGAGAATTCATAGCCATATCCTTTGGGCAGCACCTGTTCGGCAGTTTCCTGCAAAGCCTTGAGTGCCTGGCCAGAGCTATAGCCTGTTTTGGCATTACCAACAAATTCAGCCATGCGGTAAAGGTTATAATGGGTTAGCATTGAGGCATTTTCACTGACTTTATAACTCATTACAGCGCTCAGGGGCAACATGTTCCCCTGGTAATTACGGACATAATATTTATCCATCGCCACAATATCATTTCGAAACAGCGTATCAGCCTGGACGATTACGTGAAATTCCCGGTTGTAAATCGTGAAGTCATTGATATAGGAGCTGCCGAGATAGGTTTGGATCGTATTAAAGACTTCAGCAATACTGACCCCCATTTTTTTACATTTCTCACGGTCAACAGTGAGCTGATACCCGGGTGTCCGGGCATTGAAGAAGGTGATGGCGCGGGCGATTTCATGACGCTTGTTTATCGCAGCCATAAATGTGTTTACATTCTTTTCAAAGGTTTTTATATCATCATTACTTTCGCGTTGCTGGAGTTCAAAGGTAAAACCGCCTGTTGCACCAAGTCCGGGTATTGCAGGAGGAGGAATTACCACGATGTTTGCCTCCTTGATGGCTGCAAATTTGGACTGCATCTGGGCCATTATTCCGTTGAGCTGATCTTCCTTACTGGTACGTTCATCCCACGTTTTTAGCATACAAAATACTGTTCCTCCGTTACTCTTGGATGCACCGGTTACCACGTTTAAACCCGCAATCGCAGAATAATGTTTGACCCCTTTAATCTGGCTCAGGATATCCATTAATTTATGCATCACCTCCACAGTGCGGTAGGTGGAGGATGCCTCTGGCAGTTCAAACGTGATATAGACGCGCCCTTCGTCCTCCAAGGGGATGAATCCTGTTGGTTTTTTAACCAGCATAATATAGGTTCCAAACATGATCGCAACCAGCAGGATAACAATATACCGGGAATGTTTAATGGCTGTTCTGACGTTTTTGGTGTAACCCTCTGTTCGCCGGGAAAACCATTCGTTAAAACGAAAAAAAAAGTAATTAAGACCTTTGGAAGATTTTGTGATATGGTGAGGTTTCAGGAACAGCGAACATAAGGCAGGGGTTAGTGATAGGGCCACAAAGGCAGAGATAAGTACCGAGATAGCAATTGTAATGGCAAACTGCTGATACAACCTACCTACAATTCCGGGCAGAAATCCCGCGGGGACAAATACCGCTGCCAAAACAAGGGCTATGGCAACAACCGGACCTGAAATATCTGCCATAGCTTTGCGGGCAGCTTCCCGGGGCGTAAGGTGCTGCTCCTCCATATATCGCCTCACCGCCTCGACCACAATGATCGCATCATCTACAACTATACCGATCGCCAGCACAAAACCGAAAAGGGTCAGCTTGTTAATCGTAAATCCCAACGGGATAAAGAAGATGAAAGTTCCGATGATTGATACAGGGATTGCCAGTACGGGAATAATTGTGGAGCGCCAGTCCTGAAGGAAAATAAATACGACCAGAACAACCAGAGCCAAAGCTTCGAGCAGTGTTTTAACTACTTCGCTGATCGACACTTTGACCACCGAAACCGATTCGAAAGGAACTAAATAAGCCACATCACTCGGAAAGGATTGGCTCAACTTGTCCATGACCTTGTAGATACCATTTGCAACATCAATGGCATTGCTCCCGGGAGTCTGATAGACGATCAGGTAAGACGAGGGACGCTTGTCAACAAATGCCCTTCCTGAATAGTTGAATTTACCCAGTTCCACCCTTCCCACATCTTTCAGATAAACGATGGAACCTTTTGCCGGATTAGAACGGACAACAATCCTGCTGAAATCATCTACACTGCTTAGTCTTCCATTAACCACTGCAGAGTACTCAAATGGCTGTCCGGCAGGTTGCGGTGAAGTTCCTATTGAGCCGGCAGCCACCTGGACATTCTGCTCCTGGATCGCACTTAAAACGTCGGAAGCAGACAATCCAAGACTAGCCATTTTATCAGGCCGAAGCCAGACCCGCATGCTGAATTCATCGGTCCGGGTATAGATATCGCCGACGCCCTTCACCCTCAAAAGTGCATCCCTGACAAATATATTCGTATAATTATCAAGAAATTGAATATTGTGCGTCCCTTTCGGAGAATAGATAGCCACATTCAGGAGTCCGCTCGGATTTCGCCTCCGGACCGTGATTCCTAATCTCTTTACTTCGTCCGGCAGAATTGGGGTTGCAATATTAACACGGTTCTGGACTTCAGTGGTTGCGTTATCAACATTAGTTCCAATATCAAAATAGACATTCAATGATGAACGGCCATCATTAGTGCTGTTACTCTGGATAAAATCCATATTTGGAGCGCCGTTTACCTGGATCTCGATTGGCGTAGTTACGGTTTGCTCCACCGTTGTAGCGTCAGCCCCTGTAAATTGGCTTAGGACCTGTACAACCGGAGGAGTAATATCGGGATACTGGCTGACTGGCAGGTTAATTATAGACAATGTTCCAACGATGACCAGGACCAATGAAATGACAATGGCTGTGATGGGGCGTCTGATGAAGGTATCAGCTATCATACAATGAGATTCAATTTTGTTTCGGTTCCAAAGTTATTTAAGCCGGGACTTTTGTGATGGTTCGGTGGTAACCAATGAACCATCATGTAATTTTTGTATGCCATCAACAACGATACTTTCGCCACCCTCAAGCCCCTTTAAAACAATCACATTTGAAAGCACACGGGGACCAAGGGTGATCTTAACCTGACTTACTTTTTTGTCTTTCACGACAAAAAGAAAATATTCCCCGAGTTGCTCCAGAACCGCCTTAAATGGGATAAGCAATTGCTGACCCGAATTATCATTTAAAACCAGAACCTTGCAGCTCATTCCAGGTTTAAGCATTTTTTCGGAGTTTGCCACGGTTATCCTCACCCTGATTGATCCGGTTTGCGGATCCACTGCCCTATCGATGACACTAATTTTTCCGGAATAAGGATATATGGCATTATTAGGAAGGGTAATCCGGAAAGTCGAATCATTATTTGAGATCAAGGAGTTGTCGAAATGTTGAAAACGGCCGAGCTCATTCTCGGCAATTTCAAAATCAACTCCAATAGGATTATCGGAAGATATAACATTCAGCAATGTCTGCCCCGGAGTTACCAGAGATCCCAGTTTTACATTCGAAAATCCAATTGTACCATTAAACGGTGCCTTGATTAAAGAATATTCAAAATCCATCCCGGCTTTTGTAAGCTCTGAATTTGCAGCATTTACCTGCTGTTTTGCGTTTTTAAGATCCGTCATCGCATGGTCAAGCAGCTGTTCTGCAATGGCATCCTGTTTCGCAAGATCGGTGTAACGGTTGGCATCGCGCTGAACCTTATCGAGGTTATCTTCGGCAATCTTCACATTTGACTGAGCCTCTTCGAAAGCTGCCTGGTATTTACGCCTATCGATCTCGTACAATTTTTCACCGGAATGAACCTCTTTTCCCTCCATAAAATAAATTCCTGTGATGACTCCGTTAACCTGTCCCCGAAGCTCCACTTCTTTTAAGGCAACTATATTTGCAGGATACGAATTGTAAAATACAGCTCTTTCCAGATGGACATTAGTAACCGATACAGGGATAGCATAGTCTTCCGTCTTTTTATTTTCAGCATTTCCACCGCAGGAAACGAGCCCTGTAATCAGCGCAAAATATGTTATGGTACAAGATATTTTGGACATATTTTATGTATTTGAAAGTCAACAACCAATAAAGAATAATATTTTCAATAGGGTACTAATCGATTTTTATAATCCCCAACGCCTTTTCCAGGTCAACTTTACTGGAAAGAACCCGGAAAAGAATATTTAAATAATTAAGCTCGGCAGTACGCAAATCCGTTTCAGAAACGATTACTTCAAGATAGGCCTTAATCCCTTTGGTATATTGAAGCTTTACCGTATTGAAAATATTCCGGGCAAGAGAAATATTGTTTTTTGCAATTTTCAATTCATTAAGATTGCTTGTATACCCTGAAAGAGCCTGGGTATATTCAGTATTGATCAAACTTTTCAGGAAATCTATCCCAAGTTCGAGTCGATGGAACTGAAGCTTAGCCTTGTTCAGATTCTCTATCCGGTTCATTCCCTGGAACAGGGGAAGGGTCAATTTTAAACCAAACAGCGAAGTAGGATTGTTTTTATTAAACAAAGCTGAAAACTGGTCATTTGAATATGCCGAACTATTTTCGTAAAAAGCAGAAAAAGTGGGAAGAAATGACCAGTTATAATAACTGATTTGAGAATTCTGCAATTTAAGTTTTGTCTGTAAAAGCTGATATTCAATGCGTTTGCTATAATCCAAAAAGCTTGTTGTGTCAATCAAAATTTCGTTTTCATATTTGGAAGAGTCGAATGAAACTGTAAGTTGTTTTCCAGGGACTACCCCCAGAAATTGCTTTAATACAGCGTACTTGGCTTTTAGTGATTCTTCGGTGGATCTTTTTTGAGCCTGCATATTGCTCAGGGATATTTCGGTACGCTGGTAATCAATTTTGTCTGTCAGACCATTCTTATAAAGGCTATACGCGTCCTTATAATTGCGCTGCAAACGAAGGATGTCTTCTGACAAGACATTTAGCTGCTCCTCTGTCAGTAACACATCGAAAAAAGCCTTAGTGACATCAACATAGATATTAATCTTCGAAATTACCGTGTTTTCTGAAGCCTGATTATGTTGTTCCCTGGAGGTTCGGGCAGCATAAAGCAAGTTATTGCTATACAACGTCTGACTGGCAGAAAAAACTCCTCCCGAAGTGTTGTTTGCATTAGCGGGGAACGGGATGGCCGAAGCGGATGGGTTAAGCAGATTCGGATAGGAGGCCTGTGGGACCTGAAAGTAATGTTGCATATTGGCATCAAATTCCAGTTGAGGATACCATCCCGATAAAGCAATTCGTATATCTCTGCGTGTAATTTCTTCATCAAGCAACGATTGCTTAATCAGGGAGTGATTTGTTAAAGCATAGGTTCTGCATTGTGACAAAGTAAGGCTAGATGGCAGAGTATCATGACCCATTTGTGCAAATAAAAAACCGGAAACACCAAGAAAAAGGGATAATAAAAGACCCATTCTGATTTTATTAAAGAAGTGTTCGTTTGCAAGCATGATAGAAATAAATTGCTCTACCTAAATCTGGTTTAATAAGCCGCAAATATAACCTTATATCAGCAGATAGAATCTGGTTTGACTATTAAATGTAGTTGAAAAAATTATCGATTTTTTTATAAGAAAACCTTATAAAAATTTGAATTACATTTGCCGTAATTTAAAAAAAATCGGGAATATATTTAAATAGTCCGGACTCGCACTTGTGATTCCAATTATATTGAATTTATCAATAGCGTATGAAGATTTTAAATTTCATTCAGACATTCATTTTTTTGCCTTTACTCATTTCCTGTACACTGAACAATAAAGAGCTAAGACTACAGGAGAAGCCCCCGGTTTTTGTCGATGTGATAATTGCCGGAAATGAAGATTTTGCAAGCAATATTGAGGTCAATGGAACAGTTCTCTCCAATGAACTGGTAGACCTGCATCCTGAAGTGAGTGGACGTCTTATTTATTTGAATGTACCTGACGGGGGAATAGTATCTCAAGGAACCATATTGGCTCAGATTAATGACGCTGATTTGCAGGCTCAGAGAGAACAGTATAAATCCCAGCTTGATTTGGCCATCAAAACTGAAAAGCGTCTAAGTGAATTACTTAGGGTGAATGGTGTAAATCAGGCAGATTATGATGTAGCAGTAAATCAGGTGAGTACCTTGGAGGCCAATCTTAAGTATGTGGATGCTCAACTGGATAAGACTGTAATCAAAGCCCCTTTTTCGGGTCAGCTGGGTTTACGGCTGGTTAGTCCCGGAGCCTATGTTACTCCACAGACTATCCTTGGAACCTTAGGGCAAACGGACAAAGTGAAGATTGATTTTTCAGTTCCGGAATCCTATTCCTCATTAATCAGAAAAGGGAATAAAGTAAAGGTTCAAACGAACGATTCGAAGGATAGTCTGACCGCAACAATTACAGCAATAGATCCTCAGATCAATTCTGTTACCAGAAATATCAAAGCCAGAGCCTTTTTGGATAGCGGGAATATTCTTCCTGGGGCCTTTGTAAAAGTGTTGCTCGACAAAAAAAGAAAGGCTATGATCGTGCCTACAAATTCGATTATTCCTGAAGCATATCTGAGTCAGGTTGTTGTGGTTAAAAATGGCAAGGCAGTTTTTAAAACAGTGGAAACCAATCTTCGAAATGCAACTGTTATTGAAATAATGAAAGGTTTAGAACCGGGAGACAGCATTGTTATAAGCGGAATGCTCTATGTTCGTCCCAATGCCAAAGTTAAGATTAAACGGGTAAGGACCCTAAAAGAGCTCATTTAAATCAACCCGTTTTAAACCTCATTGAACTGATACCGTGAATATTTCAGAATTATCACTAAAAAGACCTGTACTTGCCACTGTAATGAGCCTGGGACTAATCCTGTTTGGGGTTATCGGATTCAAATTTTTGGGAATCAGGGATTATCCGGCAATTGATCCTCCTGTAATTACAGTAAGCACCTCTTATGCCGGAGCAAATTCGGATATTATAGAGAGCCAGATTACCGAACCCCTTGAGAAATCGATTAATGGCATTCCGGGCATCCGGACAATCACCTCATCGAGTGTGATAGGTAGCAGCTATATTACGGTTGAATTTACATTAAGTACCAATCTTGAAGCTGCAGCCAACGATGTTCGCGACAAAGTTAGCCAGGCTGTACGCAATCTTCCACAAGATATTGATGCTCCTCCGGTGGTCACAAAGGCGGACGCAAACAGTGATTTTATTATCCTGGTAGCTCTTCAAAGCAAGAGTAAGGGATTATTGGAACTCAGTGACTATGCCGAAAATGTTTTGCAGAATAAGTTTCAGACAATACCTGAAGTAAGCGGGGTAAATATCATAGGACAGAAAAGACCTGCAATGCGCTTGTGGATTGACCCCGACAAACTGAATGCTTACAATATCAATTTCAATGATGTCGAAACGGTCCTGAATAAGGAGAATGTAGAAGTTCCTTCGGGAAAAATTTATGGAGATAATACCGAATTAACTATTCGTGCATTAGGGAGGCTTACCACCGAAAAGGATTTCAGGGATCTGATCATCCGTGAAGATAATACCGGGATTGTTAGGTTGGGTGACTTGGCAAAAGTTGAGATAGGACCTGAGAATTACGAGACAAGCTGGAAATTAAACGGGGTCTATGCCGTTGGACTTGCAATAACACCTCAGCCGGGTGCCAATTACATTAATATTTCGGATGAATTTAACCGGCGCCTTGATGAAATTAAAAAATCGCAAAAAGGGGATATTCAATTTATAACGACGATAGATAATACGATCAATGTCCGCAAATCGTTAACTGAGGTAAAAGAGACCTTGCTAATTGCCTTTCTATTGGTTATTCTGGTCATCTTTGCATTCTTCAGAAATTGGCTGATCGCCATCAGACCACTTATTGATATTCCGATCTCGCTGGTTGCCACATTCTTTGTAATGTATCTGGCCGGATTTTCAATCAATATCCTATCATTGCTGGGAATTATTCTGGCCACCGGTCTGGTGGTGGACGATGGCATCGTTGTTACAGAAAACATTTTCAGAAAATTTGAGAATGGGATGCATATCCGAAAAGCGGCTCTTGAAGGGAGTATTGAGATCTTCTTTGCAGTAATCTCAACTTCCCTCACCCTGGCTATCGTCTTTTTACCTGTGTTGTTTTTACAGGGTTTTGTAGGAAGTCTTTTCCGGGAATTTGCTGTCGTTGTTGCTGCTGCCGTGTTAATCTCTGCATTTGTCTCACTGACAATCACCCCGGTGCTGAATGTCTTTCTAAACAGACCTCAGGCCCAACATGGCTGGTTATACAGAAAAACAGAGCCATTTTTCACCGGGATGGAAAATGGTTATAAAAGAGCGCTTCAACAATTTGTAAAACGAAGAGGAATCGCCTGGATTATTGTAATAGCCTGCCTGTTTATCATCTTTGTTATCGGAAGAAACCTTCAAAGCGAATTAGCGCCTCTTGAAGACAAAGGGATGATCCGTTTTCAGTTGAATGCAGTGGAGGGTACAAGTTACAAATTCATGATGGAATCAGGCACAGAATTTTCAAATTTTTTGATCGACTCATTTCCTGAACGGTCTTTCTCGTTTCTCTCGGTCCCCGGCTTCGGAGGTAGCGGCGGGATGAATGCAGCAAGTGGCCGTCTTGCCTTGGTTCCAACTTCAGAGCGAAAAAGATCACAAAGTGAAATTGTTAAGGATTTAACAAAAAGAGTCCCGCAGTTTAACAATCTGCGTATTTTCCCGGTAGAAGAGCAGACCATTGCCGTTGGATTGAGTTCAAGAGGTGCATTGCCCGTTCAATTTGTTATCCAAAATCTTGATTTTGAGAAATTAAAAACAGTTATCCCTAAATTTCTGGATGCAACCCGAAATGATAAGACTTTCCAAAATGTGGATGTAAATTTAAAATTCAACAAGCCGGAAGTCGATATCCTGATTAACCGGATTAAAGCAAGAAATTTAGGGCTTACTGTAACCGATATTTCTGCTGTCCTCGAAAGTGCTTTTAGCGGACGCAGGCTTGCCTATTTCATTATGAACGGCCGTCAGTACCAGGTAATCAGTCAGGTAGGTCTGCCGGAAAGACAGGCACCTACCGATATTACCAAATTGTATGTGCGTAATAATCTCGGAGATAATATCGCCTTATCTGAGGTATTGGACATGTCACCTTATGCCAATCCTCCATCATTATACCATTTTAACCGGTACAAATCGGCTACATTCTCCGCCTCTCTGGGTGAAGGAAAGACCATTGGCGATGGAGTAATAGCCATGCAAAAAATCAGTGAAAAACTGCTGGATGAGAGTTTCCAGACATCATTAAGTGGTCCTTCGCGCGACTACGCCGAGAGCTCTTCGAACGTAGGGTTTGCTTTTATCCTCGCCCTCCTGTTGATTTATCTGGTCCTTGCAGCACAGTTTGAAAGTTTCAAGGATCCGTTCATTATTATGATTACCGTACCCTTAGCGATTGCCGGTGCCATTTTAAGTCTATGGATATTCAGGCAAACCCTAAATATCTTTTCAGAAATCGGGATGATAACTCTTATCGGACTGGTAACAAAAAACGGGATTCTAATTGTCGAATTTGCCAATAAGAAGCGGGCGGTGGGATTATCGAAATACGAGGCCGTTGTGGAGGCTGCAACACAACGTTTACGCCCCATCCTGATGACCAGTCTGGCCACCTCTCTTGGAGCTTTACCAATTGCCCTCAGCCTTGGGGATGCCGCTTCGAGCCGTGTTCCACTGGGCGTTGTCATAGTTGGTGGAATCCTGTTCTCCCTTATCCTTACTTTATTCGTAATTCCTGCTATTTACACGTTTGTTTCAGGACGGCATAAGAGCCAGGAAGAAATTGATAATCAGTTTAAATAACCCAAAATGAAACTGTTCTGTTCGTTCATGATCCTGATTTTGCCATTTATTGCTGCTGGTCAGACCTCCATCACCCTGAAGAGTGCCATCGATACGACCCTGAAAAATAATTTTGATATTCAGATTGCTTCCAGCAATGTTAAGATCAATACAATCAATAATACAGCCGGTATGGCAGGGGCACTACCTGCTGTCAACGGGAGTTTAACCGATAACGAGTCTGCCACTACCATTCTTCAGAAATTAAACAGTGGCTCCGAGATTCAGAGTAACAGCGCCACGGGAAATACCCTGACTTCAAGTTTAACAGCCGGGGTATTACTTTTTAACGGATTTAGGGTATATGCTACGCGCGAACGACTTCGTGACCTTCAAAAACAAAGCGAACTGCAATTAAACCTCCAGATTCAGAACAGTATTGCCGCCGTAATGGCAAAGTACTATGATGTTGTCAGGCAACAGGGCTATTTGAAGATCATGCAAACCTCATTAGATGTATCGCAGAAGAAACTGGAAATAGTTTCTGACCGGAAGCGGGTAGGTATGGCCAATGATGCCGATTATTTGCAGGCTCTGATCGATGTAAATACGATGTCCCAGAACCTCAAAAGTCAGGAACTGGTTGTTGACCAGACAAAGACACAGCTTCTTCTTCTGATGAGCATTAAGAATTATTACCCTTTTACAGTGAAAGACAGTATTGTGGTGGATAAATCGATCGAACTCAATTCGGTTCTCGGATACCTGAACCGAAACCCGCAATATCTCTCCTCAGAACAGCAGGTCAGAATAAATGAACAGGTTGTTAAGGAGGTCTCCACCTTACGTTCTCCTTCCCTGCGCCTTAACACCGGGCTCAATTACAATCGGAGCCAAAGCACCGCTGGCCTGACCCTTATTAATCAAAATTTAGGTCCTTATGCCGGGGTGACGGTTCAGGTTCCGATATACAATGGCAATACTTATAAAATTCAGAAGGAAACAGCTGTGTTTAATGTCGATATTGCAAAATTACAAATGGAAAGTCTGCTGAACAGCCTTATTGCAGGAGCTGTTACAACCTTTCAGGCATACAGCTCTTCGCTTCAACAATTGGATTCTCAGCTGAATTCGGTACAATTATCGGCTAAACTCATTAATGTTGTACTCCGGCAATTCAAGGTAAATCAGGCAACTATCCTGGATGTTAAAGCCGCTCAGGCAAGTTATGAGACTACAGGTTATCAATTGGTCAACCTCAATTATGCAGCCAAAATAGCTGAAATAGAATTGAAACGTTTACGCTTTCAATTGGGCAATTGATCGGTTTATTCAGTTTCCTGTTTCCACTTATCCTGATTAAAGCGACTGGTTAGGATGGTCAGTATCTCATTTGCCGACGATTCGATGGGTTTATTGGTGATCTGAATTTCGGTGAATCCCCCTTTTTCAAAAATCCGTCGCGCATATTCAAGCTCCTCTCCCACTTTTCGCTTGTTGATGTAATCGGTTGTCTCTTCCATATGAAGCGTTCTGACCCGGTTTGCCCGCTGGGCAATGAGATAGACAGGAGAAATGTTCAAACCAAAAACCCTTCCGGGATCTGCCTTGAACAATTCAACAGGAGGATCAATCCCGGGTACAATCGGAACATTGGCAACCTTCCAGCCAAACATAGCCAGATAAACACTCAATGGTGTCTTTCCTGTCCTTGAGACACCGGTTAAGATAAGATCTGCATGCGATATTTTTTCAGGATTCTGACCATCATCCACTTTGAGTGTAAAATCAATCGCTTCAACACGTCTGAAATACTCAATGTGACTCAGCCGGTACAATCCCGGTTTGCTTATTGGCCTGGTATTTAATAAGCCGGACAGATAATCTGAAAGATCTCCCACCAGATCAATATGGTTAACCATGTGCTGAGTACACGACTGAATAAGCAATTGCCTGATTTCGGGATCTACCATCGTGTGCACAATCACCCCATTGGTTCCCTGTGCGGTTTTGATTAATTCATCGATTTTCGACTGGTTCAACACATCAGGCACAATGATAACCGGAACTTTGTTATTCGGGAATTGAATCAATACCGATTGAACAACAGCATCACCAGCGAGTCCTTTCCCACCTGAAACAATATAAATAGGAGGAATTTTTTTGTCTGAATTATTTTTATTCATACTAAAATACTTGTCTGATCAGTAATTGAGAAAAGTTATATATCGTCTTCAAATCATAGAAGGTTGGAGTGGATTGGCAAAAAAAACGCAACAAAGTCACTAAGGCTCAAAGCTACACTAAGGCTATTATATTAACTATCTATACTTTGTGAAACTTAGTGTTTTGGTGCATAAGTGGCTTGTTTAATCCTGCTTTTTTGAAAGGACTAAATATTTTATTATTAAAATGTATCATATATTAACTTTCAGTTACTTAATTTTATTTGAACCAGTTCCAAGAGAGCAGATGATATATCCGGATAATCAAACTGAAAACCTTCATTGAGAAGCCGGGCCGGCCTCACATTGACCCCCTTAGTCAATAGTTCTGCAGCCTGTCCGTAAAACAATCTTAAAGCAAATTCCGGAACTGTAAAAAAGGCAGGGCGATGCAGATAGCCGGCCAGAATTTTAGTAAATGATTCATTGGTTGTTGGCTCCGGCCCAACCAGGTTATAAATGCCTGAACTTTGGGAGTTCTCGATCAGGTGAAGGATCGCCCGACAATAATCGCCTATATGTATAAAGGAGAATGATTGCTTGCCTGAGCCTATTTTTCCACCCAATCCCAATTTAAACAAAGGAACCATCTTTGCAATGGAGCCACCTGTTGTTCCTATTACTATTCCTGTTCTGACAATACAAGTTCTCAAATTAAGCTGTTTCAGCGGGGCAGTTTCATTTTCCCAGGCTTTGCAAACAGCGGCCAGAAAATCGGTGTTCAATGCCGTTGATAATTCGTCGTGAATACCCGATTCCTGATAGATCCCGATTGCAGATGCATTTATAAAAATCTCAGGAAGATGAACCGTCGAATTTTTACATACGGCATCAACCAGTAACCTTGTTGTATCAACACGACTGGAAAGAATTTGTTGCTTATTTTGCTGATTCCACCTGCATAAAACCGATGAACCTGCAAGATTTAGGATAACATCAGCAGAAATGATTAACTTTGCCAGCTGATTATTTGTTGCGGTAAAATCATTACGTGAAATCACAGTAATTTCATGACCATGTTGTAACAAATAGCCAGTCAGTTGTTTTCCAATAAATCCTGTACTGCCGGAGATAGCGATTTTCATGTTTTATAGCATTTATTTGGACCTCAAACAGAGATGATTAGATTTTAAAATATGTCATTAAAAAAAACTAAAGGATCCGAAACCAGGAAAAAATCGAAAGGATTCTTTACCCGGAGTTCTTCAACTTCTAAACATTCGATTACCAACAGAGTTCTGATCTGGGGTTTGAAGCTCATGCTCTTTGGATTATTTTTGCTTCTGGTCCTTTTTGCACTGGTTTATGTTGGAACCTTTGGACAATTACCCGATTCAAATACGCTGATTAAAATCAAAGAACCTGTTGCCTCGGAAGTTTATTCCAAAGATAATAAATTACTTGGGCGATATTACATTGAGGACCGCAGCAATGTCAGTTTCAAAGAGATCTCTCCCACCTTGATCAATGCGTTGATTGCCACTGAAGACAACCGATTTTATGAACATCGTGGAATCGATGAATGGGCTTTATTAAGGGTGATTGTCAAAACATTTATTTTAACTGATCATAGTTCGGGAGGTGGATCAACCCTCTCCCAACAGATTGTCAAGAATATCTTTGGCCGGAAAAATTACGGTCCGTTGACATTACCGGTAAGCAAGATCCGGGAATCTATAATCGCTTATCGTCTTGAGCGGCTTTATACCAAGGAGGAGATTCTTACCTTATACCTAAACACAGTTCCTTTCGGGGAAAATACCTTTGGCATTGAACTGGCAGCAGAGCGATTTTTCAGTGTGAGGCCCAACAAACTCACGGTAGCCCAGGCAGCCACCCTTGTCGGGATGTTAAAGGCCAATAATTACTATAACCCGCGAACCAATCCGGAACGCTCCATCCAAAGAAGAAATACGGTTATTTCTCAAATGGCTAAATATAAGTACATTACTTCAGAACAAGCCAAAAGATACAGTAGCGAACCTCTGGGGTTAAAATACAATTATCTGGTTTACAATACCGGACCTGCAGCCTATTTCAGGGAATTAATCAGACCTCAGCTCGAGGAGTGGTGTGCAGAAAATGCCAGGGCTGATGGCAACCCCTACAATCTCTATACAGATGGGTTAAAGATTGTGACAACCATTGATTTTCGGATGCAGCGGTATGCCGAGATGGCGCAACAGGAAAAGATGAAAGAGTTACAGGCTACTTTCGAAAAGCATTGGGACGGGAAAGATCCATGGGGGAAAAACAGTGCGGTGGTTCTCCGGGCTATGAAAAGGTCGGAGAGATACCACAAGATGAAGGAGGCGGGAAAATCTGCAGTCGAGATCAATCAAACCTTCAAAGTTCCGGTGAATATGAAGCTCTTTTCATGGGAAGGGGATAAACAGGTAAGAATATCTCCTCTTGACTCCGTGAAATACAGCCTAAAACTACTTCACAGTGCTTTTATCGCAATCGATCCCAGTTCGGGCGATGTTAAGGTTTGGATCGGTGGGAATGATTTCAGGCATTTCCAATTTGACCATATGATGGCACCACGCCAGGTAGGATCAACCTTTAAACCGATTCTTTATGCCTCTGCCATTGAACATGGAATTCCACCGGATAAATATTACCCCAACGAAAAGAATACCTATTCTGAATACCAGGACTGGTCTCCCGGAAATTCGAATGATGAATATGGCGGATATTATTCGCTGGAAGGGGCACTTTGTAAATCAGTGAATACGGTTTCTGTACAGGTAATCATGGATTCAGGAATCTCCGAGGCTATTTCCCTTGCCCGTAAAATGGGAATCAAAGCCGATTTACCCGAGGTACCTTCCCTGGCTTTGGGATCAGCAGATATTCCGCTGCTTCAGCTGGCACAGGCCTATGCTTGCCTCGATAATCTCGGGAGAACAGTGACCCCCAATTACCTGATCCGAATTGAGGATGGTCATGGAAATGTTCTCCAGAAATATACCCCTGAGAACCAGGAGCAGGAGGCAATGTCACCCGAAACTGCCAAAATAATTACTCATTTCCTGGAATCAGTTGTCAATGAAGGGACCGGATCTGAAATCAGATCCCTTTATAAAATTGAAGGACCATTTGCAGGAAAGACAGGGACCACCCAAAATTTTGCAGATGGATGGTTTATGGGTTATACCCCCGATCTGGTGACCGGCTGTTGGGTAGGGGGTGAAGAACCTTCCATTCACTTCCGTAATATTGCATTAGGTAGGGGCGGTTATATGGCTCTTCCGATTACCGGAAAATTCTTCAATAAGCTTTACCATGATCCTTCATTCAGAGATTATAAAAATCATCCTTTCCCTGCGATGGACGAATCAACTCTGGCCATGCTGGATATTCCCCATTTTAGAGAAACTTACAGAGAGAAAAAAAAATCAAGCATATGGAGCCTTTTTGGCGGAGATTCGAGGAAACAGGATGAACATAAAGCGGAACATGTGGACAGAGCAAAAGAGCCTAAGAATCAATCGGATGTAAAAGCAGAAGCTCCAAAGGAGGAGGAACCCAAACCAAATATCTGGAAAAAGATAAAAGATGCCTTAAAGAAGAAAGAATGATTTTTGTTACCTTTTCGGTTCAAATCTACATTCTATAAAAGATTTTTGTATTTTTGGCGACCAATTATTTGTTCTTTTTGTTGCCGTATTAACGAAAAACGATTCTAATCAGAAAATATATGTGTGGTATAGTCGGAGTATTTGATTTAAAAGTAAAAGCAGAGGATTTAAGGGTGCAAGTCCTGAAGATGTCTAAAAGAATCCGCCATCGCGGACCGGATTGGTCGGGAATTTATTGCGGTTCAAAAGCAATTATTGCTCATGAAAGACTTGCTATTGTCGATCCATCTTCTGGTGGACAGCCCCTTTACAGCAAAGATAAAAAACTGATATTAGGGGTAAACGGTGAAATTTACAACCATCGTGAATTGCGGAAACCTCTTGAAGATCATTATGAATTCCTTACTGAATCTGATTGTGAAATTATACTCGCGCTATATCGTGAGAAAGGGATCAGTTTTCTGGAAGAGCTTAACGGAATCTTTGCTTTCGTACTTTATGATGAAGAAAATGATTGTTACCTCGTAGCCCGGGATCATATTGGAATTATTCCATTATATATGGGATGGGATACCTTCGGGAATATCTACTTTGCTTCAGAACTAAAAGCCCTGGAAGGAACCTGCAAAAAAATTGAAGAATTCCTGCCTGGGCATTATCTGTACAGCAAGGAGGGTGTAATGACAAAATGGTATACTCGCGACTGGACTGAATTTGAAACTGTTAAAAATAATAAATCAGATATTGATATATTGAGAAAGGCACTTGAAGATGCGGTTCACCGCCAACTGATGTCGGATGTACCCTATGGTGTTCTTCTTTCCGGAGGTCTTGACTCATCTGTTATTTCAGCAATTGCCAAAAAATATGCCGGGCGCAGAATTGAAGACGATAGTACACACGAAGCCTGGTGGCCTCAGCTCCACTCCTTTGCAGTGGGTCTTGTTGGCTCGCCAGATTTGGCCGCTGCCCAAAAAGTAGCAGACCATATTGGAACTATCCATCATGAAGTCCATTTTACGGTTCAGGAAGGTTTGGACGCTTTGCGCGATGTAATTTATCATCTTGAAACATATGATGTTACAACCGTTCGGGCGTCTACTCCGATGTATCTTCTCTCCCGGGTAATCAAATCCATGGGGGTTAAAATGGTATTATCCGGAGAAGGGGCTGATGAACTCTTTGGCGGCTATTTGTATTTTCATAAAGCACCTAATGCTCAGGCATTTCACGAAGAAACTGTTCGAAAAATCAGTAAATTACACCTTTATGACTGCTTAAGGGCCAATAAGTCTCTTGCAGCATGGGGTGTCGAAGGTCGTGTTCCTTTCCTCGATAAAGAATTTATGGATGTTGCTATGACCCTGAATCCTGAGGATAAGATGGCAAAGGATGGAAAAATGGAAAAATGGATTCTTCGTAAAGCCTTTGAAGATTATCTTCCTGAAAGTGTCGTATGGCGCCAGAAAGAACAATTTTCAGATGGAGTTGGATACAATTGGATTGACTCACTCAAAGCAATGACAGCTGAAAAGATTTCTGACGAACAAATGGCTAATGCGATGTTCCGTTTTCCGATCAATACCCCAATGTCAAAAGAAGAGTATTTCTACAGGTCAATCTTTACTGAGCATTTCCCTTCCGATGCAGCGGCAAGCTGCGTACCTTCAGTTCCATCAATTGCCTGCAGTACTCCTGAGGCACTTGCCTGGGACGCTTCGTTCCGCAATAATGCCGATCCATCGGGAAGATCAATGAAAAGTGTTCATACTGACGCCTATAAATAATATATCTGCTAAAGGTCAAAGAGAAGTAAGGGTCAATAATCATTGACCCTTACTTTTTTAATACCTGCTACTTGTAGTTCGATTCAAGTATTTTAAGTAGGTCATCTGCCGAAACATTATCCATCAGATCCCCATTACCGGAGATTGAAATATGACCGCTCTCTTCGCTCACGACAATCACAAAAGCATCAGTTTGTTCCGAAAGTCCGATGGCCGCCCTGTGCCGCAATCCCAGGACCGGACTAATTTCGAGTTTCTGAGATATTGGTAAAATACACCGTGCCGATTTTATCCGGTTTAACGATATGATCATTGCACCATCGTGAAGTGGTGAGTTTTTGAAGAATATACTTTTTATAAGTTCCGAAGTGATAGCTGCATCAATGTTTTTTCCTGTTTCAACATACTCCTGCAGTTCGCTTTCCCGGGCAAGGACAATAAGTGCTCCGGTATTGTTTTCTGACATCTGCCTACATGCCTCGACAATCGTATGTAAACTGTCCTTTGAAGCAAATTTAAATTGGTTTGAAAAGAGATTTTCGAGTGAAAATCGACGATTCGTTCGGTAACGGCTTCCCAGCATCAGTAAAAATCTTCGCACTTCCTGCTGAAATACTATGATAATTGCTATCACCCCAACTCCAAAGAGCTGGCCTAGTATAGACCCCAATAACTCCATTTTCAAGGACTTGACTACGAGCCATACTATAAAAATGATAAAGATTCCCATAAAAATACTCAAGGCTACAGTTCCTTTAACCAACCTATAAATTTCATAGAAAATTATTGCTACGAGAAAAATATCAATCACATCAAGAAACCTGACCTGGATGAATAAATCGATCATTAACTACAGTTTTTAGTATTGTCAACCAGTTTTATAGCTTCAATTGCCTCCTTCACATCATGAACCCTTAAAATATCACAACCTCCCGCCAATGCAAGCGTATTAAGGACAGTTGTTCCATTCAAACTTTGATCCGGGGTCAGGTTCAATTCTTTCCATATCATCGCCTTTCGCGACAAACCAACCACTATGGGCAATTCAAAGATGCGAAATGCATCGAGCCTGTTCAATAATTCATAATTATGAGTTGCACTCTTCCCGAATCCAAATCCAGGATCTAACAAAATATCGCAAACACCCAATTGTTTTAGTTTTTGTACCTGGGCAGACAAAAATAAGATCACCTCTTTTACGACATCAGTATAAACAGGATTATTTTGCATGGTATCACTTTTCCCTTTGGTATGCATTAAAACATATGGAAGATTCAAACTCGCCACTTTTGCAAACATCTGAAGATCAAAGGTTCCACCAGAAACGTCATTAACTGCAAAGTCACCGATTTCATCATAAACCTGCTGGACAACTTCCGACCGGTAAGTATCGATTGAGAGTGAAATATCCGGAAATTCCCTTTTAATAATCGTTACTGCGGGCAGTAAACGACCAATTTCCTCCTCCTGGGAGATCTCTTCCGCCCCCGGGCGTGTGGACATTCCGCCTATATCGATAAACCGGCCTCCTTCTTCAATGATCTGAGCTGCACGTTTCAAGATTGTGATATCAGTATTGTAGCGGCCACCATCGTAAAAGGAATCAGGTGTAATATTCAAAATTCCCATAACCACAGGGGAACTTAAATCAATTAAATGCCCGTTCAGATTTAGGGTGCTTTTTTTCCTGTAAAAACTTTTATCGTTTGGCGTAAACAGCATTTTCGATTGTTTCAATTTAGAGTGTCAAAGATGTGATAACTGTAAAAATTTATAAATCAAATCAATAACACAAAATAACCGACTCTTGTCCAATCGGATGAGATACAAAAATAAGAATAAATGTCACATCCATTCCCTAATTTTTAATACTTTTATGGTTCAATATTTAATTATGAATAATACAAATCAACAGTTTGATCATGTCATCGGTATTTGCAGGGCAGTTTTTGTGAAAAAAATGAAAGATTATGGAACTGCCTGGCGAATTCTGAGACCTCAATCGATGACCGATCAGATTTATATCAAAGCTCAAAGAATCAGAAGTATCGAGGAGAAAGGTGTTGCAAAAATAGCAGAGGATGCACGTGATGAATTTATCGGGATTATTAATTATTGTTCCATGGCCTTGATTCAATTAGAATTAGGACCTTCAGACGATGAACTTCCCCCTGAAATTACTGAAAAAAAATACATGGATAACCTGGAAAAGGCTAAAAGCCTGATGATGGAAAAAAATCATGATTATGGTGAGGCATGGCGCCAGATGAGAATCAGTTCCTATACCGATCTTATTTTAATGAAAATCAAGAGAACAAAACAAATAGAGGATAATCAGGGACTTACAATTGCGTCAGAGGGCATTGATGCCAATTATCTGGACATGATCAACTATGCGATTTTCGGACTTATAAAACTTGAATTTGAATAAGATGAAGCAAAAAGGGCTCGTGCTATCACGGTGGCTAGTTGGAGTTTTGTTTGTCTTTTCAGGATTTGTAAAAGGGATTGATCCGGCAGGATTCCAATACAAACTGGAAGATTATCTGGAAGCACTCCATTTACAGGTAATGGGATTTTTTATTGTACCGGGGTCATTTTTACTTCCCTTTGCTGAGTTTGCTATTGGTATAACCCTTTTGACCGGCATACTGATCCGGCTTTCGACAAAACTGGCCTTTGCCTTTATGCTTTTTTTTACGCCACTAACGTTTTATCTCGCCCTTAAAAATCCAGTCACTGACTGCGGCTGCTTCGGTGATGCCCTGGTTATCAGCAATTGGCAAACTTTTAACAAGAATATTGTATTGATTATTCTGGTTGTTATATTACTGATCAACAGGAAAAACCTTCTTTTTATTTCTGCATTTAAATTCCGAAGGATTATATTCACAATAGCGCTGGTTAGTTATTTCTCGTTAGTATATTGGTCAGATATCCATGAACCTCTGTTGGATTTCAGACCTTACCAGGTTGGAGTCAATATTACAGAAGGAATGTCAATTCCTGCGGGAGCACCTACTGATGTTTATCAGAACACTTATTATTACCGGAACCGGCATTCAAATGAGTTAAAAAAATTTGGAGATCAAAATTATCCCTGGCAGGACACCATTCAATGGAAATTCGAGTCTATGGATCCCCCATTGCTGATTAAAAAAGGGTATCGGCCGTCAATTCATGATTTTTCAATACAGACCGCTGATCAACAAAACGTTACTGATATTTATCTAAAGGATTCACTCTTTACTTTTGTCGTAATTGCCTATGATTTGGAGAAATCATCCAGTTCAAAACAGTATGAGCTTAATTTACTGGCAAAGTGGGCTAAACAAAAAGGGTGCCGTTTTATCGGTCTCACGTCGACCTCAGGAGCTGCACTCCTTAAATTTCAGCAGGAGAAAGTTCCGGCTTATGAATTTCTCTTTGCTGATCAGACAACTTTAAAAACAATTATCCGTTCCAATCCTGGGTTAATTCTTCTGCGCAATGGAACCATTCTGGCCAAATGGGCTTATGCTGATTTTCCGAGCCCAGAAAAAGCTGAAATTATTATCGGGTCTGAGGTGAATAAAAAGTTAAATCATTGATTTGAGTAACGGCTCTGTTTCAGACTATCCCATTAAGTTTTATCTTTGTAACTTAATTATTCCAATTAAGCTTTTAATTCATAATTTTTAAAAATAGCAGGGTAATGAGAAAGAAAATTGTAGCCGGAAACTGGAAATGTAACACGACTGTTAAAGAAGGTGTTGAACTGGCAAAAAGTGTAAATGAATTGGTCTTAACAAAAGGTGCAAAAGATGTGGTTGTCGTTCTTGGCACACCTTTCACACACCTGACCAGCGTAGCTGATGTTGTTGATGCTACCAGGGTTAATATTGCATCACAAAACTGCGCCGCCGTAGCAAAAGGGGCATATACAGGAGAAGTTTCAGCCTCGATGGTTAAATCAGCTGGTGCGACTTATGTGATCATCGGCCATTCCGAACGCCGCGAATATTACCACGAGACAAGTGAAATACTTAATAAAAAACTGGCCTTAACGCTTGAGCAAGGCTTAACTCCAATTTACTGCTGTGGCGAAGCTCTGGCGATCCGAGAGGCAGGAACTCAAAATCAATTTGTAAAACAACAACTTGACGAAACGATCTTCCTTTTGCCTGTCGAACAAATACTTAAAATAGTAATTGCTTACGAACCAATCTGGGCTATCGGTACGGGCGTAACTGCATCAACTCAGCAGGCTCAGGATATGCTTGCCTTTATCAGGGGATTAATCTCTTCCAAATATGGGAAAGAAGTTGCTGAAGAAATTTCGATTCTATATGGCGGCTCATGCAGTCCCGGCAATGCCAATGAACTTTTTAGCCAACCTGATATTGATGGTGGACTAATCGGAGGTGCTTCTCTGAAATCGGAAGATTTTTTAACTATTATTAATGCCTATTAAATCAGTAGCTTACAATATAATATTTGTATTTAAAAGAGTGGATATGGGTAACCATATTCACTCTTTTTTTAATATTTCTGATCAATTATTCCCTGAATTTTGTTAACTTTAAATAAATTAGTAATTCTAACGGATAATAGTTATGATCTTTCGCTTCAAATCAGCAATCATTGTTACAATACTATTATTTTGCAACTTAGCCTCCTATTCCCATAACCTTAAAGGTACAATCAAAAGCAAGGATGGCACTCCGATTCCCTATGCCACCGTTTTTATCAAAGAGGTCTCGTTAGGTACATCCACCAATGAAGAGGGAAAATTTGAACTTGATTTGCATCCCGGGATTTATACGGCCAATTTTAGAAGTCTGGGGTATATGCCAAAAGTTGAAACCATTACCCTATCCAAAAAATTGACTGAGATTGAGGTCGTCCTCGAAGAACAAATCATTCAAATCAATCAGATCGATGTTCATTCAGGTGATGAAGATCCTGCCTATGGCATTATGAGAAAAATAATTAGCTTGTCCTATGTACATCTCAATCAGGTCAATTCCTATTCTGCAGATGTTTATATCCGGGGAACTGTAAAATTTGAGAATGTGCCCGGATTGATTCGCAACCAGCTCAAAAAAAAGGATATTGACGTGAAATCAGGAGACATTCTGGTAAACGAAACAGTCAGTCAGATTAACTATCGTGCTCCTGATAAATATGAACAAAAAATAGTTTCTGTGAATTCAACATTCCCTAAAGTGGTAGACTTTTCTGTTGATGATTTTCTGGGGGCAAGCCTTTATCAGGATAATATTAATATCCTTTTTTCACCGTTGAGTAAAAATGCCTTCACCTATTATAATTTCAGATATGAAGGTTTCCAGCAAGAAGGTAAATATACGGTTAATAAAATAAAAGTAATCCCACGAAGAAAAAGCAAGCAACTTGTTGAAGGATATATCTATATCATCGAAGATTTATGGTGCCTTACCAGGGCTGATTTAAGTTTTGAAACTCCGTTTGGTGCCGTTAGCTTCCGCCTGGTTTTTGATGAGGTACTTCCGGGAGTCTGGTTGCCGATCGACCATAATTACACTTTTAAAGGTGGTATGATGGGTCTTAAAGGAAGTGCCAAAATTCTGGCATCAATCAAATATAACAAACTTAAGGCCAATGAACAGGTACTGGCAATGCTTGGAATTCAACCTTCGAAATCTGATAGCCCGAATCAAGCATCTTACCAGTCAACCCAAATCACTAAAATACCCAAAATCCAGCCTGGGAATAAAAAGGAATCCAGGATCGGTCATATCCTGGAAAAGGAAAAGCTTACCAACCGGGATATGTCAAAACTATCCAGGTTGATGGCGCATGAAGACTATTCCCATAAACCAGACTCTTTGAAATCACTGGAAATCAAAGACAAAGTGAAAGTAACTATTGAAAAGGAGGCAGAAACCCGTGAAGCAGGTTATTGGGCATTGACACGTCCTGTTCCTCTTTCAAATGATGAATTAAAAAGTTTCAAACAACATGATTCAATAATCGCGGTTCAAAAAAAGATTGCCCCAGATACCACTTCAGTAATAAATCATAAACGTAACTATGGCTTGTTAAATCCCCTCTTTTTTGGAGTCCGACGACCAATAATCGATTCAACCTGGACCTTAAAATACGATGGCTTGGTTTCTACTAAACGGATCAGTTTCAATGCAGCTGATGGATGGAAAATAGCCCAAAGTATTGATTTAACCAAGATTTATAAACCTGGTAAATCATTGATTCTTACTCCCTTTATTGCCTATGCCATCAACAGGAGTGCTATTCTGGCCACAGGAACGATCACTTACAGCTACGCTCCTCTCCAACGGGGAACATTGGTAATTTCAGGAGGAAGAAATACGCTTGATTTTAACTCCCCATCTCAAATGGTTCATCCTTTTATTAATTCGGTTGCTTCACTCTTTTACAAAGAAAATTATGGACGATTTTACGAAAACCGGTACTTAAATCTGTCCAATGTAATCGATATTGATAATGGACTGGTATTAAAAGCTCTCTTTAAGTGGAATGATATCAGGCAATTACAAAATTCAACAAACTTTTCCTTCTTTTGGAAAGCCAATGATTATAAACCGAATCTGCCCTCCAATAAAGAGATGACGAATAAATCAGTTGAAGATCAGATAAATACGGTTGCAGGGCTGAGAATCGAATATACGCCCCGCTATTTTTACAGAATCAACAGAGGTGTCAAGGTGATGTCGCAAGCCGACTATCCGACTTTTTATTTAGAATATAAAAAAGGGATTAAGGATCTTTTTACAAGTGTGTCTGATTTTGATTACCTGAGTGCAGGTCTCCAATACGGCCGGGAATGGAGTCAAACTTCAAGTATTGCAATGGATCTGCATGGTGGATGGTTTCCAAATAATAAGAGCCTCCATTTCGCAGATTTTGCGCATGCTCAGACTCAAACAAGCCCGATACTTCTGAGTGAATATCGTCATGCCTTTTTTCTTCCCGGCTATTATTCACTGAGTACTTCAGACAAATTTATTGAAGCCCACCTCTCGGTAAGGGCTCCTTATATTGCTCTTAAATATCTGCCTGGCCTTAGCAATACCCTTTGGCGTGAAATGGTTTGGTTCAGTTTTTATTCCTCACCGGTAACCCGTAACTATGTAGAAGTTGGGTATACCCTTCTTGAAGTATTATTATCAGCAAATATAGGAACCCATGTTGGCTTTGATGATGGTAAATTTAGCAATATCGGGATAAACCTTGCTTTTAGAATATCGTATTAATATAAACTGAAATGGAATACCTGAAAACTAGTTGCATCTTACACCCGGACACCGAGATAAATCGTGAGATTTTGGTTGCAGATTTAGGGAATATTGGTTATGAAAGTTTTACTGAAACACCGGAATGTCTGGAAGCTTATATCAAAGCTTCCGATTTTTCAGAAGAAGCGCTTTTACATCTCTCGCCCTCTGAATTTCAAAATTTTAAGGTCTCTTTTACCCATGAAACCATACCAGACCAAAACTGGAACGAAGTGTGGGAGAAAAATTATTTCCAGCCGTTGGTTATTGCCAACAGGTGCGTAGTCAGGGCTCCATTTCACGTCAATTATCCGAATGCAGAATATGAAGTTGTTATTGAACCGAATATGGCCTTTGGAACAGGCAATCATGAAACGACCATTCTGATGATTTCTGAAATTTTAAATCAAAACCTGTTTGGAAAAACAGTACTTGATATGGGCTGCGGAACAGGAATTCTGAGTATTCTTACTGCAAAAAAGAGGGCAGCAAAGGTTATAGGAATAGACATCGATCAGTGGGCAATCAACAGTTCAGTTGAAAACGTTGCGATTAATAAGATTTCAAATCTTGAAATTATTCAAGGTGGTGCAGAAGTTATACCGGCAATGAAATTTGACTATATCTATGCCAATATCCAACGGAATATACTTTTAAATGATATGCACCTGTATTCTAAGGCTTTGGAGAAAGATGGAGAATTAATTGTGAGTGGATTCTACCTGGCTGACCTGGGAGCGATCAAAGCTCGGGCTGATGAACTTGGAATGCGATTTTTACGATTTTCAGAAATTGACAAGTGGGTTGCAGCAGTATTTACATGGAAATAATCCCTTTCCGGCCAAGTTCAATCACTTCCAGATCCTTTATCATTTGCTTATCAATAGTAAAGCGGACTAAAGTCCTGATCTGATGAAATCCCTGAATTCCGGCGGCACCCGGATTGATATGCAATAATTGATATTTCTGGTCATAAATCACTTTTAGAATATGGGAATGTCCTGAAATAAACAATTTCGGAGTTGACGAACTGATCTCTCTACGAGCCTCAGTTGTATAATGTCCGGGATATCCGCCAATATGAATGATTAGGACTTCAACCTCTTCACACTTAAACCTGAGTCTTAACGGATAATCCTGACGCAATTCGGTTCCATCAATATTTCCGGAAACGGCTCTCAACGGTTTTAAAACTGAGAGCTGTTGAGCTGTTTCAAAATTTCCAATATCGCCTGCATGCCAGATTTCATCACATTCCCCTAAATATGTCAGAATCCGCTCATCCAAATATCCATGCGTATCTGACAACAAGCCTATTCTTATCATACCCTAATGATTCAAATCCAAACAATTGCAAATTAAAAAAAGAGAGATTATCACTCAATGACAATCTCTCTTCTATTTTATTTATGGATTCACCCTTAATCAGGTGAACAAAACTAATTATTCAATTATAATCGTTTCTGTTCTGCGGTTAAGTGCATATTCAGCTTTTGTGCAAGGAACACCGTCTTTACATTTATTTACTGGTTGAGTTTCACCAAATGCCTGAGCATTAATCCTTGAAGTGCTGATTCCCTTGCTCACCAGGTAATCAATAACTGATTTACCTCGTTTTTCAGAAAGTTTCATATTGTAGCTGGCAGGACCTCTGCTATCGGTATGCGATTTAAGGCTTACATTTACCGTTGGATTTTCATTCATATCCTTGGCCAGACGATCAAGATCAGCTGTTGCTTTAGCATCAAGATTCCATTTGTCAAATGCAAAGTATACTTTGTAAGCATTCCCAATAACCGCAGGTTTCTCCACCTTAACAACTGGTTTTGGTTCTGGCTTTGGTTCAGGTTTTGGTTCAGGTTTTGGTTGTGGTTTTGGTGGCTCAACTACCGGTGCTGGTTTTTTCTTTTTCCCTAACATAATGGATATACCAGCATAGGTATAAAGTTTAGCTCCAGAAACAGATGAACTCGAAGGCACTAAATTTTCACCAGCTACTCCATTAAGCCTGTCTGTAGGCATCCAGCTCCATTGGGTACCTAAATTAATTCTGACCTTGTCACTCAGTTTAATACCAAGTCCACCACCTACAGGTAATGTAAACACTGTCGAACTACCACTATAATTTGCTGCCTGTTTGTTATTTATTGCGGTTGCACCAACCCCTACCTTTGCAAACAAATAAAATCTTCTGTCAAATTTGTTCTTTGCAAGTAAGTTATTAATGTTCCATACTGAATTCAGATCAAACTCATTGGTTGATGTATTGTAAACAGAAGAAGGGTGGTAGACAGGACCAAATCCATGATAAACATTACCCTTAAGCGTATTATTGTTCCAACCAAATTCCAGAGCAATTACATGCGAGAAATTCTTTTTTACGAATGCTCCAAATCCGAAAGCACCCTGGCTATCCCAGTCAGAATAAGGAGACCAATTGTGCATATTGTACTCAGCCGAGAAATTACTTACTCCGCCATTCACACCAATCTCCCACTTATTGAATGGTTCTGTATTTGCCTGATCCTGTTTTGTCGGAACCGCTTTTGTTGGAGCCGCCTTTACCTGATCTTGAGCAAAAGTTAAATTGCAGTAGGAAAATATAACTACAATAATGAGAATTAGTTTTTTCATAATAATTTTATTTTTAATTTTTGACTTAAGAAAGCAATATGTACAATAAACAATTTAATTATCCTTTATGTTGCAAATATACTTAAAGTATAGAAACATTGTACAATTATATTGACTATTTTTTCACTAATTTTAACAATTAAGAGTTTGCTAGGTAAAAAATAATTAAAAGTTCTTTAAAAAATTATAAACTTCTAAATATCAAATTATTAAACTGGTAAAAATATTTATATATACCTTATTAATATTCTTTGGGCACCTGCTTAATAAATGTTCTGAATTATTAAAACCCAACCAAAACAGTCACAAATTTAACTAATTATCAATAAATCAACGACTTTCATGTTACCCACAAACAATAAAATAAATATATTAAAAAATTGTTAAGAATACACTCTGTATTAGTAAGTTATATTATTGATCTAAAAGTACTCTAATTTTGTACCATAATAGATGATTATTGTTTATAATAATCTATTTTTATCAACCGTACTTTGTTAAAAAGTTGCCATATTAAATTATATTCAATGGATCAGGAAAAATTACAAACCTCCGATGAGGAGAGGTTAAACACAATTACCCATGCCTTAGGTTTTATCCTGGCCCTGTTTGCCTCACTTTTTTTATTAAAAGATAGTCTCAGCGAAGGTTTTCATCTCAGGTTTATGAGCAATCTGGTTTATTGTGTTGGATTGCTTACGCTTTATCTGGCTTCGACCCTTTACCATTCGGCAAAAAATCAGGAAAGAAAAAGAAAACTAAATATTTTTGATCATTCAGCGATATACGTGTTAATTGCAGGAACATATACTCCGATAATGTTGCTTACAATAAAAGGATTTGCAGGTATAGCAATTCTCTGTATAGTTTGGACCTGTGCTATAGTTGGAATAGTTTTAAAACTCTATTTTACAGGACGCTATCCAAAAATTTCAACAGCTACTTATATACTGATGGGGTGGGTCATTGTAGTTGCAATTAAACCTTTGATAAAAAGTATGGTTCTGCCAGGTCTGATATGGCTTGTGGCAGGTGGAATATTTTACACCATTGGCGCCTTATTCTACCAGCAGAAATCGATGAAATATAATCATGTCATTTTCCATATTTTCGTAATGCTTGGTAGTTTTTGCCATTATCTGGTTATTTTGAAATACACCTTTTAATTGAATTATTTTAACTTAGCCAGTCTTAACTTCCTATAAGTACAGGTTTTTAGTTCACACAGATCACATTCATATGCCGTTTTTCTGACCTCCTCTCCAAATCCGATAATTCCACTGACTGATTTAACAGGTTCCATCAGGCACGATTCGGTAAGTTTAATTCCGCAATAATTATCAGAAAATAGGTCAAATAACAGTTTCTGCTCACTTAAGCCCCATCCGCAATAGCCCGGACTGTATCGGTTAGCGATTTTTTTGCCCTCTTTTAATAATTCATCTTCTAAACTGGTCTGAATCTTATCAATTGCTGCATCCACGGTTAGGGAACCAATCACGTCAAGGATATACCCTTCCATCAGATCACCAGCCGACATTAATTCTTTACTTTTTTCTCCAATTCCTGGCCCGGCAGTACAAATAAATAGAATTCCCCCTTCTGCACTTTTTAGTTGTCTGGCAATTTTTTTTCCAACTCCAAATGTAACCGAATCAATTTCAATGTATCCTGTGCGATCAAATAAAAAGTGGTCTGAAACACGTAAGCTTCCCCTAATATCGGCTAAACCAACACTTTGAGAAAGGGCAAATGAAATCATATCCGGAAAGGGTTCAGGCGATTGTCCTTTTTCATAACCCATAGCCTCCTCTATGAGTTCCATATTGAGACCCAACTCATCAAATGAATAAGTGAAATTCCGGATTCCTGGATTCATAAATATTAAAATTTTAGTACAATAATCATCTATAATTCATTGACTACCTTTGAGATTTGACGAATATGTTCAGGTGTTGTTCCACAGCATCCGCCAATAATATTTACTCCAGCATCAATAATTGCCATTACAAATCCTGCAGTTTGTTCAGGTGTTTCCGGAAAGTGAGTCACTCCATCCTTAAATACCGGCATCCCTGCATTGGCATGTACCAGGATCGGTATGGATAAATTACAAGATCGGATCTCATTTACTATCTGTATCATCCCTTCAATTCCATTTCCACAATTTGCTCCGATAATATCAACTCCTTCTGGGACCAGTTCGTTAACCATTTCTGTAGGAGAAACACCCATCATCGAACGGAATTCGCCATCAGGACTCTTTTGGAAAGTCATCGTACAAATCACCTCACGCGTAGTATTTTCTTTTGCAGCCTTCACTGCCAATCGGGCCTCTTCCAGATCAGTCATAGTTTCCACAATTATCGCGTCCACTCCCCCCCTTTCAAGTGCAATAACCTGTTCCTTAAACGAATCATAGATCTGTTCGGGAGTTACCTCTCCCATCATCAGGATCTTACCCGTTGGTCCGACAGAACCGAGCACAAAATTGTTTCCTGCAGCCTTTCGCGAAATAGCAGCAGCAGCTTGATTAAACTCTGAAGCACGGGAAGATAGTCCGTAATGTGCTAATTTAATACTACTTCCTCCAAAGCTATTGGTTTCGACCATATCTGCACCGGCCTCAGTATAACTTTTGGCAATATCAAACACCTCTTCCGTGTGTTCAATATTCCATAACTCCGGACATTGACCGGGTTTTAATCCTTTTGAATGGAGAAATGTTCCCCAAGCTCCATCAGAGACCAGAATTTTCCCCTGGTTAAGTCGATCAGTAATTTTTCCCATATCGAGGTAAATAATAAGTTTTGAATTGGCAATTTTTATTAAATAGCAGCCTTTCTCATAGCCATCAGATTATCAACCGGAGTGTTTACGATGATTTCACATCCTGCAGACAATATAAATTTCCTGTATTTTTCATTATCGCACAGCATTTTACATACTGAGAATATCTCATCCGGGTATTTATTTAAAACAAATCGGGGGTCTAAGTTTCCGCAGCGAATCACATCTGGTCCCATTATTTCAAATGCCTTTTGAGGATCAACCTGCCAATCGATATCGAGAATGTCAATTCGGAGATCTTTCATAAGTGGCAGAAGGTGGGAAATATCTCCGCAAATATGCACTTTTACCAGAGCACCATTAGCGTGAATAAAATCAATGATTTCGCGATGTCGCTCCTTTACAAAGATCTCATAAGTTTGCGGATCTATCTGAGAACAGATCGCATCACCCATTCCTATGATATCACAACCTGCCTCAATCTGAGCTTTTGCAAAATCTTTAGCCGTCAAAACACATTTGTCAAGGAGGATATTTGCTGAGTCGGCATCCATCATCATCATAACCATAAACTGCTCAATACCTGATAGATCACAAGATTCGGCCATTGGCCCTTCAATCCAGCCGAAAACCGGTACCTCACCGTTAACGTGCTTTGACAATAATTCAGCTCCCAGAATCCTGTCGTGGGTTCGTTCGCATTTATAAACATCAGGCCTTCCAAGATTTCTGACATCATCGGAATTCTTGATTACAAGGTCCATGCACCGGGGAACCCCATCGGGGATGAATTCAATCCGGGCTCCGAATGCACTTGTCTCCCGGTAAGGGTCTGAGATCAGCCCTACCATGTCAACATCAAAATTCGCAAGTGCACGAAGATTCGCCTCGACCAGAAACCGGTAATCAGAAGCAAATCCGGCATAATTTCCGCCGGCATATCTGGCGATAAAGTGCATTAATATAGGCACAAACATCGTTTTACCGGGCAAAATATCTCCATTACACAGATGATGCAAATATTCCTTTTTGGTCATGATTCGGGCTAATTGAAAACGTTTGATTTTGGTACTATTGATCGTTATTCATATTTAAAACCTGGACAAATTCTGGAATAGCTCCACTGATCCCTCATCTCCCTTTTTCTGAATTTGTCAGCATCCGGGTCATTTTCAAAATGTTCATCCTTGCAATTCCAGATTACTTTCCGATTGAGTTTCAAAGCGATGTTCCCACAATGGAGCAAACTATTAGTGCGATGTCCTGCTTCGGCAGTTGCAGAGGGTTTCCGTCCTGACTTTATGGCCTTGAGAAAATCAATTATCTCGTCATTTGCAATGGGTAAAACAACATTCTTCCCGGTTAAATCCAGTATTTTATTATTGCTTGTCTCCAATTTATTATTCCATCCTGCAGATTGAATCCATTCTTCTCCCCCTTCAATCCGGATTAAAGCGTCGCCGCTTTTAACCCTCATGGTCATACTATTGGGGTATTTGTATTGCAGATCGAACTGATAAGCAGTATTGAAGATCCCATCCCGATAATAAAGGGTATCACCAACAGGATTAACCTCAGCCGGACCTGAAAACTCATTGCCTGAGGCTAGTTGGGCGGTATCACAATAATGGGCGCCCCAGTCTGTCAACAGACCTCCGCTAAAGGCGTCATACCATCTGAAATGATAGAAAGTCCGCGAATAAATAAATGGTACTTCCTGAGCAGGCCCCAGCCACAAATCATAATTAAGATCCTTGGGCGGTACAGTTATTTCAAGATCACTTTTAGGTAATTGACCCACCGGAAGTGAGATCTCAATATGTTTTATGGCTCCGAGCCGACCATTCAGTGCCACTTCTGCCATTTTATGGTAGGCCCCTAAATACCGGTCTTCAATTGAAACCTGATAAATAACACCGGTTTTTTTTATTACATCGCAGAGCAATCGTCCTTCAGAAATAGTCAGTGTAGGTTTTTCGCAGCAGATATGCTTTCCCTTTAAGGCCGCCATGACAGAGATTGGCACATGCCAATGATCGGGTGTTGAAATCTGAACTGCATCGATTGATTTGTTATCCAGAAGCTCCCTGAAATCCTGATAAGCAATGCAATCTCTTGATTTATAGGTATTATTAACCAGATTTTTGGCACTTTGGGCGCGTGTCAGACTGACGTCACAAACTGCAATAACCCGGCACAATTCAGGATATTTAAGATAATGTTTCAAATTCCTCTCAATGCCATGCAAGCCTACCCCTATCATGCCTATAGTAATCAAATCATTCGGATTCTTCCCTTTGCATCCGAAATTAAGGGGAAGCAACAAAGCTCCGGCTACTGACATTCCACTATTTATAAGAAAGGTACGTCTTTCCATAATCTGATTAAAATCCGTTAAATTCATGAATAGCTTCCAGCATAGCAGCCAGATTTTCAATTGGTACATTGGCCTGGATATTATGTACCGTGTTAAAAACAAATCCTCCATCCTGAGCAAATATATCGCAATTCTCGAGTACTTGTTTTTTCACCTCCGCAGGGGTTCCGAAAGAGAGCATTTTTTGGGTATCGACTCCCCCACCCCAGAAAACCAATTCTTTACCATAGGCATTTTTTAAATGACGGGGATCCATCCCTTTTGCATTGATCTGTACAGGGTTAATGATATCGAATCCCGCTTCAATAAAAAGTGGCATAAATGATTCCACTGCCCCACACGAATGCTTGAAGCTTTTCCATGCAGTATGCTGATGCATCCAGTCATTAATTCGTTTATAATAGGGCAGATACATTTCTGAAAACTGATCCGGAGAACAGAAGGTAGATTCCTGTGTTCCAAAATCGGTGCCACAAATAAAAACTGCATCTATCTGATTACCTATTCTTTCGTAAATTCTCTTAAAATTTTCAATCGCAAGTTCCGTTTGTTTCTCAAAGACCGAATGGATATAATCAGGCCGTAACACTGTACTCATATACCATTCAGCCACATCGCGAATCCCTTTGGGATTTTTCAGTTGCATGCCAGGAACAAGTGCAATATCACCCAAGGCTGTTCCACCAAGACTGGCAATAATGCCTTTGCCTGAAGTCGTCAGCTGACATATTGTCCGTTCCCAATAATCCAGACTTGCTCTATCAACAGGAGTGAACTCCTCAAGATTATCTTTTGGATTAAGCTTATCATCATCAATAGGTTGCTGACGGATTATTGCATCAAAGAAATAGCCACTCTTTGGCATTCTTGCACATGGTGAGACTGTTTCATCCCCTTCCGGAAAGATCAGCAAACTGCTGTCCTCAGCTTTGATAAAATTAAAATCAACAGGAACAAAGAGTTGCTGACCCCAATTGGATGTGAAAGGTTTCCATTCACATTCACTGTTTGCAAATCCAAACATGCTATTTTTGCCATAAGCGCCAATCACATCAATACCCAATGCTTCCCGTAAATCTTCTTCAATCTCTCCCAACATCTGGAAAGGTTCTATTACTTTCACGGGATGATTATCCAGATGGTAATAATTTCTGAGGTTTTTCACTGTCAGACAATGAATACCCGTAACAGCAGTTCCACCAAAGTCAACAACCAGTCGTTCAGGCTGATGATGATTCAGCGTTTTTTTCAGGTTCTCTCTGCTATTCATTGATTTAAATAATTTAATCAGATTGGTTAGATAAATTCATCAATGACCAATCTGCAATTATACCATTGCAGGCAAATTCCATCCATTGCGATAGGTATGACGGATATATTCATTCGCACGTTCCAGTGCATTAAATTTCATCGATTGTTTATTAAAATGGGGATGGCCGTCGATTACCTTAAACTCATTTGAAGTGATAATTTTCAGTTCCTCATTTGGAGAAATATTGGTTATCTGCATCTTTTCAGCATCCCATTTCAATGATTTATTTAATCCTTGCAGCCTGATAGCCAGCACACCAAGGAGAACCATCTCGTTGAAAGGGCCGGAATAGGCAAAATTTGAAGTTCCTTCGGTCCGGTTTTCGGGTGATTCTTTACACGCCCGTATCCAGTCCTGCTCATGCGGGCCGTCAACATATCCGATTGCTCCAGGAATATGGCGAAGATAAGGTGATACTATTGGAATCCGGCCGGAAACCAGTCGGGCATTAAAACCGCCGCAACCGCAAATCAAAGTGTCTTTGGAACCAACAAAAATACAGCCGCCCAGACCGTCAGCCATCAGGTTTTCACCTTCTGGCAAAAGTTCCGATATGTTCGGGTAAAGGCCGCCGTCATACCAGTAAACTTTAACCGCAGGCATGGCAACTTTTGGCAGATTCTCGCGGGCAGGGAAGCAGAATTCAACTGTTTCAGCCATAGGAGGCGATTCCGTATTAATAGCAGTTGAACTTCCTCTGACTTTATCGGGATATCCCAACTTAAGCGATTGGTAAACAGGGTCTAAAACATGGCAGGCCATATCACCAAAAGCACCGGTCCCGAAGTCCCACCAACCCCTCCAATTCCAGGGTGTATAAATTTCATGATAGGGTCGCATCGATGCAGGACCAATAAACAGATCCCAATCCAAAGTCTTAGGTGTTTTCATCAGTTGAGCCGGACGCTGAAGTCCCTGTGGCCAGATGGGCCGGTCAGTCCATGCATGAACCTCTTTAATCTCACCGATTTCTCCGTTCCATATCCACTCGCTGATCTGTCTGACCCCGTCACCGGAATTTCCCTGATTCCCCATTTGTGTGGCTACCTTATGTTTTGCCGCCAACCGGGTCAATAATCGCGATTCATAAACCGAATGGGTCAGTGGTTTCTGGCAATATACATGTTTTCCAAGCGAAAGAGCTGTTGCTGCAATTATGGCATGTGAATGGTCGGCGGTAGCAACCATCACCCCATCGATTGAACTTCCCATTTCATCGAACATTTTGCGCCAATCAGTGTATCGTTTTGCTGCAGGAAACTCCTTAAAACATGTTTCGGCATATTTCAAATCAACATCACATAATCCAATGATATTTTCCTTCGACATTCCCACGAGGTTAGGATGTCCTTTCCCTCCGATACCCACACCGACGATGTTCATTTTATCGCTGGGTGCGTAATGCCCCAATCCACTTACTGAAAAGGAAGGGACAATTGAGATTCCGACAGTCGCAACTGCACTGTTTTTCAGGAAATTTCTTCTTGAATAAAGGTTATTTTCCATTTAAAAAATTATTATAATTCACTGAATTCCTTTAGTTTAATATTGCGGAACCAAACCTGTGTTCCATGGTTTTGAAGTGAAATATGCCCTTTGTCGAACTTTCCATAATCCGGAAAGTTTGCCCATTTGCCACTCGCCCGTAGTTTTTTCCACTCATCGGTATATTTTTCATATTGGACGACGATCACCCCATTAATGATTTGAGTTACATGGTTTCCATCAACAACGAGCAGAAGGTGATTCCATTCGCCTGTTGGATTACTTGGCAGTGATTTAGGCGGATACATCGCATAATTGGCACCGCAGATCTGCCAGTCCTGCAGAGGATCGGGCCATCCAGCCTGATCAATTATCTGAAATTCCGGTCCGGTCTCGTATGGAAATTTGTATTTTGGATCTTCATGAATTTGGAAAATGATACCACTGTTGGTTCCTTTCATCATTTTGAAATCAAGACTCAGGGCAAAATTACTATATTCCTTATCCGTGACCAGATCCAGATCTTCATGACCACCCTTTGTGGTAGTTGTGAATACCTCGTTTTCAATCACCCAACTGTCAGGAAACACCTTCAAATTGAAACCATGCCAGCCTCTGGTATTTTTGCCGTCAAATAAAAGCACCCATCCATTATCTTTCTCCTGGGTAGCCAGTGTATTCGTTGTGGGTGAACGATCAATCTGACCGTATAAGATGATTGGGTCCTTATTAGTCGAGGGAGTACAGGCAATCAAAAAAGTGATCATCAGGCAAATTGCCAACACGGTAAATTGATTTTTCATTTTTTACAGATTTTATGGTGAATAGTTATAATTCAAATTATAAGCTGGCAACTGCAAATTTTATCTGTAAAGCTGATGCCGGGCAAATGAAATATTTTTCCGACGGCAACGGTAATTTATTATTTAAAATCATTAGATATTTCGGATGCTGTAAATCAAACCGCCAATAATTTCCCGAAATTAATGGAATGTTTCTGTAATGACAATACTTAAACTGAGAAAATTGAACAAATTATTTTTTAGCTTAAGTAATTTTCAATTCCCTAAAGTTCAAACAAAGATACACAATTTCAAAGTTAACGGATGACTTTCATGTCCTGAAAAGTCATCCGCTAACGAACTTTAACCCTTCCAAAATGATTCTGATCCATATGCCCTTCAATTCAGAAATTGACGGGTATCTGGACTAATGCAATGAAATCAGGTGTGTGTGCTGGGTACAGTTTGGCCGGAAAAGCTTGCCAAGATCATCTGCAATAGCCTGTGATCGGGGAATATTTAACTTAACATTCATCTTTGCCTTCATGTAAATAAATCTGGCAATTTCATAAGCCTCAGAACCAGCAACTTGCTTGGTATCCTTAACCATCTCCAGCAATTCCTTGAGTTGGGTTTCCACACTTGCCAGGAATGAATAGAGATCCATATCGATGGGACCACTCTTCAATAAATTGGATCCAGGATCAAGCGCCTCATCCTTACTGGCGAATTCAAAGCTTTTCTGAACAAACTGTTTACATCCGTCATCCATTTTGGGTAACGATTTGCGATCATCATCCGATAATTTGATCAAATAGGGCATGCCTGTTCTGGCATTCAAAATTTCCTGGAAAATTGATTTCTTATTCTCAGGAGTAAGCACAACATCAAATGAGTTTTCCATTTCCTTAAATTTTATACGATTGTTAAAAAATCTGATCCATCTTGGCGACACAATAAAACCGGGCGATTTGTGGTCATATTTGTTTGCTCTAATATAGCAATAAATTTCCAAATATGATCAAATAATTATTAAATTAATTATTATATTTTAGATAAAAGTGATCGGTGAATTTAATTCATTATGAATGGATTAATGCAGGTAAGTTTGAATTCCAAAAGGATGGATTGAGGGATAAAAAAACCGTCCCTGAAATTCATTCAGAGACGGTTTATAAAAAGAATAAAACTTCTTAACAGGGACCTTAAGATTCGACAATTACAATTTTTTCAATTTTATCACCCTGGCGAATTGCGTCTATTACTTCCAATCCCTCATAAACTTTACCAAAACAGGTATGTTTGCGGTCAAGGTGGCTTGTGTTTGTGCGGCTATGGCAAACAAAAAACTGGGATCCTCCGGTATCTTTACCTGCATGTGCCATCGACAAAACACCACGATCGTGGTATTGGTTCTCTCCGTCTAATTCGCATTTGATCGTGTAGCCCGGACCTCCTGCACCAGTTCCTTTCGGACAACCGCCCTGGATGACAAAGTTGGGGATAACCCGGTGAAAGGTCAGTCCGTTGTAGAACCCCTCCTTTGAAAGTTTAACAAAGTTAGCGACTGCTCCCGGGGCATCTTTTTCGAAGAAATTAACCTTCATCACCCCTTTTACGGTATGAATTTCAGCTTGAATCATAAATATTAATTTTAAAAGGTCAAAGGTACAATCTTTCGTTCAAATTGCGGTGATTTTTCTAAACAGGCATTAGAATAATCTTTCAATAGGTTATCTTTGCCCTTAACTAGGTACCAAATTGACCAATTTGTTTAATTGATTTACGAACATGGCTTATTATAAAATACGTTATTACTTCCTGTTGCTTATTTTTGGAAGCATCTGTTCGTGCACAGTATCAAACCATTACCAAACAGCCCTGACTTCATTTGAGATTGGTGAATACTATAAAAGTATTTCATCCCTTCGGAAAGTATACACAAAAACCAAAGACAGGCAGCAAAAAGCTATAATTCATTTTAAAATAGCTGAGGCTTATTATAAAATCGGTCAATATCGTTACGCAGAAAGTTATTTTAAAAGCGCCACAATCCGGAACCCCGGCGGTGCCATAACCTGGCTTCATTACGCTGAAGTGCTTCGTGCCAACGGCAAATATGATGAGGCAATAAAAAATTACAAGGCATATCTTGATTCTGTTCCCAAGAGTCAAATGGCTCTCAATGGAATAGAATCGTGCCGGGAAACTCAGGAATGGCTTAATAAGCCAACTCGTTATAAGGTTGATAATCTGAAAGATATAAATTCAGCTGCAAACGATTATTCCGCTTCATATGCTGGATTGCATGACAATGAAATATACTTTACTTCTTCCAGAAAAGGGGCCACAGGAACAGTGAAAAGTGCCATCACCGGAGAATATAATGCTGACATTTTCAAAAGTACCTATAATCTCCAGAAAAACAAATGGGACAAGCCTAAACTGGTTGACGATTTAAAAGTCATTGATACCCAGGATGATGAAGGGGCAGCCTCCTTTAATGCCGCCGGAAATACGATGTATTTTACCCGTTGCCGTTACCAGAAATCGGATCAGCGTAGTGCCGAGATCTTTGTCTCCAAGCAATTATCAGGGTTATGGGGTGATCCAATAAAAGTAAAAATAGGCGGGGATACACTAATGGCCGCGCACCCTTCGCTTTCAGCTGATGGAAATACCCTCTACTTTGTTTCTGATCGTCCAGGTGGATATGGCGGAAAAGATATCTGGTATGCCAAGCGGAAAAAAGGGGATACCTGGGAAAAACCTGTCAATGCCGGACCTGAGATCAATACATCCGGTGACGAAATGTTCCCATTTATCCGCGAAAACGGAAACCTCTATTTTTCATCCAATGCCCATGTTGGAATGGGCGGTTTCGATATTTTTTTGGCACAAAAAGGGGATGACGGAAAGTGGATCGTTGAAAACATGAAGTCACCAATTAATTCTACAGGCGACGATTTTGCGATTTCATTTTACCAGGGCGAAGAGAGGGGATTTTTCAGCAGCAATCGTGAGGGAAGTTTTAATGACGATATATACACCTTCATGCTCCCACCTAAAGTGTATGAGATGGAGGGAGATGTTTTCAATAAGGAGAACGGGATGCGAATTACCGATGCAACTGTAAAACTTATTGGAACCGATGGTACAATGCTGAAAATGAAGGCAGAAAACGGTAAATTCAGGTTTAAACTCAAACCTCAGGTTGAATATATCGTGGCTGCTTACCGGAAAGGTTTTTTAAATGCAAAGATGGTGGCTTCCACAATGGGAATAGAAGAAGGAAAAGAGTTTCAGCTAAGGATGGAGCTCACACCCTCAGATGCTCCAATCAGCGTTGACAATATATATTATGCCTTCGGGAAATGGGACCTGCTACCCGAATCAGTTGCAGCTCTCGACAGTTTGTCCGGGATACTGGTGCTCAACCCAACAACGGTCATTGAATTAATGGCCCATACCGACTGCCGTGGTGACGATGCCCTGAATTCGGAAATTTCCCAGAAAAGGGCTCAGTCGGTGGTTTCCTATTTAATTGCCAAAGGGATACAGCCTGCACGGCTGGTCGCCAAAGGATACGGAAAAACCGCGCCCAAACGGGTTACTAAAAAACTATCTAAAACTTATCCTTTCCTAAAACCGGGCACCGATCTCACCTGTGATTTTATCCAGGGACTCGTAGATGATAAACAACGGGAGATCTGCCACCAGATTAATCGCCGCACCGAATTCCGGGTATTATCGTCAGATTACAGGGAGAAGTTCGAAAAATAACCACAAAAAAGTATTATTTTCGCGCCACCAGAGCCAGTGGATTGGTTTAGTTTTTGAATATTTTCAAACCATTGATTATCAATATGGGTTCCGAAAGCAGATATGATCTCAGAGGTGTTTCAGCTTCGAAAGAGGATGTGCATAATGCGATTAAAAACATCGATAAAGGGCTGTTCCCAAAGGCTTTTTGTAAAATCGTTCCCGATTATCTGGGCGGAGATCCAGATTATTGCAACATCATGCATGCTGACGGGGCCGGAACAAAATCTTCCCTTGCCTACCTTTACTGGAAAGAGACCGGTGACTTATCGGTTTGGAAAGGTATTGCCCAGGATGCCATCGTCATGAATCTTGACGACCTGATTTGCGTGGGTGCAGTCGACAATATTTTACTTTCTTCAACCATCGGAAGAAATAAAAATAATGTGCCCGGTGAAGTGATTGCTGCACTAATTGCGGGAACCGAAGAGCTTTGTGCCGAACTGAGGGAATTGGGTGTCAATATCCAGGCTACAGGGGGCGAAACAGCCGATGTTGGCGATCTTGTACGGACAATTATTGTTGACTCGACCGTGACCTGCCGGATGAAACGGAGTGAAGTGATTTCGGCTGACAGGATCAAAGCAGGGAATTGCATTATCGGATTATCCTCTTCAGGAAGAGCCTCTTACGAGAAGGTTTATAACGGAGGAATGGGCAGTAATGGCCTCACTTCCGCCCGGCACGATGTGTTTGCCAAATACCTCGCCGAAAAATATCCCGAAAGTTACGACCCCGCTGTTCCCGAATCGCTGGTTTTTTCAGGACAATGCAAACTGACCGATCCCGTGTACGGAACCGGTCTGGATGCAGGAAAGCTTGTACTTTCGCCTACAAGAACTTATGCCCCGGTAATTAAAGTGGTACTTGAACAATTCAGGGATTCAGTTTCAGGAATGATCCATTGCTCAGGAGGAGCTCAAACTAAGGTACTTCATTTCATTGATAATGTTCATGTTATCAAAGACAATCTTTTTGAAATTCCCCCGTTGTTCAAACTGATTCAGGAACAAAGCGGAACTTCATGGCACGAAATGTATAAAGTGTTCAATATGGGCCATCGGTTTGAAATCTATGCCGATCGGAATGTTGCAGACAAAATTATTTCCATTGCTAAATCTTTTAATATTGATGCCCAGATCATCGGTCGTGTTGAACCTTTCGATGGCAAAAAAGTAACCATTCACTCCAATTATGGTACATTTGAATATTAGCTAAGCCATACGTCTTCAGCATTCAGCACTATTCATTAAAACATTTAGCATTAATCAAAAATTGTATGTCAGACAATTCACTCATAGAAAAATACGAAGGAATCAAGATTCGCTTCGACGAGGTCAGCCAGCAGATATCCGATCCGGATATTATGAAGGATATGAAACGGTATGTGAAATTGAATCAGGATTATAAACAACTTGATTCTTTGGTGAAATCGTTTCAACGTTATCAAAACCTGTTAAAGAATTTCTCAGATGCGAGAGAAATCCTTGATACAGAATCAGATGAAGAGTTGCGGGAAATGGCACGTGAGGAGCTTGAGAACAGTGAAAACCAGATCCGGGAACACGAAAACGAGATCCGTTTTCTCCTTGTTCCTGAGGATCCTGAGGATAGTAAAAATGCTATTCTGGAGATTCGTGGCGGAACAGGTGGTGATGAAGCTGCAATATTCGCCGGAGACCTGTTCAGAATGTACTCGAAATTTTGTGATCGCAAGGGCTGGAAATTGGAGGTAACTAACTCTACAGAAGGGACTTCAGGTGGTTATAAAGAGATTGTGGCCAAGGTAACCGGCGAAAATGTCTATGGAGTTCTTAAATTTGAATCGGGTGTTCACAGGGTTCAACGGGTACCGCAAACCGAAACACAGGGACGGATCCATACCTCCGCGTCAACGGTGGCTGTTTTGCCGGAGGCTGAAGAGTTCGATATCGACCTGCGAGAAACCGATATCCGGAAAGATACCTACTGTTCATCAGGACCAGGTGGCCAAAGTGTTAATACAACTTATTCGGCGATTAGACTTACCCATATTCCCACAGGAATTGTTGTGACTTGCCAGGATGAGAAATCTCAAATCAAAAATCTCTCCAAGGCAATGGGTGAACTTCGCACCCGGTTATATAATATGGAGTACCAGAAATATATTGATGAAATTGCCTCCCGAAGAAAAACAATGGTATCAACCGGTGATCGTTCCGCCAAAATCCGTACCTACAATTATCCCCAGGGACGCATGACAGACCACCGTATCGGGCTCACCGTTTATAACCTTCCTGCCATTATGGACGGTGATATCGAGGAAATTATCGATAAATTACGGGTTGAAGAGAATACCGAACGATTGAAAGAAACAGAATTGTAGGCTATTAGGCTGTAGGCCTTTAGGTTGTAGGTCTTTAGGTTGTAGGCCTTTAGGTTGTAGGCCTTTAGAAATTTTTCCTAATTAATTGATTTTAAGATCCTCTCATTATTGCAAAAAATAAATAGATAAATCGATGAATAACGAGCAACTTTTCGGGAACATCCAAAAAAAAGGGTCGTTCCTCTGTGTGGGACTTGACACTGATATCCGTAAAATACCCGCTTTTTTGCTGGATACGACCGATCCCATGTTTGCCTTTAACAAGGAAATCATTGATGCAACAGCACCATTTACAATAGCTTATAAACCAAATCTGGCCTTTTATGAATCTGAAGGTCTGGAAGGTTGGCGCAGTCTCGAAAAAACCGTCCATTACCTGCATGAAAATTACCCGGATATCTACCTGATTGCAGATGCCAAACGGGGTGATATTGGGAATACCTCCGCGATGTACGCCCGGGCATTTTTCGAAAAGATGTCATTTGATGCCGTCACAGTGGCTCCATACATGGGTGAGGATTCAGTTAAGCCTTTTCTGGGCTACGAAGGGAAACGCGTGGTTCTGCTTGCATTAACCTCAAATAAAGGAGCTTATGATTTTCAATTTGGAAAAGATGATGCTACCGGTGAAAAGCTATTCGAGAAGGTGCTCCGGATATCCCAGGATTGGGGGAGCTCCGAAGATATCATTTACGTGATCGGGGCCACAAAGGCTGAAGAACTTGAAGGAATCCGCAAGATTGTACCCTCACACTTCCTTTTGGTTCCGGGAGTTGGAGCACAGGGGGGAAGCCTGCAGGAAGTGGCAAGATATGGTTTAAACGAACAATGTGGATTGCTTGTAAACTCTTCCAGAGCGATTATCTATGCTTCCAATGAAGAAGATTTCGCGGTTAAGGCAGGTGAAAGTGCCAGGGAGACCAGGGATGAAATGTTCGAATTGCTGAAAATCAAAGGACTGCTGTAATCCAGGCAGACCTTCAGTAAAAGAGGTGGTCAAAGAAGTTGAAAATAGCATTTTCACGATGAATTTGCAGCCAATTTAACGATGAAAATAGAAAAAGTCGTATTTGAAAAATAACTCATAACAATCATTATTTCAATTTGTTAATGAGTTTATTTTTTCGAATTTAATGTTAAAAAATTTAAAAAATGCGTTTTTTTGGGTTTTTAACCGATTAAAAAGTTATTTTTGTACTTTATTCACTAACAGGACAACATATGAAAATAATAGCCCTGATTACATTTTTAAGTTTTGCAATCACCCTTTCAGCTAAAACGCCAGGAGGAAACTCACCGCTTTTGGCTCAAAAATCAAAAACTTACTCATACCTCGCCTACCTTCCTGACGGATATGACAAAACAAATGCAAAAGCTTGGCCATTAATAATTTATCTTCATGGTAGTTCATGTAAAGGGAACAATCTCGAACGGTTAAAAAAATACGGCCCTCCGTTTTACCTCGAAAGAGGTATGGATGTTGACGCCATTGTCATCTCTCCCCAATGTCCTTCAAATAAAAATTGGACTGCCGGAAAATGGTTTGAGTCTTTTTACCAGGAGTTGAAGGATAAATATAACATTGACGAGTCCAGGGTTTATCTGACGGGAATGAGTCTTGGCGGCTTTGGCACCTGGGATATCGCCTCTCGCTATCCGGAATACTTTGCAGCCATCATGCCACTTTGTGGCGGAGGAAGACCAAATATGGTTGAGACTTTAAAAGATATTCCAACATGGGTTTTCCATGGTGAAGTAGATCGCAAAGTGAAGATCGGCCGTTCTGAAGAGATGGTTGAAGCATTACAGGAAGTCGGTTCGAAACCTATCTTTTCGGTCCTTAAAGGTCAGGGACACGGAATTCAGAAAGTTTATTCCGATCAGAATATTTACAAATGGTTGCTTAGCCAACACAAACAAGCTTATCAGCGTTTCCTGGAAATTACCTCTTTCTGGAGTCCAAAGGTCGATTCTGTGAATTCCAAAAGTACAGAAAACAGTCAACTGGTAGTTAAAGAATCGCCTTTAGTTCCATCAGATAACCAGGAAAATAAAACTGAACCAAAATCATTTTGGGATAATCTGTTCAACCGGAAACCGGCTTACAAACAGGCTACCTTGTATTAGCAGATCACCTTAATATAAAATCAAAACCCTCGGAAAGCATCAGCATTCCGGGGGTTTTGATTTATTACCATTAGAACAGCCCCGATACAATCCCTCCCCCTCTGATTCCAATTAACTGTCAATCAATTTTTAATAAGCCATGCTGCCCTATATTTCAACATATTTCCACCCATTTCCATATTACTAAAATCCTGTCGAAAATAATAGTCAATAATTAATTTAACCATCTGGTTAATTTATTTGGTTAAACTATTTGGTTGATTCAAATAATTATTATTCCTTTGTCAAATCTTAACCAATTGGTTAAACCAAAAGGATAATAATAATGGATAGTACAACTGAAGAGAAAATCTATGAAGCCGCACGAAAGATATTTGTGTTGAAGGGGATGGAGGGTGCCCGGATGCAGGAGATTGCCGATGAGGTGGGAATGAACAAAGCTCTCCTGCATTATTATTTCCGGAGCAAGGAAAAACTCTTTGAGGCGGTATTTAAAGATATCTTCACCAGATTCTTTTCCAGAATAAGGGGTGCTTTTACATCCGATCTTCCACTTAAAGAGAAACTAATCGTTTTTATAGATAACTACATCGATCTGATTGCCGCAAATCCATATGTTCCTCAATTTATAATCAATGAAATCAATCGCGATCCTAAGGTACTTAAAGCGATGATATTTGAATCGGGGATCGGACCTCAGCAGCTTCTTGAAATATTTTTGAATGAAGTTCAAATAAATAACCAGTCAAACCTTGATCCCAGGCATATCGTGGTGAGTCTTCTTGGAATGCTTGTATTCCCCTTTGCAGGACGGCCTTTATTGCAATTGGTTTATTTTAATGACGATCAGAAGGCCTATGACCAATTTTTAAGTGAGCGAAAAGAGATTGTTAAAAATATGATGTTAAAATTTATAGAAGTATGAGAAGATCACTGTTATTTTTGTTTTTCACCATTGTGGTTTCATGGTCGTATGGACAGACCTTAAGTCTGGACAGCTGCCAGGTAATGGCGCGAAGGAATCACCCTTTATTGAGACAAGCCGGAATCATAGACCAGATATCAGAACTCCGGCAGCAGAACATCCAGACCTTAAACCTTCCGCAATTTGACCTGACAGGAAGAGCTTCGTGGCAATCGGATGTGACCAAACTGGCCATCAAATTACCAGCCAATATCACGATGCCAAAGATGCCGTCACAGGATCAGTACAAGGCTTATCTCGATATCCGTCAGAAAATTTATGACGGAGGTGTTGCCAAAAAGAGTAAAGAACTGGAAGAAGCTGACCGGTTAGTTTCTAATCAGCAGATCGAAACCGAATTGTACAAAATTAAGGAAACTGTCAACACACTCTATTTTAATGCCCTGGTCATCCGGGAAAATCTAAAAATTGTTGACCTTAAAAAAAACACCCTCGATGAACAGATTAAAACGGTGGGATCAGCCGTGACCAATGGGGTTGCATTACCCAACGAACTTGACCAGCTTAGGGCCGAAAGATTGTTAACTGACCAGCAGGATGAGGAATTGAATTCGACCTTTCATACCACCTGTGCGCTACTCGAAATAGTAACGGGCACATCCATCCCTGTTCAAACAATTTTTTCGGTACCTAAGTCTTTAACCATCGAAAATAATACAGATTTCGGACGACCTGAGATCACTTTGTTTAACCTTCAGAAAGCAAAAATCGATAAAAATGAGGAGCTCCTGAAAGACTCTCACAAACCTTTCCTTTACGCATTCGGTCAGGCCGGATATGGTCGTCCGGGACTTAATATGCTGGAAAACAATTTTACCGACTGGTATATGTTTGGTGCAGGATTGTCCTGGAACCTATGGGACTGGCATAAGAATCGCCGGGACCGATCCTCCCTTCTGCTTCAAAAGGATATAATCAATACAAACCTTGAGAATTTCAACCGATCACTGAAAATGTCGCTCAACCAGGAAGCCAATAATGCTCAAAAGTATAAAAAGTTGATTATTACAGATGAACAATTGGTGATCATCAAAGATCAGATAACAAATCGCTCAGCCTCGTCACTTAAAAACGGGGTAATTACATCGGCCGATTATATCCGCGATCTGAATGCCGCACTTCAGGCAAAGGCAAATCTGGAAACCCATAAGGTGCAGTTGGTGCAGGCTTCCGTGAATTTCCAGACCATCAGGGGAAATAAGTAACTAACAGTAAATCAGGCAGTAAATTACATAAAATATTCAAAACCAAAAATCTTATAAAATGATAACCATCCGAAAAATGAAAACACTTTTATTTTTGTCATTGATATTAATTCTCGGAGCTTGTTCGACGAATCAAACCAAGTCCGATGCGTTTGGAAATTTCGAAACAGATGAAGTTATTATCTCTTCAGAAAATAGCGGAAAAATACTGATGACCGCCTTTGCGGAGGGTGAAAAGGTTGCAAAGGGTGCAATCATGGCAGTCACTGATACGGTCAATATGGTGCTTCAGAGGGACCAGCTGATGGCCCAGAAAGCATCGGTTTTGGCGGAAAAAGCGGGGCTTTTTGCCCAGATAGCTGTTTCAGATCAGCTGATTGTTAATGTTCAGAAGGATCAGGCCAGAATTCGGAAAATGATTGCCGACGGCGCCGCAACACCCAAACAAATGGATGATGTTGACGGGCAGATTGCCCTGGCTGAAAAACAGAAGAAAGCGTATGCTGCGCAGATCATGGCCACGGAAAGACGTGGTGAAGCCATTGAGGCTCAAATTTCGGTTCTAAATGAACGAATTGGAGTTTCCGTTGTGAAAGCCCCTATTTCAGGTACTATTCTTGAGAAATATTCGCTTACCGGTGAATTGGCAACACCTGGAAAACCACTCTATAAAATGGCCAATATCGACAGCCTGATTCTCCGGATTTATGTCAGTGGTCCGCAATTAACCCAGGTAAAAACGGGAAATCAGGTTAAAGTATTCATCGACAGCACAAACGGCATAAAAGAACTCTCGGGAAAGGTTGAGTGGGTATCGTCTGATGCTGAGTTTACCCCCAAAATTATTGAAACTCGTGAAGAGCGTGTAAAACTGGTTTATGCGGTGAAAGTCAGGGTACCCAATGACGGAACTCTAAAAATCGGGATGCCCGGGGAAATTAAATTCTAATATCGGCTCCTAAAATGATTGAAGTCAAAGATTTGCATAAACAATACGGTGATATTGTCGCACTCGACAAGATTTCACTTTCAGTCGGGAAAGGTGAACTTTTCGGATTGATTGGACCTGACGGTGCCGGCAAAACTTCGCTGATGCGCATTCTCATGTCGTTGCTGCTACCCAATGGCGGCAAAGCCACCATGAGCGGCCTTGATGTTGTCGCCGATTATAAAAAGATCAGGCTGATAACCGGTTATATGCCAGGAAGATTTTCGCTTTACCCGGATCTGACAGTTGAAGAGAACCTGAAATTTTTTGCTACTGTGTTTGGAACCACTATTGAGGAGAACTACTATTTAATAAAGGATATCTATCAGCAAATAGAGCCGTTCAAAACGCGCCGGGCCGGAAAACTCTCGGGCGGGATGAAGCAAAAGCTAGCTCTTTCGTGCGCCCTGATTCATAAACCCGAGATTCTAATTCTGGATGAGCCTACAACGGGTGTGGATGCAGTATCGCGGAAAGAGTTCTGGGAAATGCTTAAGCGACTCAATAATATGGGAATAACTATACTCGTGTCAACACCTTACATGGACGAAGCTTCTCTGTGCGACAGGATTGCCCTAATTCAGCAGGGAAGTCTGATGTCTGTGGCCACACCGAAAGAGATGACCGGTTCATTTCCTGAAGATCTTTGGGCTGTTCGGACCAGGAAGATTTACGACACTTCAAAGTTCCTCGAGAAACTCCCATCAGTAATTTCGGTAAATAGTTTTGGACAGGTTTTACACCTAGTCACTCAAAAAGGGAGGCACACCTCCGGATCGGTTCAAAAATTTTTGTCGGATCAGGGTGAACTGGAAATTTCAGTGACCCCTATGGAAGCAACCATTGAAGATGTTTTTATCCTGTTAATGAATCACCATAACCACAGACAATGATTACAAGTGAACCTGTTATTACCGTTAAAAATATGGTTAAGAAGTTCGGAAACTTCGTAGCAAATGACAATCTAAATTTTGAGGTTTACAAAGGGGAGATCTTTGGGTTTATTGGCGCAAACGGAGCCGGTAAAACAACAGCTATCCGGATTCTGTGTGGTCTCTCCACTCCGACCTCAGGAGTAATGAAGGTCGCAGGATATGACATTTACCGGCAGACCGAAAAGATCAAACAGAACATCGGTTATATGAGCCAGAAGTTCTCACTTTACGAAGATTTGACCATTTATGAGAATATCCGGTTTTACGGTGGTATATATGGGATGAACATGGCTGAACGTAAAGCAAGAACTGCAGAAATGCTTGAAAGACTTGAGCTTACGGAGTACGAAAATCGTAAAATCGGTGACTTGCCATTAGGTTGGAAACAAAAACTCGCCTTTTCAATTGCGATATTACACAATCCCAAAATTGTTTTTCTTGATGAACCGACCGGTGGAGTCGATCCAATTACCCGGCGCCAATTCTGGAACCTGATCTATGAAGCTGTTGAGAAGGGGATCACCGTCTTCGTTACGACCCATTATATGGACGAGGCTGAATATTGTGACCGGGTATCGATCATGGCTGACGGGAAGATTGTTGCGCTGGATACTCCTCAAAAACTTAAAGAGCAGTATAATGCCAGCAATATGGATGAAGTATTTTTAAAAATTGCCCGATGAAAGGAACCCCGGGAAACGGGGAATTTCATTGAGCCAAAAAATATAAATAATAACGGATGAACAGATTTCTTGCCTTTCTCCAAAAGGAGTTTCACCATATTTTCCGCGATCCGCGAACACTGGTCATTTTGTTCGGAATCCCGATAGCCCAGCTTTTGCTGTTTGGTTTTGTGCTTACCAATGAAGTGCGTAATGTTAAGATCGGGGTTGTTGACCATTCAAAAGACTACCTCAGCATACGCATGACTCAAAGGTTATTATCTTCCGGATTTTTTCAGCTGGCAGCCACCCCATCATCGGAAAGCGAATACGAGGGCTTATTCAGAAGCGGCAAGGTTAAGGAAATTATCGTTTTTGAGCCTGATTTTGGGCGTCGGATCATGAAGGAAGGGAAAGCCGGAATTCAGTTAATTGCCGATGCTTCAGAACCCAATGCAGCACAACTTATTGTGAATTATACGACTGCAATTGCCAATGGTTTCGTCAAGGACGAATTCGGTCAGAACCAGAAACTCCCGGGCGTGGATATCAAGGTAAGGATGCTTTTCAATGAAGATATGCGCGATGCCTACAATTTTATTCCCGGGTTAATCGCAGTAATCCTGATGCTCATCTCTGCCATGATGACTGCAATCACAATTACGCGGGAAAAGGAGACCGGGACCATGGAGATCCTACTCGCTTCGCCGTTGAAACCCATCCAGATTATTCTCGGGAAGGTGGTTCCATATATGATTCTCTCTATTGTCAATGCGCTGGTTGTCCTTCTTTTGGGATATTTTGTTTTCGAAGTCCCTGTTGTGGGAAGTCTGGCCTTATTGTTAGGCGAAATTCTTCTGTTCATCTTTCTGGCACTCTCCCTGGGTATTCTGATTTCAACATTTGTAGACAATCAGGTAACAGCGCTGGCCATGTCGGGATTCGTACTGATGTTGCCCAGCATCCTCCTTTCTGGATTTATCTTTCCGGTAAAGAATATGCCAGTACCTCTGCAGATTTTGTCAAATGTGATCCCTCCGAGGTGGTTTATCGAGATTAACCGGACAGTGATGCTCAAGGGGGGCGGACTCGGGGCTATCTGGCCCAACACGCTTATCCTGCTGGGAATGTCAGTGCTTTTTATTTTTATCAGTATCCGGAAATTTAAAATCCGTCTTCAATAACCGACTATGCGAACATTATTTTATATTCTACAGAAAGAGTTTATCCAGATTTTTCGTAACAAATCGATGTTGCCAATCATATTTGTGATGCCGCTGGTGCAAATGCTCGTCCTTGTTTTTGCAGCGACCAACGAACTGCGGCAAGTCGATCTGGCGATCGTCGATTTTGATCATTCGGTCTCTTCACGGGAGATGGTGGCCGGAATCAAGGGAAATCCATTTTTTAAGGTGAGGCAGAATCCTGAAAATACGACAGATGCCGAAAATCTACTGATCGGGAATAAAATAGATCTTGCCCTGGTTATCCCAAGGTATTTCGACAAAGATCTAAAAACGAACAAACATGCAGATGTACAGGTACTTGTTGACGCAGTGAACGGAAATGCTGCGCAGCTTTCTTTGGGATACCTCTCAACAGTTATCGGATCATACAGCGCGAGTGTGTTGAACAGCGGGGTTAAACCGGTATTCCGGCCTATGAAAACCGTTGATATAAAACCTACCTACTGGTTTAATCCGGAGCTTAATTACAAATATTATATGGCACCGGGGATTCTCGTGGTCTTAATTACCGTGGTCGGGATGTTGCTCGGTGGGATGAACCTTGTCCGGGAAAAAGAGCTGGGAACCATCGAACAGATCAACGTTACTCCACTCAAAAAATGGCAGTTCATTGCAGGTAAGCTCCTCCCCTTCCTCGTTATCGGCCTTTTTGATCTTGGGTTTGGATTGCTGGTGGCACGGCTGGCCTTTAATATTCCCATACGGGGAAGTTTATTATTGCTCTTCAGCCTGGCATCAATTTACCTGGTCCTGGTATTGTCCTGGGGATTATTTATCTCAACGATCAGTGATACACAGCAACAGGCCACGTTTGTCGCCTTTTTTTCACTGATAGTCTTTATCATGATGAGCGGGCTATTTACACCAGTAGAAAGTATGCCCGACTGGGCGCAGAAGCTCGATTTTATTAATCCACTCTATTATTTCGTTAAGATTATGCGGAGCGTACTTTTGAAGGGATCTAATTTTGCCGATATTTTCAACGAGTTTGCGGCCTTATCGGTTTTTGCAGCCTCCCTCTTTGGGCTGGCAATCTTCCGGTACCGGAAGACTTCATAGAGAAAAATGATAATGGAGGGTGCAAAATCCTGCACCCTCTATTATCATTTTTTCTTGCTGAAATTCACAATCAGAAAATAGACAATAAATCCCAACGAAATGGAAACCAGCTCAATACCGAACGGCAACATGCTGTTATGCATGAAATTTTGATAGTTATCCTGATTCCCAACAGCGCCAGGGCTCATCTGGTCAATGATGATAAATCCAATACCGCCAAAGAAAGCAACCAATCCCCATTTGAGGGAGGGATATTTATTGGATTCCTGACTCTCAGTAGTTAATGCGGAAATCTTCTGATCCAGGATCCCGGCGGTATCAAAATGCCCGGCACGAATAATTTTTCTTCTTAATAAGAAATCGGTAAAGTTTTTCAGAACCTGGAAGATTGCGTAAAAAATTACTGCAACCATCATTACATCATAAGGACCTTTCATAATTTTCAGTTTTAAGTGTTTGTAAGATGTGACAACAGAGTTCAGGAAAATGTTGCAAAAGCCTTCATTTTTATTTTCAACAAAAATAGTGGTAACTTATGCAACATTTAGCCATGATTGGTTGTCAAACCTGAAGTATGGACGACAGTGAATTAATTAGCCAGATTTTAAGAGGGAATATGAATGCCTTTACGTTTTTGGTCAACCGTTACCGGAAACTGGTAGTTCATATCACCGGGCGTTTAATTCAGCGGCAGGATGAGATGGAGGATGTTTCGCAGGAGGTTTTTATGAAAGTTTACCAGAACCTGGGAAAGTACCGGAATGAATGCAAATTGTCAACCTGGATTGCCACCATCGCATACAATATCAGTATCAATTACTTGCGAAAATTCAAAAAAACTGATCTGACAAGTCAGGATGACACCTCGATACTACGGTCATTGACCGACTTTAAAACAACTGATTATGAACAGATTGACCTTCATCGGTATATCCGGGATCAGATTGAACTGTTGCCTGTTCAATACCGATCGGTGATTACCTTGTTTCACCTGGAAGAGTTTTCTTACCAGGAAATTGAACAGATTACTGGTATGCCGGAGGGGACAGTGAAAAGCTACCTTTTCAGGGCAAAGGCTATTTTAAAGGAAAAACTTAAATTTGTGGTTGACGAAAACAGTCTTAAAATTGTGAAGGAGATAAGTAATGAATAAGGGTGAACTGGACAGAATTATTGAAGATTCGGTTGGTGTTGAACCGGACTTTCAATTGAGGGGTGATTTCGCCCAAAGGATTACAACCGAATTGATCAGACGTTCGCAATGGAAAGCAGATCTGTATGAATATCTGTATCTTATCGCATTTTTATTATTGCTGATATTGGTCGTCACCCTGGTTTACTTCTTTTTAGACAAAAATCTGCTGGTTCAGATCTTCACTTTTATTTCAAACAATATCGTACAGGTGGCTTTTGGATTATTCCTGCTCAATTTCATCATTTTTACAGACCGTGTTTTATTACGGTTTCTCTTTAACAGACGGAAAATGAATTATTAACCACATGGTACAAATGTACAAAGGTAAAGACGCACAACTGTGCTTCTCTATGAGGCTGCCCATCTCTACGAGGCTGTGCTAAACGTCATGCAATGGCTGAATATTTCGGTCCTTTAGCTTCTTCCAGTTATCTGTAATGACAAAACTCCGGTCGATGTCATTATTGATTTCAGTCAGCAATTCGTAGGGCATGGTGATTGTCATAAGGTCTTTAGGGAGTCTCTTGCGGACTGAAATATCGTGTAAGCCCCACACCGCCTGCCTCTTTCCCTCTCTTTTCAATTTGAGTGGCAGTGTAACAATTGAACCGCAACCTGAAATGAATGAGGTCACTACGAGATCATCTCTTTCCGGGGCATTAAAATGCAACAGATAAACCAGGGCGCTTATCTGATCGGCATTTGCGAAGAAAATCACCAGCTCCGGTTCTTCATCCTGTTCAAAATCTGCCAATGGTTTGAATACGGTAATTTTTTTGTTTAAGATCCCGGGCTTATACTTTTCAACAAATGTTTTGGCTTGCTTGTCCGATTTAATGAATCGCTCCCCCAATCGTCCGTTGACAACACCGTCAGACAAGAAACATTCGATACCCTCAAAAATCCAATCCTGATAGCCCAGGTAGAAAGCCGAACAATTCCAGCCCGTTGTATCCCGGTCAAAAGCAACAGTTTTGCCTTTGGCACTTTGGAAGATCAAGGGGAGAATACAGCCATTTCCCTTTGATTTAAAGCCAATTGCATTGGAAGGCCTATTTTCTGAGAAAAACATCCCGATCGGAGGATTTTCCAGACCTAGTTTCTCTTTAATGTTTCGTGCAGTCTGATTTACATTCATTTGCGGATCAAGTCAATTAATTGGCATTTAAAACCGGGGTTTTATCCTTTTCTGCATGAATATTAGGAACGTACACAAGGGTGTAATCCGAATTATACTCCGGATGTCCTTCAACTTCAACGATTAATTTAAATTGACGTTGTTCCAGGTGAGGAAGTTTTAACCGACCCGTTGGTCCGGCAATATTGGTGTTGTCCTTAATTTTACCCGGACGCCAGGTTAACAGGTCGAAGGTGACATCACCCGATACAATTTTCATAGTAACTGTCTGAACACTCTTCTGTTCAAAACTGTCGTTTAGCAGCCATAACCCGGCAAAGAAGTCCTCACCCTCTTTCCAGCGGAATTTGCTGATACTTGCACTGGCAAGAAAAGGTCGGCATGAGTTTTTAACTGCAAAATAAGCGGGTTTACATATTGCTGGATAAACGACCAGCGAATTATTGACGGCAGCAGGCCATGGTTCATCGTAGCACCAGTTCAGGGCCATAGCGCAATATGGCTTTTGCCTCCTTGCCTCCTCGAAAATGGCCTTATAGCCTTCACATTGCATCAGTTGGCTTTGTTGCATTAACTCCTCAAGCGAAGATGCTTTTCCAAAATAATCTTCCAGAATTTCTGGACATAACCACGTACTTCCCATCCAGGCACCGAAGGCATGATGAGTTTCCCAGGCGGTCTTTGGTTTGGGAGGAAATAAATCCTTCTCCGGAATAATCTGTTTCAGGACTTCAACGGGAGACATTCCGGGCATTCCAAACTCGGTATAGGCCGTATTATGAGCCCGTTTCATCTCCTGGAAGACCTCTTCACCCTGAGGGGTTTTAAAGATGTAATTTCCATGAGCCATCCCCATCATTGGTGAAGTTGGATTAAACGGAATAACCGGAGTATATTCAAGACATAGACTATTCAGCAACCTTAAGGGCAATGACTGATCGGTCATTCCGGACCAGTTATTGAATAATTCATTGCCTCCACACCAAAGCGCCAGACTGGCATGTTTTCGCAGTCTTTTAATAATGGAGGTTGCCTCCTGTTTTAAAATGGATAAATAATGGGGTTCATCGGGATATTCATTACAAGCCAGGGGGAACTCTTCCCAGACAAGCATCCCCTTTTCATCACACTGTTCAAAAAAAGATTCCTTATTGATAATTCCGCCGCCCCAGATTCTGAAAATATTCAGGTTGGCATTTACTGCCAGATCTATTAATTCGGTATAACGCTCTTTGGTGATGATGCCAGGAAAAATTTCAGGATTGACCCAGTTAGAACCTTTGGCAAAGATCTTTCGCCCGTTGATCTCAAACTGTGCGGGTGGCACGCTCCTGGTTTTGGGAAAATCTTCAGGTTCTGCCCAGGCACCTTCATTCATGACTAACCGGACCCTTTTGAAACCTATTTTCTGAGTTATGGTTTGTATTACCTCCCCCGAAGTATTCAGGAGTGAAAATGTGGATAAATAGAGATAGGGTGTTCCCTGGTCATGAGGCCACCATAATCTGGGATTCTCCAGTGAAATTCCGGAAACAGAAAGCTGATCCTGCATCTCACCTTCACTATTCAGAACACTGTTCCCGTTCGCATCGGCTAATTTCCAACGATATCTTGAGCCTGCAGTCTCTTTTCCCGCAGCCAAAATTGTGATCGCAGATTTTTTATAATCGGAAGACAATTCATAATTAAGATAAACGTCCTCAACATACGAACGATTCCGGACTTCAAGTCCTGTTTCGTCCCAAATTCCCAATGGAATTAACCGCGGGTGCCAGTCCCACTCATAACTTACAGCCGGTTTCACTACATTTGAGGCCTGAGTCCGGTCTACCGGAAAGGGAAATCGCTTCGGAGCAGGGAATACCAGGATCTTTAGCATGTTGTTATCCTTCAGATTATCGGTCAGATCAACATTCACATAGGTAAACATCCCTTCCTGGGCAAATACCTTAGTACCATTAATATAGATTTCAAACTGATAATCAATTCCTTTGGAAGTAAAGAACAACCTTTCATTTGATTTGAGAGATGGTTTCTTAAAAGAAGTTTCATAGGTATAGAACATATCCTCCATCCAGCTGAATTTCTTAAAATTATCATCAAAAATATACGGAGGATACTTTTCATTTCGTGCAATGTCAAGCTGGACTGCACCCGGTACTGTTGCAGGTATAAATTTTCCCGGTTCCTCACTTTTTGTTTTGGAATAACCCAATTTCCAGGTTAAATCAAAATGATTTTCAGCAAAGGAAATTGATCCGAAACAGCTGAAAATCATGATAATCAAAAATGAAATCCTAATCATATGACTTATAAATTAATGGTGTAAAGTATTTTTGCTAAAGATATTTATTTCTGTCTGTTTAAATCCATTTTCGGAAACTGATCATGGTGTGTTTTCAACCAATAAATGAACAACTCCATATTCAGGAACAGTAACTTTAATATTGCCGCTTAGAACTGACGATTTCGGTTTTATGGATTCGTAATTTTCTGGCCCTCCGGCTACAGTGGTGGTGGTATTTCCGTTAACGTAAACTTTTCGGGAAAAACTTCCGTTATCGTTGCCTCCGGTCAGGGTAAAAGTAAAATATCGCTTGCCAGGATTGAAATTTTTAAGAGACAGTTCGACAATATGTTCTGTATTGCTTTTATTTACAAGAACGATACCCCCTTGTCCCGAAGTGAATTGCGAGGCATAAACTGAAACATCGTTCATTGTGGAAGTGGCATCCACCATCGTATCCCCAAAATATTTTTGAAAGTAGTAGAGATAATAAAACGCGGGTCGTGCGGCATACTGGGCTACTCCCGGCTCATTGCCATACGAAAACAATCCCATGTCATCACCGCTGTTCCATCCGTTCGCCAAATCCCAGCGGGAAGCCATTTCGTATTTGTTTCTAATCAATTCTCCCAAAACCAGAGAAGCATGCATTCCGTTGACAAAAGATACCTCTTGCTGGGATCCCTGGGAAAATATGTTCCACTCGGTAAGAAAAACGGGTGCAACAGTTTTACCCTGGGCTGCAAGTTCATTGAGAATATAGGTTTTGTAGCCTCCAATCTTGGAGGATGAATCAAGAATAACCGAAGCAGTGGAGTTCTCCTGGTAATTCGTGAAATATGAGTGGACAATATAAAAATCAACTTTGCCACCAGCCTTGGCAATCAGATCTTTGTTCCAGTTGGCCATTCCGGAGCCGGCAGCTTCGAGACAAACAGCTCCAATAAAAATTTCTTTCCCGATTTCTCTGGCTGCCTGTCGCATTGAATCTATAAAAACCAGGGCATGTCTTCCATAAAGATCACCTGTAATTATTTTAGGCTGACCATCCTGATTAAGTGTCTGATCGATTTCATAGCCAGCTTCCCAGGAACCATATACTTCGTTTCCAATTTCCCAGAACTTACTCCGGCCATTATCGAGCCGAACCCAGTTGGCAGCCAAATGGGCAGCTTCAGCTACCGGATCAGCACTTGTGCCATAACGGGCATATCCATAATTTACCGTTACAATACCTGTGGTTGAGGTTGACTGCATCATCTGATAGTACTGATCGATCCCCATAGACCAACTTTCAAAATTCTGGATCCGTCTTCCCACCCATGGTGTGATTGTTGAAGGGATATCGGTAATTGGCGGATCATACGAAGTAACCGCATAATTATTATCATAAACTGCCTTCCTGTCCCAAAAGAAAATATCAGAGATACTCCCGCCAGGAATACGCATTACCCCCATATTCAGTTTATTCATATTTTGCATCAACACTGAATTATCCTGCATCCAGCCTGTAAAACAGTTGGTATTATTCCCATAAACATATTTCGAAACCTTGGTGATATGATTTGAAAAATTGATGGCAACATCCACTGTTTTCAATCCTGTCGTCTGAGGTACATCATCGTAACTGACAGGAATTGAAATACTTTTCGAATTCCAGGAGCCGAAAGGCAAATCCGGAACTTCATTGGGTGTTTCAATGGTCACATTTGCAGGAGGTACAATTGGAATAACTGCCGATTTTTTCTTGCAGCCTGGTGCAGTCAGGATCAGGCCAAAGCAAAGAATAACGACTAATAACTGTTCAGAGAGATTCATCGGCTTATTTATAATATTCCAGTTTCCTCGAAATAATGTCCTCGACCTGGTCATTTAAATACTCATACCTGAAAATCCAGTTATGCTGATCATCGTATTTATAGGAATAGGTACGTTTCTCAGTTAATTCACCCGGCAAATTGAAGGTTTGTTTAAGGGTCAGGTTGCCCTGATCATCATATTTGTAATCAATCTTTGAACTTAGGTCATTGTGTTCGTTAAACAAACTGGTCTGACCAACTTGTCTGTTGGAAAGGTAGGTGTACCTGGTACTTTTGACTACACTATCCTGAGGGGAAAATGTAGTCATTTCAATATTTAAGCCATCTTTATTGTAACAATACCTGTTTTTCCCGATTTGGTGAGCCATAGAATCGAGTTGGATTTCTTCAATTAATTTATGGTCGGCAAACTTATTTCTAACCATTACAATAATTTTACCCTTTGCATCCCTGAATCGTTTTTCAATCTCATTCTGGTTTTTATCGTATTGATATTCGACGTAGGAAATTGGAAATCCGGCCGGAGTAACGAGTTTCTCATCAGTAATTTTACCATTCTGATTATAGGTATAGTGTAAAATTCCTGACAGACTGTCCTTCAAAACATAACAATTGCGAGTAAGTTTTTGATTTTGTGGATTATAGGTATATTTCCATTTTCGGATCAAAGATCCATCTGGATTGTAGGTAGTCTGTTCCTGAATAAAACCAGCCGGATTAAACAGCAACCGGGCCTTATATTTCCCGTTTTTTGAATAATCAGTTTCTGTTATAGACTTGACTGATCCATTTAATTTCCAGACATTCCGTTCATTGGTTACATCACGGGAATTCTCCTGACATGAGCAAATCAGTTGTGCAAATGCAACGATTATCAGGATGAAAGACTTATTCATTTTATATAAAACATTGATTCTAAATACAATAAATTCAATTAGGCGATATAAGAAACCGCCTCCTAAATTAAGAGACGGTTTCCAAACATTTGCTATTATTCAATTAAAATAAACCTTAATAATTAAATCCTTTCCGTTTAAACATCCCGATATTGTACTGGCCATAATCGTGGACGCTTAACTTATCGGCTGTCATTACGGTAAAATGGTATCTGACACCACTGTAACCACCAGTGCCAGTAGGCCATGGGAACGATGGACCATTCAGTACCTGGATTGCACTATAACTAACTCCTCCGTTGACGTAGGGAGCAATTACGGTAAAGAATCCCTTTTTAACGCTTCCATCACCTGCAATATGCGAGAAATTTGCTGCTCCGTTCAGATCCATATAAACTGCATCGTTGAAGTTGAGCCAGGAATTACCTGAAGAAGCGTCCATGGTCCACCATGCAGGGGAAGGACAGTTTTCGGGACCGTTACCTCCGATAATTCCACCGGGAATATCCAATGCCCATACCCATGTCTGGCCGGCACCTCCAGCTGTTAACCCTTTCCATGCAGGATCGGTATCAAAATAGGCGTCGTCATTTTGGGCAATGGTGAAAGTTGTGGAGTCTGTAACAGTACCACCGGCACAAAAAGCAGTAAATCTTAAGGTATAAGTTCCTTTAAAAGGTAGATATGCAGCTACTGTATCTTTTGAACTGGCACTATGTCCAGTACCAGAACCCCAATCCCAGAACATAATGATATCCTTGGTTGTGTTTACCAGTTTTACACTGTTTGAACCTGCAGGGTTTTGGACAACCGATACGGTTAGTTGGCTTGCTGATAAAATTGCCCCATCCGAAGGTCTGTCCTCGAGCGTGTTGCATGCTGCCAAAAATATCAGCAGCCCCATCAGACTATATATAATACTCTTCATATTAATCAGTTTTAAGAATTTAATATTAATACATTGTTTCGGACGAGTTGGTCCAACCCGGGTTCTGAACCAATTTACCATTCGACAACTGGATCTGGTCATCCGGTATCATGAGGAAACCTCCGGTATCATTGACCCGTTTTTCGATATCACCAAAGACACCCCCTGGAGTAGCCTCGAGCGAAGAGAGAACAGTCATATTGTAGATTGTTGCATTTGCCTCATTATTCTTAATCTGAGTACCGGCTGCCTTACCATACCAGCGCAATAAATCAAAATAACGGAGTCCCTCAAAGGCAAGTTCCCAATGACGTTCATTCTTAATGTTGTCGAGAGTCACAGGAACAGAAGGTAATTTTACCCGTGCTCTAACCTGATCCATATAAGACTGGGCATTAGGACTTCCAAGTTCAGCACCCATCAAAAGGACATCTGCCAGGCGAAGCAAAACGATATTCTGAGTGTTCCAAAGCTGCATATCATTTTTAGCTCCATAATATTTCATTCCATAACCTTCGATAACCGGGCTAGTGGCTGTACCTACATTAATATTGATCGGAATATATTTCTTGCCCATCAGTTTAGTTTCCTGCCATTGCATGTCTGCACCAAAAACATAGCTGTCCGTACCTTCAGAGGTATCATCCTCATTCCAGACGGAACCTTGTTTTCTCAGGTCTCCTGAAGGCCATGAATTATAAAAGTTTGGATTAACTGGTGCAAATCCCCAGCCATGACCGAAGGGAAGTTTTTGTGCTGTAGGATCTCTATGTCCGCAAAATAAATCAACGGTATTGTTGTAGACATTATCCGTTCCCCAATTGGCACCACTCAAACCGCAAAAAACGATTTCAAAGATGCTTTCTGTATTTCCTGCATCCATAACCCATTGTAATCCGTTTGCTTTGGCATAACCATAATGAGTTGAATCTTTAAGAGCATAAGGCCACATATTCCTGAAATCCGGTACCAGGCTTGCACCGCTGTTTGCAATACAATCATCAACATAGGCTATAACCTTATCTTTGGTTAAACTTCCACCGCCTGCCAAAGGCATCTCTGTTTTCTGATAATACCCTGTATAAAAAAGGAATGCCCTGGCCAAAATCCCTTCAGCAGCCCACTTAGTAGCTCTTCCCATATTCGCAGTTTTCCATCCTGTACTGATCGGTGTTGGAGGCAGTGAATCAATTGCATTTTTCAAATCCTGTCCAATTTGTGCAAAAAGGGAATCAGCAGATGCTTTTGGATTATTAGCAGGTGTTGGGTCAATCACTAACGGGACCCGGCCAAATAACCGTGCTAAATCGAAATAGTAATAAGCCCTTAGAAAACTTGCTTCCCCAAAGATCTTTTCACGTTGGGCCGCATTATCCCATTTGGGTTTATTTATTGAAGCGATAAGGGTGTTTGCTCGAAATATCCCTTTGTAGCAGGATGCCCAGGTTGTTGCGAATTCATTCGGAACTTTTACGCGAAAGAATTCAATAGCCTGAGGATCTCGGTCATTCTGTCCGCCCCCGCCAAAACGGTCATCAGACAAAATTTCAGAAATAAGCAACGGGCTGGCCAGTCCGCTAAAACCTGTTGGAAGAATTGCATATATTCCGGTAACTGCCTGATCGGCATCTACATATGAACCCGGAAAATTGTCACTGCTTTTCTGGGTGAGATTCTGAGTATCCAGAAAGCTCTGTTTACACCCGGCAAACAGTAGTATTGTAGCTATTAATAAAAATATCTTGTTCATGATTTATCGGGTATTAAAATTTTAAACTTAGACCAATCAAACATGTCCTCGGACTTGGGTAGAATCCCAGATCGATACCTTTGGTCCATCCAAAATTTGTATCATCAGTACTTGTACCAATTTCAGGATCCATTCCTGAATATTTGGTAAATGTGTAGAGGTTCTGAATGGCAAAATAGAGGCGCATTTGTTCGAGCGGAGATGATTTAAACAGTTTTTTGAAATCATAGCCGATTGTAACATTGCTAATTCTCAGATAATCACCATTTTCAATCTGAAGATCCGAAGTATATTGCTGATTGATGCTTGATCCGTCAGTAACACGTGGAAGTCTGTTGGATGTACCTTCACCATGCCATCTTCCCAATACTTCAGTAGTATAGTTATTTTGAGGACTGCCGGCATCATGCCAGTCGCGGGCAATCTGGTTCCCTGCAACGCCATAAGTTGCTATCAGCAGGTCGAAACCTTTATACTCGGCGTTTAAGTTTAAAGAGAAAATAAAATGCGGGTTAGGATCACCAATCTTCACTTTGTCGTTATCGTCGATAACACCATCGTGGTTCGTATCTACAAACTTCACATCACCTGGAACAGCATTCGGCATAATAACTACACCTGCCGGATTTTTATAGTTTGAAACTTCGGCCTGGTTCTGGAAAATTCCCGCAGTTTTGTAACCCCAGAAATATCCGACAGGATAACCTACCTGAGCCCGTGCAATATAAGGACCATTCCCCCATAACTTCACATTTGTTGCAGCGATTAATTTCTGACTGTTCTGGATATCGGTAACTTCATTCTTGTTAAAGCTGAAATTGCCAGTAATACCATATTTAAATCCATGAACATTATCTTTCCAGTTTAAACCAAGTTCAACTCCTTTATTCACAATTGCACCCCCATTAATATATGGTGCAGCATCAACTCCCCAACTTGCCAGAATCGGCGCTGCAACTAACCAACCTTTGGTTGTCTTTTTGTAATAATCGAAGGCAACATTAAGTCTTGAACCCAGGAAACGGGCATCAAAGCCAAGATCCAACTGTTCTGAAGTTTCCCATTTCAAATTCGGTGTAGGAATATTCAAGGGATAAGCTCCAAGTGTTGGAACGGTTTTACTTGATCCAAAATAATAATTTGCGAGCGTATTATCGGTGTTATAAGCAATCTGTGAGGTATACTGGAATCCGGGAATACTCTGATTCCCATTTTGTCCCCAGCTACCCCTGACCTTGAGGAAATCCAAAAATGCTTTGGTTGATTCCAGAAACTTTTCGTTTGTGGCAACCCAACCAGCCGAAACAGAAGGGAAAGAACCCCAACGATGTCCCTGAGCAAAATTTGAAGATCCGTCAGCACGCATAACCAGAGTCATTAAATAAGTCTCCTTGTAGTCGTAATTAATACGGCCAAAATAGGATAATATTCCACCTTTGGTCCAGGGACTACCCCCGATACTTGCAGTGGCTGCAACATTTGCATTATCGATATATGCGTGTTGAAAGTCTTTGAAAACGCTGTTTAAATTGGTAATTGATTCCCCTTCACCAAGTCCGGAACGTTCTGCGCTCATACCTGCCAAAATGTTAAAGTGATGAAGACTCTTATAAGTAAAGTCATAATTCAGCGTATTTTCAAACATCCATCCGCCAATACCAAAGCTTGAATTTTGGCTAACTGTGTTGGAGGTTTGCACATTTACCGGGCCTAAATTATAGGTCGGAGTCCAGCTCCTCCAGGTAGATGCACTCGGATTTACAGAAAACATACTCTTGTATTTTAACCCTTTAATCGGTTGGATTTCAACATAGGCATTCATGTTCATGTTGAAGCTTTTGGAGATATTAGATCCTCTGTAAATCATCGAAGCCGTTGGATTTGAGGTATTTGAATTCCAGGGAATCGCATAATGATAGGGGAATGCCGGATCAGTTTTATCAGCTGCCCACATTGGAAGAACAGGCATGGTTTGTGCAGATGATGCGATATCATTCCACCACATATTCCCGGTTGCAATACCGTGGTTATTATTGTTTGTAAATGATAAATTCTCTCCGACTTTGATAATATCGAAATTCTTGTGAAGAATCACATGATCAGAGTTTATCCGAAGTGTATACCGCTCGTAGGTTGATTGAACCGGAGCTCCAAATATTCCCTGCTGGTCAGTATAGGATGAACCAATCGAGAATGTCGAGGTTTTATTTCCACCAGTGATGTTAACGGCATGGCTTTGGATAGGGGCACTCTTATTTTGCATTTGTTTGAGCCAATTGGTACCATTCCATTGGCCATTTATTATTTTTTCATAATCACCTGGTGCCAATAATTTGTCGTAATCGGCTTTGGTATAGAGCGGCAGTGATGAGTTCATTCGTTGCTCATTCTCAATCATCAGATATTCTTTTGCATTCAAAAGAGGTAACATTCTGAACACATTTTGCACTCCGTAAGAACCATCATAGGTTACGGAAATCTTTCCGTCTTTTCCCTTTTTGGTAGTTACCATAATTACCCCATTGGCAGCCCTTGCTCCATAAATAGCCGCAGATGCCGCATCCTTTAAAATATCAATTGATTCGATATCACTTGTGGTCAAATAATCGATATTCCCTCTTGGAACCCCATCTACAATGTACAATGGCTGGGCGTTTCCAATGGTTCCAATACCGCGGATGGCTACCTTAAAACCTGCTCCGGGCTCACCTGAAACTTTCGTAATATTTACTCCGGGGGATTGGCTTTGTAAGGCCGTTAATGGCGAAACGGTATTCATCTTTTGAATATCCTCGCCTTTAACCTGAACAGTAGCGCCAGTGACCAATTTTTTCCGTTGGACACCATAGCCTACTGCTACAACCTCATCAAGTCCGATGGTTAGTGGCACCATTTTTACGGTAAAAGTAGTCTGCTTGCCAACTGTAATCTCTTGTGATGTCATTCCTATAAAAGAAATTACAATAGCTTTAGCATTAGCGGGTAAACTGATGGCAAATTTACCATCCATATCACTGACAGTACCAGAAGTGGTCCCTTTGACAACTATGGTTGCCCCTGGAACCGGAGAACCTGATTCATCGGTTACTTTCCCACTGACAGTTTTTTGCTGGGCATAGGCCATCCCTGCAAACAATACCATTAAAAGAATCATGGATAAGAATCGTCCTGTCCACTTCCCTCCTGGCGAAAAACAAAGTTTAATTGGTTTCATAAATACATAGACTTAAGATTAAAAATTAAAGAATTAAGAACGAGTTTGATTTTTGGTTGTTATATTTAAATGAATGAAATTCATAAATTATTAATTAGTAGCAGGATACTGATAATAATGATCATATAGATGAGCACTTCAATGATCAGGTACATGTACTTTGGATTTTTCATAAAAAGGGTGATTATTTTAACGAGCCGTTTAGTTAAGTCTTGTTAAAAAATGTAATCAAATGTACCCTGAACCTCAATCAAAAGGGTATATCATTTGTTTTTAAAAGCATGACAATTGTTTCAATGACAGGTGCAATTTGTTTCAGAAAGGGGGGTCATATGTAAACTTTGATATTTTAGTAGTATATTTCACCATTGATTTTATATTTTTGACAAGGTGATTTGATCCAAATATTCAATCATTTTTGCCTAACTAACTATAATCTTTTAATTACTTGAAAAAGAGAAAATCATTGATTTTTCATCCGGTCTATAGTTTCTTTTCAGTTGCAACCATTCGTATCATAAGAAATGCTGTTGCAGCAATGCTGATGATATCGTTTTTGAATACCCCATTGTCCGGGCAGGAAAACCGATTTGTATTTTCTCATCTGAGTGTCAATAACGGATTATCACAGAATCAGATCAATTGTATTTACAGGGATTCAAAGGGATTTGTTTGGTTTGGAACAAATGCCGGTCTAAACCGGTTTGACGGATCCAGCTGTGAAATTTTTACCAGCGAAAATCCGGTAAACGGATCAATTACCAATAATAACATTAATGGAATCGCTGAAGATAAAAACGGGAACCTCTGGATAGGAACAGGAAATGGAGTTAGTATCCTAAATGGCAATACCTATGAAATTAAAAACCTGAATTATGCCTCCTCTGCACGTAATAATTGTGGTGATATCCTTTATATCAACACTATGGCTTCTGATAAGAACGGGAATATCTGGATTGGTACCAACAACGGTTGTTTTTTTAATGATATTCAAAAAAATTCAGTTCATCATATTTTAATCGACAGTACCAATTGTAATTCACCATTGAACAGTATTTCGTCGATTGTTCAGGATCGGATAGGGAATATGTGGATTAGTTCAAAAAACGGATATATCATTAAATATAGAGAATCGTCGAAAGGTTTTGAAAAATTCAAAATTCCGGAAAATGCTGACAGATCCCAGGATAGTCATACAAGATTGTATATTGATCAACAAAATGATCTTTGGGTAGGAAATTTGTATGGGCTTTATCTTTTTGATGTCAATAACGAAGTCTGGAACAACCGTTTTAACGATCAATTTAAAGAAACTGAGGGATTAAAAAGAGTTGACGCAATATCGCAAAATACCGACGGTCTTATTTGGGCCGCTGCTGACGGAGGAGGAGCCTTTATTATCGATAAAAAACTCAGGCGAATAACCAATTTAAAACACCAGCCCTTTGATGATCAGAAACTCTCTTCCAATGGGCTTTCATACGTCTTTTGCGATTCAGATGGAATTGTCTGGTTAGGAACAACAAAGAAAGGGGTTAATTATTACAAGAAAAATCTCTTTCAATTCCGGATTTACAGACATTTGGCCGGAGATCCTAATAGCCTCAGCCATAATGATGTAAATTCATTAGCCGAAGATTGGAAAGGAAATATCTGGATTGGGACCGATGGAGGTGGACTAAATTACCTGGACCGAAAAACCCAAAACATTACCACCATTAAATTAAATCAACTGTCTAACAACACATTAAGCAGTAATATTATAGTTTCCTTATTCAATGACCATTCCAACAATTTATGGATTGGCACCTATTTTGGAGGTCTCGACAAGCTGGATCCTTCTACCGGGAAATTTACGGTTTATAAAAATAAACAGGACGACTCCACCTCCATCTCTGACGACAGAATTTACGGAATTTGTGAGGATGAAATGAATAATCTTTGGGTAGGCACACTGGGTAGCGGAATTGACCTGCTGGATCAAAAAACAGGTAAGTTCAGCCGATTTAATGCACTTAATACCTCTATTTGCAGTGACTATATTACATCGCTCTACTGTGACAAAACTAAAAGGGTTTGGATATCAACATCAAATGGTCTCTCTTTCTTTAATAAGTATGCCAAAACTTTTCAGTGCCTTCAAAAACGACAGGGCGATATAAAATCCATCACCGATAATAATGTGACCAGTTGTTTTGAGGATAGCCGGGGATTTTTCTGGGTCTGTACTAAAAATGGATTGAACCTGCTGAATCGTACTAATAATTCATTTAAACAATTTACCATCGCTGACGGGTTACCCTCCAACACTATTCAACGTATCGTCGAAGACAAAAATAAGAACTTATGGATTAGTTCAAGAAATGGGATATCAGAGCTGGTACTTAAAAATGTTCAGAGTCCGGATAAATTTGATTTTACGTTCACAAATTATAATATCACAGACGGACTTCAGGGAAAAGAGTTTAATGAACCATCCGCCCTCTGTGCCTCTGACGGAGAGATTTTTTTTGGAGGCCCGGATGGATTGAATGCATTTTATCCTAATGAAGTAAAAAATGACACAATTTTTGCAAAGCTTATTTTCAGGGATTTTAGGGTTTTTAATAAAAGTATTCCCTACGGGCAAAAATATGACAACAGGATACTCCTGGAAAAACCCGTTTTCAATACTGAAGAGATAGAATTAAAATACCGCGAAAATTCATTTACCATTGAATTTATTGCACTTAATTACTTCTCACCTGATAAAAATAGCTATGCCTATAAACTTGATGGATTTAATAATCAATGGATTACTACTGACGGGAAAAAGAACTCAGCCACCTATACTAACCTAAATAACGGAACCTATATTTTCCATGTAAAAGAGTTGAAAGGGAATTCAGAAGGTAAGGAAATCTCACTGAAAATTGTTGTTCTTCCCCCATTCTGGAAAAGCTGGATTGCCTATATCATTTACGCTATACTTATCTTTTTGTTACTCATTCTTCTTCGGCAACTCATTTTGGTAAGGGAGAGAATCAATATGCGAATTGAACATGAAAGACTTGAAAATCAACATATTCACGAAATTGATTCTTTGAAAATCAAGTTTTTCACCAATATTTCTCATGAGTTCCGGACTCCACTAACACTAATTATGGCACCTGTAGAAAAATTATTGTTGCAATTAAAGGAAAAGCCGGAGGAGAAATACCTGAAACTAATTGACCAAAATGCCAAAAGATTGTTACAAATGGTCAACCAATTGCTTGATTTTAGAAAATTAGAGGTCCAGGGATTCAATTATAATCCATCGTTTGGTGATATCATAGCATTTCTCCAGGAGACCGTTTCTTCTTTTAATAATCTAAGCGAACAAAAGCATGTTCAACTGGTTTTCAACACCCGAATCAAAGAACTGAATACTTACTTTGACAAAGATAAGCTGGAGAAAATTATATTTAATCTGCTTTCGAATGCTTTCAAATTTACCCCGGGAAATGGCAAGGTATCAGTCACAGTGTTTGCCAAAACTGGCCATAACGATTTGTTTAACAATAACATAAGCGGTCATCTTGTGATAGATGTCGAAGATACCGGAATTGGTATTGCTTCAGACAAGATTGAGAAAATATTCACCCGGTTTTTTCAAATCGATTCGTCCGGACAGGTTGAAAAAGGGACAGGAATCGGTCTCTCTCTGGTATCCGAATTTGTTAAGCTTCATGAAGGTGAGATTTCAGTAACCAGTGAAATTGGAAGGGGAAGTTGTTTTACCATTTTATTACCGATAAATAATTCAGAATTACCTGACACACCAACGGTTGTTGAAACTGAGGTTAAAATCAGCCAATACACTGCCATTACTCCTGAACTAGATGAAATTCAGCAATCTTCCGAAAAACCAGTAATCCTTATTGTGGAAGACAATGACGATTTACGCTTTTACCTCAAAGACAATTTGTTTCAAAAATACCATATCCATGAGGCTTCGAATGGAGAAGATGCATTAAAACTTATTCTTAAAATTACTCCGGATCTGATTATCAGTGATATAATGATGCCTGGAATGGATGGAATCGAATTGTGCAGGCGGATTAAATCGGACAGGACCATCTGTCATATCCCATTGATTTTGTTAACCGCCAGAACATCTGAACAGCAACAACTGGAGGGATTAGAGACAGGTGCAGATGACTATGTTACAAAACCATTTAATTTTCAGATCCTTGAAGCTAAAATTAACAATATCATCAACCTAAGACGAAATTCACGACACGTTTTCAGAACTAAGATTAATATCGAACCTCATGATATAGCGGTTACCTCCCTTGATGAACAGTTTATGCGAAAGGCACTTGAGCTTGTTGAGAAAAATATGTCGGTAACCGACTATACTGTTGAAACAATGAGTCATGATCTGGGAATGAGCAGAACGTTACTTTATAAAAAAATCCTTGCACTCACAGGGAGACCTCCATTGGAATTTGTCCGTTCACTCAGGCTAAAAAGGGCTGCTCTCCTGCTGACCAAAAGTCAGATGAATGTTTCTGAAATTGCTTTTCAGGTCGGATTTAATGACCCCAAATATTTCAGTAAACATTTTAAAAGCGAATTCGGAGTACTTCCCTCAAAATATGTTGGAAGATCAGATCCTTCTTAGATTATTTGATATGAGAAACGTATTCAGGATCTTAACAATAGTCCCAATCCTTCTTGCGATTGTTACATTAGCACAACCACCTCGCCCGGTTGAGGTAAATGGACCACTTAAAGTTATTGGGAACATCCTGGTTAATAAGGAGGGCCTTCCTCCCCAGTTGCGTGGTATTTCGTTGTCATGGAGCCTTTGGGCGGGTAAAAAATATTACAATCCGGCAGTAGTCAACTGGCTGACCAAAGATTTTAAAATAACCCTGATACGAGCGTCAATGGGCGTTCAGCCCGATCAGGGTTATTTGCAAAATCCTGACGAACAAATGAAGTTAATGTCATCGGTGATCGATCAGGCTATTCAAAATGGAATCTATGTGTTAATCGACTGGCACGATCACAATGCAGAAAAGCACCTTGATGCATCCAAAGCATTCTTCACCAATATGGCCCAAAAGTACGCAGGTATCCCAAATGTAATCTATGAGATTTTTAACGAACCTGTCCACCAGAGCTGGCAAGTAGTAAAATCTTATTCGGAGGAAGTGATTAAAGTGATCCGTAAGTATGATTCCCAAAACGTCATTGTAATCGGAAGTCCAAGATGGGATCAGGATGTTGATATCGCCGCTTCGGATCCGATCACAGGTTTTGATAACCTGGCCTACTCATTTCACTTCTATGCTTCTGACCCAAATCATCAGGAAAAACTTAGGGCTAAAGCAGAATTGGCTATGAATAAAGGAATTGCCTTATTTATCACCGAATGTGGAGTGGGCGAATCGAATGGAAACGGCGAGTTTAATCGCGGGAAAACAGCCGTCTGGATGGATTGGCTTGAGAAAAACCATTTAAGCTGGGTTGTCTGGCATGTCACAGACAAAAATGAGACTACTGCTATATTGTTACCTGGGGCTTCTGAAAAAGGAGAATGGAAAGAAAACAATCTGACCGAAAGTGGTCAGTATATCAGGGAAAAGATCCGGCAGCTGAATAAATGACAAAAATCCCGGAAATATTTCAAAAATCACTTAACCAAAGTTAATTAGACTCTCCTCCTGTTTATAACAAAGGAGTTAAGCTAATTTGATTACCTTTGCGCCCTTAAATATTTTACTTTAATAACATTCATGAAGCGTATTATTGAATACCGAAGATTATTGGATATCACACCGGAAACCGGTTTAGGCGAATTAAAAACCACCTATCGCAATTTAATAAAGGAGTGGCATCCTGATAAATTCGTTGGGGACGATGAACGCAAAGCCGAAGCTGAACATAAAAGCAAAAATATCATTGAAGCTTATCATTTTCTGGTAAGCATAGCACCGGAAACTCAAGCCTTTAATTTAGAGGGATATACGCTTACAACCAACACCTCCGGCATCGATGATTATTCGTATAAAGGTCAGACTCTAAAGATTACCTTTCAGGATGGAAGTGTTTATGAATATTTTGGAATACCTAAAAATATCTACAACAAATTTGTTAACTCATCTACCCTGTTACGGTTTGCGAGAAGGCATATTTTCTATTCCTATACCTATCGGAATGTCAGTAAACAGACTGCATAGAAACTAAAACAGATTGCTTTGTATGAAGTAATTTGTTTTAATTTCCAGTATTAAGTTGTTGAATTTTGTCGATTACCAACTTCGGATCCAGGTTGTTCTCTCCCCGGATAATAATTTTCGCCTTTTCATAAAATGGAGCCCTTTTCCCCAGGGCACTGTTAATAAACAATATAAGTTCATCATGCGATTTGCCGGCAATCAGCGGTCTTTCAGTTCTTGATTTAATCAGCCGGTTTGCAAGCACTTCTGTATCAGGTGCAATATAGACTGTAATTCCCTTTTCATTCATCACCTCCATATTATCAAAGAAGCATGGGGCACCTCCTCCTGTCCCAACAACCACATTCTCAAATTCAGATACCTCTAGCAATGCAGTCCGTTCTTTCTCGCGGAAACGGTTTTCCCCCTCTTCTGCAAAAATTGCCGGAACAGACTTGAAGTAACGCTCCTCAATATACTTATCCAGATCAATAAAACTAATTCTCAACAAATCAGCGACTTTTCTTCCAATGGTAGATTTTCCACATCCCATATATCCGATCAGATAAATCTTCATCACTCAAAATTTATTTCCATCTGGCTCGGATCAGATTCTTCACCAGGACGATTGATCTCAAATGGAATATCATCATCAGGATCAATGGACGGTAGTACTTCTATCTCCGGTTTTATATCCTCATCCCGAATAACTGGCTCCAACTCCTTAATATTACTTACCTCATAACTTGAAAGTCGTTTCCCTTTGGCTTTAAACGATTTAACACCAATAAATTCAGCTACCTCTATGATTTCGTTCTCCCGGTTATTTTTATCTCCTCCAAATTCTATTTCCAGTCGGGGAAAAGTAACCCATGTAATACTAATCAGTTTATTTTCAGGGTGTTCTCCTATAAATGAACAAGGTTTACCACCATTCACCTCTATTGCAAACCGCTTCAGATAGTAGAAGTTCTGTTCTGCATCAAAATAGACAACGGAGGCAATCCTGTCGGGACGGAATTTTTCGATTGAAAGGATGTTTTTTTCAAAATGATTCTCTAAATCATAAGAATATACCTGGTATCCGCCATCCTTGTCAATCACAAGAATTTTCTCATCCCCGGTGAATTCACCCAGAAACTTACCCCTGCCATCAGCATTCAGCCTCAGAACATCTTCATCAAACCAGATTTTCCGGCCACCAAGGGTAGAGATCCCTTTTTCCTTTAGGGTTACCTTATGAACTTCATTTTTGGTAACCAGATTACCCATGGATTGTCTCCCTTTGATGGCAAGCTGAGCCATATCAATTTCATCCACCAGCTTTTTAAGCTTTGGTTTAGGTTTAAAGAGGATCCGCAAGACTTCAGCCTCACCATTCGGATTTGCGCTAAAATAAAGGATCCGTGAGCCATCGGTGCCCATTGTCATATTATATTCCTTGTCACGTGTCACCCCTGTGACACTGAACCGTTTCATGTAAGTCGCTCCGGCCTTTCCGTCACGGTAAACGAGGTTATAAATCGTACGGTTATCATTTTTTTCAAAAATAGCTACATGAATCGGATTCTTTCCGATAAATGCTTTTTCAGAAACCTTTGTGACAAAATAGGATCCATCCCGGCGAAATACAATAATATCATCGATGTCGGAACAATCACATAAGTACTCTGCTTTCTTTAAGCCAGTTCCAATAAAACCCTCCTCGCGGTCGAGGTACAATTTTTCGTTAGCAACAATAACTTTTGCTGCTTCAATATTTTCGAAACTTCTGATTTCAGTTTTTCGCCCACGCCCTTTGGCATATTTCGATTTAAGATGCTCGTACCAGGAAATGGTATAAGGAATTAAATTCTGAATATTTGCCTCTACTTCAGCAATGTGATCCTCAATTCCTGTTATGATTTCGTTAGCTTTTTCAGTATTGAACTTCAGGATACGTCCCATCCTGATTTCCAGTAACTTAAGGATATCTTCGCGAACTATTTCACGTCTGAACTTTGGTTTCCATGGAATTAGCCGTTTGTCGATGTGATCAATTGCCTGATCAATATTTCCGGAATCTTCAAATGCCTTGTCCTTATAGATGCGTTGGTCTATAAAGATCTGTTCAAGGGAGGCAAAATGCCATTGTTCTTCCAGCTCCCCCTTTTGAATTTCCAACTCGAGATTTAATAACTCCAACGTTTTATCGACCGATTTTTTAAGAATTTCGGTAACAGTGATAAACCGCGGCTTATCGTCTTCAACGATACATGCATTTGGTGAAACAGAAACTTCACAATCGGTAAAGGCATAAAGGGCATCGATCGTTTTGTCGGAACTGATACCCGGCATCAGGTGGATCTGGATCTCGACATTTGCCGAGGTATTATCATCAATCTTTTTAACCTTGATTTTCCCCTTTTCATTGGCTTTAACAATGGACTCGATAAGTGAAGAGGTTGTTCTTCCAAACGGTATTTCTGTGATTACCAAAGTTTTATTATCTATTTTTTCGATTTTGGCGCGTATTTTCACCGCTCCTCCCCTAAGACCATCATTATATTTTAAAACGTCAATATAACCGCCTGTAAGAAAGTCAGGAAAAAGTTCAAACTCCTCATGATTCAGATAGGCGATGCAGGCATCAAGTAATTCGATAAAATTGTGAGGTAGGATTTTTGAAGCGAGTCCTACCGCAATACCTTCAACCCCCTGGGCTAACAGCAATGGAAACTTCACCGGCAAAGTTACCGGCTCCCTGTTTCGGCTATCGTATGAAAGCTGCCACTTTGTAGTCTTCGGATTAAAAAGTACTTCTAATGCAAATTTAGAAAGTCGTGCTTCGATGTACCGGGGAGCTGCTGCTCCATCACCCGTTAAAATGTTTCCCCAGTTACCCTGTGCATCAATTAACAATTCCTTCTGACCAAGCTGCACCAGAGCATCACCAATTGAAGCGTCACCATGGGGATGATACATCATTGTCTGTCCTATAATATTGGCAACCTTGGTATAGCGTCCATCGTCCATCTGTCTCATTGCATGAAGGATACGACGCTGAACCGGTTTCAGCCCATCATTGACATACGGTACTGCACGTTCCAGAATAACATAAGAAGCGTAATCCAGGAACCAACTCTGGTACATCGATGACAAATAAATGATATGATGTAGTTCCTTTTTTGTGTCTTTAGCCTCATTTTCTTCCGGCAGTGGCAATCCTTCGATATCTTTCTCGTCAGGCATTTTAACGTTGAATTGGAGTTGTTAATTTGATTTATCTGGTTTCTATCAGCTAAAAAACTGATTCATGATCCTTAAATTTCATCTTTTTCAACATGAAGATTCTCAATAATAAAATCCTGGCGATCGGGTGTGTTTTTGCCCATGTAAAACTCAAGCATATCCGCAACCGATTCGTTTTTATTCAGAATCACCGAATCGAGGCGGATATCTTCACCTATAAAATTTTTAAATTCATCGGGTGAAATTTCTCCTAAACCTTTGAAACGGGTAATCTCCGGAATTGCCCCAAGTACTTTAACCGCCATGTCCCGCTCCTGCTCTGAGTAACAATAGACCGTTTTCTTTTTATTGCGAACCCTGAAAAGAGGTGTTTGAAGAATATAAAGATGCCCTTTCTTAATCAGTTCCGGAAAAAACTGTAAAAAGAAGGTAATCAGAAGTAGCCGGATGTGCATTCCGTCAACATCGGCATCAGTGGAAATGATCACCTTATTATACCTGAGTTCGTCAATTCCCTCTTCGATATTCAGTGCAGCCTGAAGCAGGTTGAACTCCTCGTTTTCATAAACTATTTTCTTGGTTAACCCATAACTGTTCAATGGCTTGCCACGTAAACTGAAAACAGCCTGCGTGGTAACATCACGTGATTTGGTGATCGAACCGCTTGCAGAATCTCCTTCTGTGATGAAAATGGAACTATTATCCTTCAATTCATGTGGAGTATTGTAATGAATTCTGCAGTCGCGTAATTTTTTATTATGGAGGCTAACCTTTTTGGCTCGCTGCTTAGCCAGTTTTTGAATTCCTGAAATGGCTTTTCGTTCCCGTTCAGATTCCTGAATCCGTTTAAGCAGGATATCTGCAGTTTGAGTGTTTTTATGGAGAAAATTGCCCAGTTCCTTCTGGACAAAATTCATAATGAAATTGCGTACAGATGGCCCTTCGGGACCCATATCCTTAGATCCTAATTTTGTTTTGGTTTGCGATTCAAAGATAGGCTCTTCCACCTTGATACTTAACGCTGAAACAATTGAAGCACGAATATCCGAGGCGTCAAACTCCTTATGATAGTATTCCCGGATGGTTTTGACCAGCGCTTCACGGAATGCGGCGAGGTGAGTCCCACCCTGAGGAGTAAACTGCCCATTCACGAATGTATAATAATCTTCACCATATTGGTTGCTGTGAGTCAGGGCAAATTCGATATCTTCACCCTTCAGATGAATAATCGGGTAGACAGGAGCCTGGTCGAGATTCTCCTCCAAAAGGTCAAAAAGACCATTTTTCGAAAGATACTTCTCTCCGTTAAAATTGATGATTAACCCGGCATTTAAAAAAGTGTAGTTCTTCAGCAAAGGGACTACAAACTCCTCAATGTAATGGAAGTTCCTGAAAATTTCGCTATCCGGTGTAAAAGCAACTGCCGTACCATTAACCTCTTGCGTTGAAATTTCTGCATGATCATTTATTAATTCACCTTTCGAAAAATCGATCCGTTTGAGACGGCCATCCCGAACTGATTTGATCGAGAATTTATGTGAAAGAGCATTGACCGCCTTTATACCGACACCATTTAGTCCTACCGACTTCTTAAATACTTTTGAATCATATTTAGCACCGGTATTCATCCTTGAGGCAACATCCATCAGTTTTCCCAGTGGAATACCGCGTCCATAGTCACGAACAGACACAAGTTCATCCGATACAGTTACATCAATCTTCCGTCCATTCCCCATCATAAATTCATCTACCGAATTATCGAGGACCTCCTTTAGCAAAACATAAATACCATCATCCGGAGCAGAGCCATCACCCAACTTTCCAATATACATACCTGGCCGCTTGCGAATATGCTCTTTCCAATCAAGCGTACGAATTGATTCTTCAGAATAACCTGGGACCATTTTAAAATCGATTTTGCACAAATATAGTGAAAAACGAAAATAGGATGAGAGAAATCGGCCGGCAGTAATTAACACAATTAAGTTGATAAGTTTATTCCTATTGATCACTTTCAGACGTATTTCCATTTGATTACTAATTATGATTAAAAAATACTTCCAATATCAAATTTATGCAGTTAAAAGGATAATTTTGAAGAGTGATACAAATGCGGAATTATTGGTCAAATTCCGTAAAGATTAAAATTTTCCTGATAATTGTTTTTAATCGATAGTAAGCATGGACAAAGTAATTGAGAATTTTCAGCATATTTTCCAGACGCCATTTCAGAGTTCCGTTCTGGTATTTGCTGTGATCTTATTTATAATCCTTCTTGCCCCGTTATTGTTCCGTCGTATAAAAGTGCCCGGAATTATCGGGCTGATTCTGGCAGGTGTCATTATTGGTCCTCACGGACTAAATCTTATTGCCAAAAACTCGGCAATTGATCTGTTTTCGACAATCGGTTTGCTTTATATTATGTTTTTGGCCGGGCTTGAACTGGATCTTAAGGGGTTTGCAAATTACAGACATAAGAGCCTGGTATTCGGCTTCTTTACTTTTATTGCCCCGTTATCAATCGGGTATCCTGTTTGCCGCTATCTTCTTGAGTTCAGTTTTGAAACCAGCTTCCTTGTTTCAAGCATGTTTGCTACCCATACCCTTGTGACTTATCCCATCGTAAGTCGTTTGGGTATCTCGCGAAACGAGGCTGTCGGAATCACTGTTGGAGGAACCATGCTTACAGATACGGCTGTGTTGATCATTTTAGCCATTATCAGTGGCTCTGTCAGCGGAGAGATAACACTGAATTTTTGGATAAAATTCTCAATATCAGTCCTGCTATTTCTTATCATCGTTTTAGTACTGATACCCAAATGGGCCAACTGGTTTTTCCGAAATTTTGAAGGCGAAAAAAATTCACACTTTATTTTTGTTCTTGCAATGGTCTTCCTGGCTGCATTTTTGTCTGAACTTGCCGGCCTTGAGCCAATAATCGGGGCATTTGCAGCTGGAATTGCATTAAACAGGTTAATACCCCACACTTCTGTCCTGATGAACAGACTCGAGTTCGTGGGTAATTCTCTGTTTATACCTTTCTTTCTGATCAGCGTTGGCATGCTGATAAACCTTCGCGTGCTTCTTGAAGGGCCTCATGCGTTGATTATTGCTGCGACACTCACTATCGTTGCACTAATCGGAAAATATATTGCTGCCTGGATCACATCTGCAATTTTTAAATATTCGAAAGCCTACCGGAATCTTATATTTGGTTTGAGTAGTTCGCATGCGGCAGCTACGATTGCTGTAATTATGGTTGGATTCAGGATCGGGATTGTAGATGAGAATATATTGAATGGAACTATCGTGCTTATTCTGGTTACCTGCCTTGTCGCTTCGTTTGTTACTGAACATTCAGCAAAAAGGGTTTTGATCGTGGATAAAATTAATGCTCCGGTATTACCCACAGTCCGCGATCAGAAAATTCTGGTTCCAATCTACAATCCCAATAATATGGAGAGACTACTTGATTTGGCGATTGCTATTAAAAATCCCAAAAACCGATTTCCGATTATTGGTCTCTCTGTTGTTGAAGATGATCAGGAAGCACGGCAAAAGTTGGTTGAAGCAAAAAGGACCCTGGAGAAAGCTATTATTCATGCGGCCGCAGTAGATCAGGAAGTCGAAATCATTACAACCATCAGTCAAAACGTTCCAAGCGGAATAAAACGCGTGGCAACCGAGATATTTGCTACTGAGATAATTATTGGTTTTGCTCTAAAAAGCCAGTTTACCGATCTACTTTTCGGAAATCTGATTAAATATATTGTTGAGAATACCAATCAGGCCGTCTGGGTGTGCAGCATCTCCCCTCATTTGAGTCAGCATAAAAGAATTGTAGTTGTTTGTCCCCGCTACGCCGATCGCGAATATGGCTTTAATCTATGGCTTGACAGAGTTTTCAGATTGGCAAAAACATTGAAGGTCCCCTGCCAGTTCCTGTCGACTCCTCAAACCTTCCGGCATATTAAGGAGTATTTAGATACAAGCAAAATAGCCATCTCATTAAAGCATGTTGAGTTTACAGACTGGACCGATTTTATCGAAATCTCAGTGCACATTCAGCCATCTGATCTTGTAATTATTACTCTTCCCCGAAATGGCGGGATATCATATAAAATCAATCAGGAGGGAATACCACGACTGATGGCAAAAAATTTTGAGAATTACGATTTTATCCTGGTCTATCCCAATGAGGTGGAAGACACCCAGGAAAGGATGTTTTCAAACGATTTCGACAATAACCTGATCGATGAGGGGCTAAACCACCTTACCCAAAAGGCGAAATCTCTTACTGAGGTTTTCCGTAAAAAATAGCGGATAATTAATATTCTAATAATCTTAATTCTATATCGTTTATCGGGGGTAATCTTACCTTTGGCAGATAAATTTTAATCTATGTGGGCATTTTTTGCCATTGCTTCAGCAATTTTTCTCGGAACTTATGATGTTTTTAAAAAACTATCACTTAATCACAACGCAGTTCTTCCTGTGCTTTTTTTCTCAACATTAACGTATGCTACTGTCTTTCTTCCGTTAATGATTTTATCAATTTGTTACCCGGCCCTATTACATAACACTATATTTTTTATTCCTTCCGTCCCGCTTTCACAGCATGGCTATTTCCTGCTGAAGTCCGTAATTGTTACCAGCTCATGGATTTTTGCGTTTTTTGCTATTAAACACCTCCCCTTAACCATTGTTTCGCCAATTCGGGCTACCGGTCCTATCTGGATAATACTTGGTGCAATTGTGATCTTTTCGGAACATCTTACGATATTTCAATGGATTGGCACTTCTATAACCCTGATGTTTTTTTATTTGTTTTCACTGGCCGGCAAATCCGAGGGATTTCACTTTTCGACCAATAAATGGGTTCTCTTCTTAATAGCCGGAACACTGCTGGGATCGGTCAGCGGTCTTTATGACAAATTTTTGGTTCATAATTTCGATAAGATGGCGATGCAGGCATGGTCTTCAATCTACCAGGTTGCTATCCTTTTGATTATAGTGATTTTTCTCTGGTATCCGAAGCGAAATGAGAACACCCCGTTTCAATGGAGGTGGTCAATACCTATGATCGGGCTGTTTCTGGTGATTGCCGACTTTCTCTATTTTTATGCCATTGGGTGCGATGGTTCCCTGATATCTGTTATCTCCGCTCTCAGACGAGGAGGCGTAATCATCTCATTTACACTGGGTGCTGTTATTTTTCACGAAAAAAACGTAGCAAAAAAAGGTTGGCTGCTTGTTGGAATAGTAGCTGGGGTCATCATCCTGTTGTTCGGCAGCAGGTAGTAGAGACGCGATTGAATCACGTCTCTACAATCTCCTTTTAAGGTTTTATAACCTTCATCAATGTACCCGGAATCTGAAGAAGATCATAGTCGTGTTCATAGATAAGGTATTTATTGACCCAAACAGTTGCAAACTTCTCCTTGTATTCACGCAATCCTTTATATTGCGAAAAACCTCTGATCTTTTCGTAGGCAAACTTCATCGATTTTTCCTTAAATGTATGCGGATCATTTAAACCTGACATTGGTGCAAAGCCAATATTAACATACGAATAGCCTTCCGATTTTAAATAACGGAATAGTTCGACGATAATAAAATCCATTACACCATTGGGGGCATCCGAAGTTTTGCGAATTAGGTCACATGTTCCTTCTCCATGAGCGTAATCAGGCACTATATTTAAGAATGCTACAATTTTTTCTTCTGAATTTTCAACGGTAATAAGTGTTTGTTGTTTCAACTCACCCCAGATAAACATACCCTGGGAAAAAATAATCTCACTCCGACCAGTCTCGTCAAGCCATTCATCCGACACCGATTTAATTTTCTGAAGTAAGCCATCTTTAATAGGTGGTGTATGAACATGTGTAGTATAGCCCCGGTCTTTAACCTTGGAAAGTGCATTTCTGATAGACTTTTTCGCCCCACCCTCAAGTGAAAAGACGTTAAGATCAACAATCCCCTCCTGGCCCAAAAACATTACTTTTTTCTTCAAACTCCTGTAGATTGGAAGATCATCCTCTGAAACCCTGTAATATATGCTCTTTAATCCGATATCAAAGCAAAATCTGTCAAACTGAGCAATACATTGCTTCATCTGGATTTCATCCTCCGCAACAGGATTTTCCAACACAACAGCAAAATTACCTGCCGGACGATACGAGATAAAAGCATTTAATTCCTCCGGCTCAAAGATCATCTTATCCTGATACGTTTTAAAATAATCCAGAGTTGATTTCCCATATTGATCGACTAATGAACGTGGTCGTTCCAATTCAAGCGGTGAAGGAAATATTTTCAGGAAATAGGGACGGATAAGGGTATAAATCAGGAACCCAAGTGTTAAAAATCCGCTTACATTGATTGATAATATAAACTTATGAGCGAATTTGTCGGCTGGGATTAAGTCGGTACTGCCAACAAGGAAATAATTTTGTAAGGCATAACGTACTGATTGGAGGAAACTAAAATCAATATTAAAATGTTTTTTGTCCAGGTAATAAAATCCAATCACACTATAAACCAAAACTGCCAGGATACTCAATGCTGCAGTTTGAATGCCAACTGTGCGCAACCGGGGATTATTCTTCACGTAATAGTCCTTCTTGGTAAAAATCAGAACCACAATCACCAGAAAAGCAGCAATAGCTTCTTCATAGTCAACTGCCTTAGTAAGATTGCCTATCATCGAAACGAAAGAAAGGAAAAATGCAAACCACCAGGCTATTTTCAACCCCTTGAGCATAAATGAAGCCGTAACCAATAAAAAAAGTCCCAGAACCAGGACAAAATAATTCGATACAATTATTGCGTCAAGGGGCAGGAAATCCTTTAACCAATGAACACGTTCAGAAATTGCAGGGGTGAGAACTGAAATAATATTGATTATTCCCAAAGATAATAGGAGTAACGCCGGCACAACACGCATAAGTAACTTATTTATTTTCAATAAGAAACTAAATATTCCTGCAAAAAGTGGCATCCAGAACTCGAAGAAACGGTAGAGGAAGGTTGTTGTAATGGCTTCCATATTTGAAAATCCCGAGCGGATAAGAATAAAAGTCATCGAGACTTCAATGGCTCCAAGGCCTCTTAGGAATGGTGATATTATCAGAAAAATAACTGAAATTACGTACCCTAAAAATGCGGCAAATAAGGAAGGAGTATAATTTAGCGCCAGCATGGCGACATAGAGGTGGGAGATCCCAACAAATTCAATCAAAATTGAGTAAAAAACTGTGATAAAGAATTGTTTTTTGCTTATACGGTTAGACCTGATATCGACTGAAAAGACTTCAAAGAAAGAGAATGATTTGACGAGCCATCTGTAAAATAATCCCTTCTTAACTATTGATCTGTAGATCAAGTATATAAATACTACAAGAACGATGGTCAGAATAAATGCGATCCAGTCACCTGAACCAAGTCCACCCATTATGAAAGAATAGATGAAAATGGGAATAGCGACAATAATTACCGACAAAATACCTACAAATCCATACACAGATGAGGCAAAATGGATTTGAGATTTCGTTATCCCTTTTTTCTCAATCTCACCGGTAAAAAAGGCCAGGGAGGAGATACCTCCTGCAGGAAGAAATATACTGATGAGGTTTCGCTTAAGAAACAGAATGATAGCACTTAGCAGTGAAATTCGGTGTCTGATCGAGGCAAAAGAAGCGACATACATCAGCCCCTGAAGTGTAATGTAAACGAAAGTCAGGAAAATGCCAAGCAGTACATATTTCAAACTTGCAGTAAACAATATCCGGTTTACTTCAGCCAATTCAGTATGCTCACTTTTAATGAACCATATCCCGATTCCTATGGAGAGGATCGTAAAAATGGCCTGGGCAAACAGTTTGCTGTTTTCCAGTATGAATGGGAGGCTCTGCTCCTTTATAAATTGACCAACGAATAGAAAAGGTCGTTTAACTTTAGTCAAGATCGGAAGAGCGTCGTGTAGGGAAAGAGTGTACGTCCTGGTGTAGATCTCGGTGGTCGCCGTATCATTAAAAAA
>CAIXZH010000093.1 GCA_903923905.1 uncultured Bacteroidia bacterium
ATATATATGAAATCTTTTGTAAAGAAAATCCAATTGATATTGGTGTTGCTTGGTTTAGCAATCATTTACAGCGGATGTAATAAAGGACCGGATATAAAAATTTACTCCTATCCGGCTCCTATTCCGCTCGATTTTACACCCAAAACCGGCTATCCGGGTATTGATGTAACAATTACCGGTTCCAGCTTTGGAACTTATGCAAATGCCGTAAAAGTTTATTTTAACGGGATTAAGGCTGATACGGTAAGGTATTGCGATGATGGCAAAATCGTTGTGAAAGTTCCTTCGAATGGGATTTCCGGAACAGTTACTGTTCAAGTATGGAAAAGTGTTGTTGACCTAAAAGGTGTTTATACCTATGTAGCTCCACCGACGATTAAGTCTTTGAGTGCCAATGCCGGAGCTCCTGGTGATATCATTAGCATTAAGGGAAAAGGTTTTGGTACTGATTTGACTAAGCTTGTCTTGAGTTTTAATGGTACCAATAGCACCTTAAATAGTGTTGTAAACGATACGCTGATTACGGCTACTGTTCCAGCTAATTTCACCTCCGGAAATCTTACATTATTTGTATCCGGGTATTCGGTACCGATTGGAACATTTACCTATCTCACGTTTGTAGCAGCCCCTGTTTATCAGTTGGATTTTGAGGGTAACCTTAACGCTACGATAGGCTCAAATGCCACATATAATCTAGGGGGAGGGCAGCCACTCACTTACGTTACAGGCATAAATGGGAAAGCAGCTTATTTTGCAGGGTATACCTCTTCCGGACAAGGGGATAATGGCCAAACCATTTCACTTCCACAAAATGTTGCACAATATAATGAACTTACAATTTCGTGTTGGGTGCAGTATGATGGCACGGGGCCAAATGCTAATTGGGGAACCCCAGTTTTTAGCATAGGACATACTAGAGGCAATAATATATCGTTCAATGTATCTACAGGATGGCCAACCATGCAAAATTGGATTTCGACAGGTGTTGTCTTTGAAAATGTAACGGGCTTTACCGGATATAGCAGTTATCCTATTAGTACTCAAAAAACAACTGTTGATACAGCATGGCATCATCTCGTTATGACACTGTCGAAGAGCAAACTTGTTGAGAATATCTATTTGGATGGGGTTAATATCGGAACTACAGCTTTACCTGCTGCCTACGACTTAACTGTTTACACTCAGGATCGCGCTTATCTGGGTGCAGGGTGTGTGTCAAATACAGGAGAGCCAGCTTTAAAAGGTGCTATTGATAAATTTCAGGTATATAATTCGGCTTTAACTGCCAACCAGGTCTATACGCTTTATTATAAAAAATAACAATTAGAAATTATCCTTAATATCCGGAGACAACTCGTACTCCGGATATTATTTTTTTCGATCCACAGGATTTTTTATCCTTTAAATACTGTAAAAATTCATTCAAAATGAAGCACCTTCGGTTTTATCTTTTTCTGCCTGCATTGTGTATTTTATTTGCCGGATCTTGTTCGAAGAAAGGGACCACCGGCCCGATAACACCCGTTGATACCATACCTGTCAGTACAATTAAGTATATCGACACACTTTCGGGTAACTCGCCCTTTGTACATCCGGGAGGACTTCATATAACCGAAGACTTTACCCGTATTAAGGCAAATGTAAATGCAGGTACAGAACCCTGGATTTCGGGTTGGAATAAGTTAATCGTGAATTCACATGCCCAGTTAACCTATTTACCCCATCCTACGGTGAAAATAGTTCGGGGAGGTAATACAATAGAAGAACCAGATCCGGACAATTATTCTTACGCTTATAATGATGTTGCAGCGGCCTATCAAACGGCGATCAGGTGGAAGGTTACAGGCAATGCAGCATATGCTGACAAATCAATTCAAATACTGAATGCGTGGGCGGCCACTTGTGTTAAAGTAAGCGGGGATCCTAATGTTGCGTTAGCATTTGGGATTTATGGATATCAGTTCGCTGTGGCTGGTGAATTGATGCGGGATTACAGCGGATGGATGCCTGCCGATTTTCTGGCTTACCAGCAATGGATGCTAAACGTTTTTATGCTCCAAACCATACTTTTTTGGTTAGCCATGAGAATAGTTGTGTTGACCTTTTCTGGTCAAACTGGGATCTATGCAATTTGGCCTCTGTTATGGCAATCAGCATTTTGGCCGATCAACGCAAAATATATAATGAGGCCGTAAATTATCTTCAACACGGAGCCGGCAACGGAAATATTGTTAAAGCCATTAATTATGTATTTACCGGTAGCGATGCAGGACTTGCCCAATTGCAGGAAAGCGGCCGCGATCAGGGACATGCAACCCTTGTAATCGCATTAATGGGAACCATATTTGAACTGGCCTGGCACCAGGGAGATGATTTTTACGGGTTTGACAACAACCGGTTTCTTAAGGCCTGTGAATATACTGCCAAATATAATGTAGCCAGCCTCCCGGTCCCCTTCCAGAGTTATACCTATTTTGATTGTCATACGACCACAACCCTTACGCAAATCAGCTCAGACTCAAGAGGTACAGTTCGACCCATGTGGGCACTGGTATACAACCATTATGCAAAACGGAAAGGATTAGCAGCCCCTTATTCCAAAATGGGGGTTCAGACAACCCTGCCCGAAGGTGGTGGTGGTGACTACGGACCTAATAGCGGAGGGTTTGACACTTTGGGCTTTGGAACCTTGTTATATTCATTGTAACTGATCAGTTTTCAGATCAAAGTTAATTATAGAATTCAATTTTTTGAATCAAATTATCGCTGTGATGAACCCACTTAAATCCTTGTCCTGTTTATTCTTTTTATGGAGTATCATTTTCTATCAGAGTATTGCTGCAGAAAATCTTACTCCACCCTCCCAATACGAGGTAAAATCTCCTGACGGAGCTTATTCTGTTGGGTTTTTCACGCTTAAAAAAATCGACCATCTGCAGTTGTTTTACAGTATCACCTACAAAGGCAAACCAGTGGTGGAAAAGTCTGCACTCGATATTGTGCTCGATAACCATATTTCAGAACTGGCTATGGGGATCAAACCTGATCCGGACAGCCACTTTGCCGGCAACATGGATTTCGTTGTCCGGAAAGATACTTCAGTGAATACTACCTGGAACAATGCTTATGGCGAACGCAGCACGGTAAAAGACAACTATAATCAATCTTCATTTCTTTTCCAAAAAAGAGATAAAAAAGGGGTCCAGCTTCAAATCGAGATTCGGGCTTACAACGAGGGGATAGCATTCCGCTACCATTTTCCGATGAATCCGGGAGGCCTTTATTATCAGATTATAAAAGAGAACAGCGAATTTGTATTGCCATCCGGTACCAAAGCCTGGTATCACCGGTGGGCACAGGGAACTTATGAATTGCTTTCACTGGAAAACTGGATTGATGAGTCGGAGCGTCCACTGACCTGCGAACTGCCTGATGGATTATATGTTACCCTGACTGAAGCCCAGCTGGTGGATTATCCACGTACCAAATTTAAGCTAAAACCCGGTCAGAATGGAACGCTGGTGACAAGTATTTGGTCACCTGCCGATGCCATTACTCCATTCGATACCCCATGGCGGGTGATTATGGCAGCCGAAAAACCCGGACAACTTCTGGAAAACAACGACCTGTTACTTAACCTGAATAAACCTTCAGTTATTCCAAATACGAGCTGGATAAAGCCGGGAAAAATCATGCGCGAAATAGCGCAAACCAATGAAAATACAAAGGCATCTATCGATTTTGCAGCCGAAAACGGATTGCAATATATTCTTTATGACTGGAAATGGTACGGTTCCGCATTTGATTTCAATTCAGATGCTTCAAAAGTGGCAATTAATCTTGACCTTCAAAAGTGGATTGCTTATGGCAGGGAACGGGGAGTCGGAATATGGCTTTATGTGAACCAGCAGGCCCTACTTAAACAGATGCGTGAGATTTTCCCGATTTACAAAAAATGGGGAATAGCAGGGGTAAAATTTGGATTTGTTGAGGTCGGTTCGCAACGCTGGACTACCTGGCTGCATGAGTCGATTCAGTTGGCAGCAGATAATGGTCTGATGGTGAACATTCACGATGAATTCAGACCTACCGGTGAAAACCGGACCTGGCCCAATATCCTATCCGCTGAAGGAATACGCGGAAACGAGGAATTCCCGTCGGCTACGCACAATACGATTCTGCCGTTTACCCGATTTATTGCCGGGCCTGCAGACTATACCATCTGCTACATGGATAAACGGCTGAAAACCACTCATGCCCATCAGCTGGCTCTTGGTGTGATCTATTTCAGTCCTTTACAAACTCTTTATTGGTACGATAAACCGGAAATGGTTTTCAGGTTAGCCGAAACTGAGTTTTTCAAAAAACTGCCTACCGTCTGGGATGAAACCAAAGTCCTTTCCGGTGAAATCGGGAAATATGCCGCAGTAGCCCGCCGAAGCGGTAAACAATGGTTTGTTGGGGTGATCACCAATAACAATGCCCGAAAAATACCATTGTCTTTTGAATTTCTTACTGAAGGAAAAAAATACCGGGCACATCTCTATTCCGATGATCCGAAATTGAAAACATCCACTCAGGTAAATATTGAGATAAAAGAAGTCACAAGCAAATCGATTATCCAAACAGAACTAATCCCATCGGGTGGTCTGGCAATCTGGATAGAATCTATTGAACAGTAAATAGAAAAATGATTAAAATGAAGATCTTACCGATATCGGCCATAGGCATTTTGATACTGATTTTGACTTTTTCCTGTGCGACAAAGAAAGGAACGGAAATGCCCTGCACCCAAAAAATGCTAGACTACTGCATAGCTAAAACAGTAGTCACGATGAATAGACTGGATAAAACGGATAGTTTTCCGCGAAATATTAATCATGGTCAAACCCAATGGAACAAGGTAAACATTCACGATTGGACGAGTGGTTTTTGGCCGGGAGTTCTTTGGTACGCTTATGAGGCATCCGGTGATTCTGCAATTCTGACTAAAGCTAAAGATTTTACAAACCCTTTAAGCGGGGTCCTTGCTGTGCCGGTTGAAAATCATGATCTTGGATTTATGCTCTTTTGTAGTTTTGGTAATGGTTTTCGCATTACAAAGAACCCGGCTTATAAAATTCTGCTACTTCAGGCGGCCGATTCACTCGCCACGTTGTTTAATCCAAAGGTAGGCACTATCTTATCCTGGCCTGCAATGCGGAAGAAAATGAACTGGCCCCACAACACGATCATTGATAATGTAATTAACCTTGAACTTTTATTCTGGGCTTCAAAAAATGGCGGGACCCAAAATCTTTACAACATCGCGGTGAAACATGCCGAAACATGTATGCATACCCTGATCCGCCCCGATTATACCACTTATCATGTAGCTGTTTTTGATACCATTGACGGCCATTTCATTAAAGGTGTGACCCACCAGGGATTTGCGGATAATTCGTTGTGGGCGCGGGGACAAGCCTGGGGCATCTATGGCTACGCCATGTGTTTTCGTGAAACCGGAAAACCTGAATTTCTGGAAACTGCCCAAAAGCTGGCCGATGTATTTATCAATCGGTTGCCCAAAGATGGTATTCCTTATTGGGATTTTGATGATCCGGTCATTCCGGATGCCCCTAAAGATGCTTCGGCAGCAGCTGTGGCAGCATCAGGGATGCTGGAACTATCCGGATTTTTAAAGGATAACGCGTCCAAAGCCAAATATAAAAACGCAGCAATCTCACTTTTAGCCAAACTCTCATCGGCCGAATATTTAAGTAACGATAAGAATCATTCATTTCTGTTGCATTCTACCGGTCACAAACCGAATGGGAAAGAGATAGACGCATCGATTATATACGCTGATTATTATTATCTTGAGGCTCTGCTGAGGCTGAAGAAGATCGAAAATTAGAAGGGTAATCTCCCACTCACTTATGAAGACACACAACCTGCTGTTTTTGCTTATATTATCAATATCTTTCCTGATTAGCTGCCACCAGGAATCAAGGAAACCGGTTGAATTAAATTACAACTTTACTGAAATCAATAAGAAAATTCAGGAATGGATCGATAATGGCTATTATTCGGGAGCCGGCCTAATAGTCGCAAGGGATAACAGCGTAATATTATTAAAAACATTCGGAAATTACACCTCTGATACAGTGGTTTACGTTGCTTCAGCCGGAAAATGGCTTGCGGCTGCGACCATTGCTGCTGTGGTTGACGATGGCAAACTTTCGTGGAATGATTCAGTTCGAAAGTGGTTACCCGAATTCACAGGAATAAAAGGAGATGCCACACTACGTCAACTGCTGTCACACACTTCAGGCTATCCCGATTATCAGCCACTTCAGGCACATCGTGATGATTATCAGACATTAGCCGAATCAATTGCTCAAATTGTTAATCTTCCGGCAGATACTATTCCAGGTACGGCATTTCATTATGGTGGATTGGCCATGCAGGTTGCCGGTAAAATGGCAGAGCTTGCCTCCGGAGAAAATTGGGAAACCCTTTTTCAGGAAAAGATAGCTAAGCCTTTAGGGATGAAAAACACCCATTTTACACCTGTTCATCGGAGAGAGGGACACAACCCGATGCTTGGCGGAGGTGCCCGGACTGTTTTGAACGATTACGCTTTTTTTTTGAATATGATCATCAACAAAGGCATTTTCAATGGAAAACGGATTATATCTGAAGCTGCTATTTTGGAAATGCAGGCTGATCAGGTTGGTAATGCCAAAGTGGCTGACCATGAGTATGTGGAACGAGTCAGGGCTGAAATGCATCACGGTATCTACGGATTGGGTGAATGGCGCGAAGAATTGGATTCAACCGGGAATGCAGTTTTGATCAGCAGCCCGGGTTGGGCTGGAGCCTATCCGTGGATCGACAAAAAAACGAACACCTACGGCTTTTTCATTACCCATGTGAACGAAGCTAAGGCTAAAAAGGATGGATTCTCATCCTTTTATAACAGCCCGGTCCTGCCAATAATGGTGCGTGACGTATACAAACAGGCAGCGTTACCCGATTCGGTTAAAACTGGATTTTTAGATTTGGGCGATGCCCGGTTATATTACGAAGAGGCAGGGCATGGTGACCCGATTATTTTCATCCACGGCCACTCCTTTGATCATTCGGAATGGGACCCTCAATTCCCTGATTTTGCAAAGAAATTTCGCACAATCCGTTATGATTGCCGGGGCTATGGCCGTTCATCAATGCCCGTAGAAGGCAAGGAATTTATGCATGCAGAAGATTTACTGAAGCTCATGGATAAACTGGGAATTGAAAAAGCGCATCTGGTTGGTTTATCTTTGGGAGGTTTTATTGCGACTGACTTCTTAGCGCTCCACCAGGACCGAGTTTTGTCTGTCACTGCTGCCAGTGGCGATATCTTACCTGTTGCCAGACCCAATGAACCTTGGAGCAAGGAGGGGAAAGCCAAGAGACATGAAGAAATAATTATGTTTAAAACAAACGGCCCGATCAACCAGAAATGGGAATGGCTAGAAAGTTTAATGAAGAATGGGGGGTCTCAATTAAACCGAATAAGACGTCCGGTTTGGGATATGATTTACAAATGGGACCAGTGGCAACCATTACATATTGAACCCCGTTTGCTTTTGGCAAATTCTGTGATCGAAAAACTGAAAAATCAGGAGATTGCAGTTCCGGTCATGGTTCTGACCGGAGAATTCGATGCGGGTTACCCAAACAAATTATTAGAATGTGTCCCTGTAGCCAAACAGGTAATCGTTCCCAATGCCGGTCATCTGAGTAACCTTGAAAACCCGGAGGCATTTACCAAATTAGTGAAACAATTTATATGCAGAAAAACAATTGATTAGCTTATCTTGTAAATTAAATATTCTCAGCATGAAGTCAGTTAACTATTTGTTATTCATTTGGATAATAGGAATAATCCTTTCTGATGCATGTGAAGCGAAGGCCCAGTCGTCCATAAATCAACCTGTTTCTGACCGATTTAAGCCGGGTGAAACTTGGCCCGATAGTAATGGCAACCATATTCAGGCTCATGGTGGAGGGATCATTAAAATAAAAAAGAGTTACTTCTGGTATGGCGAACAACGGGGCAATGGACTCGACCCCAAATACCGCTATGTAAGTTGTTATTCCTCCAAAGACCTACTGAACTGGAAATTCAGGGGCAATGTCGTTAAAATGCTGCCTCCGGATTCACTATCCTCAAACTGGGTGCTCGAACGGCCCAAAGTATTCTATAATGCTGCCACAAAAAAATATGTGATGTATTCTCATGTCGACGACAGGAACTACAAGGTTGCACAGGTGGGTATTGCAACATGTGACACTCCTGACGGAACATTTAAATTTGTAAGAAGGTTTCGTCCGTTAGGGCACGAAAGCCGCGATATTGGTCAGTTTATCGATGATGATGGTACCGCATACCTGGTTTTTGAGGACCGTCCGTTTGGATTCAGAATTGCAAGATTGTCTGATGACTATATGGATGTTGAAAAGGAAATGACCCTTGTAAAAGCTCACATGGAAGGTGGTGCAATTGTCCACTACAATGGATTGTATTATTCAATAGGCTCTGCATTAACAGGTTGGAATGCCAATCCCAACAAATATTCAACCGCTCCTTCCCTAGAGGGTCCATGGAGCGACTTTAAGGATATTGCTCCAGTCAAAACCAATACTTACGGATCACAATCGACTATGCTGATAAAGGTTGTCGGTTCCAAAAAATCGACAGTGATTTTTATGGGGGATATTTGGAAACCTAAAACCCAGTACGATTCCCGTTATATCTGGATGCCACTCGAGATTGGCGACGGTAAATTGTGGTTACCTGAACCAAGGCCTTGGAAATTAAATATTAAAACCGGTGAAGCGACGATCCTTTTTTAAAAATATAACTCTCGGTTCTGCAGGTATTATTTTGATGCCTGGATTCGTGAGAGGGTCGTTTTCTGATCCGGGAAATCTGCTTCTACCTGATTGGGACCAAATTGAAAACTTTTATTTAAATCCTCCTGATTCTTCAAGACCATGGGTATTCTGGATGTGGATGAATGGCAACATCACCAAAGAGGGGATTACCCTGGATTTGGAAGTGATGAAACGGATGGGAATCGGTGGAGCCATCTGCTTTAATAGTGCGGTAGGTATTCCACGCGGTCCTGTCGATTATGCAAGTGAACCTTGGATGGATGCCACAGAACATGCATTAAAAGAGGCTTTACGCCTCGGTTTACAAATCAGCCTGCACAATTCACCAGGGTATTCCGGATCGGGAGGACCATGGATCACTCCCGAAATGAGTATGCAGCAGCTGGTGTGGACCGAAACTCAGATTAAAGGTCAGCAAGCTTTAACATTAAAACTCCCTCAGCCCTTTGCCCGCATGGGCTTTTACCGTGATGCCTTTGTCCTTGCCTATCCATCACTTTCGGTTGAAAATGGGTTGATGCAGGAAAAACTTGGCCGTTGTCTCGCTGATGGGAAAGAAGTCAGGAAAGAGATCTTATTTGATGGCAACTCCGGAACCAAAATCAGGATGGAACCTGTCTCGGGGCAATATTCTACCTTGCTGCTGGAATTTACAGAACCATTCGAGGCGCGCTCCATTACCCTTACCCGTCAGGCTGAGATTCCACACGATTTATTCGATGGTCCGCGCGATCATCCTCCGCGATTTGATCTGGAAACCTCGGAAAATGGGAACGAATTTGTAAAAATCACCTCGTTTAGTTGTCCTGAACTAAGGGCTATGGACACTCCCGCAATGCAGAATTTTGACGTCGTACAGGCAAAGTATTACCGGTTAGTCACATATGATCCAACCTGGATTTCAGGAGTGGAACTCCATTCCGGGCCCCGGTTGGCCGGCTGGCCTGGCAAATCAAGTTGTACCCATGGCAATTATGGGGGAAATATTACAAAAGTTGATGAACAGCTAATAATTTCCCCGGATTCCGTAATCGATATCACCGCTTTTATGGATGAAACCGGACATCTGATATGGGAATCGCCCAGCTACGGTAATTGGACGATTATCCGTATAGGCCACACCACAACGGGCGAAGAACCCGCGGCACACCCTGATGCAGCGAAAGGTCTGGAAATAGATAAATTCCGCAAGGAAGCACTGGATCTTCATCTTGAGAAGTTCTCAATGCTACTTATAAATAGATTGATGAAATATAAAGGGAAAAGTTTTGTTGGTTTTACAACGGATAGCTGGGAGGCGGGTAAACAAAACTGGACTGTGGGGTTTCCACAGGAGTTTGAAAAAAGAAGAAATTATAAACTCACCCTCTGGTTGCTGGCTATGACAGGGAGAATAGTCGGAAGTATAGATCAAACAGAGCGGTTTCTTTGGGATACCCGTAAGACACAAGCCGAATTATTGTCCGCAAATTACTATGGCCATTGGCAGGATTGGTGTCATGACCAGGGATTACAATACCATGCAGAACCTTATGGTGATGGCAACTTCGACAGTCTGGAAATCGGTCAGCACCTCGATGTTCCAATGGCTGAGTTCTGGACCCGATATATTTACGGAAGTGATGTCACCTCCAAACAAGCAGTCTCGCTGGCACATGTATACGGAAAACAGGTGGCAGCTGCAGAAGCCTTTACAGGTATGCCGGCCACTTCCAAATGGACAGACTATCCGTACTCGTTGAAAGCTGAAGGGGACTGGTTTTATACCCTGGGAATTAATCGGCTTGTATTCCATACATTTGTTCATCAACCATATACCACAGGCTTCCCCGGAATGACTATGGGGCCTTTTGGCACCCATTTCGACCGCAATAGTACCTGGACTGATCAGGCGCACAGTTGGATCGGGTACATCCGACGCGTTCAATATCTTTTGCAGCAAGGTCAGTCAGTTGCCGAGGTCTGTTATTTTAAAGGTGATGAGCCTCAATCCGGGGTTCCCGATATTTATCCGATGATGCCGGATGGTATTGTTGGCGATGTGATTGGGCGGGATGCTTTGTTCACCCGCTTTTCCATTCAGGATGGAGAAATTGTATTGCCTGACGGTATGAGGTACTACCTGTGCATCCTCGCAAATGTTGCGGCAATTTTGCCGGAAACATTGAATCGGCTCAAAGAATTAGTGGAACTGGGAATGACATTGGTCGTAATGAGTAAACCGGATAAATCATTGGGACTTTCCGGAACCGATCAGGAAGTAAAAATGCTCACAGATCAGTTATTCGGAAAACTGGACGGGTTATCTGTAAAACAGGCACAGAAAGGTCTTGGAAAAATATTTTGGGGCATCTCCCTCAAGGAGGTTTTGAAACAACTGTCAGTAATTCCGGACTTCCTCTATTCCTCAGAAAACCAGGATGCAGCCATTCATTATACGCATAAAAAGCTCGGTGACTGCGAACTCTATTTCATTTCGAATCACCGGAGAAGAAAAGAGAAAATCGTTTGCTCGTTCAGGATTATTCATAGACTACCCGAAATCTGGGATAGCGAAACTGGAGAGATCATTTCAGCGGTGAGCTTCGAAGTCGTTAACGGGCGTTTACAAATGCCCTGGGAATTGACACCTGCCGGATCATCCTTTATCATCTTCCGCAAGAGAGCTGAAGCGGGAATTTTGCAACAAGTCTCAAAAGACGGTGTGGTTTTGTTTGCCAACCGGAATTTTGAAAAACCAGTTTTCGCCAGGTATGCTGAAGTTCAGAATAATTTCAGTATTTCGTTATGGGCCAAGCCCGACACCATTGCACATAGTGGCCGAAATATGTTGTTTCATCCGTCGGAAGGAGAACTAATCTATGGTCCGGGACATTCTGTATGTGGTCTGGGCGCCGGGCAAAACGGGGTTTTTGTATATGAAAACACGCAGGGTAAGGCTCACAAGGCATTGACATACAATAATCAGCTGGAAGGTTGGACACATTTGGTTTTGTCCTATAAGCAAGGAGTTCCTGTATTGTTTGTAAATGGGCAATTTGCTGTACACGGAAAAAATTCTGGCAATATCGTTCATCCGGGATTGGAAACACAAGTTTCAAATGATCAGTTTACCACTTATTTTGAAGGGAATTATACCAAACCTCAATTGCATAGAGTGGTTCTCACTGCTGATGAAATTAATAAGTTGTATAAACGAGGGTTACCTGATTTGGATTTATTATCGCCTTCAGGATTTAAAACCGACAAACAAGGAAAATTATCCGCCTGCTTCATTCAAAATGGGAAATATGAATTGGTGAAGAATTCGGGAGATAAAGAACTGTTAAAGATTGAGAGTTGCGGTGAAAGGGTACTGACCGGACCATGGAGTGTAAGGTTTCCTCAAAATAGCGGTGCACCTGAACAGATAGAATTGCCGGCTTTGATTTCCTTAATCAGACACACCGATCCCAATATCCGGCATTTCTCCGGGACCTGCATTTATCATTATCAATTAGATCTTGCTGCAGCCAATTTTACGCCCGGAAGAAAATATTTCCTCGACCTGGGACGCGTGGAAGTGATTGCCAAAGTGATTGTTAATGGTATCAAAGCTACCACTTGCTGGAAAGAACCTTATGTTGCAGACATCACCAAACTTGTAAATAATGGAGCAAACGAGATTCAAGTGGAGGTGACTAACCTGTGGCCCAACCGACTCATCGGGGATGAACAGTTACCGGTTGAAAACGAATACAGCAAAGATCGTTTCATCACAAAATTTCCTGAATGGTACATCAAAAATCAGCCAAAACCAGGCAAACGGATTTCCTTTTCAGTATGGCACAATTTCGAAAAAACCGATCCGTTGCTGGAGTCCGGATTACTTGGGCCGGTGAAACTGATTTTAGGAGAAGAACGAATATTATAAGGAACGAAAGCCTGACAGGGTTTCAATACCTTTCAGTGCGTAATATTAATTAAATGTTGATTTAGAATGAAAATCCTTCCCGGGAAACTGAAGATTGTCCTGTTGCTTGTTGGCTTGCTTGTCCTCATCCGGCCAGCCTATTCCCAAAAGGAGATAAAACAGTCTGAATCAACTTATATTTCCTCAGTGCGGAAGTCTGATAACGGTGATGGAACCTATGCAAATCCTGTTTTATTTGCCAATTATTCCGATCCGGATGTCATTCGTGTGGATGATGACTTTTTCATGACCCCATTCAGATTTAATGATTCACCGGGTTTGCCAATTCTGCACTTCAAAGATCTGAACTGACGCAAAAATTGGATTGTTCTGCACAACTGAACCTGGAATCCGGAATGGCGGTTATGCAGATTTTACATGGTACCGAATGGATAAATAAAATAAATAGAAATATGAGAAATAGAAAATATTCCAAAAGCGTAAGACTAATATTATTCTTTATTACATTGATATTTAACATTCTGCCATTCGGGGAAAGGTGGGGAGGACTCTATGCACAGTCACATTATCCGGGGCAGCATCAGGATAAATTAAAATCAAAGGAGACAGTGCCAATGAAAGCTTATGCTTTCGATTTGGAGGATGTGAAATTGCTCAACTCCCGTTTTAAAGAGAATATGGAGCGTGAGAGTGCATGGATTCTCTCGATCAGTGTAAACCGGTTATTACATAGCTTTCGGACCAATGCCGGGGTTTACAGCGGGCCGGAGGGGGGCTACGATGCTGTCCGGAAATTAGAGGGTTGGGAATCGCTGGATTGCGAATTACGCGGCCATACAACCGGGCATATCTTGTCAGGACTTGCACTTTTATACGCCTCAACCGGAAATGAAGCCTACAAAATAAAGTCTGACAGTCTTGTACGCGGTTTGGCAGATGTTCAGAAGGCTATTAACCAAAATGGATACCTGAGTGCTTTCCCGCAGAACCTGATCGACCGGAACATTGCCGGGCAGCCTGTTTGGGCGCCATGGTATACGCTGCATAAAATATTATCCGGACTCATGGATCAATACCTGTACTGCAATAACCTTCAAGCCTTGGATGTAGCAGAAAAAATGGCGATGTGGGCACACCATAAACTGGCGACAGTTACTCCGGAACAGCGAAAAATGATGATTCGCAATGAATTTGGTGGGATAAATGACTCCTTTTATACCTTATATGAAATAACAGGCAAAGCGGAATATAAAACCCTATCCGAGTTTTTCTACCACGATGAGATGCTTGATCCGTTAATGAATCAGGTAGATAACCTAAAAGGGAAACATGCAAATACCTATATTCCCAAACTTATCGGCTTATCACGGGCTTATGAATTGGGTGAGGCAGAAAAAAATATAACCATCGCCCGGTTTTTCTGGAACACAGTTATTAATCACCATTCATTTTGTACCGGGAGCAACAGCGACCGGGAATCATTTTTTGAATCTGATCATCAATCGGTGCACCTGACAGGGTACACAGGGGAATCGTGCAATGTTTATAATATGCTCAAACTCACTCGTCATCTTTTTTGTATTGAGGGAGATGAGAAATATGCAGATTATTATGAGAAAGGACTTTACAACCATATTCTGGGACAACAGGATCCGGAAACCGGGATGATCGCCTATTTCCTGCCTATGCTTCCCGGCGCACATAAAGTTTATAGCACCCGCGACAGTTCGTTCTGGTGCTGTGTAGGGACCGGTTTTGAAAACCAGGCCAAATACGGAGAGGCCATTTATTATCACAACGACAAAGGGCTGTTTGTCAATCTGTTTATTCCTTCGGAACTGAACTGGAAAGAGAAAGGATTTAAGTTGCGACAGGAAACCAGGTTCCCGGCAGAAGAAACTACCCGGCTTACAATCGAATCAACAACAGCGGTTCAGGTGCAAATCTACTTCAGATATCCAGAGTGGGCAACTTCTGGCGTTGCAATAAAGATTAATGGTAAAACAATTAAGGTGAAGCAAAATCCCGGGAGTTATATCACCATTGACCGTGTATGGAAAAACGGCGACAAAATGCAGGTGACCTTTCCCATGAAACTTCAGCTAAAAGCATCTCCTGACAATCCAGATATAGTCTCAGTATCTTATGGTCCTCTAGTGCTGGCTGCAAAAATGGGAACCGAAGGGATTGAGAAACCTGCCCCGTTTTCCAATCCAAAGCTGCATAACGATTATTACACCTATAATTATCATGTTCCGGCAACCCTTTCAAATACCCTGAATGTAAAGGGAAAGCCGGTAAACGAATGGCTGAAGCCGGTTGATAATCAACTTCTGACCTTTAAAACGGTCCATGCGGCCACAGGAGAAGATTATACATTTGTACCACTGTTCGATCTTCATCATGAAAGGTATGTTGTTTACTGGAATTTAAAATAGTTGGATATGAAATTTACTCAAAGAGTTTTAAAATATTGGATCTGTATAGTTGCACTTTCTGTGACTCCGCTTGCTTCCATTTCTGCTGTATGGCAATGGTCTGTTCCCGTTTCAGGAGTCATATCGGGTGAAACAAACGATCATCCGCGCGCCTTCCTGTGGATACCCGAGAATTGCAAACAAGTCCGAGCAGTAATAGTCGGCCAGCACAACATGACTGAGGAGGTAATCCTGGAACATCCTGAGTTTCGCCGTGCAATGACTGACCTTGGAATCGCAGAGGTTTGGGTGACTCCCGGGTTTAATTTCCTTTTCGATTTTAACAATGGCGCCGGTTTGCAGTTTGAAGAGATGATGAAACAGCTGGCCCAGGAATCGGGCTACACCGAACTGGAATTTGCTCCGGCAATCCCCATTGGACATTCGGCATGTGCCAGTTACCCCTGGAATTTTGCAGCATGGAATCCGCAACGAACGTTAGCAATACTTTCGATTCACGGGGATGCCCCGCTGACAAATCTCACCGGCAGCGGACGCCCGAATCCCAACTGGGGAAACCGTTCGCTTGCGGGTGTTCCCGGATTAATGGTTGAGGGTGAATATGAATGGTGGGAAGCCAGAGTGCAGCCGGCACTCGACTTTCAGCAACGGTTTCCCGATGCGACCATTTCATTTTTATGCGATGCAGGGCATGGTCATTTTGACACCTCCGACGAATTGATTGGTTACCTGTCATTATTTATTAAAAAGGCAGTTCAATACCGGCTACCCAAAGAATCTCCTATTGACAAACCGGTAAAACTTAGAACTCTGAATCCGCAAAATGGTTGGTTGAAGGAGCGATGGAAACGAGATGAAAAACCAGGTGTTCCTTCTGCACCTTATTCCCGGTATACAGGACCACGAAAAGATGCATTCTGGTATTTTGATAAGGAGATGACCGAGGCAACCGAAGATTCGTACAAAAGAGTCAGGGGAAAAAAAGAACAGTACCTGGGGTTAAGTCAGGAAGGCAAATTGCTACCTTTTAACCCAAAATTGCACTCCCGGATTGTTGGAAATTTTTCGCCCGAAGCTGATGGCCTGACATTCCATATTAATCCTGTTTTTACAGATACTTTGAGAAGTGTCGCCGTAAATGACCATGCCAAAGGAGAACCCATTATCAGTCGTATTTGCGGCCCGGTTACTAAAGTTAACGACACCACCTTTACTGTTCGCTTTTACCGGATGGGATTCAACAACGATAGACGTACTAACGATATCTGGTTACTGGCAAGCCACCCGGGGGATGAAAATTACAAGAGTACGGTCCAGCAATTGAATATCCGGATTCCGCTGCGGAATAACCAGGGAGCAGAACAGCGAATCACATTTGCTGCGATACCCGATATCAAACAGAATGTTAAATCACTAACTTTATCCGCTTCATCCAACAGGAAAATGCCGGTCTTTTTTTACATTCAGGAAGGACCTGCGGAGGTAAAGGATGGGAAAGTGTTTTTTTCAAAGATTCCTCCACGAAGCAGATTTCCAATCAAAATAACAGTAGCAGCCTGGCAATATGGCCGTGCGGTGGAACCTAAAATTCAAACAGCTCCGCCTGTATTTCAAAGCTTTAATATCATAAAATAAATCATCGCACTTAAAAGTTCCGGCACCATGAGAATTCTTTTATTATTTATTGCGATAATTGGCTTGAGTATTTCAGTCCAGGCACAGAAACACAAATACCTGTTGCATACCGATGCGAACATTCAGCGATTGAAAGATCAGATTAAAAGTGACCCGGAAGTGAGACAGGCGTGGGAGAACCAGCTTAAAAAGGCTGAAGAGATTCTGAAAAGAGAGCACTCCGGAGCACCCGATCTGCAGGAACTTGGACTGGCATACCGTATGACAGGAGATGTTCGTTTTGCTGAACTGATCAAAAAAATACTGCTTGAGGTGACCACCCAGGAATCATGGGAAGGTGAAGATCTGCTGAAACGTACCCCTCAATGGAAAGGTGGTCTGGGAACTGCCCACACCAGTTTCTATGTTGCAATCGGATACGACTGCGCCTATAATTACCTTTCTCCTGCAGAACGGAAACTTATAGCTGAACGTATTGTGAAAGTGGGAATTAAACCGGCACTAAATGACTGGCTTACCCCGGAAACCAATATCCATACCTTTGATACGATGGGGCATAATTGGTGGAGCGCCTGTGTCGATATGGCCGGGTTTGCAGCTCTTGCTGTAAAAGATGAGATTCCAGATGCCGTAAAGTGGGCAGAAGATATTTCAGAAACAGCAGCCGAATGGGTCAATTTCTCCGGAAATGTGATGGATAACAAACCGGTAAGTTTCGATCGTGACGGTGGGTTTTATGAAAGTATCAACTATGCAGGTTTCGGATTTTCACAATATTTGCTGTTCAGGCTGGCATTTCAGAATGTTCTCCCCAAGTCTAAATTGCCGGATATTCCTGTAATGGGAAAGATGGCCGATTTCTTTATTCAGACCACCTATTATGCTGCTAACGGACCAATGTCAATCAATTTTGGAGACAGCAATCTCAAACGGAATGGTAACTCATGCGTCATTTTGCTTTGGAACCTGGGATTTCAAAGTGATCGATATGCATGGTATCTGAAAAAGACAGAACGGGGAATTGATAAGGAAGGGTTGGAAATGGACACCCCAAACGGACTGATTTTGCATCCCGATTTGCCAAAAACAAAGGATCTCAAATTGCCGGACTTGCCTGAATCAAAACTATTTTCAGACATGGGCTGGGCTACATTGCGCGATTCATGGAGTGACGATGCCACGATGCTCGGTGTCAAGTGCGGGTTTACCTGGAATCATGCCCATGCAGATGCCGGCTCCTATATCCTTTTTCATAAGGGTAAAAACCTGATCATCGATTCCGGAAATTCGTGGTATGGAAGCCCCCTGTATTCTCAGTATTATTGTCAGAGTGAAGCTCACAACGTGGTACTTTTCAATGGCAAAGCCCAAAGCCGTAAAGACCCTTATTTTGGGGTGAAGAATCCGGGTCACCTCTATAGTCTTCTGGATGCCGGTAAATTGAAATACATTTACGCCGATGCCACAGGTCCGACATCCCAATGGTTTATGCGCAATTTTCGTCATTTTCTGTGGATTGGTGATGTGATACTGGTGATCGACGATCTCCAATCTTACGAACCCGGCAAATTCGAATGGTTGCTCCATTATAACGGGGAATCGAAACGACATGGTCTCGATTTGTCGGTGAAGGAAGGCGATGCTGAAGTGCTTGTGCGCCCGTTATATCCCGAGACATTTCCGGACGGTGGGTTGCCTCATGACTTTCCTGAAAAAATGCGATTGGAAGAAAAACAGGGTTATAAGGACCACGAGCCGGAAATGAAACAAACCTATTGGTCAGTCAGCCATTTTCAGGATACCGACCGCACAAAGTTTGTTACCGCAATTATCCTTAAGGATGACCGGAACAAAGCTAAATTACCCAACATTGAGAGGTTTGACGGAAAAAACTTTCAGGGGGTAAGAATAACCCAAAACGGGAAAACCACAGAGATTTATCTTAATCTGTTGGCTGACGGGCGTATCAAGCACCGTAACAGCCTGAACCTGATGAATGGCTGGGATACCGATGCCTACCTCATGGCTTTGACATTCCCGGAAGGCTCGGACACAAAAGAACCCAAAAGAATACAACAGCTATTTATCGCCGACGGAAGTTACCTGCGAAAGGAGGGGAAACCGATTATCCATGCACTCTCCAAATTTTTCGCAATAATTGATTTTGAGGGGGATAACAGGACAATTAAGTTTGAAGGACAACCAGTAGTTAAGGTACTTATAGCAGCAGATAAGAATCCTTCTTCTGTAACCTTTAATGGAAGAAAACAAAAAGCCACTTACCATTCAGAAACCAAAATGATTGAATTAAACGTACACCTTTAAAGTTAATTAGGTATTTAATACTATGAATTACCTAGAATTAATGGCTTTATCAAGATTAAACTTCTCCCCCAGAATCATAATAATCTTCCTTTAGCTGTATTTCTGAGAATAATTAAAAACCTAATCCGTAGAAAAGTTAATTATTCCAGAAAATGTATTTTTACAAAAAATTAGTATTAATAATCAGTTAATGGGAGAGTCAGTTTCTTCGGGCAATTTACCTATTTGAAAATTATGGAAAAATCTCAACAAGAATGGTCACGGCGAAAGTTTATAAACATGTTAACCGGGACGGGGGCATTCATGATATTGAACCCGCGTTTGTCCTGGGCTGTTGATGAAGTCGACCCTCGAATAGCTGCAATAGTAGCCAAAACAACAGGAATCGATACACATAATCATATTGATGTTCCTCTAAGTGCAAAAGAGTCGCCCGGTCCAAAAATCGACCTGGCCGGTGAAATTTCGAAGTCTGGTTTGTCGGCTATCTGCATGACATTTGCCGTTGATTATCAGCAACTTCGCAATCCAGGCGAGGCCTATGACCGGTTTATAAACGGATTGAATGCTATGGATGTGGTGCTGGAAAGTAACAATATGAAGAGCTCTTTAAACCTTGCAGACCTTCGTTCTGCTCAAAATAATCATAGTTTAACTGTCATTCAATCAGTTGAGGGCGCCCACTTTCTTGAAGGGCATCTGGATCGACTCGGAGTCGCATATAGCCGGGGATTGCGACACCTGGGACTACTTCATGACAGCGATGCATCCGTGCCACTAGGTGACGTTTATACAAACACACCAAAATGGGGTGGACTAACCGATTTCGGAGCAGATGTCATCAAAGAATGTAACAAGCTTGGCATTCTGGTTGACCTTACCCATGCGAGCAATGCAACGATAAACGCTGCCCTAAAAGTTTCATCCAAACCGGTACTTATTTCTCATACCGGACTCAATACCTGTTTGGGGCAGAATGAGTTCATGGCCAAAATGATGCGCCCAAGACTCATCAGTAAGGAGCAAGCTAAAATTGTTGCAGACGCTGGCGGAGTAATTGGTGTATGGACACACCTGGCAGAAACGCCACTGGAGTATGCGAGGAATGTCAGAGCTATGGTCAACATCATCGGAATTGACCATGTTTGCATTGGTACCGATACCAAGCTAACTCCTGTTTACAGACCTGCAGGTGGCTTCGGCCCTAAACCGGATGACCGTTCTCCCCAGCCTGGCGGTGGCATTCCCGTTAATACCCCGGTTGCCCGTCCACGAGATAATAATAGCCACAATGGCCCCGACGGAGATAAAAACAGCCACAGAATCGGCGAACGCACCAACGAAGCCTGGAAGGATCAAAATGCCGGTTTTTATTACACAGTGATTGATGCAATGTTAAAAACTGGCTTCACCGAAGATGAAATCGGGAAGATAGGTGGTGGTAATTTTTGCCGGATATTTGATTCAGCCACTGCAGGTCACTTCTAATTTAATCTGTTGACGTGTCCAAAAAAATTGTTGGTTAAAAGTCTTCCTCGTTTTCGGATATGGAACGAATACCCCGGTTTTTAAGGAGAAATATTGAGCATCTCTAAGCAAACCGAAATTCTTCTTAATTAACCATTTTTACCGATTATTCTTTATCTTTAGTACGGCTTAGAAATAGATCTGAACATTGGCTTGTCATACTACAAAATGTCGATATAAAATGACGGAGAATTCAAGTCACACAATTTATTTAAAACTAGCTGCCAATTATTTAACGTAGGCATTGAAGCATATTTCCATGCAGGGCTATTCATGACATTCGCAATTTTATAACAAATCTCTGACTATGAAAAATACTCAGTTGTTATTTTGCAAAATGATGCTTATAATTCTTTGTTCCCAATCATCACTTTATGCCCAGAAGTTGAGGCCATCAAAGAATTTGCCAATCATTGAATCCAAATCGGTTGGGAACGCTGATTATTATGTAATTTTATTAACCGGAAATGGAGGTTGGAGGAATCTGGTACAATCAATTACACATTATCTGAATGGAAAAAATGTATCCGTGTTGGCCATCAACACCAAGAAATATCTTTGGATAGAAAAAAAGCCAGCTCAGATAGGGTGTGATCTTGAAACACTTATTGACAGGTGCAATGCTAAATGGGGACAAAAAAAAGTTGTATTTATGGGTTATTCAATGGGTGCAGAAGTACTGCCATTTGCCGTAGATTGCATGAAAGCCACATACAGAAACGAAATGAGCGATCTGATCTTAATTGGTCCCTGGCAAAAAGTTACCTTTAAAGTTAAACTTAGGGATTACTATCTTGAAGTAAACAAAGGAACAGATCTATATTCCGAACTATTGCAATTGAAAACAAAAAAGGCCTACATAATCTGCGATGACAATGCATTTTCCATTTGCCACAAAGACCTGGGGGGAGTAATCGACCATGACTTTTTAAGAGGTGGTCATCATTTCGGAGGTGACTATATTACTCTTTCAAAGCTAATTGGGAAAAGATTAAAACTGGAATAATGGTTTGGTTCAGTTAATTGACCTTAAGTTTACCTCATCAAACTTCGGTTGAATTTTTATTTTCATAAAACATATTCATAAAACCTATTGGCAAACGTAATATCCCAAAAGACCAATAAATATTGAATAGGATTAGATTGTAGGATAATAAGAAGTCGATTTTAGTACCCAATTATGCGCGTTTTGAGATCATTCTTTATAAAATCTTTATATCCACCCCCCATTTTTAATAATACCATTATTAAAAAGATCCGTTTCTTTGCAAAAAGAATTATCGCACTAATATGAACCGCGAAATTCATTTAATTATCATAACTGGTTTAATATATGGCTCGTGATATTGATGTTTCTGCATTATTTGGAAAATTAAAGAATATTTTCATTGGCAGGGCTAAGACCCTACAAGATAAATCGATATTTCATAAACTCTCATTAATCGCTTTTTTTGCCTGGATAGGATTGGGAGCGGATGGTATTTCATCTTCATGTTACGGACCTGAGGAGGCATTCCGAAATCTTGTGGGTCATCCAATGCTGGCTATTTTTGTTGCACTGGGTACCGTATTTACCATTTTTATCATCAGTTCAAGTTACAGCCAGATCATAAAACTTTTCCCGCATGGTGGAGGTGGGTATCTGGTAGGCAGCAAGCTAATATCTCCTACCGTTGGTATGATTTCGGGCTGTGCCCTGATTATTGATTATGTTCTCACCATAACGATCTCAGTGTCGAGTGGCGCAGATGCCCTTTTCAGCTTCCTGCCTGATTCAGTGCAGCTTTTTAAGCTGGCAGTTGCGATCGGGGGCGTTTTCCTCCTTATCCTGTTAAACCTCCGTGGAGTTAAGGAGTCCGTAGTTTCGCTTACCCCGATCTTCGTTGTCTTTATGGTAATGCACGTTTTTGTAATTGTCTATGCAATTGCTTTGCAGTCCGGAAATTTCCAGACTGTATTTCACGAAACATCTAATCAATTACATTCATCTGTTCTGGAAGTAGGCAAATTGGGAACACTGTTTTTAATCCTGAAAGCCTATAGTATGGGGGCCGGAACCTTTACAGGAATTGAAGCAGTCAGCAACGGAATGCCGATTCTTCGCGAACCAAGGGTAAAAACGGCCAGAAGAACCATGGTCTTAATGGCCATCTCCTTGTCATTTCTTGTAATGGGATTAATGGTAGCCTATGCATTATACAATGTTCAAATCAGTCCGACAAAGACCTTAAATGCCGTTTTATTTGACAGTGTCACTTCCGGCTGGGCCCCATTTTGGTCCAAAAGTTTTATTGGTATTACACTGGTATCGGAAGCGGCTTTGTTATTCGTTGCAGCCCAAACAGGGTTTATTGATGGGCCACGAATTATGGCCAATATGGCTCTTGACCGCTGGTTTCCTAAGAAATATGCCTCTCTTAGCGATCGGTTGGTAACCATGAATGGGGTTTTTCTTATGGGTCTTTCAGCAATTGTCCTTATAGCTCTTTCCAAAGGTTCAGTCACTTTCATGGTTGTTCTTTACAGTATCAATGTTTTTATCACTTTTTCGATTTCGCAACTTGGGATGGTAAGGCACTGGTGGATTGAACGTGTCAAGCTAAGCCATTGGAGAAGAAAGCTAGCGATCAATGGAATCGGTTTTATTTTAACTTCATTTATCCTGGTTTCTGTAACAATTATCAAATTCACAGAAGGTGGCTGGATTACCCTGGTTATAACCGGACTATTCATCCTTTTGGCAATTAACATCAAACGACATTACTATACAACCACGAAGCGTTTCATGAAAGTCCGTCAAAAAGCGATCATAGACCTTCATGAGGCGCTTGACCACTCCCCATTCCATGAGCTGCATCCCGATACTGCTTCTATCCAATTCAACCCTGAAGCAAAAACTGCAATTGTTCTGGTTAAAGGATTCGGCGGCACCGGGCTTCATACCTTTCTGAGGATCAATGAGAGTTTTAAGGGAATTTACCAGAATTTTATCTTCATCCGCGTCGGCATCGTAAACTCTAAAGTCTACAGAGGTTCGGACGAGCTTGATCATTTCAAAGCTTCAGTGAAAGAGGACGGCAGGAAATATGTAAACATCGCCAATCAATTCGGGTTTTACGGCAAAAGTATCTGGACGATTGGAACTGATCCTGTGGATGAGGTCTATAAGATGGTCAAAAAGATCATGCCATTGTTATCCAATCCAACGTTTTTTGGCGGTCAGATGGTCTTCTCCAAAACATTTGTAATGTCTCAACTTCTTCATAACCACACTATATTTTCCATACAAAAACGGTTCTTTAAATTTGGAATTCCAATTGTAATATTTCCTATTAAGGTAGATTAGGATTCATCGAGCCCATTGAAAGGAATGTCCTCATCCGTGATAAGCTGACAAATCTGATCCACCAATTCGTAAATTTCCATTCCCTTTTATAAAGAGGCAAATCCTTTGGAGCAATACTGGCTTCGTCTTCAAATATTTTACCCGACAGTTTAAATTCTATTTGTCTATCAGCTTCTTAAATGATAGGCTTTAGGTTGGGTAAATGCCCGTAATCCAACATTCGAAAGGGTACTGCCAAAACCGCTGTGATTCCTGCCACTCCAGGGAAGGGCTGCACTTACCCGGTCGCAACAATTCCAATAGACCGTTCCCGCATTCAGCTGGCTCTGCATTTTTGCTGCCCGCTCCTCGTTTGAGCTAAAGACGGCAGCAGTGAGTCCATATTGCGTATCATTCATAAAAGCAACGGCTTCAGAATCGTTATCCACCTTCATGATTCCAATAACCGGACCAAAAGATTCTTCCTTCATCACATCCATCTCATGGGTAACATCCACTAAAACAGTTGGTTCAAAATAATTCCCGAGTCCATCGATCCGTTTGCCGCCACATAATACCCTGGCACCCTTAGCCAGAGCATCCTCAACTTGTGCCGCCAAAAAAGCAGGTTGTTCTTTCCTGGTTAAAGCACCAATATAGACATTTTCCGCAGCGGGACTTCCGATCTTATAAGACTTAACTTCTGCAACAAAAGCTTCAACATAGGCATTGTAGACCTTTTCATGGACATAAATCCGTTCCACGGCACAACAGCTTTGACCATTGTTATAAAATGCCCCGTCGGCTGTATTTGCAGCAACAGTTTTGACATCGGTGACATCATCCGCAACATACAACGGGTCTTTCCCTCCCAGTTCGAGTCCGCAAGGCTTCATTTTGGTACTTACGCGTTCGTAGATATATTTCCCGGTCTTGTACGAGCCGGTGAAAAAATAGCCATCCAGATCAGCATCAAGCAACAGCTCACCAACCTCTTTGGCGCCAACTGCACATTGAAAAACATTGTGAGGGACACCCGCTTCATGAAGGTATTTTTCTATTTGCATACCGGTTAAGGTGGCGAGTTCCGAGGGTTTATAGATGACCCCATTGCCAGCGAGTAGTGCCGGCACAAATACATTCGTACCTACAAGATAGGGATAGTTCCAGGCTGAAATATTGCAGATCACCCCTAAAGGTTCATACACAATTTTTTCGCGGGTAGGACCAGTCGGCACCATCCACTCTTCGCTCAGTGCAGCCGAAGCATTATTCGTGAGCCATTCAATTCTTGAATATGCTCCATTCACTTCATTTTTAGCCTGCTGCAATGGCTTACCCACCTCGCTGGTCAATATTTCAGCACATGACAGAATATTCGATTTAAGAAGCTCTCCAAATTTTTGAAGAATGGAAATCCGATCAGGCAACGGGACTGAGGCCCATTGTTTCTGAGCCTCTTTTGCTGCCATAACTTTTTTTGCGATACTTTGCTGATCGTCCCCGACAACAGTGGTGATTACTTCGTTTGTAGCTGGATTAACGATATTCATTGCTTAAATTTTAGGGCTTCCTCAATGAACCAATCCCTGATATTTTGTGAAAGCGGGTTTATCTCTTTATTTTCAATCCGTTCCGGGTGCCATTGGACACCCAGCAAAGGAGAGCGGTTTTTCTTCTCTTTCCATTCGATCCCTTCAATAATGGCATCACACGAATAGCAATTCACACGGAGTGTCTCTGCAACCTGGTCAATCGCCTGATGATGAGCGCTGTTTACAATTCCTTCAGGAATCGCACAGATATTTGCCAGCAAAGAATCCTCTGCCAGAAGGAGTGGATGAGTTGCATCAATCCCGTAGATATTCCGGTGATTTTGCTTCCCCGCTGCCTGCAGATCAAGAACCAGTGTCCCTCCCAAAGCGATATTAATCAGTTGTAATCCACGGCAAATACCCAGAACCGGCATCTTTAAAGTTTGCGCCAAGTCAAACAAATCGAGCTCGAAACGGTCCCTTACCCGGTTCCATTTTTCAGGTTGGTTGGCATAACATTTCAACCCGGGCTCATAAAAGATTGGATCCATATCGAGACCACCAGTGAGCAGCAATCCCTGGCATCGACTGAGATCATCCAGATTCTGCATAACCCAGGAAAGTTCAATTATTTCAACTTCCTCATCCTTTATCCAGGCCGGATAATTCGGAAATTTGGTTTCTGAAAAAGTGACCCCTATGGTAATTGTTTTTCCCATCGATTATAAAGCGGTTTGATACAAGACCTTAAAATCATTTCTGCTAACCGGTTTTGGATTATTATGGTGTGCAAAATCGGCAAATGCCAGATCTGCAAGGGTTTCAATATGTTCATCTTTAACACCGATTCCACGTAGCGTTTTAGAAATTCCCAGGCGGTCGTTCAGATCGAACAAATAATCTACGACACCTTCCCCAGTTTCATTCCTCACCCCCAAGGCTCTGGCCATTCGCGCAAACCGGTCTTCAAATCCGGCAATATTGAACTGCATTCCATAAGGGAGGTTCACCGCGTTAGCCAGTCCATGATGGGTATCAAGGAGACTCGATAACGGATGGGCCAGTGAATGAACGACACCTAACCCTTTTTGAAAGGCGATGGCGCCCATCATAGAAGCAAGCAGCATATTGGAACGCGATTCGATATCAGAATTCTTAACGGCAGTTTCGATCGATTGGGCAATTAACCGCATTCCCTCCAATGCAATACCATCGCAGAGCGGATGGTAGTTTTTAGCCAGAAAAGCTTCCATATTATGCGTCAAGGCATCCATTCCGGTTGCTGCAGTAATGAACGGGGGGAGTCCCATAGTCAATAAAGGATCTGCGAAGACAATCTTTGCCAGTAATTTCGGGGAAAACAGGATTTTCTTCTGGTGAGTCTCATCATCTGCAATAATCGCTGAACGGCCCACTTCGCTGCCGGTCCCCGAGGTTGTCGGAATGGCAATAAAAGGGGGTACATCATTGGTAACATAGATATCCCCTCCGATCAGATCATCATACTTGAATAAATCTTCCCGGTGATTAATGCGCAGCAGGATAGCCCGGGCCACATCAATAGCCGCGCCGCCACCAATGCCAATGATGCAGTCGCACTTCCCGTTATCATAGGCATCCGTCCCTTTATAAACGTCGCTCCTGACCGGATTCTTATGAAGATCGTGAAATATCGTTACCCGGAACCCTTTGGATTCTAGGTCAGACACGATTTGTTTAAAAAAATAAAGCCCTGCAATGGTCGGATCGGTGGATATCAATGGCCTTTTGAGCCGGTTGTTCCCAAGGTAGGCAGGTAACTCAGCAATTACTCCCGCACCAAAGCGGATCGTAGTAGGGAAATTAAACTGTGAAATTGACATGATAAAGATGATTATTTTATTGAATATTGTGTTCCAAATTAACCAATTAAAATACTATGTATGTTAGTTTCATTTTAATTCGTAGGAAGCTTCAGATAATCTCAAAGTATCGTTTTGTTTCCCAATCGGTTACCACCCTGGCGAACTGCCTCACCTCCCAGTCGCGGGTTTGAGTAAAATGGTTTACAAATGTTTCGCCGAATAATTCGCGGGCCACAGCAGAGTTTTTCATGGCCAGATTGGCATCATCCAGACTTTTGGGAAAACGACCGTTGCTCTCGTCGCGGTAGCCGTTTCCGACAGTGGCCTTCTGCAAAGGAATTCGGTTCCGGATGCCATAAATTCCTGAAGCCAGACAAGCGCTAAGTGCAAGGTAAGGATTCGTATCACTCCCCACAACCCTGGTTTCGAGGCGACAAGACTTACTACCGCCCGTGATGGCCCGTAAAGCAACAGTCCGGTTATCAACACCCCAGGTTACGGTAGTTGGAGCCCATGCCCCTTCGACGAGGCGTTTGTAGGAATTAATCGTCGGTGCAACCATCGGAAGGATGTGTGGCAGACAATAGAGCTGTCCGGCCAGGTAATGCTGCATGGTTTCGCTCATTTGATGCGGTTTGCCTGCATCGTGAAAAACATTGGTATTCTCCTTCCACAAAGACTGATGAACATGCCCGCTGCAACCCGGCAGGTTTTCGCTGACTTTTGCCATAAAACTGGCGAGAATACCGTGTTTATATCCAATTTCCTTGACCGCAGTTTTAAATAACACGGCATTGTCAGCAGCGGATAATGCATCGCTGTAGGTAATTGCGGCCTCATATACTCCGGGACCGGTTTCGGTATGCAATCCCTCAAGTGAAATATCAAACTGCTTGAGCTGATCAAAGAGTGCTGAGAAGAAATCGTTCTGTCCGCTGCTTCTAAGGATGGAATAGCCGAACATTCCGGGAGTTAGCGGTGTGAGATGCCTCCCCTCCTTTTCTGCAAAACTTTGGGGTGTCTCCGAAAAATTGAACCATTCAAATTCCTGCGAACATTTGGCTTCAAAACCGGCTTTTGCGACATCTTTAATTATTTTTTTCATCAGCTGACGTGGACAAATGAGAAGCGGCTCACCCTCGGAATTGATAAACTCCCCCAGGAAAAAAGGGAGTCCGTTTTCCCATGGAATTTTCCGAAAACTGTCCAGACTCAGCTTCACCTTTGCATCGGGATAACCACTGTGCCAACCTGTAAAGCTGTTATTATCATAAGCCTGATCGGTCATATCCCAGCCAAAAATCACATCACAAAATCCAAGATTACTTTGGGCAACAGAAAGAAATTTTTCGCTTGAGATATATTTGCCTCTCAAAACGCCGTCAATATCGGACACGGCAACTTTTACCCTGCCTGAAGGATGGTTGCTCACATAATTAAAAATCTCCCCGTGACTCATTTTTTAAAGATTTTAAACAGCAGAAAAAAGGAAAGCAAGATACCAAAATAATAAATGGCCAGATGCCAATTGTATATGCTCAGTGAAATAATACATATAATGGTCATTATAAGTGCAATAGCTGGCGTAAATGGATAAAATGGGACCCTGAATGGTCTTTTTAATTCAGGTTCGCTTCTGCGAAGTTTAATCACGGAGAGCATAGAAAAAGCATACAAGGTAAGCGCGCCAAATACTGAGATGATAATAATCTCATCTGTTTTTCCGGTACACAGGATAATAATTCCGATAATGGAATTAAAAACAAGCGCGTTGGCTGGAGTCTGGAAACCTGAATGGATGCGTCCGAGAAACCGCGGAGCATTTCCAATCTTCCCAAATTCAAAAGTTGCGCGACCACTTGCCAGTATCAACCCGTGAAAAGAGGCAACCAAGCCAAATAATCCGATACCAATCAGCAACTTATAAAAAAGATGATCCGAGGCAAAGAGATGTCCCAGTGCCAGTGGGAGCGGAGAATCAGAACTGCTGCCATCTGCAGCAAAAACAATCGTCTCCCAACCCCCGATGCCAATAGAGGCCACAAATACAAGCACGCAGAGAACAACCAGCGTGAGAAGCGCCCATCCAAAACCTTTTAAAATATCTTTCTGTGGATTAATCGTTTCTTCGGCCACATTTGCAACACCCTCAATACCAAGGAAAAACCAGATTGCGAACGGGATAGCGGCAAATGCCCCGCTCCAGCCATGGGGAAAGGGATTCTGGGTAAAATGGGAAACCGAAAAATGGGGAAGGGTGAGTGTTGAGAACAGGATTAATTCACCAACTGCCAAAACAGTTACCGCGAGTTCAAAATTGGCTGCAGCCTTTATTCCATAAATGTTTAATGCAGTAAAAATAAGGTAAATGCTGATTGCTGAGACCAGTACAGGAACCTGCGGAAAGGCAAGGTGAAAATAGGCCCCTATGGCAATGGCAATGGCCGGAGGCGCGAATACAAACTCGATGATCTGTGCCAGACCGGTAATAAATCCGATATCCTGTTTAAAAGCCCGCTCGGCATAATCGTAGGCCCCCCCCGCCTTAGGAATGGCACAGGCCAGTTCGGCATATGAAAAACTAAAACAGGAATAGAGTACAATGACTAATCCGGTTGCAAGGGCCATACCTAAAGTTCCCCCTTTTTCCAGCCCCAGGTTCCATCCAAAATACATCCCGGAAATTACATATCCAACTCCAAGCCCCCAAAGCAATAAAGGAGTCAATGTTCGTTTAAGTGTCCCTTTTACCATACTATTGATTTAAATATTAGTATTATTTTCAGATGACCCCCCTATTTATTTCATCTTTTGGCCAAAGATAAGATAGTTTTTTATTTTCAATGGAAATCCGAAAAAAAATTGGCCGCCTAATTTGGGTAGGAAGAAAGATTTGGTCGAGTCAAAAATACTTTGGATATTGCAGCTTAATCTCATGGGACCGAATCTTTGACCAGTGAATAAAAATAACCAGTGATGATAAGCAAAGCAGAAAACAATTTTCAGTATGAACTTGAATTTGCAGTCCGTGATTATGAATGCGATTTGCAGGGAATTGTGAACAACGGTGTTTATTTAAATTACTTTGAACATGCACGGCACAGTTTTCTGATCACCAAAAAAATCGATTTTGCCGGACTTCATGCAGAAGGGATTGATTTGGTTGTCTCCAGGATTGAAATCGATTATAAGCTATCACTGACCAGCGGTGATCTTTTTGTCGTGCGGGTAAATACCTTCAGCGAAGGGCAATTGAGATTGGTTTTTGAACAGGATATTTTTAAACTACCTGATTATAAGCTGGTAGCCCATGCAAAAGTGATTGGCGTTGGGATCAGAAATGGCAGACCATTAAGATTGAACGACATTCAAGGATTTAATGACCTTTTATAAAAAATGGAATACCTTCCCCTTATAAGTACCGTAGCATTTTTGAATCTGCTGGCCGTGATCAGCCCAGGGCCCGATTTTGCAATGACTGTCCGAAATTCCCTCTGCTATTCCAGGCGATCAGGAATATTTACCAGTCTGGGAATCAGCCTGGGACTAGGAGTTCATCTTACCTACTGTGCCGCGGGAATCGGTTACCTGATCTCCTCCTCTATTGTCCTTTTTTCCATTATTAAATTGCTGGGCGGAGGTTATCTAATTTATATGGGGATTGCTTCTGTGCTGGCAAAAGATTCAAGATTAGAGCTAAATGAAGCATCAGCAGGTCCGGATCTCACCCGTCTCCAGGCATTTAAAATGGGGTTTTTGACGAATGTACTAAATCCCAAAGTAACCTTGTTTTTCCTGAGTCTTTTTACCCTTGTAATCAGTAACTCCACCCCAAAAATTATCATTTTAACCATTTCACTAATTATGATCATCACTGCCCTGATCTGGTTTATTATCGTCTCCATATTTTTCACCCACCCAAAGATTCAAAAGGGATTTCTTAAATATGAAAAGGTCATCAATCGTACACTGGGTGGATTTTTGATATTTTTGGGGATTAAAATCGCATTAACCTTGAGATAAATTTATTTGGATAATCTATCCAACAGCAATTGGGACAGGGTTATAAGGTAACAGGATGATGAATTCGGTAAAACGTCCTTCTTCCGTCTCATAACTGATCTGTCCATTATGCTTTTGTACAATAATGTCATAGCTCATTGACAAGCCCAAACCGGTCCCCTGGCCGGTAGGTTTAGTCGTAAAAAACGGAGTAAACAGTTTATCCCGGATCGATTTAGGAATGCCGTTCCCATTGTCTCTTATACTGATTCTCAGCTGTTTTCCAAGTTTTTTGGAACTCACTGTCAGAAGTGGAAGAAAACCGGCTCCGTTTTGCATCTTTTTCCGGTAAGCCTCATAGCAGGCATTTCCGATGATATTTAAGAAAGCCCGGCTGATTTCCTGCGGAATCACCTCCATTTTTTCAATGGATGCATCGAGAGACGATTCAATTTGAATATCAAATTTGCTATCCTGTGCCCGCATCCCATGATAAGTCAGCGTGACTGCTTCCTCAAGCAGTGCGTTGATATCAGAGGACTGTTTTTCAACTGAACCTCCCCGAGAATGCTGTAACATGCTGCGCAATATGTTGTCTGCCCGCTTCCCATGTTCCTGTATTTTGATGGTATTTTGCTTGAGATTGGTTATTATTTCCTCCATCTCTGCAGGCATTTCAAAATTCTGAAGCTTTATTTCTTTGAGTATCATTTGCTGCAATTCCTCAATTAATTCGGTATTCAAAGCGGCAAAGTTGTTCACAAAATTTAATGGATTTTTTATTTCGTGGGCGATTCCGGCAGTCAGGGCCCCCAACGCAGCTAGTTTGGACTGTGTGACCATTCGGTCCTGGGTCGATTTGAGCTCTTCGAGTAAGGCCGCAAGCCGGCGATAAGTTTCTGCATTTTCAAGCGCTATGGCGCTGTAGGTCGCCAGGTTCCGGAGCATGTTGATATGATAGTCGGTATAGGCATTCTTCCCGAAAGCCTGGGCTGATATCACACCGATCTCTTTCTTCTTGTTCCAGAGAGGCAGATAGAGGATCGATTCTGTGTGCTCTCCGGCAACCGGAGCTTGTCGCAGGCTGATATATTTACCGTGATCTGCGGTATAGTCGTTAATAATCACCTCCTGTTGATGCTGGAAACACCAGGTGGCCAGGCGGTTCTTGTCAGTTAACGGGATTGAAAAGGGGGGAAGCGGCACCCCTTTCTCAATAGTAGATGGAAACTCGATACTGTTCTCTGCCGATTTGTAAAGGCCGATTGTGAAAACGGAGGCATCCATCAGCGTATTGACATTCTCGTAAACGGTGTGAATGATATTTTCAATGGAGAGTGAGGATGTGATGACTTTACCTATGCGGCTTAATTGTTCCACATTGTTTTTTTGTTCCTGGATCTGAGCGGTACGCTTCGCTACCACTTTCTCCAAAGCCTGGCTCCGCTCCTGTAATTTCCGGGTTCTGAAATGTAAAAGAATATAAAACACGATAACGGTAAAAAAGACATATCCCAGATAGGCCCACCAGGTCCGGTACCAGGGGGCCAGGATCGTGAAAGACCAGGAAGCCTTGCTTCCGATGGTCTGGTATATGTTTTTTGATTTTACCTCAAAAATATAGTTTCCTTCCGGTAGATTTGTGTATTCCTTCTTTGTATCATTTGTCCACTCCGACCAGGTAGTATCTGAGCCCATCAGGCGAAAACTGTACTGATCTTTTTCTGCATCCTCGTAGAAAGTGGCTGCAAAATGGAAGGTCATATCATTCTGTGAAAATGCAATTTTCTTACTTGTCTGATTTTCAAAGCCATTGTATTCAGTGGGATAGCCTCCGAAAAGAAGTGAATCGCGTGAGCTCACCTTCCGGATCAGTGTCATGAGGTGACTGTCCTGGCCCGCCATTTGCAGCGGATCATACTGAAGGATTGACCTGGGAAGCCCAATAAAATAGGAGCCGTCATCAGTCATACAGATGACATTCTGGCTTTCAGCCGATCCCGTGCCTGCGAATTTATCCATAGGGGATTTATTCCTGATATACTGTCCGTTTGTATAATGTAGAATTCCACGATTGCAGTCGCCGGACCCGGCTATTTCCTCAAACCAGATATCATTGTTTTCCTGTTGGCTAAGCATGGTTATTTTTCCAGTGAGAATCTTAAATTCAGGATGTTGGATAAATTTATCTTCCTTTTTCAGGTAACGGTAGATTCCGTTCTCAGTGCCAAAAACCACCTCTCCTGAACGGAGCTTGTAGGGCCAGGCCCATGAAGTTGGCAATCCCCGGTCCGTTGAATATTGCCTGACAGAAACAACACTGTCCAAAGCGGGATTGAATACCAATTTATTCAGGTCCACACTGTTGGTTACCCAGACTTCTCCTTGATTGTCCTGCTCAATCCCGTATACACACTGGTTGAAACCCTTGACCCGTTGTTTAAATACCCATTTCGAATCTTTTTTTTCCAACAGATACAATGCATCACCACCTCCTAAAACCAGCAATCCCGGATAACCCCGAAATTTTTTGATTGCCAATACGTTAAAATCCCCGGTATTTGCCAGAAGTTTGGCGTGGCTGCCGCGGATTTGCAGGACTCCGGGAATTCTGGCTAATAGCAGTGTTCCGTCCGCATCGATTAAGTCGTAATTCATTCCCAGCGTTCCTTCAACTTTATCAAAATTGCCAAATCGGTTCCGGATATAGAGGTACTGACTCGTTCCCACATAAAAGTTTCCTTTGTAAAATTTCATGCACATAGGGGATCCGTCGAGTCCGTTCTGTCGTGAAAAGATGCGGAACGGCAGATTGTTCTCTATACGGCTGATCCCGTCGTCCAATCCCGCCCAAAGTTGTTGGTTATGATCAACAAAAAGCTTTAGAACAAAATTTTCCTGTAACCCGGTTGCTTTGTCAAATCGGTTTATAATCTTTCCGTCAGGATTAAAAACGAGGATCCCGGCATCTATCGATCCCATTGCAAAGTCGCCGTTGGTTAGAACTACACCGCAATTGGGGGCATTACGAATCATAAAATCATCTACTTCCTGAAAACCTGCGGGTTTACGGAATTTCATATCGCTGTCAGGAGAATAGATTTGGATTCCCAGTGTCCGTGAGCCGATTAATACTTCGTTCTTTCCATAGGGTAGCATGATGATGCCCCCAATTGCGAACCGTTCGCTGCCAGGAACCAACACCAGACTGTCATTCATCAATACAAAAAGCCCCTTGTTCCTTTCCCGAACATAAAACCGGTTGTTGACCCTAAAAATTCCCTGCAAATTATCCTGGCCAGGAAGTACTTTAAACACTCCGTTCCGATAAATCAGAATCTTATCGGCCATACTGAAGAAAACAGTTTGGCCCAGGATAAGGATACTGTTTACAGCGGAAATCTGGCGATAGGTTTCGGGAATTTTTGCTTTGAGAGAATGATATTGAGGGGTCCCTTTAGTGTCAGGCTCCAGGTAACCCAGATCATTTTCGAGGCCCACATAAATGCGGCCTGTAGTATCTATAGCCAGGCTCCGAACTATTGGAAGACGGGTGAGTCGCCAGCTGACCCCGTCGAATTCAAGCAATCCATTGGAATTTCCGAAGTACATTATCCCTGACCGATCCTGCGCTATTGCCCAGTTTTGTTGTGCAGCCCGGTACTCTTCAATGGTGTAGTTCCGGATAATCGGTATTCCTGCCTCTCTGCCAAATACCGTTGCCCAAGTTATTAAAAGCAAAAATACGAGCCGATTTTTTTTGGTGATTCGCATGGCCTTCAATGTATTAAAACCTGTGAAATTAAATCTATTTTGAATTATTTACGGACAAAATGATCTTCAATATATTTAAGTGCTTCACTAATATCCAGGGCATTGCTCGAAGGACCGAGCCGAATATACATCTCCTCATCAAACCCGGGCTGACGCAGGAATACGGGACGGTTCGCAGGAAAACAATCGACCGCACAAACAGTTTTTTCTTCCATCTTCTCAATCCTGGTACGGATATAAGGGCTGAAATCCCGGCCAAGACAATTACGGATAAGAGTCCACAGGTGGAGCAGGAACTTATCCTCATTAACAAACTTATCGGTTTCGATCCCTTCGATTGAACCATCATCGCGAACCCCAATCAAAAGCGTTCCCCCCTGTGAATTCACGAAAGCCGAAATGGTTTTCAGACAAGACCTCTCAATAGCCGGATTGGTTTTACCTGCACGTATGTCCCACCGAAGGGTTGATTTAAACTCGATTGAATCTCCTTCTCCGGCAGAAATGAGGTCCGTAATCCGTTTTTCCTGATGATGTTTGTGGGTAATAAAGCCAAGATAAGTCTGAACCCGGGCTACCCCTGCCAGGATTTCCATAAATAACTCCTCAGGTTGCATCTTCAATGATATCAAACCTTTAACATACTCAACAGAGCTTATTTTGCCCAAAATCAACAAAAGAGGCATCATAATTCCTGCCTGTTGTACACTGTTCAATGCCTGAAAAGCCACTTTTTGATCAACAGTCAACCGATCGTAACTCAGCCTTAGAATGTTGTGAATCGGATGTGAATCACTCTCCTCCACATTTATTTCACCCATCACACCGAACAAAAATTCATTCACAATCGACAGAAGGGCTGTTAGCGAAACAAAGGAAAATGCGAACAGGGCATGATCCAAATGGAAAGGTTGAAGCGATAATTGTCCTGCAGTTTTTATTAATACAAACGGATCACTGACAGGCTGATCCTCCCATTCCTTAGAAAAATTGTCCTTCCCCGGAATAAGGATATCCTTGCAGTACCCGTAGAGCACAGGTGATGACAGCTCTTTAAATACAGAATTTTTAAGCAAATGAATGTCAGTCAGAATAAGTCGGATCATCCCCTCCGAAGGATGAGAAAAGCAATTTCCGCCGGGGGTGAGCAATGGACTTGAACCATTGTAAATTGAATAATCAAAATCAGTTACACTTATATCCAGTGTTTCGGGATTAAAATGCAGCTCAAATGATTCAGCATATTCCTTAAAAGTGCGCATCAGAATTTTGTTAAATCAATGAAAAATAGCGATTATGAAGCGGATGACAGAAATAATTTATTAAAACAGAAAGATACAATTTTTTTTTGTAACTTACGGTCTAAAAGTTTGATCAGATGGGATATAACCTTAAATTTAAAACTATCTTGATTGCGCAGGAGACAACGGCATTTTTTATCTCACCAAAGCATAGTGAATATCATGTCAGAAAATCTATTGGAAATTGCCGACGAGATCCTTGAGAAGGCTCAGTTGGCCGCGGCAGAGTTCCATCAGTTAAGCCAGGAACAGACTGATTGCATCGTAGAAGCTGTTTTCAAGGCAGGATTTAACAATCGTGTCAAACTTGCCAAAATGGCGCATGAAGAAACCGGCATGGGGGTTTGGGAACATAAAGTGATCAAGAATGTTCTGGGAACACAGTTGGTGTATGAAAGCATTAAGAATGAAAAGACAGTAGGGGTTATCTCTTACAATTCTCTAACCGGCATTGCCGAGATTGCCCAACCTTTGGGACCTATCCTTGCCGTTATTCCGGTTACCAACCCAACCTCTACGGTAATGTTCAAAATCCTGATTTGCCTGAAATCGCGGAATCCCATTATTGTCAGCTCGCACAGAGGAGCTGCTAAATCGTGTGCTGAGGCAGTAAGGATTTGCTATGAGGCAGCCCTGGGAGCAGGAGCTCCTTAGGATTGCATCCAGATGATTTCATCAGGAAGCCGGGAATTTACACAAATCATGATGGCACACCCTAAAATCGCCCTTATTCTGGCTACAGGAGGGACGGGATTGGTTAAAGCAGCCTATAGTTCAGGGAACCCTGCTATTGGCGTGGGACCAGGGAACGTTCCTGTATTTATTGATGATAGTGCGGATATTCCATTTGCCGTCAGCAATATCATTTCCTCAAAAACTTTTGACAATGGAACCATATGTGCCAGTGAACAGGCCATTGTCGTGTTTGATTCCATTAAACTGCAGGTTAAGGCAGAATTTGAACGACAAAATTGTTATTTCCTGAATGCTGAAGAGATTGCGAAAGTTGAGAAGATCGCAATAGTAACCGAAACAGGTAGTATGAGTGCCCAGGTTGTAGGACAATCAGTTTCAACAATCGCAAAGTTAGCGGATATTGAGGTACCTGAAGGGACAAAAATCCTGATGGTGATGCCCGGTGGAATCGGGAAGGAATTTCCCCTTTCAGGTGAGGTGCTGGCACCTATCCTCGCCTTTTACAGTGCAAAAGATTACCACTCTGCGATAAATTATTGCATCGACCTTAACTACCTCGGAGGAATCGGTCACAGCGCATGTATTTACTCGAATAATGAGAAGCGTATCATGGACTATGCAGAATTGCTCAATGCCGGACGTGTCCTGGTAAATACACCTACCTCCCAGGGTGCTGTAGGACATCTTTTCAATGCGCTTCCTCCCTCCTTAACTCTTGGCTGCGGAACAGGTGGCAAAAATATTACCACCGAAAATATCACCGCCAGAAATCTTCTGAATATACAACGCGTTTGCCGTCGTAAACCCAACGAGATGTGGTTTAACTTCGACCAGTCAAAATACTTTGACGAGTCTCAAACCGCCGATGACATCACAAAAGAGTATTATAAAAACCACTAAAACAATAACTTAATAAATAATCATCCAAATGGTTAATTTTGAATATAACAACGAAGAAAAAACGATTAAGGTCATATTCACAGGTCGTCTGGATTATATGGCCGCAGGGGAACTGAATGAAATAATTCAGTCTGAACCAATTATGAAAAACAGACATCCGGAAGACTCCCTTATATTTGATATTGGTGGAGTCGACTATATTGCCTCTTCATTTATCCGGACTTGTGTAATTCATGCAAAACAAGCTGGCGCTGGCAAATTTGCGATTATCAATTGTCAGCCGTTAGTAAAGAAAACATTTAAAATTTCGGGTCTTGACGAGGTTTTGAACATTTCCTGATTGCTATTTGGCAGCCGTCAGCGGCAGCTGCCAAATAGCTTCAGCAGCTTTCAATAATATGACTTCCAGATACATAATCATCTTGTAATTCTGAATAAAGATAAGAATTCGCCCTGGAAGAATTTTAACCAATTGCCCCAAGTCATCATCGATAACCCGAATCTGATATTAATCGCCTAAATTGGATTTCCCACCTATTTATTCAGAATCTTCCGAAACAAGTCAAAATACAAGGTAATATACAGGAAAATGGTCATCAGCCAGATTACCGATACATTAAAAAATAAAGTTCTGAATGATTGGGAAAGAACCCTTTTCTCTGAAGCCAGGAAATGAGCCCTTCCATTATTAAAGTCGGGCACCTTATAAACCGGGGCGATTTTCTGCATTAGCCGGGAAGTTGTCTCCCGGTAATACTCCTTTGAACCGGCATTAAGCACCAAATCCTCAATCGCAAGATTGTTATGTTTTTGTTTCAGGTCGAAAAGATAGTTACTTCCAAATTGCCTGTTAAGACTTAATACCTTTGCATCTTCCTGATGGCGCATCTGATTTTTCTGACCGGAGTAAAAATGCTGCAAATCCTGCAGATGTTTTTTTGCAAGTTCTGCAATCCGACCGTTGAATTTTCCAGCTGCAATTGAATCCACGGGTACAAACGGAGGGAGAATCCTTTCCGCGTCAAGCCCTTTTATTTCATTTCTGATAATCGACAATTTTATTTCAAACTCTCCGGATGATTTACCTGTATTTAATTGTCCACCAACAAAATCAACCCGGCCAATGAGTTCAGTCAGAAGTAAATCTGAACGGAATCGGACCTGGGCCAACTTCTTTTCCTCATCAAAAAATTCAGCCATATATCGGTTTCCCATAAACTGCTCCACTGCCAGGGCTTCAAATGCCCAACGGGCACACATCAGTTCTCCAACTATCGGTACTGCATCCTTGTCTGCAGATTTGTCCTGTAAATCGTCAAATTTCACAATTACCCCGCATAGCAGGATCTGAGGAATCAGCAGTAAGGGAATCAGAATATAGATAGTTACCACCGAATCAAAGGCCGATGAGATGTTAAGGCCCAGTAAGTTTGAAAATACCGCCACTGAAAAAAGGACCAGCCAGTAACTCAAAGTCAATCCATGGATCCCGATGACCATATTTCCAACAAGCACAAATGTTAAGGTTTGAAAAGCCGACAACAAGACCAAAAAAGCGACTTTTGAGTTAACGTAACTAAACCGGCTCAGGTTAAGAAAAGATTCACGTTGCAAAATTTTTCGGTCTTTAATAATCTCCTCTGCACTCACACTCATACCCATGAAGAGCACAACAACAATAGCCATGAAAATATAGGAAATCAGGTTTTTATTCTGAGAGAAGATATAGTCGTTTCCTTCGGAAAATTTAGTGAAATAGCCTACGATCAGGGCCAGCAACGGAGCTTCAATGAGGTTAATCAACAGATATTGTTTGTCAGAGATCTTGATCCGCATATTACGGGAAAAGAAGATCTGCAGTTGCTTCCAGACACCGGGTTTTTTAAAATGCGTTTTCGGAATCCCGGAAATTACATCGTGGCCGGACATATCCACCTTTTCGATATTCTGCTTAAAAAGACGATACCATTCTTCGGGTGGAAATCTACGTTGGGGGATAAAATTACCCGACTCGTCAATTTTCTTAGTCTCAACGATTTCGAGAACCTGTTCAGGATTGACATTGCCGCAATGAAGGCATTCACATTCGAGTGGATTCACATGATTAGTCAGCTCCTTAAAATAGATGATTGCATCGAGAGGATTGCCCGTGTAGATCATTCTCCCTCCCTTATCCATGATCCAAAGTTTATCAAATAATTTGAAGATATCGGATGAGGGCTGGTGGATGTTTACAATAACTAACTTCCCCTGCCGGGCCTGATGTTTCAAAAGAAGCATTACTTTCTCCGAGTCCATCGATGAGAGTCCGGAGGTGGGCTCATCTACGTACAATATAGAAGGTTCACGCACTAATTCAAGTGCAATATTTAACCGTTTGCGTTGTCCTCCGCTAATGAATTTCTTAAGGGGACTTCCCACCTGTAATTCACGGAATTCAAATAACTCAAGCTCCTGGAGAACTTTTGTAACTGCCTTATTGATATCTTCTTCACTGAAATTATCCAGGCAAAGCCGCGCATTATAGTACAAATTCTCCCAAACCGTAAGCTCTTCGAAGAGCAGGTCGTCCTGGGGTACAAATCCGATCAGTCCTTCAATATCTCTTTTATGTTCGTAAATATCGAGACCATTGATTAAGATCCGACCTTTATCCAACGGAATATTCCCATTCATGATATTGAGCAGGGTTGATTTTCCTACCCCGCTTCCTCCCATAATGGCAATTAGTTGTCCTGATTTCTCAGTAAAATTGAATTCATAGAGTCCATTCTGACTATTTTTGAATTTGAATTCGGCATTTTGGCCATTAAGGGTAAATGTGGGAGTCTCGGTCTGATTAAAGAAAGCTGCATTTACATCGGTAAAATAGATCGGTGAAACTCTTGCTCCACGGACAATACTCCCCTCTTTGAAGGCGTAAAATCGTCCGGGAAGGATGGGATTACCTTCGAGATATAGATTCTCTTTACCCCTGAATATCAGAATGTAACGACCTATATCTTTCAGAAAAAGAAAAACCAGTTCTCCATCCAGATTATCCCGGTGCAATTGTTTTATTGCATGTGGCAAATTTTCTTCATCCTGATTTATAACCAGAAATTCAGAACAGTTGGGATCATTGGTGGAAAATCCGTAAATAAAAGTACAGTACTTCCGGTACTCCTCCGGAGTTATGGAGAAAACCCGGGCAACAGTCAGAAATAGTTCTCCCGGCTTATTATGATCATCCTCCCTTCTTGAAAGTTCCAGAAAACGAAGAAATAACATGATCTGCTCAGTCCGGTGGAGCCTCCCACGGATGTTGTTGCAGATTGTTTCCGCCTGGTGAATCATGTCGAACTGAGGCTCGCCAGGTTCATCAATTCCATAAAAATCAATCAGTTCATCAAACAATTTTCGGTATTCTTCAGAAGAAGATATTCCCAGATGTAATTCCAGATAAGACGAGAATGAGCTTCTGGCGTACTGACGTTCCGATCTGGTTATCGCCGAAAAGATGGCAAACAGGTTGATCAGTGCATTGAGTGTGACTTCGTTCATTGGTTGTTGGGATATTGATACAGAGCAACCCGATAAAAAAGCTTAGTCCTGTACTTCATGAAGGAAGTACAGGACAAAACTGACTCAAATAGTTATCACCCGGTTATTTGACGATATCTGTCCGAAGCTTTTCAATCAGCGGTGCAACTTCGGCAAGTTGTTTGGCACTAAATTCCTGGGTAATACTAAAAGAATCCATAATCGGTTTCATCTTTTCAAAAATGGGGGCCACAGCTGCATCAGCTGCCATAATCTCCAAAAGCATATAATTGGTTTTGACCCGTTCTTTCTGTTGCCCAATCAGCTTAAGAAGTTCCGAATTGTCTTTGGCCATTGAGGCAATCTGGGTAAGAATATACAACCCTTCGATATTTGCACTCACATACGACAAAGCATAAACACCCGAATGCTCTCCTGTAAGATAACTCTGCGACAGCTCATTCATCACAGCAGAAATAATGATATTTAAAGAGTCTGTATTCTCTTTATTTTGCTTTATCCTGTCATTGTACTTTTTCATTGAGGCAATATCACTTTGTAAACCAATCTTGGTAACAAGTTTTTGTTGTACATCAAATATTTGATCTACAATATCGTAGCGATTATAGACTTTGGCATAATAGAGGTCAAACTTATAAACTCCTGTTGCAAGGCTCTGCTCTGCTAAAGTCATATATTTCTCCGCATTTTCAGGAGAAAGTGTGAGATCTGCAATATAGGAATAACCGCCCTTGTTAATAAAATCAACCAGTTCGTTTGGTTTTGGAGCCGTTTTAATGATCTCTACCAACTGATCCTTTAGCTTGACTGCATCAAAAACTTCAACCTCCACGGTGCCAGTCTGGCCTTTTGAGTTGATCACCGGTTTTTCCTTAACTTTAGGTCTTTGATTACAACTCGAACATATCAGGATTGCCAATAAAAGGATTATCCCTGTCTTGAAAAAATGTCTTTTCATAATAATAAATCTTTGATCAGTTTTTATTTAGAATATGTGGGTACAAGATAAGAAAGTTATAATAAAAAAATTTAATCATCCGATAAAAATTTACAACCTTTAATCGAATCGCTTATTTCATTAATTATCAATATTTTATCTTCGAGATTCATGATTTTACCCATTCAAATTATCGGGCAATTAATAAATCCAGAGCAAATCGCGGATAATCCTTGAGTACCATATATATCAGGTTTATCCATAGTAATTTACAGTAAGAATGGTGATATCATCAAACTGATTGGCAGTACCTATATAGTTATTTACCTCTTTTAAAAGTAAGGCGTTAATATGTACCGGTTCCATATTGGGCTCAAGAGATTCTAAAATATCAATACTTGGCTGAATGGTTCTTCGTTCCCCCGCCACATTCTGGGCATCTTCCAGACCATCGGTATACAATACGATGGAATCGCCGGGCTGCAAATTAAACTGATATTGTTTATACTGAAAATTGGGATCTATACAAATTGGGAATCCGTTTTTCTTTTTAAATACCTCAACTTTTTTTCCTCCCCGGAGTATCAGCGGGCATTCATGACCACCGTCTACGTAGTTGACTTCACCTGTTTTAAGATTAAGAATACATACGAATACCGTGACAAACATCATAGAATCATTATTTTGCGACAGGGCCCTATTGATTTTGGAAATCTCTTCGACCATGTCAGAGTAATTTCCGTTTGAGAAATTGCTGTTAAACAGTGATTTGGTGATGGCCATAAATAATGCGGCAGATATTCCCTTATCCGAAACATCTCCTACCATAAAAAACAGGTGATCTTCATCAATGAGGAAATAGTCGAACAAATCACCGCCAACTGTTTTGGCAGGTTGAAGCACTCCGTGCAAGTCGAAATCGGTGCGCCCGGGAAATGCAGGAAAATTTTTAGGCAACATGGACTGTTGGATATCATAGGCGATACTCAGGTCTTTCTGGATGGAGACCAGGTTATCCCTGTCTTTCTGAAACTTTTTGTATTGGTTTATCTCTTCCACTGTTTTTGCAATGGTGATCTCCATATCTTCAAAATTGATAGGCTTGGTAATGAAATCAAAGGCCCCTCGATTCATGGCTGTCCGAATGTTTTCCATATCACCATATGCAGAAACCATGACCGTTTTAATTTCCGCATTTTTACGGTCTTTTAATTTTGAAAGAAATGTCAATCCATCCATTTCCGGCATATTAATATCAGAGAGGATCAAACTGATATTCGGATTATTATCCAACTGTTCCAGTGCCTGTATTCCATTCTGGGCGAAAATAAAGCTGTACTCCTTATCCCGTATACTTTTCCTGAATTTCTGTGAAATAAGCATTTCCATGTCCTGCTCATCGTCAACGCATAAAATTGATACTGTATTTTCCATATCGTGTACTTTTAAAGTATTCTTCAATCCTAAACATACTGCATCTGCTTTCTGGCATACTGCGGAGTATCTATTTTACATCCTATAATATATTCCAATCATTGTTCCATAATCTGAATTGTCCCAGTTATAAAGCATTGATGACCAGACTTTAAACCGGCTTTTACCAATATGATAAAGGACTATCGGACCAAGCCCGTAATATTGACTGGCCATTGCCCCAATTCCAGTCTGTTTTAACATGTAGAACATCCTAAGATCAAACCAGTTCAGACTTCCCTGCTCAAAAGTGACCAGGAATACAAATTTATTGGTTACCACAGTTACTAATTCTGCTCTTCGAATCAGGTTTCGCCTATAGCCATAAGATTCAATATTTGTTTCGATCCCAACTTCACCCTCCAGTGATAACCATTTAAATGGACTGTATTCTAATCCGATCAGGCTTTCACCCCATTTATTATTGACAAGTGAGAAAGAGGTAAACTTAAAAGACGACCCGATATCCTGTTTGACATAGACACTCACTGTTGATTTAATATTCTTTTTAATCGCCGAAAAATCATAATAATCATAGTGATGAAGTGAAACTGAAAGCTGCCCAAACAGATGATTCGTAATCAATAAAATGGGGATAAGAAACAACTTCTTCATCAAGCTAAATTTACAGGAATGAGAATCCTGAACTCAGTATACTCATTTTCTTTTGTCAAAATTTCTATCTCCCCTTTATGAACATTGGTGATTATATCATAACTCAATGAAAGTCCAAGCCCGGTTCCCTGACCCTTTGGCTTTGTCGTGAAAAAAGGGTTGAAAATCTGATCAATAACTGGTTGAGGAATACCATTGCCATTATCTCTTATTTTTATTTCAATAAAATTGTCAAGTTTTTTGGTTGACAATAGAATCTCAGGAGAAAACTGATCTTTCATTTTTTTCTTTTTTTCGTTCAGCGTATAACAAGCATTATCTACCAAATTGATTATGACTCTGCTCATCTCCTGAAATTCAAGGTTAACGGGGAGGATTGACCGATCGTAATCTGTTTTAAAAGTCAGATTAAACTCCCTGTCATTGCCTCTCATTCCCTGATAGGCCAATTTAGCAAATTCGTCAACAAGTTTATTGATGTCTGTCAGCTCAAAAACGATCTCCTGCCTGTCGTGCATCTGAGCCAGCATGGAGAAAATAATTCGTTGAGCCCGTTCGCCATTTTCGAGCACCTTATTTAAATTGCCTTTGAGCATTGATCTGATATCATTCAGATCAGCTAAACTATCTGCATCCAGCTTGTCACTGATTTCATCTATTATAACATTTAATTCTTCTAAAAGTTCCTGACTCAGTTTTGTGAAATTATTTATAAAATTTAAGGGATTCTTAATCTCGTGCATAATACCGGTAGTAAGTTTGCCAATAAAAGCAAGCTTATCGCTTTGAATGAATTTTTGCTTTATCTCTTCGAGTTCGGCTGAAAGAAGCAAAAGTTGTTCTTCTGTTACAGGCATTATCTTGTCTGGTGTATCCATTTCTTTCAAAGTTTTATATTCATGCCTGAAGATCTCCAGGTTAGTCAAAGGTGTAACATTTATAGTTAATTTCCCCGGTTCTCTTTAATCAATTTAGATATCCTCATTTTTAGGTATTTTTATGGTGAAGGTGGTGTATTCCCCCTCTTTGGAATCAACCTCAATTGTCCCTTTATGAGACTTTATGATATCCAGGTTCATATATAAACCGAGCCCGGTACCTTTTGAAGTCGGTTTGGTTGTAAAAAACGGAGAGAATAATTTCTTTTGCTCGAGCTCCGGAATTCCATTTCCATTGTCTCGGACAATAATTTTAACCTCGTCCTGAGAAAAATCGGTTGAGATCTTGATTTCCGGTTTGAAATCTTTCACTTTCTTCATCTTTTCATCCACGGCATAGAATGAGTTGACAACCGTATTGACTATGACAGAACCTAATTCAGTTGGCAAAACTTTAATCTTCCTGGCTGTCGCATCCAATGCTTTTATAATTTCAACCTTAAAAGTTTTATTCTCGATCTGATATTCCTGTAATGCAATTTCAATATGACTCTCCACCAGGGTATTTAAATCAGTAAGGATAAACGTCTTGGTCCGTTCTTTCAATAATTTCTCCATTCCTTTCACAATCCGGGAGGCAGAAATACCATGTTCATTAACTTTGAGAACATTTGACTTTACCATTTTCAGTAAATCCTTTAACTCATCAAAAGTTTTAAGATCAATATTCGCTTTAATGTCATCAAGTAATTCTTCAATTTCAATTGACAAGTCATTGGTAAGCAGGGAGAAATTAGTGATATAGTTTAACGGATTTAATATCCGGTCAACAATTCCTTTGGTAAGTTGCCCGACAGAAGCCATTTTTTCCTGCTGAATAAGCTGTTCCTGAGTTTCTTTCAGATTAATAAGGGTGGTTTGTAAATCTTCGAGAATGATGGTTTTAATAAACGCAGAGATGATGTGTTCTTTCAGGTTGTGAAGCAAACTAAAATCCTGTTGATTAAATGCGTTCTTTTTATGCATATTCTCCAGAATTAAGAAACCCTCTACGGTATCCTTAACCCTAACCATCATCACCACTATTGATTTTGGAATTTCGAGTTTTAACAGATTCTCCGGTCCCGCTTCTGAATTGAGTTTTCTGATTTCAAAAATATCTTCATGAATCTCGTCTGCATTGGCTAAATAGTATTCCTCCACTTCATTTAGGGTCATCCTGACATTTGAAACAAAAGAGACATCCCATCCAAATCCAGCTTTGAAACTGAATGAATCAGTCGCTTTATCATGAACCAGCATGGTTGCTTTTTCTACTCCACCAATAACTTTTGTTTTTTCAAGAAACGATTGAAGCAGGCTTGAAAAATGTATCTCCGAGTTAATGGACTTAACAATCAGGTTAATCTTCTCAAGTTCGGCATTTTTACTACTGAGTTCTTCCGATTGCTTTTCAATTTCCTCCTTTTGACTAACCACTTCTGCGGTTCGTTCTTTAATCAGGTTCTCCAGATTTTTTTTCTCCTGAATCAGTTTTTGTGAACGCAACCGAACAATGATATAAAGTATTACCACAAAGAGCAGAAAGTAGATTATGAAGGCAAGAATAGTTTGATAATATGGTTTTTTTATTGAAAACTGGAAAGTAGCCGGAGCAGTTATTTGACCATATATATTTTTAGCAACTACCGTAAAGGTGAATTCTCCCGGAGGCAGGTTCGTATATTCCTTGTATGTGTCTGTAATCCATGCAGATGGCTCTGATTCAAACCCTTTGAGAAAATATTGAAATTCGACCTTCTCATACATACTGAATGAAGGGCATCCAAAATTGAATGTTACAGTATTCGAACGGTAATCCAAGTGTGGTTTTATTTGATCTGGTTGAATAGTGGTGATCCGATGGTTCGCGGTTGAAAAAGCACCGCCGAATAAGATTGAATCTCCTGCAATAGAAAAATTGCGAATCAGCACCCTGGGAACTTCAGCGAGATTTTTCTGAATGCCTGGTTCATAACTAAATACTCCATCAGTACCCCCAAACCAAACCCTTCCGTCCGGTTCAGGATAAATTGTCCATATTGTTTTATCCTGCACAGGACTTAGTAATATTTGGGTTGAGGCAACTTTGCTGCTTCCATCCCGAAATTGGATATGTGTTTCGTCTCCACTTGTACTCCACAAATTACCTTTGGGATCCTGCACTATTTTAGATATCCATTCCTTTGGAATCAGCGTATCTCTTTGGATAGCAGTTACCCGGATGAATTTATCGCTATTTGGATCAAAGGAAAATATTCCGTTCTGGGTAGTAACCAAAAGCCGGCTCTCAACTTTGTTAATGTGGTTCCCGAATCTTGATGGCAAACCTTTATTTTCATCGTAGATTACCGGATTCTCAACTCCGTCGGGGTTTATCCTGACCAATCCCTGTGTTGCAATTACTGCCCACAATATACCGTTTTGGTCCTCCTGAATCTCAGAAACCTCATCGGTTATTCCCTTAATCTTTCCTTCGGAGATCCACTTCCCGTTTACATTTTGCAGATGAGTAATACCATCAAGCTGACCAACAAAAACTGAAGAATTATTTTTTTGGGAGCTAAATAATTTAAACGAAAAACCGGGTGCAAGCAGAGTGGTTGAGGTTGTTGTTACTAAAAACACACCTTTGCTTGTTGCCGCAATGATTGAATTATTGTCGGGCAATAGAGACCAGCAGGCAGAATTAATACCTGTGACCGGGATATATATTTTTTGGTTGTCGTCATAATGATACAGCCCCTTGTCTGTGGCGAAATAGATATTCCCGTTATGACGAAATATCTGATTTACAGCGCCATCGACACCTCTTTTTTTATCGAAGAAAGTGAGGCTTGAAGGAATTTCAATCCGTGAGATACCGTTATCAAGCGCCAACCATAAAACATCTTTACTGTCTGTATATAAGGCTCTTACATAATCATTCTGAATTCCCTGATCAATTTTTTGTTTCAAAGTGCCATCGGAATAGAAGAGGGCAAGGCCACCTCTTTCAGTTCCCAGACAAATTGTACCATCCTTAAGTTTAATGGCGCAGGATATACTGTTCTGCTGCAAATATTTGTCATCAGAGGTCCGAAAATCGGAAATCCCTTTCTCATCCATGATAAGGAGTCCGTTTATTCCTGTTGCGATAAGAACTTTGTTTGTTCCCAAAGACAACATTCCCTTGATAACTACCGCCTCCGAAAATTCCTTTCCTGTTGGAACCTTAATTTTTTGGGTATTTTGGAGGTACTGTAATCCGTTCCCCTTATCGAAAAAATAGAGTATGTCATTCACAAAGTAGGCTGCACTTATCGGCCCCTCTGACTTTACAATTTTGAAGGAACTGCCATTCCACAATAATATGGTGGCATCTGTAACAAAATATATCCCATCTTTTGTAGCCAGAATGGAGGTTATATACTTAAAGTGCCGGTATTCTGGTGGCAATGAATCCTCCAAACTTGAAAACACAAGCACCCCTTTTGCGTCCGAATGGAGAAAACCTATCTCACCAGCTGCTCCAACATAAATGGTTCCCGTAGAATCAATTGCCAGAGCGGTCACCTGTGATATCTTTGAAGTTTGAATCGTTCTCCAGGTCTGCCCGTCAAATTCAAGTATACCTCTAAAATTTGCAAAATACATAATACCTCTGGTATCCTGTACTACACCAAAATTCTGAACGTGTGCCTTATATTCCGAAGGATAGTAATTTTTAATATAAGGAAAACCTACATCCTGATTTTGAGCCAATAAACAGATCGGTGTCAACATCAAAATGAAAATGAGTGTTAAATGAGACTTCCTATTTACTGCCTTATTGCTCATCATTGTTTGAATTATTATGCTGTTTTACTTAAGATTCCAATTACCTGCAGCGTAAATTCGCTGTTATCTGACATGGCATTAAAAATTAATTCAGGACTTAAAATAAGTAAGGTGGAGGTGATTTCACTTTTCAGTCTGACGCTTTCTTCATGCTCATTTACGATACCCCAATAATATTCATTTTCATTTATTTGTCTGGTTTGTTGATTGTTGTAATATTCAGTCAGGCTTCCTGATAAAACAAATAATATTGAATCCTGGGCTATCTCCCGTGGATTAATCTCCTCCCCTTTTATTATTATGATTTCTGCCGAATTTTCCACTATTCTGGCGATGTCAGGATTGGGAAAAGAATTAAAAAGACGATTTCTTTTCACCAGATTGACTTTCTCGAGGAGTGATAAATCGGGAACTTCTTTATTGAACTGAATTTTATATTTATTGATGAAACTCACTTTCTCCTTATCCAATTTACTATATACAAATTTAAATCTTTCTGAATTTTGCATTTCCAGGATCTTTACAGAGTTCTGCATGATAAAGGGATCCGGATTTAGGAAATTGGAAAGCAAAACATTTTCATTCCCATGATAATCTTCAAGATGCATAATCGCACAAGCTTTGGTCCATCGGTTGATTTTAAGGTAATCTTTGTTGATGATATCTTTCAAACGTTCAAGGATTGTCATTTTTTGCTGGGGATACTTATCTCTGAAGAGGGCCAGACTATCCTCTACCGATAAATCTTCAAGTAAGGGAAGAAAAATTTCCTTGATGTCGGACGACACCGTTAAATCGAGGATCTCTGTGGCATAAACCTTTGATTCATGCGTACCTGAAAGAAAACTTTCCTGAATATATTGGATCGTTTTCGAATCATAAAGCATGGACAGCAGCAGAAAAACATTCTCTTTTTTCTGCTGCAGTTCGTATTCCAATGCATCCTCCAGCAAAGGCATGTTATTCCCCTTCTGAACATCCAGCAATGCAGCCATTACCCAAACAGTAATTGCAATTTCCTCATCAATAGTTTCCTTAAGAAGGCTGATGTCCATCCGTTTTGCCCGATATTCCAATTTACTTAAGGCCTTAAATACATGGTGCCGAATGGTTTCATCGGGATATTGGATACGTGTGCGCAATAAATTCAATGATTTATCACATCTGATGCCGGCAAAAATATCAACAATTTTAAGTCTGACATCTTTGTTTGTCGTATTCTTGTCGAAATAGTTATCGAGCTCAGACAAAATTGGTTCCCCGATCATTTTTATGGCAGAGATAGCCTGTGGTGAGAAGCTCGTGTAAAATAGATTTTGAATAATATAGGGCCATAACTCTCTTTTCCCGATACGACCTGAACTGACCAGAGCTGCCTTTCTGGTTTCCGGATGTTCGTCCTGTAACAGTGCCTGCAAGATTTTATGGACCTTATAACTGCTGGAATAGGCAAGTAGATTAGCCGCAAGAGTTCTTTCATCAACCACTTTTGATTGAGATAATACTAACAAGGTTTCAAAATCTGTCTTTTTGGACTGACTCAAATCGGATAATGCGCGTTCAAATGGCACTTTATTCATGATATCAGGAATAGAGAGCATCTGATTTTTGATTACTGACTCCGCAGAAATTAACCGTCTGCCCTTTATTTGTTCCAATATTTTTTTCTGACTGGCTAAAGTTGATGAGGCTAATATCTGCTGCAAAAAACGATTCATTTTTTGTGGCTGAACATTAAGCATGATATTCATGATCAGGTTGATGTTGGCATCATCATCTTCTTCCACTATTTGGACCAATACAGCTGAATTGGATTTGTAATTACCTAACACAGAACCATTATGTTCGTTTGAGGTGAATATTTTGGTGAGTGAGCCCCGGTATTCGTGATACATATTCAGGCTAATCTTTATCCAGACAGCCAATATAATCAGAAACAGAATATTGAAATGAACCAGATTAAGTGCATTAAGCTGTGTAAATAACAAAACTACCCCGCCGGCTAAGGCAAAACCCAGGCCCTTTGCCATCCCTTCAACCATCCCCTGTGCATTCAACCGGTCTTTTGATGGAAGCGGCTGGTATAATATCTGATAGGAAGGGTCGTATACTGCGCTTCGCAATACCCTGTCAAGCATTTTGGTGAATGCAATAAATGAGAAGAATAATCCTGTTGTTCCATACAAAACACCAGAACAAACAGCAAGAAATACACATCCCGCAAGAATAACCGGCAAAACCGGGAGAGCCACTTTAAGTCCGTATTTATTTAGTAATCTTCCCGAGAAGAAAGATTTCAGGACGAATTCAGCTACTGCAGTGGCTCCGAAAAAGATACTTAAAAAGCTGGACAGCACATCCTGACTGTTATATTCAATTTTGATCTGATGTAAAAAGGAGTAATCTGCGAAACACATCCCAAACATTGGCATTAAGGCCATAAGAATAAGTATCGTGAGATATTTGTCCTTAAAAACAAACGTTATGGAGGTATTCATATTTTTCTCCGGGCTGGTATCCTTAAAACTACTTAATGGTTTCTGGAAATGCCTGAAAATGTAAAGCATTAAAAATAAACAAATTACCAAGCCAAATAAGGATATATAAAGTAAATCGGAGGTTTTAATAAAATGAAGTACTAAAGGTATGGAGAAAAAGCCTACGATATCGGAAATGACCTCACCGGAACTTATTAAGCCAAAAATTCGCTTTCCCTGACGAAGGTCAAATATTTTGGTTGCAAGCCCCCAGAACCCGACAACGGATATGAAGATAAATACACGTATCCATACAAACATCATAAAGGTAAGCCACTTGTTGTTGAAAAAGCGAATCCCCAAAACAAAAAAGCCTACCGTTATTAAAAGCAGAGAAATTCCAAAGAGTGTCAGGATTCGAAAGCTGACAAACCTTTCGATACGTGCATATAAAAGCCATACCAGGTAACTCATGATCCCACCGCCAATATAGGCATACGGCAAAAAAGAGCTCTCAAAATTAACTACAAACATTGAGGTTGCCGAGGTATAAAAAAATGCAATTACAGAGCCCATAATAAAGGAATAAAGCAACAGCAGGCTAATAGCTGTTTCTTCTCCTTTCCGGATATTCAGGGCTTTAAGAATTGCGTTTTTCATAAATCTGATTTACTTTTTGGAATACAATATTGCAACCGGTAAGGCAAGAAATAATGGTTTACCCCTATTTTCATCCTGTCTGATAACTGCGGCTATCCTGAATTTACAATCGTTATAAGTTAATTTAATTGTCTCAATATCAACGCAATCAATGAGTATGTAATCAACTCCGGCGATATGTTCTTCAATATAAATCCGAACCTTCTCCTGATCGATTCTATTTCTTAGCAATGACTCAGGAGTTAAAGGCAAACTGAACTCGAAACTGAGACCTAATGACTCCAGATTGTCATAAAACTTATCAATTAACCATCCGGCCTGATTCACGTGAATATGAAGGCTGACCAGATTATCGTAACTGATCAGACCAACTTTCACCTCTGAACCACGCTCCATGGCTAAAATACAAGAGTAAATAGTGAGCAGTTTTCCAAATCCTTTCCCCTTTAGCCTTTCATCGATTCCGAGTCGGATAGAATAGGAGATTTTCCACCTTTTCTCATAACCTACTTCAAAAAGGCAACCTAAAATTACCTGCTGAGCATCCTCAATGATCAGACCGTGCCCATATTCAATGAATCGGAACAAATCATATTTACTGACATCTTCAATGTATTCCTGACTAAAACAGGAGAGAATAAAATCATATACTGCATCAATATCCGATAGTTTAGCTAACCTTAAGCTTAATCCATAGCTATTTATTTCAGCTTGAATATGTTCTTTATAGGATTTTGCAAAATCCGTTTTATTGAGCAGCAGAATACTTTTCTCCCATTCACTCAGATTTTTACAAATGCTTTTTGGCTTATTGAATATATATTCAGATTTAATTTCTGTCATTATTGATACACTAGAGCTCATAAATTAATCTAATTAGAAAGTTTCGTCCACGTTGTGGTGTCCGGTAGGAATAAAACCCCCCGTCGGCTGACCTGATTCCCGGGTCAAAATATTGTAAGTCAAAAATATTATTGATAATCACCTGGGCGTTTAGTCCAGGTAATAATTCCTTATAGGTAGCCGAACCGTTAACCAGGACAAATGCAGGGAAATTACCCGGATTGGCAGGGACCGATGTACCGGGCCCCACCGGTCTGTTGGCGACATAATTCATTCTCAGATTCAAATTAAGGTGATCAAAATAAGTTGCATTAACACCTGCATTCAGGTGAAAACTTGCAATGTCCCCTATCCGCTGATAGGTATTGGTTAATTTCCCATTTTTTAGAATATTGTTTTTGGGGTCGGTATAGGTAAAATTGGCATAAATCCCGTAATTACTTATTTTAAGATTCAGATTAGATTGAAGTCCCTGAATCTTAAGTGCCCCAATAGCCTGATTCTGACCTGTTGCAGTGCCATCGGCCAATTTTACAATACCCGTTCCAACTACACCATTAAAACTCGAATTATAATATACCAGATCAGCAAAGATGTCCTTTGTAAATCGATAAGCCAGACTCAGGTCAATATTGGAAACCTTTTCAGGATTGAGGTTGGGATTATCCAGTTTGCGGGAGGTGTTGGTTGAAAATTTGGTCCAGTTTGATGCGTTTTGAAATGCACTTGCATAGATACCCTTGAAAATAAACTTGCCGGGAGTGACTACCATGGCAACACGGGGATTAAACTGAGAACCATAGCCTCCCGTCACCCTGATCTTGTTATAATCGTAACGACCACCCAGTGTAAACTTGTAAATGTCCTTAAATTTCCAGGTTCCCTGTGCATATGCTCCCAAATCGTAGATACTAAAATCATTTCCACCGGGCATCGCATCACCTGAACTGGTACCAATCTCAATAACACTGGCCGGGTGAAGAAGTGCATTTGGAAGATTTTGGGGAGATACAAGGTCGTTCCCAATATAGGCAGCAGTCCGGTAGTCCCCTTGTATCGAACTGTTTCTTACCTCAATTCCACCAACCAGATTAAGCATGGTATTGGGATTGTAGGTTATTTTAAATTCATTTCTAAACTGACGCGAAATCTGGTAATAAAATTGGGTAATCCAAAAGGGATTAACATTCGCGGCTAAGTCGGCGCTTCCCAGCGACCCGTTTGAATAATTATTGAGATATACAGCTTTTGAATTAGCTCCAACTTCGGTTATCCTGTACTCTGAAAAGTTCATCAGATTTAATTTATCGGAAATATTATTATCATATTTCATATAGAAAAAGGATTGCTTAGGTTCCCAAAGACTCCCATTCTTCGCTCCTGCTTCATTATTATCGTTGTAATAATTGGTTCCAGCAGATTCAGATCTCCAAAACTCATAGCCCAGCTGCAGATTGGTAAACTTTAATTTTCCATAGAGATACCAATGATCCGAAATATTGGAATATCCAACCGGATTCCCACTAAGCTTCTGAGTGTAAGCTGATTTGTCATAATTTCTGGCCGCATTAACACCGGCATCCGTAAGACCTACTGATATTGTATCGCCTCTGGTATCCCGGTTAATTGTAAAATATGGATTACCGGGAGTTATCTGATTGGTTCTTACAAAACTTGCAGCATTGGATGTAACGCTTAATAAGGATGCATAATCAATTGAATTATAGTCATTTGAATTGTAATTGAATTCCGGATAACCTGAAAGGTTTGCTTCGGATGACGTGAATCGTTTAACTGTTGTTGAAAATGATACATTATTCTTTTTGAGTGCAATGGTCATGTCCAGGAATCGGGTATTATAGGTTCCCCCTCCGGTATTGACTTTAACACCCACATTCTTTTTGCCGGCCAGGATTTCCGTATCACGGGTAATCACATTCACCACTCCGACCAATGCATTTGCCCCGTACATCGTAGAGGCTGGTCCATAAAGAATTTCAATCCTTTCCACATTGGAGACCGGAAATTGCCTTGACCAATAGGAAATGTTGGACCACAGATCATTTTCTTCAACCCCGTCAACCAGAAAAAGGGTCCGGTCTGTATTATTTGAGCGGTAGCCTCTTTGATAGATGTTTGAATAAGTGGGTCCAAAAGTTCTTGAAACATCAAATCCGGGTAAATCGCTAAAAAGTTGTTCCAGATCAACATATCCGCGGCTCATAATATCTTCCCTTGAGATAACCAACACGGTAGCCGGGGCTTCATGCAGATTTTCTGCACGTTTGGAAACTGATACAATTTGTACGCTTGAACCCGATTGCTTAATATCGTTAATTATATGCTCGAATTTTTGGGGACCAAAAAGTTCGGCATCGAAATCCGGTTTTATACTGATCAGTTTATTGGCAAATGAGATGGACTGGCTGACAGAATCCAATGCAAGATAAGAAACTGACATTAAACGGTATGCCTGTATCAGTTGTTTTTGCGTAAACCCGTTTTCAATGCAGGGCTGAAGCATTTCCTTAATATCGCTAAATAAACCGATATCATATTTTTTTTGCGCCTCCTTTAATACATTATCATCACATTCCTGACCCCGGGAATGGAGACTTCCCAGCATAATCATTATCAGAAGTACAATACCGTAATGGCTGTTGGTTTTAGTCCTGGTCATTACTTAACAGATTTAATTTGAGGACATAATTCTTGATATTTGATATCCTTGCCTACAAAGGTTATCCACTCATTTTTGGTTAAATTCCGGTTAACTTTGGAACATATCCTGGATGACAATAAATCACTGTTTATTTCAAAAACCCTGATTGTCTTGTCGTTACTTGCCGTTATCAATCGATTCCCATCTGGAGTGAAGTTTATATCCATTACCCAGGAATCATGGCCTGTAATCACAATCGGATTTTGTTTTGGCTCATCAGGATTCCAGATCCTGATCGTGTTATCGTAACTTGCACTGGCAAAGGCTTTATTGTCAGGGCTGAAGCTGAGTGAAGTGATACCAGAACGGTGAGCCATATATTCCAATGGATTTTTATTCTGCTCGGAGAGATTCCATAAATTGATCATGCCGGAGTTATCACCGGACAGCAACATTGATCCATCATTATTTAGTGCAACTGAGAGGATTGTTTTTTTTGTTTTCAAAACAATTGGATTATCTTTAAAGTTTGAAACCTGGAATATCTTAACTATCCCATTTTGATCGGCCAGAGCCAGCTTAGTTCCGTCGCCCGAAATCGCCACATCTTTTATCGCAGCTTCCATCTGCCCTGAAAACAGAGGTAGATTCATTGCATTTAAATCCCAAATTTTAAAGTAACTGTCGGCACCAATGGTGATAACCCTGGTTGGTGAAAGAACTCTGATTTTGTTGATGATTCCTGAATGGGCAGCAATGCTTTGGGGAGCCACCCCTTTTTCTCCATTAATCCAAACCAGTAATATCCCATCGGAGGTTCCAGCCAAAACCTTTTTTTGTACAACAGCAATACTGCGAATCCCATTTTTAGTTAAGCCGTTTGTATTTAGAAAACCAGGTTTTTCGCGTGGATCGTTTAAAGACCATATCAATAGATTTCCGTCATCACCTCCTGAATAAATCGATTTCCCGTTATTGGATAAGGCAATTCCTCTGACAACATCTTTATGTCCGCGAAAGACTGGTTTGTCAATAATTATATTTGACAATGCATTAAAGATATCCGGATCATCCTTCCTTCCACCGTTTTCGAAATTAAAATTATAGGCATGGCCTGCCAGGAGGGCTGACAAAACCGGGTTTGTTCCTGCAATGCGTTGAGATTGAATAGACATAGACCGTGCAATGGCAAGGAGTCTTAACCGCTGAGTATTTTTCTCAGATTTAACGGCCAGATCTGCTGATCTTTCAGCCCTGTGAGCCGAAGAATCAGCTAAAACTTTCGCTGCCCTGGCCTCTATTTCACTTCTTCTTGCTCTTTGAGCAGAGGTATCAGCTAAAACTTTGGCAGCTTTGGCAGCAAGTTCACTTTTTTGGGCTGAATCCTGCTGAGCAACCGCGAATAGTCTTTGTTCTTCCGTGATTAATTTTTGTTGTTCGGCTATTATTTGTTGCTGTTCGGCTATTCGTTTCTGTGCAACAGCCTCTTTTCGTTGTATTTCGGCCTTTTTATTTTCATTTTCCAGTTCAATACCCTTTTCTATTACGATCCTGCTACTGGCATCGGCTTTCAATTTCGAATCTAAAGAAATAATCAGGAAGAGAATAGAGATGATCGATGCTATACTCAGAAAGAGTACAATTTTGCGGGATCTGCTTAATTCTCTTTTTTGGGCACTCTCTTTTTTCATGATCTCGAAATCCGATTCTTTCTTGCTATAATCCAGAAAGTCTATGGCTCTTTCAAATCCAGGATCATAACGTTGGGCCCAGAACGGTGTAGGTTTGTTTTTTTGTTTCCATTTAACCCCAATTTCAAGTTCGGGATTTGTCCAAAGTCCTGATTTGCCTTGCTGGTATAATTCAGCAGATTTCGATAAGCGAAGGTAGAGTTCAGCAGATTTCATCTCCTCATCGACCCACTCGCGTAGTCGTCCCCACACCCGCATAATGCTCTCATGAGATATATCGATTACGGTTTCAGGTTGGATGGGGACATAATGCGGGGGCATTAAGAATGCTCTGCCAGGGGCTCTGAATTGATCAATGACTTCAAGCAGATCGCTTTCTGAAGAGTTAATTGTTTTTAGGATGTCTTCAAAGGAGGTGGGTCTGCGGGTACCTCTTTTTTCAGTTCCGAGATCTGTCAGCGCTTTAAATAAACGCTCTGTTATCTTTTTTTGGTCCTCTTTTTTAAGTTCATTAAAAATCTCTTCTGCATGTAAAGAGAGGGCCGATACAATTGTACCAACGGCTTCATAATGAAGAATATCTAACGATTCATCCCCGACCCTGTTCAGGTTCCAGTAATCCCAGGCACGCATTAAGGCATGTTGCATTACCGGTAATTGATCCGGTTTGTCTCCTAAATCGGTAATGAGGCGATCGACCAGTTGATTTGAAATATTCCCTCCGGTTACCTTGATCGGTTTGACAATCGCATCCTGAAGGGATCGCGGAGTCATTCTGGGGACCAGGAAATGTCCTTTATTAATTGCTTCAGTAAGACCAGGTATTTCTGTACAATGATCCAGGAAATCAGATCTCATGGTCAATACAACATAGATTGGAATCTTAAAATCCTGAGTGCTGACAAGATCAAGGAAAAGATTGATAAAAAAGATTATTTCTTTCTTTTCTGATTCGTAATTGACATTTTTCTGATACCTGAATGTCTCCTCAAACTGATCGATAACAATGAGCCATGGATCAGATCCAAGCTCCCGATGCACCTTGAAGATAGGATCAGGATTATTGCGCAATGTCTGGTCAACATCCGGCAGTCGAATCAGAGCATTCCCTTTTGAGGTTGCTTTGCGGTTATATGTTTGAGTGTATTCGGTGGCAAATGAAAGGATAGGATTATCGCCAGGCTTAAAGACTGTAATATCCCAGTTCTTTTGGTTGTTAATTTCACTTCTGAGGATCGATGGAATGACTCCAGCCCGTATAAGAGAGGATTTTCCACTTCCGGAAGATCCTATTATAGCAAGAAAGTGGGTATCCGAAAGAACCGAAACAATATTTTCTATCTGGCTCTCACGTCCAAAAAATAAGTGACTCTCCTCCGTTTCAAAACTGCGAATACCGGGATAAGGATTGAAGTGCTGTTTTAATTGAGTCATTTTAGTTAGCTAATTCTGTAAATTTACTCCGACCAACTTGTATAACAACGAAAACTATATTTAGTTAGTAAAGTTAAACTATAATTTTAATGAAATCATAAATTCATCATGCGAATTAACGATACTGTAAGCTCTTGAATAGCCAAGTGAAAGTGTTGACTTAAGCAAAGAGAAGAGAACAATCTCAAAATCGAGCTGAGCACCGGTTGAATAATAGTTGACCTGCCTGAGTTGAGGTTGATCATAACCAATATTGGTAAATAGCCCCATTCCAAATAGCGTCAACCTGGCATAGGTTGAATAAAGCCCTTTAAATCCAACTTTCCGGAACCGGAAAGGTTTTAAATCCAGTTCCGGAGAAAACTTTCCGTAGTTCAGTGCCGATATGGCATCGATCTCCATTCCTGGAAAACTCGACATGTCACGATATTGCTGGGCCGATCTGTAATCCAGGTAGTTATTCCCAAATCCACCAAAGAAAAAATAAGAATTGGTTTTATCTGATTGTCCGAATGATTGTCCAAGCGAGGTTCTGAACCAAAAAGAGGTGTTTCGTAAAGGCAATAAAAATCCCAAATCAAAATTATTGATCAGCTGAGGATAGAACGTTTGCTTTGCCAGACTGCTGTAAGCATATACATTCCAATCGTAACCCTGTTCCTGTTCAATCGCGCCCAGCGATTTACGCAGTAGACTCTTGTGATAATTAAAGGTTCCCATATAAAGTGTCCGGTAATCGGAAGCAATATTCTGATAATTGGGAAGAGTTTCCAGATCTCCATAAACAGTTAGCTTAAAATATAGATCCGTTTTATTTGGGGCGAAGCGGTTAAGTAATTTATAATATTTGGTGGAGAATGAATAGCCGGCTCTGGCGAATTTAGTTGGGCCAAAAAGGTCGTAGAAATCGGCATAATTGTAATTTCCTGCAAAAGTCCAGTTCCAGTAATTGTATTCAGCTGAAATATGAGGAATTTGTTTTTCCGGCAGACCATTGTTTGGTGTTACTGACAGTTTTAGATTAAGCGAATTCAAGCCCATTGGATCCATAAAATTAAAACGATATCCGCCTGCAACATATCCTTTGTAACCCTGAACAATTGGGTACGCACTGGCCAACTTAAGTTCTTTGACCGGGCGGTACCGTTCTTCAACAACTTTTATTGAATCCAGATTGATCTTTAATGGTGAAGGCAATGTCCAGTTTTCGACTTCCGGAAACCTTTTAAAGATCCGCTGTCCCAAATAGGTCAACGGGTTTACATTTTCCACGGTATCAATTTTCATAATGCCGGCAATCATCCCTTCATGGGTATAGTTGAAAACGATCATCGAATCAGCAGAAATTGGCAACGGCCGGAAAAATCCTGTCTCTGCATTAGTCAGAATTTGCGCTTTATGCGTATCCAATGAAATACGAAATACATTGGAAACACCAGTATAATAAGATGTTCCATACAGATATTTGCCGTCGGGAGAGAAAACAAAGTTGGAAGCCGGATTATCTTCAAATTCGTAAATGACCTGTGGATCTGATTTGCCGGCAATCAGGTCAGCAATTTTATAGACCACCAGTTTCTGACTTCCGGTAACATCCGAAAGTGTGACTGAAATCAACCTTCCATCCTTTGATATTGCGGGGTCAGATAAGTCTATTCCATAAGGAAGAGTCATGACCGTTTTGAGGTCAGTATACGGAGGCTTAATCTGCACGAGACTGGTACGGCCACTCATGGTCTGAATCCCCCACAACGAATGATCTGCAGGATCAATAACCAGATGGCCGGTCCGGGTAATTTTAATAAGATCTTTAACTTCTCCGGTTTTTACGTCAACAGACTGAAGTCCCCGCCAATCTCTGTTTTTAGTTGAAGCAAAAATCGTTTTGGTAGAATCATCATAAGCCAGGTTGGTTACAAAAAACAAACTCGGAGTTAGAACTGGAGCAATCTTTGTCATTGCACCGTTCATCACATCAATAGCAGAAATATAAGCCATTTTGCCGGGATAGTTGACTGCCGCAAGCAGTTTTCTTGAAGCCTGATCATAGTATTGCCGCGAAACTGAGCCAAGCGGCTTTTGAGATATTTTACGGTAGCTGCTGATGGGAAATTTCCTGATCTCATTCAGATTTGTTTGTTGAAACTGGTGTTCCCAGACAATCCATTTGTCCCATTCTTCCTGAATGGGAATCCCATATACCTGCTTAAACTGAGCAGCAAAATAGCGCCTACTGGAGTCTGTCCTCGAATAAAACTCTTTGAGCTTTGTAAGGCCATAATGGTATGCAAGATAGCTTATAAAGCGGGTCCCGTAAAGGTAAGAATTCACCCCTACCTGAAAATCGATAGCTGTCCCTTCCGATTCGAGTCCGATGACATTATAAAAGAAGGCGCTGTCGCGTACCATGGTGCGAAACACCATTTCATCGTATCCGCCCATTACCCGTCCAATACCGCCGGACATCCAGGTTTCCATAAACACTGCTATCCCTTCATGGTACCACCGGGGAGAATACCAACGGGGGGTGGTAAAATAACTGTAGGCCATTGAAACCGGATCGCGGTTATCTGCAACCGTTTTTCCCCCCAGAATAGTTCGAAAAAGATTATCTTGTTTTGACGATTTATCGCACATTACCTGGTGAGTGAGTTCATGGCTCATCAACCATTGCATCCGCTCATTAGACGGAACTACTGAAAAGGTATAATCAAATGGAGCAACGCCAATATTCAGAAAATTCCAGGGGATTACATTGGTTCCACCGTTCCCGACATCTGAAAAATCATTGAAAAGGATGTTTGTTTTGCCAGATGGCAGGTATCCCCAGAATTTTTTGTGGAATCCCAGCGCATTCTCGAACGACCTTACGGTATGGGGAACAAGGTAGGAGGTGTTTTTGTCCATAAAAACGAGCTTAACGTTTGAGGTCTCAAATTGCTCTAAATCAAGTTTCCCCTGTGCATAAAGAAAATGCGGAACTGAAAACAACAGTAAGAGGGGAAGAATAAAGAAAGATGCGCATTTGTTCCAACAACATTTGAATGTTTTCATAGTAATCCAAATTTCCTGAAGGTTAGTTTTTAGGCCTGGCCGTGATACCGGATCGCCAACAAGGTAATATCATCAGATTGTGGTACTCCTGCTGAAAAATCTGAGACAGACTGATTAGATTTTTTGATGATCTCTTCGATCGGAGTTGAGCTATGAGCCTCCAGAAAGGTGACCAAACGGTTATCACCGTAAAGCTCCTCCCTCGTATTAAAGGCCTCAGTGACGCCATCTGTAAAAAGAAACAGCAGATCTCCCGGGTTCAATTGAATTTTTTTGGAACCATAACTGAAATCGTCCATGCAACCAAGGATAGTGCCACCGGTCATTTCAACCTTTTGGACAAAGTTATTTGAAAGGATATATGGTGGATTATGTCCTGCATTAACATATTCAACCTCGCCATTGGCGGTATTAAGAATGCCATAGAAAACAGTGACAAACATGCATGAAACACTTTCACTGCAAAGTAACCTGTTCACATAGTTCATGCACTCTTCGGTAGAAACACCCTTAATCCCTGTTGCCCTGATCAGGGTGCGACTCACCGCCATAAAGATAGCTGCAGTAACCCCTTTGCCTGATACATCACCGATTACAAAACCCAGCCTTTCATGATCAATCATGAAAAAATCGAAGAAATCGCCCCCAACCTCTTTGGCTGCAATCATTGAAGCATAAATTGAGAACTCTGTACGGCCAGGGAAAGGTGGAAAAGTTTTCGGAAGAATAGCCAATTGGATTTCCCGGGCAGTTTGGAGATCCTGCTGAATAGAAATCAACTGGTCATGCTCCAGCAAACTTTTCCATATCGAGGAGATCTCCTCGATTGTTTTATTGATGGTGATCTCCAGATCATCAAAGCTGATCGGTTTTGTGAGAAAGTCAAAAGCCCCGCGGTTCATGGCTGTCCTGATATTTTCCATATCGCCATAAGCTGAAACAATGACCGTTTTGAGGCCAGGGTTTTTAAGCTCTTTCAATTTCGTAAGCAAGGTCAAACCATCCATTTCAGGCATGTTAATATCTGACAGAATTAGTCTTATTTCCGGTTGTTCAATCAGTTTCGCAAGTGCTTCCAGTCCATTATGGGCAAACTCAAAGTCGTATACTCCTTCCCTGATCTGTCGTCTGAATTTTTGACGGATCAGTTGCTCCAGGTCGACCTCGTCATCCACAACCATGATCTTCATCTTCAACTCTTCATCCATCTTTGACATAAATTCAAATAATTTGTGTACTGGTTAGCCATTCCAAAAATTCTCCAGGCCGGCTTCAAGTATTATAAGGTATTCTCAAATATGTCCTTCATCATCTAATCCGTAAAAGCCCCCTTTTAAAATAACTATACAGGTATTTGAATATCAGGAAGAACCAATCTGACGAGAAAAACAAGACCAACCATGGCCACCCATCCGGGTTCAGAGAAAACGGATATTAACAGTTCTGCAAATCTAATTTACGCCTAAACTACCCTGAGACAGAACTACCGCATTAATGATATTGCCCAGGCCAGCTGCTGAGCCAATCATATTATTCAGACTACTGGTTGAAAAAATCGCAGAAGAGTTGAGGGCCATGCCCGATACCAGACCATTATTATAACCCTGCGAATGAATAAAATCTGTCACAGAGTAAATAGGCAGGTTGACATTTAGAGTTTGACTTCCAACAATATAGGAGGCGATGGGAACTATCTGGAGGTTGCCAACCCCTGACATTCCCTGACTACTATATATATGCAACTGATCACTGGACATAAATCCCAAACTGACTGAATTGTAAACCACCGACTGGCCAGAACCTAAGACCTGGTTGCCAATGGTTACCCCAATATTATCACTTACCTTGGAGGAGAGATTTGTTTGACTTTGGAAAATACTATTTATTGCACCATAATTGGTGGATGCAGTATAACCAAAATTAAGTAATACTGCTGAAAATTGATTTTGTGACGAGAGTGCATAGGAAACCATTGTGCTAACCTGTTTTTTGTTATTAAGAATTCCACCAAACTGGATTCCTTTGATTAACAACTGATCCCGTATCGATTTCAGCTGCAAAATCTCCTCTTTGTGAGCTTGCAATGTCTTATTGGTAAGCATGAAATTATCCATGCTTTTGAGCGCCGAAATCAGGACAATATTCTTTTCATTAATATTATTCACATAGGCACCAAACTCTCTCATGGTTTTTTCAACATCCTGAGTTAAGTCTGTTGATTTTTTGTAATAAAAACCAGTCAACAATTCAACGGTAGTGTTCAAGGTGTTATTGTTGTTCCTGATAAAATCGGCATAGTCGACCAAAGCCTTGTCTATGTCAGCTTCACCGGGCAGTGCACCCATTCCTTTAGCCCTGAATGTAATGTCTGCCAGATCTACCTTAGTTCTGACATCTTCAGTGAATAACGAGAAATAGACTAATCCTTGAATCATGCTTTTCAGCTTAGCCGTGTCTTTAAGCAACTCACTTCTCAGTTGAATGTCTTTTGCTGTCATCTGGACTTTATGGAATTTTTCGGCTTTGCCAAAGGTTCCAGCAAGGTCTGACTTGGCAACAGGCGGATAATTTACGAGTATCCCAATGATGTAACCGGCACATAATGCAGCAATAATACCGATTACCATAAGCATTTTTGATTTAGTTTTCATAATAGATCTTTTATCGGTTGTATAATAGTATTATATTAGAATTTTGTTGATTATGAATGACAATTAGTTGAGTTGATTCAGTTTCCAGAGGTTTCTATAGTTCATTCGGATCAATGGGGCAAGGGCCAGCTCCCCAATTTTCCCGATTTGTTTCCGCAATTGAGTAAGTTCTGTTAGTTTGAGTTGGAGATCGTCTTCCACAATTATCGGGAATTCGTTCTCCTTAAGCATAAGATTACGTTTTGCTTTGATAGAGAGCTCAAGGTAAAGGTCTATATAGCAATACATATCAAAAATGGTCTCGGATGTAAACTGCTCTTTCAGTGATTTGAGATATTTGCCAGCTTTAGTGGAGCCAAAATCCCCTTTGCGGATCATGTTCAATATCTCAACCTCGCTGTTAAATTCGATTTCGAGCCACTTTTGAAGCTTTGCATTACTGAGGCTGAAAACCAATACAAACGCGAAAGGCAACAACAATAAAATTAATAAGGTTTGTAATACTGGGTTGAAGGGAAAATGATTGAATCCGGAATGAAACAGAATCGCTAAAAGCAGACCCGGTAGAAAGGCCAATATTCTGTTTTCGGATCTGCTGATCGCTCCGACAAACAAAATTGCAAAAAAAGAAGTGCACCCACCATGCATAACAGCTGTTCCAACCCCCCTTATGATCCAGGTCAGTAGATTATATTCAGGTGGTGATTGGAACAGGTAGTAGATATTTTCCAGCACTGAAAATCCGGCTCCGATGGCAAAACCGTATATTGCTCCATCAATAATAAACCCAATTTTCTTCTTTGAAATGAGGTAAAAAATGAAAGTGGCTTTCAGGCACTCTTCAATCACTGGTGCCATATAACGTGAATAAAAACTAAAATCTAATTCAATCAAATTTTGAATAGATTTATTCAGAAAAAATCCACAAGTCGCACAGGCTACTCCCCAAAACAAACATAATACTAACGTCTTAACCCGAACCAGATTAAAACTGTCGAGCAGAAATAGAAATGTAAGAAGAAGAATTACCGGTACAAAACTGAATATGATATTCATTGTGAGTTGATATTTAGATGATCGAATCGGTAAATGCCGTCAAATTGCCAGGCACCTCAATTTCAAATACATCTGAGCAATCCTCAAATGATCTCAGTATTACCCATTCATCGCCGCTTCTGTATCTGCGAATAGTGAGAAGATGGAAGAAAAGCCCGAAATATCAAATATTTCCTTAATTCCAGGTTGCAGACTGCAAAGCCTGAACTGCCCTTTTAACAACATTAATTTTTTCTGAATAACCAGAAAAACCCTTAATCCTGAGCTGCTAATGTAATTCAATCCTGAGCAGTCCAGGATAATTTTGGTACCTCCTCCCTCAATTACCTCCAACATTGATTTCTCCAGTTCGCTGGCATTGGTAGTGTCGACGCGTCCATCTACACAAACTACGGTGTAATCTGCTGATGTTGAAACTTGTACATTCATGGTTTCATATTTTTTGTGAGAATTAAATAATTTTTATTTGATTTGCGTTCATATTCAACTTTGTCCATGATCTTTTTAATCAGGAATATACCCAATCCTCCTACAGGTCTCTCTTCTACAGACAAGGTGGTATCAGGATCTGCCCTTAAGGTCGGGTCATAAGGTTGCCCATCGTCAATAAGGGAAATGGCTAGTTGATCACCTTCCATTTTAAAATTTATTTCTATGCGGTGTTGATTTTTATCGTCATATCCGTATAGGATGATGTTGGACAACGCCTCTTCCAAAACCAGATTTAAAGATAATACCTGCGGTATACCTAGTCCCAATTCCTCACCTAATTCGTCCAGGAAAGCCGCAACCCTCTCCAATTCACTCATTTGATTGTCTACTATTAGCGTTTTGAATTTCATCCTTTCAGGGTTTCATTGGCATTTCATTCATCAGCGACTGGTAAATGCAGAAGAGTGATTAATTCGATTCTTTTTATACTGTTCATTCATGAGATAAACCACTCTTCCAATATCTAGGCTAAATTTCTCCCGAATTAGCTTAAAAAAGACGTCAAATTTAATTACAGTAAAATATTATATTTCACAAATTTAAGAAATATTACAACTGATTGACTGTCTTAAATCATAAATGTTATTGTTATATAACAAAATTATTTTTGAAATTAAGAGTGACTAAATAATTCAAAATATTTTTTCTTATTCAATTTAACAACCAAGGAGTAATTACCTATTGATTTTAAAAATATATTTACCCACAATTTCCTTAAGTCAGTTGAAATGAAAATCAATCATTCTTTAGTTGGCTTACTTGATCAATTAAATTAACAAATCACCTAAACTTGTCATTTGGAAGATATTCTCGACCTCAGGCCTTGTATTTTCGATTTTCAGCGTATAGCCCTGCCTTTTAACCTCCTTCAAAGCCATTAGAACCATTCGGATTCCCAATGATCCAATATAACTTACTTCTGAAAAATCTAGTATCACAGGAGCTTCAAGACTATTCAGAAGCGCAAAAAATCTCACATCATTCTTGGAAACGTAAATGCTATCCAGTTTCCCTGCAAAAGCAATTTTAACCAATGATTCATCTGATTGGATAACTTTCATAGTTAACTGTGGTTTAAGATAAAAAAATTTCTAAATATTAAAGTATTGTTTATCATTCTATTAAATCAGCTTCATTAATCAGAACGATAAATACGCCATAAATTACTTGAATAAATAAAGATATAACTTTTAAACTTATGTCAGGTTGTTTGTGATAGAAATTTAGTAAATACCTTAAAAAATATCAACGTGCAGACCTGATTTCTGAAGACCTGATATTTTCTAAAACCAGCCTAATGCTCAGTGTCAGATTTTATATATTTTGCCCAGTTGTTCAGAAGCCACCCTGTGCGTTCTAATAGTGCGGGAATAAAGAGCAGGGCAGCTACATCCTCCTGATTAAGATTGTGGTGCTTAGAAAAATAAAATTTTCCGGTTTTCTCCATTAAAGACCCTTTACCACCAGTTGTTTTCTGCAGTAATTCAATTTCGGATTGACCTTTTGGTTTTGTTGTTTCAACTGCAATAATAAAATTTAATAGCCCATTCCGGTGACCATAGTGGCAATATTCTCCAATGAATTCATGATGATCGGTTAGAATTGGAATGCAATATATTTTTTAAAATTGGAATAAATAATGCAATTTCATGACTTTGTCGCGGACCTAAATACAATGAATAAATCCTGACGTTAAAGAGAATACGACTAAAATACCTGATAATCAGTCCTTATTATATTTTCACATAACTGTCCGGCAACGATCATCGAAAGGCGCTTGTGGGCAATTGGGGTGGAACTATAACAAACAATTGGTAGGATCCACTCGAGTAAAGCCAGACAATATGGAACCGGATTGGGATGTCCCTTAACTCCGTTTAAGGCATATCCTCTCATCTTCAGTGTTAAGGAGATATTTCTGTGGACTTTATCCTGATGCTTTCCCTGATAATTATTCACCGGTGGCTTATTGAGCTGGACAGAATTATAAAAGCTGGAAATAAACCGGATATATTCTTCCATTTCCTGGTCGGTTTCCAATGGTGCATGCTCAATCATGAAGATCGCCTCAAGCCTGGCAAAATCAGACACCAGCGAGCGTGGCCTGGTTTCCGAGAAATCGATCAGATATACATTCATATCCTGGTCAAGCAGGATGTTTTGCATATTCAGATCCCCATGACAAACAGAGGTATAATAATCAACAGTGGTTTCACGTCTTCTGGCAAACTCATGTTTAAGGAACCAATAGGGATTTATCAGCTGTTGACCAGTCTCTTTAACGGTAAAAAACTGTTCTTCAGGTGAAACGGAGAGCTCTGATAAAGCTGTTTCACAAAGCTGGGGAAAAAAAGTATAGGTGGGGTCATGATCGCGGTACGGGTAAATGGTATCGGCGATGGGCTGACCATACCAGGGATTCAATATTTGAACAAATATCTTATCAAATAAATGTTCTAGCTGTTCAGTGGTCCAGCTATTAAAATAATGGGTCAGCCATTTCAATTTTGATTGTTCCCCACCGATGCCGACAAAGTTATACCTTAATGCTCCGATATTTCCGAAGAATTCTGTTCCCAATACCATAGCGCTGTTGTTTAGAATATATGGATTGGCAAATCGCCGGCAACGATCCGATTCTCGTGAAATCATAGCGCGATCGGCTATTTTAAGTACAGTGGGCCTCAGTTTCCGTCCCTCCTTGTCAAAAGAGATTACCTGGAAGGTTTGTGCCGAATAGCCACCATGAATCTGTTTTACAATTAACCGGGAAGCATCGGTATATAACCTGCGTGCTAAAAAAGCCTTAGCTGGTTCAAGGCGGAGTTCATCTTCAGTTTCGATCAGGATTCGCCTTTCGGAGGCAGGTTGCAGCCCTTCTGAAATGAACATCCAGGAGACCGGGCTAATTACCCTGTCGTCAGGATCAATCTTTTCTACACCGGCAATATTTTCAATGGTTAAGACTTTCTCAAGAAAGTCTGATAATGAGGCATCTACAGGAGAATCAGAAATTTCGTAAAGTACAAACCTGGCTCCCCATAATCCGGTTCCTCTGACATTATCTTTGATTGAATCTGTAATTTCTTTAAAATCAGACTGTTTTAAAGCATTGCTCAATTCCTGGTCAATCACCAGGCAAAACGAAACAGTAGGTCTGTATGTGTCAAAATTGGCGACAATTAGCGTCATCAGGTTCATTTCCCCGGATTTGAATTGCTGTATTATCGGGTAGATTCCGCGGGTAAGTTCACCAAGAGATAATAATGCTGGTGTTTTTAACCGCACCAGGCCCGAAGGATTTCCTCCGAAAGAGAGTGCACACCTAACGAAAATGCCTGCATTTTCAGGGTTCTGAGGCACCCTGAAATCTGGAGATAACCTTGTATCGGCAGGTATAAAACCTGTGCATCGGCTGTTGGAAATAAATAATCCCCGGGTATGTTCATTTTCATCAGATGCTTCAGCCGGAGACCCTATTCCGATCGAATAACCCAATTCGTTGTACCCTGCAATTCCCTGACTTTCCCACAGAAGAGCAGGTTGCCTCCTCCCTTCAATGGGAAATAACTCAAAAGATAGTGGCCCCGCATTCCATTTAAGTGATCTGTCAGCCAGCTGCCTGAGTCTTAAAATTTCGGAACGGGCCTCTGCTACGCTGGCACTTACCCGAAAAATCTTAAGCATTCCGGCCATTTCAATGATTTGAAATACCTCGGGTAATAAACCGCAAAGGAACAAACTGCCGCCAGCAGCCTTCAACTTCTTTTCGGTTATTAAAAGTGTTCGGATGCCGGCGCTTGATAAATAGCTGCACTTCGAAAGGTCGATGATCAGAAAATTCTCATTTTCAAGAAACGGTTGAAGAGCCTCCTCAAATTTGCCGGTTGTTGTGGTATCAATCCGCCCTGCTGGAATCACAAGCGGTATCGTTTGGTCAGTTTGAACAGTGACGGAGATCATGATTCACTTTATTAGTCAATAACGGATTAAAGTTAGGCTTTGGTTTATTCCAGGAATTTCATTATCAATTTCACACTATTATCAGGATCTATTTTGCTGGTATTGATCGAAATGTCGTATTGCCTGGCATCTGTCCATTCTTCACCGGTAAATGAATGAAAATACTGAGATCTTTCTTTATCACTTTTGACAATCATTTTCTCAGCCACTTTTTCCGTAACATTAAACAGCTTCTCAACACGTTTGATTCGAAAAGCTATATCACCGTGTAAAAATATGCTTAAATGGTTCGGATGATTCCGAAGAATATAAGAGCCACAACGTCCTACAATAACTGCTGAACGTTCTTTCGCAATATGCTTGATAATCTCTGACTCAGCATTAAATAAAATGAGGTCAGGCGGTAAAACAATTTGAGGTGGTTTATAGGGATCCGAAAAACCAAGTTCAAATGAATGTAGGAATGATTCCCAGAATGAATTTTTCTTTTCATCAATTGATTCCAAATCTTCCTCTAATACCGAAAACTGTTTCGCAGCCCGGCTGATTATTTCACGGTCGGCATAAAAAATATTCAGGTTTCTAGCCAGTTGCTGACCTAAATATGCCCCTCCACTCCCTAACTGGCGGCTTATTGTAATTGCAAACGGCGATGTCTGATCCATAGTATTTATCTCCTTCTAATTAAGTTTATCCAAGAAATTTATCATAGTTATCCAGCTCCTTCCAAAATCCTGACAGTTGGATCAATGGATGATTGAATCTGCTCTTGCCACTAAGTCCTGTGGAAGCAACCAGTTGCCTTTCATTTGTTTCCTGACAGATTCGTTGATATACAGCTTTTCAGGCACCACATTTTTTATTTCTATACTACTTGTCTTTAAGCCGTTAATGAGCGAAACGGCCATGCTCCCCGCTGTCTGACCAACCTCGTAATAGTTTGCGCCAAGATTGGCCATTCCCCCCTTAAAGGCATGTTTGGGATTATTGGTGAAGACCGGGATATTGAATTTTGTGGCGGCTGCGATGACCATTTCCATAACCGGTTCCACGACACTGTCTCCTCCAATCCAAATGGCTTCTACCCCTTTTGAACATACGGCAAGGGCCGCTTCGTAAACCTGTGAGACGGTTTCTACACTTACCTCAACCAGTTCAATACCAAGATCTTTGCAAATAACTCTCGCTTTTTTGATGCATGCCACCGAGCAGGCCTCACTGGTACACCAGACTACGCCAACTTTTTTCAGTTCTGGATTCATCTGGCGGGCAATTCTGAAAATGCCTTCAACGGGCTGGAAAGTACCTATCCCAACCAAATGGGCCGGATGCAGATTTGCGGCAGGGCCGGTAATCCCAACTCCGGCAGAAACAGGATCGGTTACGGTACAAAACACATGCAATACTTCGCCCGCTCTATTTGCATTAGCCATAACCTGTAATCCGGTTGTGCTGATAGAAACCACCATATTGAATTTTTCGCTTACAATATTCCGGGCAATTGTATTAGCTACAGCCATATCTCCTTCAGCGCAATATTTACGGATTTCGATGTGTCCGTCTGAAAAATTTTTCGAACCACCGATCTTGTCAAGTACTCCCCTTTCAGCTTCCTCAAGAGTCTGATTTGAAGTAAACCGGAAAATGGCGATTCGGGTTTTTTCGATTAGCCTGCTTTTCCCCTTCCGGTTTTGCAAATCGGAAAGAAGTAAGACGGCACTTACTGCGAAAAGGAAAAGCAGGGGGCGGAGGATCTGTTTCATTGCACTAACTATTTTGAACATTTATGAACCTTAGAAATGCGGCTGGCAACTACCATCTGGCAACTAGCCGCTTGCCAGTCTCGAGCAGCCAGCTGCAAATTTCATACATACTCGCGCATCAGCAATTCAGCCACTGCAGGATCGATCTGGTCTTTCCTGCGGAGTTCATCGAATAAGGCAAGCAAATCGGGCACTTTAAGCCTTTTTTTCTCTTCTCCCCTAAAGTCGTATTTGATCTCTCCCTGGTGCATCATGATAATCCGGTCGCCCAGGTTGACTGCCTGCTGCATGGAATGAGTCACCATAAGGGTAGTCAGCTTTCCTTGATTAACAATTCGTTCAGTAAGTTCAATCACCTTGGAAGCAGTTTTGGGATCGAGTGCTGCTGTATGTTCGTCGAGCAGCAACAGGTCGGGTTTAAGCCAGCTTGACATCAACAATGTAAGCGCTTGCCGTTGACCACCGGAAAGCTTCCCGATAGGTGTTTCAAGACGCTCTTCCAATCCCATGTTCAGGACTTTTACCTTGCTCTTCAGCTCACTCATTACTGATGCCGTCAATCCCCAGCCGAGACCCCGTTTCCTTCCCCGTTTGGCTGCCAGGGCGAGGTTTTCAGCAATTGACATTCCGGGGGCAGTGCCGCTGAATGGGTTCTGAAAGACCCGTCCGATCTGGCTGGCACGTTTATGCTCCGGCCATTTGGTAATTTCCTTCCCTTTGAGAATGATACTCCCTGAATCGGTCAGAAATGTTCCTGCCACCGCATTCAGAAGTGTCGATTTTCCCGAGCCATTGGTCCCCAGCACGCACACAAAACTCCCGTCTTCAATCGAGAGGCTAACATTCTGCAGTGACATCACCTCATTGATCGTTCCAACATTAAACGTTTTGCAAAGGTTTGATATTTCCAACATTTTGATCAGCATTAATTTTGAAATATAATTGGCGAAAATCTTTACTTAACTAATCTTATCTTTTTTGTTTTATTCATAAACCCGGGTAAAACCAGTGCCAGGAATACGAAAGTAGCCGTAATCAGTTTGAGGTCGTTCGGGTTCATTCCCCAGCGCAGGGCGATGGCCACTAGTAAACGAAACAAAACTGCACCAATCACCGCTCCCGCAATCAACAACCCCAGTTTCTTTTCGTTGATCAACGCCTCGCCGATAATCACGCTGGCAAGCCCCCAAACCATCATTCCGATTCCCATCTGAACATCGGCAAAGCCCTGAAACTGGGCCAGCATCGAACCCGAAAGTGCTATGAATCCGTTGGATATTGCAACGCCAAAAACGATCATGACGTTCGTATTAACCCCAAGAGCCCTGATCATCTGATCGTTGTCTCCAGTGGCCCGCATGGCAGTCCCTATATTGGTGCGGAAAAACCATAGCAGAACCAGGCTGAAAAGGACAATCATAATCAAGCAGAAAAGGAGTATCCACAAATCTTTTACAGGAACACTCCAGCCAAGAACGCTCGTAATTGCATCTTTCCCGGAAACAGCTATTGAGAAGTGTTCTACCCAGGTGAACAAGGTTAGCTGAGACAATAACGGAACATTACTTTTCCCCATCACATGGAGATTCACTGAATATAGTGCAGTCATAACCAATATTCCGGATAGCAATGGATTTATTTTAAACCGGGTATGGATCAGCCCTGTTGCTGCACCTGCCAATAAGCCACCCGCAAACGCCATTAAGGTAGCTGCTACGGGGTTGATGCCTGCTACAATCAGGGATGCTGTTATCGCGGCACCAAATGTAAAAGATCCCTCTGCCGTAATATCCGGAAAGTCAAATATCCTGAAACTGATAAATATGCCCAGTGCCAGCAGCGCCAGGACAAGTCCGATGGTAATTGATCCGATAAGTAGTGTCATTGAACTTTAATTTTAATCATTTACTAAGATTTCCGATCCAGGCAACGCCCTGCTTAAATATACTCTCCCCTATCCCGGCTATTTCGCGTGAGTCGTTTATAAGATGCAACACATCCATCACGTGGCTGGTTTCAAACAGGTGCAGCACTAGCTTGTTTGCCGATTTTTCATTCTTAGGCAGTGACTGGTATGGAAAAACAGCGGAGTGCACATGAATATATGATGTTGACCCAGGTTTATCCGGACGAAGGAAAGGACGGAGGGTCTCATCCGGATCAGTGGAGCAGATTCCCAGTGAAACAGAAAGCATTTTTGAATAAGCCGGTTCTGTGGTAAAATGAATATTCTCCCGGATTCCGGGAAATTCAAACAAAGGGTTTCTATCCACCGGCGGAGTATTCAGACTTGCCCCAACCAATCCGTCACTCTCACCAATGACCAGAAACAGAAACTGTTTCAGTCCCGAGGAGGCTGCCAGCCCCGAAACCAACTCACTGATAGCAATGGACGAATTATCTGCTACCGGTTCGAAGATGATCCTGTTGGCAAATGCACCTTCCGCCCGGATAGCATAAAGTGCATTAATTTCGGGTTCAAGCTTCCCGGTTTTCACCATATAATCCGGGATCCTTGACTTGTCTGAGGGTTTGTAAACCAGTGCTTCCCCTATCGCCAGGAACTCTCCGTAACGGCTCCTGCAATCTTCAAATCCATTGCCGATGGCCCCTATTCCTAATCCGTACTGGCGGGATTTGAATTTAAACTTTTGGTTATCCTCAGCTGTAAAACCTGAGGTCATTGACAAAGCCGGATTGCCTGTCAGAATTATAGTCATCAGTCCATCTGATAAAACTTCATTTTCAAAACGGTATTGACCGACTTCCAGAAAATTGGATTTCTCCTTTACAACTACAGGAGCTTCCTTTTCCCCTTCCGTGAGCATGCTGATCATTCCAACCATTTCCAAAACTTCGGCTACACCGGGAGAGAGCTCTTCAAGGACGAACAACCCTCCGATTTTTTTTAACTTTTTATGATGAACAACCAGTGTCCGTATTCCGGCAGAGCTCATGTATTGAACCCCTGACATATTCAGAATCAGGCGATGAGCTCCATCCCTGACCAGCCCATTGAGGTAATCGTCGAGATGTCCGGCCCAGCTTGCGTCCAGTCTTCCATCAAGGTAGATCCGCTGTTCCCTTCCGGGAGGATCTTTACGAATATCCAGTTTATTTTCCATTTAAGCAGTGTTTTGGTATTTTTATTTTTCAATTTTCAACTTGGGGAAAGCCTTAAAAACAGACTCGGGAATATCGATTTTAAATATTCCGGCATTTTTCCGGCTAACCAGGTAGTTCGTTTTTGAGACATACCGGTAAGGAATATTGGAGGGATCTTTACCCGTTAAAACTTCGATTCCCATCTCGGCAGCCTCGTATCCGGACTGGAAATAGTCGCGGGCACAAACAGCCACAGCCCCTTGCCCCAGCAGACCAGAGACAAACCCATAGAATGGAATCTTACTTGAGAGTGAAACTTTCAGAATAGCAGAACTGCAGCTGCCGATAAGGTTATCGCTGATCTGACAAAATGCCTCTATTCTCCTGGAAACCAACTCATTGGCAGCATCTAAAACCTCTGTGACAGAATTTGCCGGAATAGCAATCAGCTCAAGCCCCGATTTTCTGGATGCCTCTTCGAGGTGGGTTTTATAGGAAACAGAATTAATCTCACCGGGGGTAAATACGGTTCCAATCCGCCTGATTCCTGGATGAAGGAGCCTAATCATATCAATCATCCCGTCAAAGTCGCTCATGGTTGAGATACCGCAAATATTGGGAAGATGATCTGTAAATGATTTGCCCAGACCGGCTGCCTGCGGATCACCTACATTGGTAAAAACAATTTTGTACCCGGGCAATTTCTTCACCAGCATCTGTGCTGTTGGGGTTGAGGCACTAAAAACAAGATCCCAGGTTTGACTGCCGATCGATCCGGCAATGCTGTTCAGCGTGGCAATATCCCCCTGGGCATTATATACTTTCATGGCAAAATCGGTCCCTTCCCTGAGTTTATGATCCTCAAGTGCTTTGCGTAATCCGCTTTCGCAATCTTCAGACATCGGGCTATCGGCAAAATGAACAAATGCAAATTTGTATTTTTTAGCTTCAGGCAAAGGAATTGATGAGGAAAGAAACTCTTTGGGGATTGTCAATCCCAGAATCCTGGCCTTCTCCATATTTATTTCGATGTTCTCATTGGCAAAATTCTCAAGGGGTATGTTGTCGGGGGAAACACCATTAAGCATTTTTGCAACCAGGTCGCCGGTATGGTAGCCTACACCATTCCAACCCGGGCCAATCGCAGCCAGGGCCCCCTTTGCAACCAGCTCCTTGTCATTTGTTACAAGGGGAATGGAGTTTTTAGTGCAAAGTCCTGCAATAACATCAAATCCTTGTGTGCAGGTGTTATCGCCTGAGATATACAACGCGTCGATCCCCTTACTCAGTATTGCCTGAGTTGCCTGAAAAATTTCAGAAGTGTTGACCACCGGCACCTCGATGAGCTCAAATCCTTTCTGCGTGGCAGCCTTACGCATCAGATTAACGACACTTCGCGAATTAGCCTCTGCATTGTTATAAATAGTACCAATCTTTTTTGTTTTGGGAATGGTTTCCAGGATAAACTGAATCGTTTTTTCGACAGGTGGAAATGAACCGATGCCGGTAATGCCTTTGGAATGATCCTTAAAGGATTTACCTGCACCTGCAGCAATGGGATCAGAACAATAGGTGAAGGCAACCTGATGTTTTCTGACAGTGTTTAATGCCGCCGTAACACAAGGTGTTGAAGTCACCAGAATTAAATCGAATGAGAGGTTGTCCATGTTCAGCAGTATCGGTGAGATGTTTCCTATCTCACCATTGGAGTGGGATTCTGTGACCGTCAGATTCCTGCCACGCTCGAACCCCAGCTCGCCGAGGCGTTTCCATAATCCGGCAAGCAACTGGTCATGAGAGGCTTCAGGTGCAAAATAACAAAGGCCCAGCAAATATTTTTTCCCGGCTACTGCCTCAGATCCCACCTGTCCAACAGACCGTTGGATCACATTTTTCTTGTTGCGATTCTGAAGATCAGATAAGAGTAAAATAGTTGAAACAATGATTAATGCCAGAATCCCGCGCGAAAATGATTTCATGATCGGTCATTTGAAGGTTTCAGAACCTTGGGGTATTGTAAATTAGCTGGTGCAAGCTAACGAAATTAATAACATAAACCTAATCAAAAATCCGGTTTGCCCTGCTCTTTACCTTGTCTGGTACAGTAAGACCCTGACTGGCACAAGATTTCGCGTTTATCGTTAGATCATAAGTAGTTATGGGTTCTATCCGGCTCCGCGGTGATGTTCTTCCCTTTAATATCTCAACCGCTTTAACTCCGGCCAAATAACCCCAATGATCATAATTAACACCAAGCCCAATAGCTGCCCCCTTTTCGGTTTGCATCGGGTCGGTAACAAAAAGGGGAATTCTTTGCTCTGAAGCCACTTTGGCCAAAACAGGCAAGGCCATATAAACCGTATTGTCAGCAGCAGCTACCAAGGCGTCGATTTTCTGTCCGGCAAGATATTGGGCACCCTGCAAGAGATCATTGGAACTGGTCACGGAGGTTGTTATAAGGGTGATGCCTTGCCTGGCAAATTCCTTGCTCAACACCTTTACCGAATATTCAGCATTTGGCTCTGCATTGTTATATGGGATTCCAACACGTTTTAGATTAGGAATGCATTCAAGGAGAAGGTCAACAAACGCCTTGACATTCAGAGGATCGTAAACCCCGTAAAGATTTTCAGGGATTGTTTTCATCCCTATCTGTTCTGGACCAAATGCCACGGTAAAGACCACCGGAGCAGAACGAACGGTTTGTGCTGCCGCCACCATACACGGCGTACTGTTGGTAATAATCAGGTCTACATTTTGTGAAATCAAGGATTGTAATATCGTATTTATCATTGAGAGATCACCTTGTGCATTATTATCGAGGACTTTAATATTCTTTCCGTCAATAAAGCCCGAGTCGGCTAACGCACGAAAAACACCGGCTTTGGCAGCGTCGAGTACCGGATCCTGAGTAATCTGAACATACCCGATGGTGATTTTCTTCTCCCCGTGCTGACACGCGACCAGGAAAGTCATTAGAAAAATAGTTAATAAAAAGTAAATACGGTTCATTTGATTTTGGTTAAAAAGATTCAACAATACAATTAAGGGATAAGAACAATACAATGGCGAAATTATTAATGGTTTCTTTTGACCTCCCCCAACCAGTCTAAAGGGGGGAAAAGGAGGGGAGATCTGGATTGGTCCAAATTGCTAAAAAAATAAAATTTAATTTAGAACATTATATCTTTCAGATTACTTATCACTTCACCGGTACCCAAACAAGAAGCCTGAGTGGGGCTCCACTTCCCCCTTTTATTTTCATCGGTGCCGCCACAGCGTATGACCCCTTTGCAGGAACCTGTCCGAGATCAGCGACATTTTCATAGACAATAATATTATTCCCGCACAGAAAACGGTGTGTTTCAAAATACTTTGATTGTCCGTAATCGATGCTCGGGGTATCTATTCCTACTGCTTTGATCTTTCTTTCTTTGACCAGCCACTCAGCACCTTCCGGACCCAGTCCTGGGAAATGCAGTTCTTCAACGCCGGCGATTCCCGATTTTAAGGTTCCGGTATATTTTTCATGATCGAACCAATACTTGCCGAAACCGGTGTATAGCAATACAATGGATTGGCCAGGAATGGCTCCGTGGGCTTTTTCCCACTGAATGAAATCCCCCGGTTTGATGAGGTAATCGCGGTTTTGGGCCGACTGCTGCGAAACATCCACCACAATCACCGGTCCTGTTAGTTCATCCGGCATAATCTGTTCGACACTTCGACCAGTCCGTGAAAAATGGATTGGTGCATCGAAGTGGGTACCCCCGTGCTCTTCAGCCGAATATTTGAATGAAGAATAGAAGTAACCTTTGGAACTGACCCCATAAAAAACGGTATCGTGTTTAAAGGACACATTGGTAGGCCAATAGACAGTGCTTTCCTCAAAATTCCAGGTAAGGTCAATCCAATGCCCCGAGGCCAACACCTTGGCCTCGTTGGGTTGGGCCTGTTTACAGGAAACTAAGAAAATCAGACCTAAAATGATGATCAGGATTTTCATTTTTCACTTAATTACTATTGCAATCGGGGTCGAGGTGGATGTTGACCGTTTTTTTCTAACACTTACCACTCCAAACCTGATTTGGCAATTTAATTATCCTCTTACTTAGACTTTCTGAAAGTATTTCCAAGCCGGTCAAGCCCCTCTGAACAAGTACGGTTTGGCAGGTATGCTTCGATAAGCACAAGTTTGTCTCTCTCTCTTTTAGCGGCTTTAATGGCCAGTTCCAATTCTTCTTCAGTAGTCACCCGGATACCAATTACAAAATTACTATCCCCAAATACTTCTGGCAGTTTTGAGTAATTCCACATCTGGATATCGTTATACATTCCATCCTGGTGGAGCCGTCTTTCGATCAGATAGCCATCGTTGTTGATGATTATGATTAGCGCCGGGCAATGTTCCTTGATGAGCGTTGAAACCTCCTGGGCAGTCATCTGAAAAGCGCCATCGCCGGAAAGGACAACCGGTCGTTTTTCGGGCCGTGCCATTGCTACACCCAGTGCAGCCGGGGTACAGAAACCGATTGAGCAATAATAGGCCTGGACAATAAAATTCTCCGCCTCTTCAATATGAAATTCAGGGGTCGCACAGAAAGCGTCGCCGGGTTCAGAGAGGAGGATCATGTTGTCGTCCAAATAATAGTTCAGACATGCGTAAAGGCGCGGTGCAGTCAGCATGCATGAAGGTTCCGGGACGAAGGGTTGCAGGGGTTGATAGGACTGGGCCGGATGGGAAGCCAGGTAAGAGCGGGGCTGAACGGCCAGGGTTAGTTCTTGGATGAAATCTCTCAGTTGCACCTGATGGTAAAAATGGCTGCCAATGCGCACCTGGCCACCTCCGACTGTAATCATTCGCCGGTTATCGAGATTGATACTGAACAACCCTGTATCCATATCGGTCATCCAGGCTCCAAGCGACAACAGGCAGTCGGAATCCTCCACCTGATGGCGTACGGTTTCTTTGCTCCAGCCTCCCTGGTAGATTCCGGTAAATTGTGGGTGAAGCTCTGGTAATACTGATTTACTGCTGAGCATGGTTGCAAAAGGAATTTCGCTTGTTTCAATCAGCCGCAGTGCTTCGTTTCCAATCCCGAATCTCAGCAGCTCAACTCCGGCGAGTATCATTGGATTGGTCGACTCGTTGAGCAGCGTCACTGCTTCTTTGACACATTCGGCCAAACTATCCTGATTTGAGATTAATGGTGGGGCTGTAAAAAACTCCCCGGGTGCATGACATGGAGCGTGGGTGATATCGGCAGGAAGTTCGAGATAGGCAGGAAGTTTATGGGCAATGCAATTTCGGAGCACACGGTCAATCTCCTCAGGGGCAGTATCAGGATCTACCAGGAGGGCTGCGTCGATCGTAATCTTCTTGAAGATGTCAAACTGCAGGTAATAATTGGAGACCAGATGATGCACCATGACTCCGGCTTCCCTTCGCCGCGCCGGCGGAGCACCGTTAATGATAATCACGGGAACATGCTCAGCATAAGCTCCTGCCACAGCATTAATAATACTAAATCCTCCCACACCATAAGTGACAACAGCAGCACCTATTCCGTTCAGACGGGCATATCCATCGGCCGCATAACCGGCATTTAACTCGTTGCAGTTGCCTACCCAATTTATAGGGCTCTCCATAACATCATCGAGGAAATCCAGGTTATAATCTCCGGGAACCCCGAAAAGGTGCTTAATACCAATCTCCTGCAAACGATGAAGCAGGTAGCGTGAAACGGTGTACTGGTCATTCATAATTTTTAGTATTGGTTTTAGTTTTTATTCGTGTTTCTTAGCGTCTTCCTGACTCCAATATAACTCTTTTTATATCTGACTTTAAACATTCAAAGGTGCAGAGCACAGTTAATATTTGCAGAACAGGAGTAAAATGTATTCGAACCAGGTACAGCGTACCGCAATATCATCTTTTATGAAGTATTTAACCAGAGATAATATTTCGGTACGCTGTACCTCCAGGAAGCTGTTTATTCATTTCTCTACAAATCTTGTGGTACTCCGTAACTCTTTCTTACGAAATCATTTTTGGAAAGTTATCTGTTTTGAGGTTGGAGTTTCAGATCTCCCGATTACTTTGTGGCAAGAAAAAATAGCTACAAAGACGCAATAACCCAAACAGCCATCCAAAGTTAAATTATAAAGTCCAAATACATTCAAAGTTATGACTATATATTTTTTACTATTTTAACAGCATACCACTTACAGTCAGTAATTCGGTTTCTTTTAACTTCGCATAATAACAGGAATTTACCAGATTCGATGATGCCTGGAACAAATCGTCCTGGGCTACCCTTAAATCGAGTGCTGATATCTGTCCTGTCTGAAAGGCTTTCATCGCAATATCAAGGTTTCTCTCTGCAAGTGCCAACTCTTTTTTCCCCAGCGAGATGGTTTGGAGCTGGCACAAATAATCGAGATGCATTTCAGCTAGCTGTGCACTCACCTGCTCCTGCATATCTTTAAGCTGTAGTTCTTTATTCTGAATATTGATCTTTGCATTCCCGAGCGATGTTCTAAGTTTCTTTCCATCAAACAATTTCATTCCAACTGTTAATCCCACCTGCGGACCAAAATACCGGTTATAATTGATGAAGGCCGCTTCAGTATTGTTTTCAAAATACCCGTACGACCCGGTCAAAAGTACCCTTGGATATTGCTCCGATTTAAGCGATTTTTCTTCCAGCTTGCTGTACATCAATTGTTCTGTCTTAATTTTCAATAAGTTATTAAAATTGGTGCTATTGGTTATCAACTGATCCAGACCAGGAATCTGAACCAGTGTGATGGAATCTTCAGTGATAAATTCACGCTGAACATTCTGGGCAAGTAAGCGGTTTAATTCGATCTTCGATTTTCTGAGTTCGGATGTTTGCTTAAATAATGCAGAAGAATCGGCCATTCTTGCAACATCAGCCTGAAGCCATTGCTGCTCGGAACCCAGTTTTGAGTCGAGTCTTTCACGCGCAATAAAATACCTGAAGTTACTTGATTTCATCCGCTGATTACACGCTTTAAGCAGCTCCAGTTGTCTTATAATATTACAGTAGGCAAGGGTAATTTCCTGAACGACATACTCCATGGATATTCGTGTCTCCAGGTCGTTGATTTTCCACAATCCCTTCAGTTTTTCGTATTTGGCAAACATCCCGGCACCGTCGAACAGTACCCACTCGGCCTTGATTCCGGCAGAGGTAACTGTTGTCGAAGCGTTCTTATTATCGAGTTTATTACCGGTCAGCACGTCCTGATGAGCATTGAGATGCGCTTTATCCAGGGATCCGTATGCAGTTACCGAGGGAAGGAATCCGGCATTGCCATAACTGATGTTTCGCGACGAGATATCGGTTTGATTTTTTGAAATCTTTAAAAGGTAATTGTTTACCAGCCCCAGCTGCACCGCGTCGTTCAGACTAACCGATTGCTGAGCGCAAAGAACCATGGTGGTAAAGATCACACTGGTTGTTATCAGTAACCGGACTACCATTACGGGAAGGTTACCTGAAAATGGGTTCATATATTTCATCCTCTTCTTCTTCATCTTTAGCATGATAATTTCTGGATATGAAAGTGTAAAGGATTGGTACAAGGTACAATGAAAAAAAAGTGGCAAATACCATCCCTCCAATTACAGCAATTCCCAGCGATCTTCGGCTTCCTGACGAGGCACCCAGCGAAAGGGCAACCGGAAGAATACCAAAAATGGTGGCAAAAGCGGTCATTAATATTGGCCTGAGCCGTGAAATGGCAGCTTTCTGAACAGCTTCATACTTTCCCTCACCCATCTTTTTACGTTGAGCGGCAAATTCAACAATTAAAATTCCATTTTTTGTGACTAATCCAACCAGCATGATCATACCTATTTCGCTGAAAATATTCAAAGTCTGATCGAAATACCAGAGGGTCAATAATGCTCCGAACAGTGCCAGCGGAACCGTAACCAAAATTACCAGCGGATCGAGAAAATTATCAAACTGTGCGGCCAGGACAAGATAGATGATCACAATTGCCAGTATGAATACTACCAAAAGGCTGGATGAACTTTCGGCATAATCCCTGCTTTGTCCTGCAAGCGATGTTTTAAATACCGGAGTAAGCGTTTTGTCGGCCGCTTTTTGCAGTTCCACAATTCCGTCACCGAGGGTATATCCGGGTGCAACGCCTCCGGTGATCGTGGCCGAGAAGTAACGGTCGTAGGAATATATGGTTGAAGGATTGACCTTTTCTTCCCATCGCACCACATTATCCAGAGCTATCGATTCGCCATTTGCACTCCTGACATAAAGGTTGCCAAGCATAACAGGTTTATCGCTGTAGTTTCGCGACACCTGTCCGATAATCTGATATTGTTTTCCGTTCATAATGAAATAGCCATAGCGTAGTCCGCTCAGCCCCGCCTGAAGCGTTTGTCCGATCGCCTCAACGGTCACTTCATACTTTGCAACTTTATCCCTGTCGACATAAATCCTCAGTTCAGGCTTATTTACCTTGAGGTTGGAGTTCAAAAACTGTAGAATTTTGCTTTTCCCGGCCTCAGCAAGAAATACAGGAAGCATCTTGGTCAGTGTGTCAAAATCAGCCGACTGAATTACAAATTGCAACGGCTGACCGGCAAATCGATTCCCTATGGTCGGGGGTTCGAAAGGATAAATTCCGATGCCTGTGATGCCACTGATGTCTTTGGTGAATTTTTGAAATATCTGGCTCTGGGTTCTCTTACGGTTAGTCGGTTCATCAAAATAAATAAGGTGCATTCCCTTATTGGCAGGGTCAACAGATGTGAGACTGGGCGAAATTAAGGACAAATTACGTGTAGCTTCAGGCATGGAATCATGGACATATGAGCTTAGCTGATCCATATATTTTTCCATAAATTCGTAGGTCGATCCCTCCGGACCAAGTGTGTTCATCCGGATATTGGAACGATCTTCAAGCGGGGCAAGCTCCTTGTGTAAGCTATTCCATAAGGCAACAATGGAGAATCCGAGAATCAGCAGTATCGGCCATATGGTCCATCTCATCTTCATAAAAGCAGTAAGCGAGTACCTGTAGCTTCGGTTCAGGCCGACAAAATATGGCTCTGTCTTTTGGTACAGCCAGTTAAAGCCCAGATGATGCTGTTTTGTCAATATCTTTGATCCCATCATGGGTGTCAAACTTAGGGCAACAAAAGCAGAGAGAATCACCGCACCCGCCACCACTACAACAAATTCACTGAAAAGCCTGCCGGTCAGACCCTGAAGAAACATGATTGGAAGAAATACTACGGCGAGGGTTATCGTTGTGGAAATAATAGCGGTATAGATCTCCTTTGAACCCTCCAGCGCAGCTTTTCGTGGCCCATAACCGGAGTCAACTTTAGAGTAAATGATTTCAAGCACAACAATCGCATCATCGCATACTAGTCCGATAGCCAATACCAACCCCAGTAAAGTCAGTACATTGATGGAAAGTCCACCTATCCACATTAAAAAAAAGGTCGAAACAATTGAAATTGGTATCGCAACAACGGGAATGATGGTTGATCGCCAGTCGCGCAGAAAAATAAAAATAATGAGTACTACCAGGAAAAACGCTAATAGTAATGTTTCTTTCACTTCCGTGATGGCTTTCCGCTCAAAAACAGTAAAATCGAATCCCAACTTAATATTAAAACCCGGAGGGATCTCTTTTTTTAATTGCTCCGTCCGCTTATAAAACTCGTCGGCCATTGTTATTGTATTTTCCCCCGGCTGGGGAACTACTCCGATGGCGACGGCCGGTTCCAGGTCATCCTTAAAAATAGTTCGTTCATTTTCAGCGCCTAACTCGGCGTGCCCGATATCACTGAACCGTACAATTTCCCCGTTCCTGCTCCTGATAATAAGATCATTGAAGGCAGAAGCGGATGGCAGAAAACCGAGCGTTCTGATATTAAGTTCCGTATTATCCCCTTCGATCCTGCCGGAAGGCAATTCCTGATTTCCTTGTTTTACAGCTTGTTGCGCGTCAATTGGAGTCATTCCCAGGCCATGAAGTTTATCAGGATCCATCCAAAGCCTCATGGCATACTTTTTCTCACCAAAAATTTTAACTCCGGCAATTCCCGAGATAGTCTGATACTTGTTCCGAAAATACCTGTCGACAACATCACTTATTTCAAGCACAGAATGATCCTTGCTTGAAACGATTACGAATATGATCGGGTTGGCGTTTGCGTCCAGTTTTTCAACGATGGGAGGATCGGCATCCTTCGGCAGGAAACGGATTGCCCTCGACACCCTGTCACGAACATCGTTTGTAGCCCGCTCAAGGTCTTCTCCGATGTTGAATTCTACGGTGATCGCACTTGTTTGTTCGGTTGAAGAGGACGAAATTATTCGGATCCCTTCTATTCCGCTTATTTCCTGCTGCAGGGGCTCAGTGATCTGTGCCTGAATTATTTCAGCATTTGCGCCGGTATATAAAGTCGTAACGTTGACTACAGGAGGCTGCATTTCGGGATATTCCCTGTCGGGTAAAAACGAAAACCCGACGATACCTGCAATGATCATTAGTAAGGCTAAAACCACTGGCAAGGCAGGACGCTCAATACAGGTGGATGAGAGGCTCATATTAACGTGATTTTACAATTTCCAATTTAGAACCGGGTCTCAACTTCATGAACCCCGTGACCAAAACCGTATCCCCCGGCAGTACACCCTTAATTATTTCGACCATTTTTTCCGATCGAATCCCGGTGATTACAGGTCTGTAACCAGCTTTCCCTTTTTCAGCAAAAAAAAGGTGATACCCGCCCGGAGTCGGGACCAGCGACTGGGTAGGGACATATATCGCAGAAACAGCAGCTTTTGCAGACAGACTAATACTTACAGTTATACCCGCTTTTAGCGCAGCGTCAGAATTCTCAACAATAGCCAGGATCTTCAGGTTTCCGGAATTTTGATTAATTGAAGGGTTTATCGCTTCAACAAGGGCAGAATATTCCGACGGATTTCCTTCAACCCGGAAATTAAACAGTTCGCCTTTCCGAATCATATTTGCAAAGGTCTGAGAAACCGTAAAATCAATTTTCAACCTACTGATATCCTCTATGGTTGTGAGTACTTTCCCGGGGGTCAGGTAAGCCCCCTCACTGACATTCCGGATACCAATGACGCCCGAAAACGGAGCCACGATTTTGGTTTTGCCAATCAGCACATTCAGTGATTCAGCCTCAGCTTCAAGCACTTTTCGATCACATACTGACTCATCAAAAATTTGTTTACTGGTTCCACCCGATTTCAGCAAGCTTTCGGTGCGCTTTTCGGTCTCAAGTGCCAGATCCATTTTCGCCTTAACCTTTTTTAAATTGGCCTGCAGTTCGGCATCATCAAGTTGAAAAAGGAGATCTCCCCTTTTCACCTGGCTTCCCTCTTTAAAATGGATGGAAACCAGACGAAGTGACAATTCACTTACTAATTCTACGGCTTCGTTAGCCCGGATACTTCCAACAGCTTTAAACGTAAAATTAATGAGGGTATCTTTAGCGATAAAGCATTCTGCCTGCACCGCTGCAGCACCTGGTTTGGTGCTTTTAGTCAGCTCCTTCTTTGAATTGGAAATGATTTTAATCACGATAAGCAGCAGAAGAAGGGCTCCAATAATCAAAAGGATGTAATTTTTCGTTCCTATCCAGGACTGAGTTGTTGACATTTGAGTATTTTTATATTGTTTGCTAAACTAAAAACTCTTTTGAAATATGTCAATTTGCAATATATCAATGAATTAAACTTGATTCAGATTGTACAGAAGGGGTGCGGCTCCAACCTTAAAACAACTAATTTTAAAAGGTATTGATGTTGATTTTCAAATGACCTCAGCCAGATCAAATGTCTGCAGAAAAGAATGTTAAATGAGTTATGTAGAAGTTATCCAGGTTAAATAAATCGGTCGGCACAAAGCCCTGATGGCAACATATATATGTACGAATATAAACTATTATATTAAAACAGCAAAATATTTTGCCCGTTTTTTTTTTTTTGAAATATATAATATTTGTAAGACTAAATTTTAGGGCTGAGTGTTTCTCCGCATTCAATTATCTTCAATATCCTTGGCCTGATTTACTTTTTTGCCATACCATCCTACTGGTTCAGGGCCAAGTCCCGGGAAATACATCCACTCATCACCGGCGACACCTAATTTTAAAAATAAGGTCAAGTCACTCTCCAAAGGTTTGTACTTTGGCTGGATCAGTTTGGATTGCTTACAGGAAACAGATAAAATAAACATAAAAGAATGGTTTTACTTTTATCTTTTGGATTTTCAAATATTACCTATTTAGCTATTAATAAAGTTTTTATGTTTCTTTATCCGGGGACATTTGCGGCTGGTTTGTATATCAATATATAACATATTTAAGTGGGTTATAGTTCGTTTAATTTGTATTTTTACATCGAATTTTTGGTGAAAAGGGTCCTGGGGAGCTAATAAATCCAATTATTAAAAAAATATCAGGATGATCGAAATACTAAGTAAGGTCCTATTAGGTCTGGGACTGATGTTTACCGGGGTTCAGATGTTATCTTCCGGTCTGAAGCAAATGGGCAGCCGGCCATTCCGCATGTTTGCCACACAATCGGCCACATCCAATGGTAAGGCGCTGTTATTTGGGCTAGGTTCCGGAGTCATTATGCAAAGTACATCAGCAGCACTGATGATTCTGGCAAGTCTGATTTCTGCAGCGATGCTTAATGTTCCTCAGGCAATCGCGATCCTGACCGGATTCAGCGTTGGGAATTGTGTATTGCTATTCATCGTCTCAATGAATATTTCCATTGGGATAATGTTTCTGGTCGGGATCAGCGGAATAGCGATGTTTTTGACCAGGGATGAGCGATACCTTATTTATTGCAGAATTGGACTTGGATTGGGTTTGATTTTCTTTGGCAATTTGATGATGTCTGCCGGAGTTAAACCTTTACGGGACGAGGCCTGGTTTACCGGTGCGATGGAGTTTAGCCGCAATTATTCGCTGCTTTCAATCATCGTCGGTGCCGCTCTGGGGTTTATCGTGCAATCATCTACAGCCGTAGGGCTTGTTGCTATCGGGCTCGCAAGGGAGAATATTCTTTCCGATCCGCAGACCTTTCTGTTTATGTATGGCGCAGCAATAGGTTCCACGATGTTCAAGGTGATGCTTGGGCAGGCGTTTCGCGGAACATCGCGGCAGCTTGTCCTGTTTGTAAACTTGTTCAATATTTTTGGAGCTTCGGTTTTTATTCTGCTCTATTATATCGAAGTCTATTTTCATATCCCACTGTTAATGGCACTGCTGAATTTTTTCGAACTGGATCTGGTACATCAGGCAGCCTGGGTTTTTCTCCTTTTTAATCTTACTTCGGCAGTTTTCTTCATTGCCATTCATGGACCGCTTACCCGCTGGCTGGAAAGATCCCTCCCTCCATCCGAAGAAGAGGGTTTATCCCAGCCTAAATATTTGTCTGAATTCCAGGCTCAGGATCCTGACACGGCCCTGGAAATGATCCATCTGGAGCAGACGCGCGAATTGGAACAAATCGCAGTCTTCATCTCTACGGCAAGAATAACCTCTGAAGGGCCAACCCTGGCATTGCGTCACGATGCATTCAAATCCCTGGCAGGACAAGTGGCGACAGCGTTAGCTAATGTGGCATCAATGCCAATGCTCCCGGAAACAACCAAAGAACATGCCTTCATGCAAACACACCAGACTTTATTGGATCAATTGGCTGACAGTACTGCCTCAGGCGTGAAAATCATTTTAAAGGCAAGGACCGATCCATCATTGGAGGGTCTTTCGGACGCGTGTATGGAGTCCATCGAATTTCTGCTGAATTTTGCTGCTGAAATTGAAAAAACGAAGGATAAGGATGACGTTCGGATGTTTCTGGACCTGAGTTCTTCGAATGCTCCATCCATGGAAAAGCTTCGAAAAGCATATATTGACAACGACAAGCTCGTTTCAGCCATTAGCAAAGGATGCCTGCTTGATCTGACCATGGTGACAGAAAAAATCTTTTGGCTCCTCAACGGGATGCTAAGCCATTTGATACCGGATATGGAAAAAGCAAATTAAGAAAACACCATTCCAAGCAATCGAAATACGAATAGATCATCCGTAATATCTCTTCAATTTAAACTCTCCGGCACCTTCCTGCCAGGCTGGTGCATAAATGATGTCCGTTGGCTCTGTGAAACAACTATTTGCTAATTTCAGGTAAAAGTAAACCACATTAAACTTATTCCCCTGCTTTTGTCCGTGCCTTTCTGACTGCAATAAAACTCCGGATAAAATAGACCATGCTCACTGCACAGGCAATCATCATAATCACAATCCGCACGATGGCCCCGTTATCTGCCCTTCCAATGGAACCGGTAAGCGGCTTAATAAATGCGATTAACAGCCCAAAGGTAAGCAATACCGAGATATGTGCAATCACCCTGTTTCCCGCTTTTAGTCCCCTGATTAGGGAAAGCAGGATAATGGCTGCAAACACAGGGATAAGGGCAGTCGGCGATGGAGTCTGAGAACCCAGATAGCCCCAAAGTCCGAGCAAAATCAAAACAATAGCATTCAACATGCTGACAATATATACCTTCATAACAATTAACTTTAAAATATAAACCAGGAAATACTTTTTCCTCCCTTAAACCAATAACAAGCGGTTTGAACAGATTGTTCCAAAATCATTATCTTTTGTCGCGATGAAACCCTCATGAACTTACATTCACAAAAGGCAACGTATAAATTGATGAGGGTTCCACACGGATCAAAGATCAAATTATTAATAAGTTAATTAAAATTTATACGTGTGAAAACTACCCATTTATGCCGGTTAAAATTCATCTCAATGATGTATTCTACCCATTAGTAATGAAATACACTAATAACAAGGTAGTCTCAAAACAATAAAAATTAAACCTTCTTTTTCGATAGAAAAACGAATCAAATAGATACAATTGTCCGTTAGGACATTAACAGATAAACGGTTAATTCCCTACGGGAAATTTGTTTTCAGAATTATACTTTTCTATTGATATTTATCTCCTACGGAGAAATTTAAACAGTTTATAAATTAAAATCTGTTTCTGTTTGAAATAACGCGATAAAGTCCTAATTTGCTTCGATTTTCAGAATCGGGCAAATGTCCGTTTAAACCTAAACCAATGTCTATTCCTTCCCGCTCCAAAAGCAAAACCATTTTCAATGAAGAGATCAAACAGCTGAAAAAATATCTCTACAGCGAAAGTAACGAGGATGCAAAACGTCCATTGTTGTATCCGTTTTTCCAGAAACTGAACAAGGAAAAATTTAAGATCGAATCGGATGCCTGCGGAGCCGATGTCTATATTGAAGGTCAGATTATTGTGGAGGCGAAGTCGCACTATTCCGACTGGCTCGACGGCTTTTACCAGGCCCTGCATTACCATAAAAAACATGGACTGATCTATTCGGTAGTGGTGGTGATTGCCCATAAGTTCGTCGGGATCTGGAAGGTAAACCAATTGCCTGAATATGCGGTAATCCTTGCCCATACTTCTGATGCTCAAAAGGCTCCCAGCACTATCGGGAAGGAGAACACCCGCAAAACAGCACAGCCAGGGCGGAAAGAGATCCGTGAAGCAGCCATTTACTGGCTCGAACCCAAAGACCTCGAAGGGGATTATTTTGCCGGTGAAGCCAAAAGTATCGACTACGAGATTTTTGAAATCCTGAATATTCTCAGGAATTCGGGGGTGGAACGGCTTCAGATGAATACCCGGAATTTTATCGATCAGATCGAACTGCTGAAAAAGTACTTTGAACACCCGATCGATGCCGTTCATGCCTTCTATTCGATGGTGGCCTATTGGGATATCACCTCAACCGTCTCAATCAACGAGAATTCCAACCAGATTTGCCTGGTTGGCTTCAAAGGGCAGAAAAACAGTGACCAAATATCCGTTAATCCACTATATTTCAAAGAGTTTAAAAAATTTGTCGAAACCCGGTTTATCTTTACCAACGAAGGTTCGGGGCTCACAGTCGACTATTATTTCAGCCGGTTCGATGAGGTGATTTCGCGCATCGACCCCGAATATGTGAAGCAGCATGGCATCTTCTTTACCGATATCAACCTGAGCAAATTTGCCCTCTGGTACGCCAAAAGAGCGATCGACGCCGAACTGGACGAGCAATATATCTTCTTCGATCCCGCAGGTGGTTCGGGCAACCTGATATCGAGCTGGAGGGGACGGCTCAAGCACAAGATTATCTCCGAACTGCAGCCCGACCTGTTGCGGATTATCGAACGACGGATGAAGATCGATCCCTGGCATATTGAAACCGGGTTTACGATCATCCCGAAAACTGCCGACAACGAAGGGTTAAATTTCCTCGATTGCGATGCCGCCAATTACCTGGGCCGCCTGGAGAAAGAACTAAAACTGAAGAACCTCGCCATTAATAAACCGCTGGCCTTTTTGCTCAATCCTCCCTATAAAAATACCGATGAACACCAATCGGTGCGCGAAGAGACCAATTCAAACTATTCGATCCACCCCTCCATTCTTGAACTAACAGGCGAAGATGCAGGTAAGGAACGCTACCTGGCCTTCCTGGGGCAAATCCTCAATATTTCGAAGCTGAAGGCACAGGTTGAAGGAACCGCCGAATCGCTGGTGCTGATATTCACCCCAACTTCGTGGCTGATCCCAAGGCCAACCTATGTTGCTTTCCGCAAAGAGTGGGACCACCATTTCGCTTACCTCGACGGCTTTATCGTTACAAGCAACGAGTTCTTTAAATTGCAGGGGAAATGGCCGCTAGCCTTTACCATCTGGAAATATAACTACGACGAAACCCGGACCAATAAGGTTGAAGTGGCCGATTATTCTCGTTTCAAAAAACAGGACCTTAATATCAACTGGAACCTGGGTGAGGAAGAACTGAATTTTGTGTTTGGAGAAGAGAAATTGCAAACCGAAAAGGTAAAATTTGATAACAGCCGGATTGATATCAGAGAATCAATTCCTACGCTGGTTATAAATGAAAAAAAATTAAGACAAACAAGGTGTAATATTTATCGCAACAGGTCAAAACAAGAGGAAGGTAAAGATATCATCAGCGGGTTTGCTTTAAAAGATGACCGTCATTTTAGAGTGAAAGCTCCTTATGGTTTTATTGATGGAACTTACATTGGGTTTATGGATGATAATTCTCCTGTCAGATTAAGACAGGAACCTCAAAATCGTTTATCAAATAAACCCGATCGTGTTTGGCTTCAGCTTAGGCCAACTTTTATTGATGTTAACCTTACCAAGGTTCAAACCGGAACCCCGGACAAATATGGATATTGCGCTTATGATTCTCAATCTGCCAAAGTTTTATTTACCTGGTTTTGCATCACTAAGGCAATTGGCCAAAAATATCCATTATGGGCCAATCAGTCAGATATTTGGGCACCGGATATCAAACCTGATTCAGCTTCGTACTGGTACGCGTTGTGTTTTGCGTTTGTTTTGGCGGAGAACCGTTGTGTGGTGACCACATTTGAGAAGGATAATCCGGTTGCGGGGGCACCGGAGGTTTTTGTCGACAACCCGCTTTGTCCGGCGAACCGCGAGTCGTTCTGGTCGACCACGCTCGACCGGGAGGTATCTTTCGAACATGGGGTGGCCTTCGAACTGGTCGAAAAGATTAAGCTTCTCTATAAAACCTGGAACCTGAATTATTGTAAGGGGCAATACCTGCGGAATGTCGGTTTAAAAGAGGAGCCCTATTTCCGGTATTTTGATTATGAAGATTACCTGACCCCCTGTTCCGGGTTAATTCAGTTCAGAAAATACACCGAAAAGGAGGGGTTGCACGATATGCACCAGCTGTTTGCCGAAGTTCAGGAACTCACCAAAAAGGTCCGCGAGGAACTTTACCGGCTGCTGGTGGAGGAATTCAGGTATTTTGAATAGGTGATATATTAATCCTCCGAAGGTGGATCAAGTTATTGACCCCCAATTTTTATTGGGGGCTAGTGAGCAGCTACAACCAAACAACCCGAAACGGGTTGAATATAGGCAAGTTCAACCCGTTTCGGGTTGGTGTAACCTGGGCGTACATTGCCCCCGGCTGAAACGCCGGGGGTCAATAACAGTAAACTCCTGCGGAGTTTGCCTATGAAAGTACTTATTCCGCCAAAGGTGGATAATATTAATGACCCCCAATTTTTATTGTGGATTTGCGAATAGCGGATAATCCGCCGAAGGTGGATTATGTTATTGACCCCCAATTATTTATTGGGGGTTTGCGAATAGCGGATAATCCGCCGAAGGTGGATTATGTTATTGACCCCCAATTATTTATTGGGGGTTTGCGAATAGCGGATAATCCGCCGAAGGTGGATTATATTATTGACCCCCAATTATTTATTGGGGGTTTGTGAGCCACCAACAAAATGCAACCCGAAACGGGTTGAATATAAGCTATATATTTGAAACTAACCTTAGAATTATTGAAGAATTTTTCGTAACTTACAAAGTCTTTGATTTCGAATTTACCTTTTAAAACCTTAATCATGGCCAGTTACCGTCAAATTCTTTATCACATCACTTTTCATACGCGAAACAGCGAAAAAGTATTACTCAACTCCGGTAATGATGTGCTTTTCAAATACATCTGGGGCGTAATAAAAAATAAAAACTGCCGGCTCTTCAGAATTAATGGTGTTGAAGACCATATTCATATCATTTGCGATCTTCACCCTTCACTCGCTTTGGCTGATCTGGTTAGAGACATAAAAGTGTCCAGTTCCAAATGGATAAAAGAAAAGCATATCTATCCCGATTTTTCAAATTGGGCAGAAAGTTATGGTGCCTTTACACTGTCGGTAAGAGAAAAGGATACAATTATAAAATACGTTATGAATCAACAGCAACACCATAAAAAAGAAAGTGTTCGGAATGAGTTTATCAGGTTGTTAAAAGAAAATGGAGTTGATTTTGACGAAAAATATTGGGTTTAAGTAATTCAACCCGTTTCGGATTGGGGTAACACGGGTTTACCTTGCCCCTGGCTGAAACACCGGGGGTCAATAACAGTAAACTCCGACGGAGATTTTCTAATAAAGTGAGGGCTTGACTCGAAGTCAGACTATCACTGTTAAAATATCCCTATTCCTTCTCCCCCTCCTCTTTTCCGCTATATTTCGCAGGGTATTTTTCTTTCCCTTTCATTGCAAACCAAAGGATCTGGTTGAGCAGATCATCATCACCCTGGTCGATATAATCAAACTGGGGTTCAAGGCTTTTCCGGGCATAATGGAGTGCCGTTCCTTTGAGTTCATTCAGATTCTTATTCATTTCGTTCAGCGGAATCTGGTTTGGCACCGCCAGAAATGGGGTGAAATCGGGGGTATAGTTAAAACAGTCGAACATCGGCATGGCGGTGGCATCACTGATATTCATCGGAGGAATCCCTAAAATCTGTTCGATGGTCCGCACCAGCGAAACCTGGTTGTAGTTGGTATGTACCGTATGCTTTAAACGGGAATAAGGACTTGCAATAGTTCCCACTGTGCGGTAGGCTGAAACGTGATCCCATCCATCCTGTGAATCATCCTCGGTGGTGAAGATCGCAGTGTTTTTCCAGAATCGGCTTTTGGATATTGCCTCAATAATCTGCCCGAGCGCCAGATCATTATCCGCAACCATTGCCCGTGGCGTAGGGATTCCCGGACGGGTACCCGCCGTATGATCATTCGAAAGGGCAATCACCATAAGCTCCGGCCATTGGTCCCCGGCCATTTTGTCGCAGGCATTCATCTCCTCAATAAAAGCCTTGGCCCTGAGCACATCGGGAAACACATGATTATCCGAACTCGGGAAGTTCTGACTCAACAATTTCTCAACCGGTTTTACGGTGGTGATATTTTTGAATTTAAAGGTCTCACCCTTCATAAACCCATCGTAGATCGAAGTCCAGGTTAAGCTTTTATCATACTGAACATCACATGCTTCGCCATAGATCCGGACACTTTTCCCACGACGCGTTGCATTATCCCAGATAAAACCGGTAGGGGCATAAACCAGCGCATCATACTGAACATGAGGATAGCTCCTGATCCATGCCTTGACCTCCTTTTCAACATAATCGGTAACAATTCCCATATCGGTCCACTGATGCCCCTCAGCCGAACATTTCCCGGAGGCATGGTAATTGTCCATCAACAAAAAATCATCCACTATTTTATGGGTATTTGGGGTGATTTTCTTTCCGAAAACACAGAGGGTTGAGTCGCCATCTCCCCCTTTAACGTCACCCAGAACCTGATCGTAGGTCCTGTTCTCCTTGATGATATAAACCACGTGTTTGAAAACGGAAGGTTCACCAACCCGGAGAGGAACCGGAACCGGGCCAACATCTTTGCGCGGAAGTTTTTCTGTTAGAGCCAGTCTGAAGAGCTGATTGATCTTTTCAACTTTTTGGGTATAATCCTTGAGCATAGATTTTTGAGGTACCCGAATAACCGATACCGAAGCCATCTCCCGGTGTGAATTATAGACCGTATGGCCTGTCTTTTCCAGGACAGTTGGAATACGCGACCCTTCAGCTTCAATATTGGCAACAAACAAAAGGGTGTCGCGATAGACGGCAACTCCACCCGGATAAGCTCCTGTGGGGATAAATCCGGTCACCATACTCTTATTTTCCGGGGAACCTTTTGATGAAAGGCTTCCAAGGGTAACCACAGCGAGGGCGTTATCCATTCCGTTTGCCACATAGAGTGTTTTCCCGTCACCTGAAATAGCCAGACCATTCGGGGAATCGCCAAAATAATTGTTCTTCTCGCCCGAGAGCCGTACAGAAATCTGCTCATTCACCTCATCCTTTTCGGTACTGATGACAGAAACCTGATCGCTGTTGGCATTGGCGGTAAATACAAATTTTTGATCACCACTCGTGATTATATCATTAGGATGCAATCCCACTACAATATCTTTCAGCAATCTGCCTGTTTTGGCATCCAGTACAGAGACCGTCCCTTCACGCGTTGCACCGGTCTGAGGATCTACTTTTGCGCTTCCCCATGGTACCCCGGCCACATTTACATCATCTTTATCCGGATTTGATCCGGCCCAGTTGGTAACATAGAGTTTTCCATTCGCTTCTGTAATCCCGAAAGGGGCAACCCCAACGGGCACCGACCAGATCGTTTTGCCGGTTTCGACATCCAGTTTGTCAACCGTATTATTTCCGTTTAAGACCACATATAGCACGGGCGTACCTGCTTCTTCGGCAACAACCAATTCGTTTGGCAAGGCAGTTTCTGCCGGTTTAACCGCTTCAAAAGGGAACGTTTTTAAAACAGACAAATGCTTTCCGTCCCAGGAGGCCTGAACGACATACGATTTGTTCGCTTTCCCTACCGTACTCCAGAAAATTTCATACTTTTCGCCGGTTTTGCGCCATGAGATTCCTGAGAACGTATTCATTAAATTCTCTTTAACAAACGGCTTTCTTAAGGGTGAGCGACAAATGATTTTCTTTGTCGCCGGATCGATGATTGCAACCGAATAGCGTCCTTCTACGGCGATCCACCTCCCGTCGGGAGAAAGTGCACAGTCAAGGGCGTGGTTTTCCTCTGTCTTGTCGCCAAAATAGAGCTGTTCTCCTGCCGGATCAACCAAACGGTTGTAAGGCATTAAAACAGGTAATTCATTCTCTGTTAGGTTGCTTTTCTCATACGGGGTAAGGTATTCCTGCTGTTGCTTAAGCGTCCTGTTCGATTGGGCAAACACAACAAAGGGGGCAATAAGCAACATAACTATTTGCAATAAAAATACGCTGTTCTTCATTTTATGAAAGCTAGAGGTTTGAAACGATCTAATAAGCCGAATAGCACAAATCAGAAAAATAAAATTCTGATTTCCCTTTTGGCGCCCAATAGTAAGGAATAAAATGAATTGCCACAAATGCTTTTTTTGCAAAATTTAATGGAACTTTAATAATTGATCATTCCTTAGATTACCTCGTAATGTCCCCCGATCGCAATTATGCGGATTGAATTTTCATCAAGTTTATAAAATGGCTTTATCTACAAAGTCTTTCAGATTTGCTCTGAATTTATTAACGGATAATTCAATCATTTGAATACTCTCGTTGCTTCAAGTGTAAACCACTTTGATGGACCTGAATACCATCATGATTGAAATGAATCGGACTTTGCGCCAGGTGAAAACTATTTTGATTGACATGAAAACCATTATGATTGACCCGAATTCCATTTTGCAAGGGAATAAAATCTCTTTGCTTCGCATGAATCTGACAATGGGTCACCTCAAACCCATTTTGATTGAGGTTAAACTGACCTTGTGTCGCCTCAAACCATTTTGATTGAAGTTATTTTTTCGCCGCTTTTTCAGCAACCATATTCAGAACCGCTACATCGCTCCATTCGGCACAGTGACCGGCCATCGGGGTAAATGATATTTTTGCATCTGACTTCGGGTTCTCGGTTTTATCGAGGTACATTTTCAGGAACCGTGTTGCGACATTCGAATAAAGCATATCCATGTCTCCGGTCCAGATCCAGATCTTTCCCTGGAGTTTAGGACCCAGAGTTGTCCAGTTTTTCTCAAGTACCTTCTTTAAATCAAATTTTTCCCATTGGACAGCAATGGAGTGGTCGATTTTACCCATAACCGGATCAATCAACATAGTGGGGAGACCATCTTTCCCTCTGGGTCCGAAAACCGCATTATAGGCCCCGAACTGTTCTCCCGATACGCGGTAATCATTGGTCCGGCTCAGCACATCTTCATCCAGGATGGCATCCTTCATCGATCCCTTTGGTTCGCCGTAGATGGTCCTTGATTCGGGTTGCAAATAATCAAACCGGTTATAAAAAGAGCTCTCATCCTTATAGATATTAATCAAACCGTAATGTTCAAAATCAACAGGGTCAGGACTATATGCCCAGGCACCGTCAAAGAAATCGGGATAGAAAACCTGCAAACCCAGCACTACCCATCCGCCGGTTGAGGCACCGGCAAGGTATCGTTTGCCCGAATCCTTATGGTAGTGCACCTGTTTTTCAATCTCAGGGATCAGCTCCTCGGTCAGCGCTTTCCCGCATGGGCCGTTATTCTCTGAATCAACCTGATAAGAATCGCCGTAAGGTCCCTGGGAGTCAAGAAATACATAGATGATCTGAGGGGCTTTCTTCGAAAACCACCATTCGGAAAATGATTTATTGGTGATCATTCCGTTAACACCGTCGTATCTGCCGTTCAGACCCGGAACATGATAGCAGATCGGGTATGATTTTACCGGGCTGTCGAAATAACTTGCCGGGAGCAGGACAGAGGCTTTCAAATACCGGGGATGACCTGAGAAAGCGGAAAGCAATTTGCTCTGAATGACTATAGGCTTCACAAACTTATTTTCGACGATCTTTAAAGGAGGGATTACTTTATTCAATTTTAGAGTCAGGTTTACCGGACCGGTAACCTCCACGGAATCGACATCTGTGACCAGGTTGCCCGGGATATCGGCCAGTGCATCATCCACATTCTGCTTGTAGATAGCCTGGTAATAAAATTTCTTTGGCACGGGAATAAACCTCTCTGCCAGATCGGTATGAAGAATTCCCTTATCCGTTGCATCCAATCTGAAAGGGGATGCACCATCCCAGTTGTTTAGTGTAAATCCAAATTTCACATCTGCATGATCCCGGGGTTCCCGCTCCCGCTCCCTGCTCACGAACAGCAGCAAACGACCACCAGTAATTAAGGAGGATCTGATTTCAGGAGAAACGGTGATGGTGGCACTCTGAAAAGGAAATGACTGGGCAGATACCCAAAAAGGAATATGAAAAAGGAAAATAAATAGAAATACCTTAATTAATTTTTTCATTCTTAAGTATTTATAATTTAATTTGAAGATTACAGATTTATTATATCCCTCAAAAGAGATTTTGTTCGATTGAAGGCCAAAGATATTTAAAATTTGAATTCGGAAAGTGGGATTCAGAACATTCGTGAGCGTCCACGATCTCAGAACTTTTAACTTGTTTTTTTAACAAACATTAAAAATTACCTATCTTTAATCTTATATTTCACTAAATTGACCTTTTTAGAAATCAAAGTGAAATAGGCCTACTCCATGATTCTGATTACTTGTATTCGAAGATGTTTTCAGTTGAAACATTCATGTTCAGAATTTTGTTTATCAAAGGTTAACAATAGCTCATATGCGCAAACTAATCATTATTTTCTCACTGGTCGTGCTGATTGCCTCTTGTAAAAAGAGCGATACCCTCACTCCAGTTTCACCAGATCCTGCAGTTGCAATAGCCTATTCGGATGTTGGATATGGAACCGATCCGCTCCAGAAAATGGATATCGATCTTCCCGCAGGAAGAACGATAAATTCAACAAAAACGATCGTGGTGATCCATGGCGGCGCATGGGTTGACGGTGATAAAACCGATATGACCTTTGTAGTAGATTCAATAAAAAAAAGAAGTCCGAATTTTGCATTCATAAACCTCAATTACCGGTTGGCCATTAACAGTACTACTGATTTGTTTCCCACTCAGGAACAGGATGTAAAATCGGCAATTGAGTATTATCTTTCCAAATCAGTCGGTTATGGTGTTTCACAAGACCTGATTGTCCTGGGAGCCAGCGCCGGGGCCCATTTGGCTCTTCTGCACAGCTATAAGAACGATCCCAATAAGCACGTAAAAGCGGTGGTCGATTTTTTTGGACCGACCGACCTCGAAGCGATCTTTAACCAGGGACTCTTCCAGGAAATTGCCTTAATTGCAGTCATTGGTCAATCCTATTCACAGGACTCGACCATGTACAAGCAATCAAGCCCGATCAATTTTGTAAATAACCAATCCCCACCTACCATTGCCTTACAAGGGGGTTTGGATGATATTGTAATTCCCGAACAGACCACCGCACTCATTGACAAACTAACTGCAGCTGGAGTTTCAAATCAGCTGATTACTTATCCCGATGAAGGACACGGATTTACCGACGCAGATAACAGCGATGCTTTAAATAAAATTCTGCCGTTTCTGGCCGCCCATGTGAAATAATCAGGACCAGCAGCCAGCACCTTGCGACTGGCAGCTTATACACAATGACATACAGCCAGAAGCCAGTTGTTAAAAGCTGACTGCAACTTCCTTAACCGCAATAATCCTCACCGGTCCTATTAACCCGGACGCGGGCAATGGTTTAAATCCAAATTCCCGGGGAATCTCCTGATTGACAGCCCCGCTTCCAAACCGGGAAACCAGATCCTCAGGTACCGGAGGTGGCTCTTTCATCGCCGAAATCCGGTTGATCAGCGTATTGGTCACCAGGATGACCAGCTTGTTTTCCCCTGCCTTCAGGGCGTGGGTTGCCTCCAGCTTTTGACCACGCATCCAGGTTATTCCTAAAGGTTGATCATTCATAGACACTTCGGCAATACTTCCGACCTTTCCCAAATCCAGATATAGTTTAAGTCCTTTCAGGAAGTACCCGGTGGAAAGGGTAAAATTGATTTCATAACGCCCTGTCCCGCTGAAATTACGGGTTAACGGATCTTCAATCCATGAAGTGAGCTCTTCAGACTTCCTCGTAACTGCAGGAAAGTTTTCACCTTTAAGCTCCATGTTCCATACCCCGGAGATCAGGAACGGGGCGGGAATGCCCGAAACCCCCGTGGTGATTTTCTTCTCCTCACTGCCCGTTTTGATTATTGATGAATAAATGCCGTTCTGAAGTGCAACTGCCTTGAGACCTCTATTCCCTGTCGCTGAAACATCAATGAATTCTGATTTTGCCACATAAGCCTCAGGTTCACCCGGGGAAAATTCGAGAAACATCGATTCATAGGGAGCAAGATTGAGCGGCACTTTTATCCCATCCTTCACCTCGCAGAAGCTTAATACCGGTGTAATCGCGCCTGTGTATGGATTCCATTCCCGGATTACCTTATTTTTAACCCTGAAAGTTACAGGGACTGCATTCGGTTTGTCCTGGATATTTGAGACAAAATAGATATCCTTCTCTCCCAATTTCCGGTGAATAAATGTGAGTCCCTCATTTTTACGCAGCCCCTCATAGGCAAAGTCGATTCCGAAATCGGGGGCGATATGTTTGCGGATGGTTTCCAGGAACGGATCGAGCGCGCTGCTCCGTTTGTCCCACCAGATCTGGCGGTCGATGACATTTTTAAGCCGGTAGGTTCCCCCCTTCCCGTAAGGATTCATCACGATACCTTCAACAATTCCGGGGCCATTCAGACCATACGGATTAACCGGTTTGCCCTCCGGCTGTTTTGGTTTATTGAACAGGTTGTTGGAAAGCTCCCTGACCTTATTGTCCGACAACCTGTAATCGGTCAAACCTGTTGATTTTTCAGGTATCCGTTCAAGTGCAATGACAATACCTCCCAGCTCAACATATTTTTCAATGAATTCGAGGGTTTTCAGAGGGATGGTTTCAACATTTGGAAGAATAAGTACTTTGTACTCATTGGTCCGTACTTTAAGCCTGCCATCTGCAACGGTTGCGAGATTCTGCAGCGCATCATCATTTATCAGGTCGTAATTATACCCGTTTGAAATCAGGAGTTCACCTAAATCACCCCATTCGAATTCGCGGGTCCATTTGCGCATGTTCAGCGCATTTATCGCCCACTGGTTCGCCAGCGGAGAATAGAGGGCAACATCAGCGGTAAAATTGCCCTGACGGAGTAAATACGCGCTGCGGGCAATATATTCGGCAAGTTTGGGGTAGTATTTCCACCAGACATTCTGAGGCTGGATATAGGCCGCAAACGGGAGTGAGCGGGTCGGAGTGACAATTTTCTCCGGAGAAAAATTAAATCCGTGATTATAGAATTTCGTGGCACCTGCCAACAGGTAACCATCGCTGGCAATCTTTAACTCTTCAAGTGTTTCACGGTACCGTTCCCAGTGGATAAAGGTGTAAACCTCGGCTGAAACCACCTTCCTTCCATACAGGTGGGCACCGGAAGCGACATATTGCTTGGGACCGATCCGGGTGTCGAACCAGTCAGCCGCATCCTTCTCTCCTGCAGTGATCTCCATTTCGGGAATATGCGACTTTCCAGAAGCTTCTATATTATCCGTATTAAAGCCATAGGCCTGGATCCTCCCCTTAATATGATGATCTTCACACCATCCCAGGAATGTTCTGAAGAAAACATTCAAACCGGTTTCATGAAGAAATTCATTGACATCAAACCTTATTTTCGGTGAAATCTCTCCAACATTCCACCAGATTGCAGGAAGATAGCGGGTGAGATCATACCCTTTCTCCTTACGGAACGCTTCCAGTAATCCGGTTGACCAGTTGATCCCGCTTGAAAGATTTGGCAGTTCAAAACTATCCACGAACAGCGATTCCACCGTTTTCCCGAATTCATCTCCAAACCCATTGTAAAACTTATTTCCCAGGAAGTTGCAATAGCTCTCCATGGCCTGTTTGCTGAAATGGTCCACAGCATTGCTAATTCCATTTTTCTTTAACCAAAAGGCCATCAGACGCCATTCCCCTTCAGGAACTTTCCAGTTAATTTTATTTCCTGAAACTGTAGCCGTGAGGTTGATCAACGATTTTTCGCTGATTCGACCATCATTTTCAATTTTTCCGGCAACAACAGCCAACAAGGTCTCGTCGCCATCCAGTTTTGGGGTAAAATGTTCCCAGGACCGTTTCGTTTTAGTCAGGCGATCTGGCAGATTCCCATTATAAACCTGATTTCCGATAAGGTCCATAAAGGTGGGTACCAGATCTTTACTCTTCTCCTTCTCCTTTACCCATGCCCCTCCAATGATCCATCCCGGTCCGCCAAAATTGAGAGAAACCTCCATTCCCAACCGCTTGGCTTCTTTCACCGTATGTTTCAGCATTTCCATGAATTCGTCAGAGAGGTAAGGAATATTTCCCTTTTCGTAAACTTCACTCATTGAAATTTGCTCCACCCCGCGAATCCCGTGAGCACGCATCTCTTCCAGTTCATGGGTGATCTCAGCTTTCGAAACCGGATTTCCGGGCCACCACCAGCGGGTATGCGGCCAGCAGTCTGCAGGCGGATTTTTAAAGTTTGCCTGGATTGAGTCAAAACCCATAGCGTCCGGATTCCGGGCAATTGAAAAAGTTGAAACTAACAGCAGGAATGCAAGGGTCAGGATTAGGTTTTTCATCCGGCAGGTTTAATTAGGGATAATATTATCAAATATTTATTGTCTGAATGATTCCGGCTCTGGGCCACAGGTCACTTGTTGCGAAGTGCCAGTCGCCAACTGCCTTCAGCGTTATTTTGTATAGTTATTTTGTCAAACAAAATTATCCGTTCCTCAATCTAAATACTTCAGCTATTTTATCGTAATTCAATAGATAATTAGCCTATTTTGGTTTCAAATTCACAGATTTTCGCAGAATCAGTTAAAAAACTATAGACAAAAGACAAAAACCTATTGAATCGGTTCTACAAAATTAAATATGTTTGACTTTTCAAACTTCCAGTTAACAAACAGAATTTCAACATCAGATTAAGAATATGAGGGTTTTATCAGGACCTGTTCCTTCAAGCACTTTAAAAAGTAGTTTACTCCTTTTAATGCTCCTTCTTTTTGCAGGTCTGTTGAATCTTTGCGGCTACTCACAGTCATCCTCGCCAATGCGGGATGGGAAACTGCTCAGGGGTGAAAAATGGCTTCCGTTCAGCTATCCCGCAAACGCAGATTTTTATGTCGCCACAAACGGTGATGACCGATGGTCGGGAACGCTTGCAGCGCCCAATACCGCAAGAACCGACGGTCCGTTTTTGACCGTCAGAAGGGCTCAAAAAGCGGTCAGGGAATTGAAATCAAAGGTTTTCTTCCCCAAGAGTGCACCCATTGAGAAGAGGTGGATCGGATCGCCTCACCCCCTGGGACGCGGGAAAGATATCCTGGTTTATATCCGCGGCGGCCAATATAATTTAAAACAAGGTCTGCTCTTTGAAACTGCCGATGGCGGTGAAAGAGTCGAGACTAATCTCCCTACCGGGGCATTTGAATATCACAAACTGAAAGACCATTATGTGACCTACGCGGCATTCCCCGGTGAAAAACCTGTAATCTCGGGAGAGGTCCCGGTTAAAGGATGGAAGAAAAACGGCAAGGTCTGGACCGCCCCGTTTGAGGCTGATACGGTTGCCATGCTGGTTGTGAACGGGAAGAAGCAAACGCTTGCACGTAAGCCAAACGAGGGCTATTTAACCCCACCCTCGATCTCCAAATCGACCAGTGAACTCTGTTTCAAAAAAGGGGACCTGAAATCGTGGAAGGAGATGGAGGGGAACAGGGTGGTCATGTTGCTACGCTGGCATACGGGAATCAATTCACTGGCCAAAGTGGATGAAAAAACAGATATTGCCACCTTTAAATCACCCCAGGAGGGGGTCGTGATCGTTCCGCCACGCTATTACGTCGAAAACGTAAAATCATTGCTTGATGCCCCGGGAGAATGGTTTTTTGATAAAAAAGCAAAAGAGATCAGCTATATTCCACCGGATGACATACCGGATATGAATCTGGCACAGTCAGGTATTCCAACAATCAATCAATTGGTTGAGGTACATGGAAAACAGGGAGAACCGGTGCGAAATCTGCGTATTTACGGGCTGACCTTTGAGGGAGTCATCACCGGAAAAAATATAACCAGCTATAACTATGACGGGGTTGACGGTTCCACCGGGGTTGCAGAAGCTCAGACGGGTTCGAACAGTGCCATCAGTTACGAGTTTGCGCATGCCTGCGAGTTTGTCGGCGGCGAAGTCCGTTCCTGCAACGGAACCGGGATATCGGTGAAAAAAGGGTGTTACCAGACCAGAATCCTCCACAACAGCTTCATCACCCTGGATGACGGAGGGATTTATGCCAACGGGCTCTCAAAACCAGGCGACGGCAGAGAAATAATCCGGGAAACCCTCATCTCCTACAATAAGCTTTATGACTGCGGGGGTGTCAACATCATGGCCAATAATACCCTGATGACGGAAATATCACATAACTATCTGACCAAAACAAGAGGGAGATACGGTATTGACGTTGGCGGCTGGTCGAACCAGGAGGAGGCGATTGATGGAGACTATATCGTTGAATACAATCACCTTGATGATGTTCAGCGCGATGCGGATGATTCGGGGGCAATCAAAACCGCGGGTCTGGCGTTTAATTCGGTGATTCGCAAAAACCTGATTCATGATGTTCGTGCGGGATTCTTCAACGACAATGTCGCATTTTGGTTTGATAACATGTCATCAGGCTGGACTTCCGAAGAAAACATCTATTATAACCTTGAGCAGGGAGAATGGAAGCTATGTGCAGCCCTGGCGGAAGACAATATTTACCGGAACAATTTCAAGATTGAGGCGCCTGTTAATCCCCCGGAAACAATTCTGGACGGAGAGCCCGAATTTCAGGTGAGTGATCTGAAAATTGAAACGGCTGCGGCTCTCACTGGCGGTAAAGTGGCAGCCGGAAGCATAATTCACCTGTCCGCTTCTGTATTTAACAATGGCTCAACCGGGTCTGCTCCAATCGAGCTTTACCTGGATGGGAAGGTATCCGAAAAGAGACTCTTCCCGGTGATCAAAAACAACAGCCGCAAAATTGAGTTTGAAGTCAGGATCTATGATTCGGGAGAACACCGGCTAGCTATCGGCTCAACACCCTATCAGTCAGTAATGATTGAAGGAATAAAGCCTGCTGTTGTTTTCGAAAATTTCAGATTATCGGATGACAGGCTTCTCAAAAGTGAAAAGTTAAGGGTTACTGCAACCGCAAAGAACCTCACCCAGGAACCTCAGAAGATGACGGTAAACCTTGTGGTTGACCATTCAACGATTCAAAGCCAGGTAATCGATCTGAAAATAAACGAATCGCGTGAAATCAGTTTTGAACTGGAAGCAGCAGTCGGGATCCATTCTGTCCGTATTGAAAACAGCGCAGAAAAGAATTTCACGGTTTTTGATGCAACAACCATTAATCCGACAACCAGCAAACTAAATCAATACTGTTCTGCCAAGGCCAAACCCTTTGAAATTAAATCTGACGGAGAAGCCAACAGGTTCAGGATAACAGTTGGCGGGTCAGATTTTTATCATGCTGAGGATTCGTATGCCGCAGTTTATTTAAAAGGGATTAAAGGTGATTTTATAGCTACGGTAAAGATCAGCGGTTTCGGCGAACGGACCCACGAATGGTTTCGGTCAGGTCTCTTTGTCCGGAACAATATGTCTCAGAGTTTTGATGTTCAACCTGGAAGCAAAGGTTCCGTACTCGTTTTTGGAACTCCGGGGCGTGCCGGAATCGAATATGACGAATTTGCGAACGGATGCATGCATAAAGCTATTAGTCAGAACCTTCCAGAGAATTCCAAAACCCCGGTTTACCTGAAAATGGTACGCCACGGCAATCATTTTGCCGGCTATATCAGCCTCGACGGGACCAACTGGATTATTGAGAAACATACCGGTGATATCCCGGGGATCTCAGAGGCTGTTGATCTTGGTCTGGCCGGCGGAGGTCCTGACAAGCGCCCTTACTCGGTGGAATTTAAGGACTGGAAAATTGAAGTTGCAAAGTGACTGGAAAAAAGATGAAAACGACACTAAGCTTTTTACTGATTCTCGCTGTATTATTCGGCTTTCAGGGTTGTAAACAAACACCCAAAGCTTCGGATGATGTCCAAAGCCTTGCAGAAGCCCGAAAATCAGTCCTTAAACTGAGCGTTTATATCATTGCCCAGACGGTGGACCAGTTTCTGACCACCGAAGCCGGTCGCCAGGAAGCGCTCTCCATCCTGCACTGCAACGGGATCACTAAAGTTTATATTGAGACCTATCGTAGTGGTCTTGTAATCCCTCCGGAGTTAATCAAAAGCACCGTTTCATTTTTTAAGGAGAATGGATTTGAAGTGGTCGGAGGTATTGCCACGGTTCCGGGACCCAATTTTGGAGTAGCCCAGGAGGGACCGCTGGCATGGCTCAACTGGCAAAACTCCAAGACTCAAAACGATCTGCGAAAAGTGATGGAAGATTCCGCCCCGTTTTTCGACACCTTTATCATCGACGACTTCCTGTGTACTGCAGACACAAGCCTGGAATCAAAAGCAGCCAAAGGAGACCGCAGCTGGTCCGAATACCGCCGGTCACTGTTGACAGACCTGGCACAATCTATTTTAATAAATCCTGCCAAAGCGAAGAATCCCGGCATCAGAATAATCATCAAGTACCCACAGTCGTATGACCGGTTTCACCTGTTCGGCTACGATGTGGCAACAGAGCCTAAACTTTTTGACGGAGTCTGGGTCGGCACCGAAACGCGCGGACAATATACCCAGCGCTACGGGTTTGTCCAGCCCTATGAAGGGTTCATCAATTACCGCTGGATTTCAACCCTGTCGGGGAATAAGATCGGGGGCGCCTGGTTCGACCACGGCGATTGCACCGATATTGATTTTATCGAGCAGGCTTACCAGTCGGTACTCTCGGGAGCTAAAGAACTTGTGATGTTCAATTTCGACAGTTTTATTTCGGGTCATCCGGGGCACCATCTTTTGCGGCAGGATTTTGAGAAACTGGCGGACCTGGCGAAGGCTGTTGCAGCACATCCTGTGCAGGGGGTTGCAGGTTACAAACCTGCCAACAGCGATGCCGGAGGTGATTTATACCTCATGGATTATATCGGAATGTTCGGTGTTTCGCTCGTTCCCGTTTCACAATACCCGGAGAACAGTTCCGTAATCTTCCTTCCGACTCAGGCAGCTGCAGATCGGGATATTGTACCAAAAATCATCAGCTCATTGGATAAGGGAGCAAAGATAATTCTTACTACGGGCTTTCTCGTTAACGCAAACGGAAACGAACAACTTGCCCGGATGGCAGGGGTAAAGTTATCGACTAATACTTTACGTAATAATTATCAATTCACTCTAAATAATGGACATACTGAAAAACTAAAATTTCCGTTAACCACGGAATATCAAATTGTGCCTGACGGATCCGGGGTGTTGCTTCGGACATCGGACAATCAACCTTTCCTCGTCCAAAACAAGAATCTGTATTTAATCAATACCCACACCTTTTCGCAGCAGGATTTTGATGCCGTGGGTGAGGTTTTGCTTTGTCCGCGACAGATTGGATTGCTTGAGCTTCCAAGATCATGGATGAATATGATAAGGTCTGCCTTTCGCCCAAAAGATGAACCGGTTCTGGATGCCCCGTCAAGGGTATCCATGCAAACGCTTTCGGACCATAGTTTTGTCATTCACAATTACAATCAGGAAAGGACGGTTGTCAATATTACGCTTCCGGAATCAGGAGTCTTCAGCGATGGATTTTCGCACAGACCAATTCCGGTGAACGGGAAAGGGATCAGACTGGAGATGGAACCCCGGTCGAGAATCTGGGTGAGGAGAGAAGGCTGTTAGGCTGTAGGCTTTTAGGCTGTATGGGACTGGGTATAATGCATATTCACCAAACCTAAAAGTCTAATAGGCTAAGAGCCTAAAAGTCTATTAGCCTAATAACCTAATAGCCTATTTATTAAAACAACAACCAATAATTCAGATATTATGACAAATTTAACTCGGAGATCATTTCTTGCCAAATCGACAGCCGTAGCAGCCGGAGCAGCGTTACTACCCGGACTGTCCGCATGTAAACCAGCGAAAGTAAGAATTGCTTTTATAGGTGTGGGTGGACGCGCCCAGGATCATTTTAGTGATTGCGCCACTGAAAATGTGGTTGCGTTATGTGACGTGAGCGATTCCGCTGCTACAGAAGGATTTAAAACCTTTCCCAAAGCAAAAAGATTCAAGGATTTCAGGGTGATGTTCGACAAGATGGCAGGTGATATTGATGCCGTAATTGTTGCTACACCCGATCACGTACACTTTGCCGCAGCTATGGCGGCGATGCAATTGGGGAAACACGTCTACGTTGAAAAGCCCCTTGCTCATAATATCTGGCAAATCCGCACGTTACGCAAGGCGGCCAAACGCTATAACGTCATAAATGCCATGGGTATCCAGGGACATGCCACAATGGGAATCCGCTATGTCAAAGAGTGGTATGAAGCGGGCATTTTAGGTGAGGTTAAGGAGGTTTTCGCCTGGCTTGAAGGGCCACAATTTGATCCCAAAGGGTATTTCATCAAACCCGACAGTTACCCTCCAAAGGGAGAGCCGGTTCCTGTAGATTTAGACTGGGATTTATGGCTCGGACCAGCCAGGGAGAGGCCCTATAGCCCGAAGTACCTTCCAAGGTTTTGGAGAGGCTGGTACGAATTAGGAAATGGAGTGCTGGGTGATTGGGGATGCCATACCCTGGATGCCCCAAACTGGGCGTTGGATCTTGGAATGCCTTTATCTGTGAGCCCGATTCTCAGGCCATCCTCTCCCGATGGATTTATCCCAGATAAATCATCTCTGAAATTTGAATTTGCTGCACGTGGGAACAAGCCTCCGGTAACGTTAACCTGGCTTGACGGTGGTGAAAAACCTGAAAATCGTCCGGAATGGGGTCTTAAGGAGATGCCTGGAAGAGGGATGATCATGGTTGGATCCAAAGCATCACTCCTGACCGGAGGGAGACCTGCCAATCCAAAACTGCTGATTCCCGATGCAGACTGGATTCGCTTCACCAAGAACCTACCCAAAGAGACTATTCCACGCGTTGAAGGGGGACCAATAGCCGAATGGATCAGGGCAATCAAAGGCACAGGTCCAATTCCGGGGGCTAATTTTGAATATTCCGCTCCGCTGAGCGAACTGAATGCCGTCGGAATCCTTGCGCAACGTCTGAATACACGGATTGAATATGATGCTGCAAATATGAAGATTACCAATCATCCCGAATTTGATGTCTACATAAAAGAACCGGTCCGTAAAGGCTGGGAATATGGTGAAGATCTTTGGAGGAGTTAGTAAAAAGGAAATAAAAGAAATAAATAGAAAAAAAACAATAGAAATTAGAGGAACAACAACAATAATTCAATAATCATGACAAATTTATCACGCAGAACATTCCTGAAATCAGCTACAGTGGCTGCTTCAGGGGCACTTTTGATTCCAAACCTGTTTAGCTGCTCCCCAAATAACAAATTAAACATTGCGATTATTGGAGTCGGCGGAAGGGGTGAGGATAATTGGAAGACCTTGTTTTCAGATGAAAATGGTAGCACAGAGAAAAAACCGGCAGGACAAATTCGAAAAGTCCTGAGAGAAAATGTGGTTGCTCTGTGTGATGTTGACGAAAAACGTGCTGCCTTTGGATTTCAAACTTTCCCAAAAGCAAAAAAATACAAAGATTACCGGGTAATGTTTGATGAAATGGCAAACCAGATTGATGCTGTAATCATTGCTACTCCTGATCATTCGCATTTTGCAGCAACAATGATAGCCATGCAGCTTGGGAAGCATGTCTATGTAGAAAAACCGCTGGCGCATAATATCTGGCAGTTGCGCACCCTGAAAAAGGCAGCCAAACAATACGGAATTGTTTCTCAGATGGGAAACCAGGGGCATACGACCAATGGAATCAGGCAGATCAGAGAGTGGTATGAAGCCGGAGTTCTCGGACAAGTCAAAGAGGTACATGCCTGGTTTGGGCGTTATGATTTTAAGCCTGGGGGTTATTGGACCAAACCCGACAGCTTTCCACCCTCTGCTCAACCGGTTCCTGCCGGTCTTGACTGGGATCTATGGTTAGGTCAGGCTGCCGAGCGCCCATTCAACAGTGCATATTGTCCTAAATCATGGCGTGGTTTTTACGATTTTGGAAATGGTCTCTTAGGCGACTGGTCATGTCATACCCTGGATGCTCCCTTCTGGGCTCTGGATCTTGGAAAGCCGCAAACAATTGAGGCGTTGGTGCCAAACCCGGTTCCGGATCACAGCTTTATCCCTGACGAATCGGTTATCTCCTACCAATTTGGTGCACGCGGCGATAAGGCTCCGGTAAAATTGTTTTGGCACGAAGGCGGTTCGAAACCTGAAATTCGTCCGGAATGGGGTGTTAAAGAATTATCCAACTCAGGAATGGTGATGATTGGAGAGAAGAAAACCTTAATCACCGGCGGGAGACCAAACAAACCCCGCCTGATGGTCTCAGAAGAGGAATGGCAGGAATTTATCAAAAATCCGCCTGCACAAACCTTTAAACGTATTGGCGAAGAACAACCGCAGAAGGAGTGGATCGATTGCATAAAAAGCAAGACACTGCCTGGTTCGAATTTCGAATACGCTGCCGATTTATCTGAAATGGCATTGATTGGAGTGCTGGCGCAGAAATTTGCTGCCAAAATTGAATATGACGGAGCAAACATGAAAGTTACAAATCGTCCTGATATCGATGCGTTCATCAATGTGCCGGCACGCAAAGGATGGGAATACGGAAAAGAACTTTGGAAAAGCTAACGTGCCGGAGGAATTGATTTTCTACAAAGATCACTTTAAATTTTACCTCCGGTACACCTCTGTGCCTGCTCCGTGTAATCCGGTGAATAACCAAATCGCCTGAGACATGGGGTGGACACAGATTTTTTAAATCTTTACCTTCATCTCAATTCTGATCGAAAGCCTTACCGATACGATCCGAAATGAATCACCAAAAACATTAATTTAATCACTAAATCGACTAACGATGAATACCAAACATTTGATTACCTGTTTATTTCTTGCGTTTATATTAAGTTTTAATTCGCAAGGAGCCCATCTCGCTGCCAGTGTTTCATCGATCGATATTACCCCGCCTATTGCGATGAAATATACGTTAGGTGGCTACGGTGAACGGATGAATAAACCTGCTGAAGCGATTCACGACCACATCTGGGCAAAAGCACTCGCTTTGCAAATGGGAACCAGGAAATACATGATCATCACCCTTGATCTGCTCGGATTGCCCGAAAACGTCAAAAGTGATCTTCTTAAGAGAGTTCCCGGAATGGGATGGCGCATGGAAAATATGATGCTTCTTCCAAGCCATTCGCATGGAAGTCTCGAAATGGCATCGTTAAACAGCAAGAATCAGCTCAATAATCCAAATCTGGGAATCTTTCAGCCAGAACTTCTTGCCTTTCTGATTGATAAACTGGAAACCCTCGTCAAAGAGGCTGATCGTAATTACCAGCCGGTCAAAATCGCAACAGGGTCCAGGATTCTGGACGGACTGAACCGAAACCGCCGTAAAGATCCTGATGTGGATAAAGAACTGATCGTAACCCGAATTGACAAGAAAAACGGGAAGCCGTTGGCAGTTCTGGTCAACTGGACTGCCCACCCTACATTTCTTGGAGGGCAGGACATGCTGACCTCTGCTGAGTGGCCCGGCTATCTCCAAAGTTCTCTTCAGGATTTAATCGGACAGGGAGTTACAGCGATGTATTTTAACGGGTCAGAAGGTGACCAGTCAACCATCCTGAACAGTCCCAAAAAAGGGTATGAAAAAATCGAAATCTACGGGAAAATAATCTCCAATAAAGCTTTTGACTTATATAAAGAGATTAAAACCAAAGATGTTAAGGAATTCAATTACAGCTATCAGTTAATCACTTTACCCGAACACGCTGCGCATCCATCATTTATGAAAACCGGCGGTGAAGAATACGGACTAAACGAAAAGACAGTTAAGATCGTCATGGATGTCCTCGGACCAAAGGAAGTTGGAATGGGAGCTGTCCGGATTGACGACCTGCTGATCTCCGGAATACCCGGCGAGATGACCGCCATTCTGGGTCAAAAGGTAAAAAAAGCCATCAGGGAGAATGGCGTTAAATATGTGGCAATAGGGGGCCTGGCAAATGTTTGGCTGGGTTATATCCTTGACCGGGATCAATATCTACATGGCGAAGGTTATGAATCAAGTATGAGCTTTTATGGCCCGGATCTCGGCGCAGCAATCTCTGATGGGGCCATTAAGAGTGCACTGACCTTAACTCAAAAGTGATGACCGACAGACGTGATTTTCTGAAAATATCCGGTCTACTGGCTTCCGGAACTTTAGTTGGATTTCATCCGCCCACCCATTTAGGGACGACCAGAAGGTTCAGTCTCTCCACCAATACCGCAACTCTTAATAGTAGCCCGGATTTTCTTGATCTTATTGTTAAAAGCGGGGTTAATGATGTCTGGCTGCCCTATTTTCTGAACGGATATTGGGCTTACCCCATGGAAGATATCCTAAAGTGGAAAGAGAAGTTTAACAAAAAGGGGGTCAATGTTCAGATTCTCAGTGTTCCGCTAGGTCATCCCGGGAATTCACTGGGCGGTGCACCCGATTGGGAATGCACACCCAAACATTGGCCTCGCGGTGTAGATATAGATGGCAACAAATATTCCGGAACTTCGGTACACGCAGTGATAACCGAAGAGAATATTTCCGTTATCCAGCAAATAGGCAAATCAGGTTTTACCGGATTATTTCTGGATGATGATTTCAGGCTCGCCCGTACACCCGGCAAAATCGGAGGGTGTTTTTGCGTGGAGCACCAAAATAAGTTCCTCAATAAGTATGGATATGGTGAAAAAGATTGGACAGAACTCAAACAAAATATTAAGAATCGCGAGCTGAATTCCCTGACAAGGAACTGGATAAATTTCAATTGCGATGTATTAACCGGCTCATTCCGAGAGCAACAAGCCTCAAAACCTAAAGTAAAACTTGGGATAATGGTGATGTATCTCGGATCCGAAAAAGCGGGTATCCGGTTGAGTGATTACAAGGGATCTCCAATGAGGGTGGGTGAGCTGATGTTTGATGACCGATCCATGACACCTGTAAAAAGTAAAACAGACGAACTATTCAGTGCGCTCTTTCACAGACGGTTTGTGGCTCCCGACCTGGCTTACAGCGAAACGACGGCCTATCCGGCCAACAAGCTGTCGGCGAAGAATATGGCCGCTAAACTTCATATCTCGACTATTGCTGATATCAGGAATACCATGATGATGAGCGGTCTAGAACCTTTCCCGTTCACCCACTGGAACACACTTGCACCTGCCATGAAAAAAGCAGCCTCAATTCACCAAAAAACAGCCGGGCAGAAACCACATGGTCCGTTTAAACATTACTGGGGTGAGGCAAGCCGTATGGTCGGCGATGACCAACCAAACAGCCTGTTCCTGGCATCAGGTATTCCATTTGAAGTTACCGATACTCCTGCCGCCGACGGCTGGACCTTCCTGTCTGATTTTGACCGAAATGATGTGGGTTCACAAAAAATGAAATCTGCCGGAACCATCTTCATCGGTCGTGATGTGGTAGAGAAAAAGACCAAAGAAATCAGGTACCTTGCAGAAAATCTGAATGATATCTATGCGTTTAAACATGAAATCATTCCTCAACTGAAAGGGATCCCCTATGTTCCGGAAGATAAACCGGTGGTGTGCACCTGGTTTCCAAAAATCAGATCTGTTCTGTTATGGAATTTATCAGAAACCAGGGAATCGTTTACTGTGTGCCTGGATGACCATGAGCGTCATGTCAATATAGAAGGTTTGGATGCTGAACTGGTATTTTTTTGAGATTTAAAGGATTTGAAAGAAAATTGGCAAATTGATTGATTTAAAATAAGAAGTCATGAAAAATCGGATTTTTATAATAGTTATAATTTCCATTTTTACTGCATCCATTTCTGTCAAAGGGGAAAAACTGACCGCCAGTGTTTCTTCGATTGATATTACCCCTCCTCTTGAAATGAAATTTGTGTTAGGTGGATATGGTGAGCGGATGAGTAAACCAGCGGAAGGGATTCACGATCATATTTGGGCGAAAGCGCTCACCTTAAAAAAGGGTAACCGGAAATATGCCCTTATAACCCTTGATCTTCTGATGCTTCCTGATAATGTAAAGAGCGATCTGATTAAAAAAATCCCCGGCAAGGGGTGGAGCAACGAAAATATAATGCTCCTGCCAAGCCATTCACATGGAAGTCTTGAAATGGATGCACTGAATAGTAAAAACGATCTGAATAATCGCCAACTGGGGCTTTTTCAGCCCGAACTATTGGCATTTTTGCTCGATAAATTGGCTACACTACTTAATGAGGCTGATAGAAATTACCGGCCAGTCAGAATTGGCACCGGAAGTCAGTTTCTTGAAGGGCTGAACCAGAACCGGCGCAAAGACCCTGACATTGAAAAAGAGATGCTTGTCACAAGGATCGATTTGGAAAATGGAATGCCACTGGCTGTTCTGGTAAACTGGACCGCGCATCCAACTTTTCTGGATGGACCGGATATGCTTCTCTCTGCCGAATGGCCAGGCTATCTGCAGACCAATCTTGAGCACCTGATCGGAAACGGCGTAACCACGATGTACTATAACGGATCAGAAGGTGATCAGGCTCCTGTCCTGGATGTGGTTAAATCAGACTACGAGAAAACAGAAATCTATGGCAAAATAATTGCCGAGAAAGCTTTTGATTTATATAAAAAGGTAAAATCAAAGGAGTTGAATGAATTTAACTACAGTTATACTATCGTTTCACTTCCCAAACATCGGGCCCACCCCACATTTATGAAAACCGGTGGTGAAGAATATGGAATAACTGACCAAACACTCAATAAAGTAATGGACATTCTGGGCCCAAAAAAAGTAGGAATTGGAGCCGTGAGAATTGGAAACCTGATTATTTCGGGAGTTCCCGGCGAAATGACAGCCGTGTTAGGACTAAAATTAAAAAAATCCATAAAAACAATGGGGATAGAATATGTAGCGATCGGGGGGCTCGCAAACCAGTGGATAAGTTATATTCTAAGTAGTGACCAATATTTGAATGGCCAAGGTTATGAATCAAGCATGAGCTTTTATGGACCTGATTTGGGAAGTGTAATTTCACATGGAGTTATACAGAATGCTAAATCCATATTTAAAACAAAATGAGAAATAGAGAAAGGAATATCCAGATTTTTTTAAGTACGATTCTCCTGGTAGCTTCAGAAATTGTGGCAGCTCAGACGATCAATTTAAGCAAAGCGATCATAATAACAAGTGCGAAGGCCAATTTTCATACGGACAATACTGCCATTCGCATACTTCGGGAAGAAGTTAAATCGCGTACCTCTCTCGATCTTCAATTGGCTGAAAACTGGAAAAATGAAACGGCCATAATATTGGCTACCAGCAATGAAAGTGAAGTAAATGGGGTGAAAATCCCCAAACGGGAAGGGGTGAATTTACCCGAATTTAAAAAAGAAGGGTATCGGATTTTTTGTGGAAAGCGGGATGGCCGGGATATAGTCTGGATCATAGGTTCAGATGAGCGGGGAATCCTGTTTGGAACAGGAAAATTGCTGCGCACAGCCATCATGAGTAAAAATAAATTCTACCTCAACGAGCCCCTCGATTTTGCCAGTTCCCCGATGCAATCCATTCGAGGACATCAGTTGGGCTATCGCAATCACGCCAACTCGTACGATGCATGGGATGTAAAGAAGTATGAACAGTACATTCGTGATCTCGTCATATTTGGGACCAATGCCATTGAGACAATACCTTTGGGTGACCGGGATGACAGCGTCCTTTTCCCGATCCCCCCTGAAGAGATGAATATTCATATCAGTGAGATCTGTGCCACCTATGGAATTGATTATTGGATCTGGACTCCGGTCTCGTGCGACCTGTCTGATAAGGTAAAAAGAGAGGCTGAGCTTGGCAGAGCCGAGGCCTTTTATAAAAAATGTCCCAAACTGGACAATGTCTTCTTCCCCGGAGGAGATCCGGGAGAAAACCATCCAAGGGATGTCCTGCCATTTCTGAAGGAATTAAATGACCGGTTGCAAAAATATCATCCCGGAGCAGGGATCTGGATATCGCTGCAGGGGTTTAATGCAGAGAAGATCGACTATTTCTATACCTATCTCGAAAAAAATAATCCGGACTGGTTACGAGGAGTAGTCACCGGTCCTGGAAGCCCTCCTATTGCAGAAACGAGGTACCGTCTTCCCAAAAAATATCTTCACCGTAATTATCCAGACATTACCCATAATGTGAGGTGTGACTATCCGGTTCAGAATTGGGATCAGGCCTATATGCTAACCATTGGGAGGGAGGGTTGTAATCCGCGACCGAACTTCTTTTCCAAAATACAGGGAGCGGCCGCACAGCTCACCGATGGATTTGTATCCTATTCCGACGGGTGCCATGATGATGTGAATAAAGTGATCTGGAGTATGCGTAGCTGGGATAATGAAATGGAGCCCTCTGAGATCCTGACAGATTATTGCCGGTATTTCTTTGGTCCGGAGCTCGCAGTCCGGGGAGCCGAAGGGATAAATGCTTTGGAACAGGATTGGGTTGGCCCGATAAAAACCAATGGGGGCATCGAGACCACTTTTGAATTCTGGAAAAATCTGGGAAAAGAGAATCCGGGACTCTTAAACAACTGGCGCTGGAAAATGCTTGTGCTCCGCTCCTATTACGACACCTACCAGCACCGCAGAAAAATCTATGAACAAAAACTCGAAAAAGAAGCGAATAAAATTCTTGCCACCGCCAAATCGATCGGTTCGGAAAATGCTATGAATCAGGCTCTGGAGATAATTAATCGGGCCGAAACAAAACCGCTCAATATCGATATGCACCAGAAAATTGTCCGCTATTGCGATGACCTGTTTCATCTGATCGGATTGCAGACGGATGTTGAACACTACCATGCCGCAAATTCACAAAGAGGATGCATCCTGCAGTTCGTCAACTATCCCCTCAACAACCGCTGGTGGCTGGCTGATGAATTTAAGAAGATCGAAAAGATGGAGAACGAGGCAAAGAAACTGGAGCGGCTTGAGGTGATCCGGACCTGGGAAACGCCCGGCCCCGGGAGTTTCTATGATAATATTTCAAACATCGAGACCGGTCCGCGCGTGCTGACGACTTCATATGACGGCACAGATGTAGCGTGGTGGAATGGCGGGAACAGCCGTGCCCGGCTATCGTCCCAGCTTTTCCAGATTGACCCGGTTCTCGAATACAACAATCTCGATTTTAACGGTAAATACATAATCCGGGTAAGTGGTCAGGGTGAAGCGTTGATCAGGGTTGATGGCGAGCGTCTGGAACCCACATTGTACAACAAAGGTATTGGAGAGTTTAAAGAATTTGTAGTTCCCAAATGGATCACACAAGATGGTAAAATGAGAGTTACCTTTGATCGTCCGGAGGAGTCACATTTGCGATGGACCAGTTATTCACATATCTCGGAAGTCTGGCTACTTAAACAATAAAATCAAAAATATTAGATTATTCAATTATTATACAGCTATATATGAATATTAATTTTAATTTTTCCCGAATTATTTTCACGGTTACCCTGTTGATTGTTACTGGGATTGTCTCTGCTCAGACCATCGATTTAAGCAAGGCAACCATCATTGCATCCAAAACCATTAAATCACCGGTAAGAGAAACGGAAATACGGGTATTACAGGAGGAGGTTGCAAAACGGACCGGAATCAATCCGGGAATGTCATCTATGATCGGAAAAACACCTGTTATTGTACTGGCAACAATCCAAGACAACGAAGTCGGTGGTCTGGCAGTTCCCAAACGCGCAGGTAACGATCTTCCGGAAACCAAGCCAGAAGGATTCCGAATTTTTCAGGACAGATCGGGTGGCCACGAAATTCTCTGGCTAGTCGGAGCCGACGAAAGAGGCGTCCTTTTTGCCATCGGACAATTCCTCAGAACTGCAGAACTCACCAAAAAGAAGATTAGCTTCAACAGCAGGAATGAAATTGCCACCTCTCCTGCCTATGCTATCCGCGGACATCAGGTGGGCTACCGGAATACTGCCAATTCCTGGGACGCCTGGAATCCCGCACAATTTGAGACCTACTTCCGTGAACTTGCCCTTTTCGGGGCCAACAGTATTGAAAATATCCCGTTTCATGACGGTCCTTTGGGCCCAAACATGAAATTCCCGCGTGATTTCATGAATCAGAAAATGTCAGAAATCTGCCATAATTATGGTCTGGATTACTGGGCATGGACCCCTGCTGATGTCGATCTTTCAGATCCTGTAAAATTTAAGGCTGAATTACAAAAACATGCAGATTTTTATAAAAGTTGCATTAGGCTCGATGGGATCTTCTTTCCCGGAGGTGACCCAGGGAGCAACCACCCGAAATACGTAATGCCATTTCTGAAAGCACTTGCGGCTGAACTCCATAAATATCACCCCAATGCAGGAATGTGGGTTTCGCTGCAGGGCTTCAGCGACGATCAGGTTGATTATTTCTACGAATATCTTGAAAAGTACAGTCCCGACTGGCTGGCAGGGGTGGCAACAGGCCCCAGCAGCCCTGATCTGGCAGCAACCCGTTACCGTTTACCGAAGAAATACAAACACCGTCATTACCCGGATCTTACCCATACCATTCGTTGCCAGTATCCCACGGAAAACTGGGATCAGGCATTCGCGCTTACAGAAGGTCGCGAGATCTGCAATCCCCAGCCTTTTTACTATGCTAAAATCCATAACCGGTACGCTCCGCTTACAGACGGTTTTCTCTCCTATTCGGATGGAGTTCATGACGACGTAAATAAGGATATCTGGAGCCAGATGTCGTGGAATCCGGGAAAAGATGTCCGTCAGGTACTTGCAGAGTATTGCCGGTTCTTTTTCGGCTCATCAGTTGCCGAAGCCGGAGCCGATGGGATTCTGGCTCTCGAACGGAACTGGGTTGGTCCTGTAGAGGAAAACGGAGGTATTGAAACCACGTTCGCTTTCTGGCAAAACCTCGAAACCAAACATCCCGAACTGAAGGGAAACTGGCGGTGGCAGCAACTGGTGATGCGTTCTTACTATGACACTTATGTCAAGCGTCGCAAAGCCTACGAACAAAATCTTGAAAAAATGGCCAACCAGACTCTGGCTCAGGCCGGATTAACAGGTTCAGATAACGCCATGCAGGAGGCTTTGAACCTGGTCAATAAGGCAGATAAAGAACCCATATCACCTGAGTTAAGGCAAAGGATCGTAGATTACTGCGAAGCCCTTTTTCAATCGATCGGGATGCAAACAAGCGTGAAGAAATACAATGCCAGCGGCGAAGAACGGGGAGCCATTCTCGACTTCCTCGACTATCCCCTCAATAACCGCTGGTGGCTGGCAGATGAGTTTGCCAAAATCAGAAAAATGGCCACTGAAAAAGAGAAACTTGACCGTTTGGAGATTATCCGGACCTGGGAAAATCCGGGACCCGGTAGTTATTACGATAATATCTCCAACATTTCCAAAGGGATACATGTAAAAACAACGACTGAAGATGCCACAGACTTTGCCTGGTGGGATGACGGAATGAGCAGGAGACGGTTGTCGACACAGCTTTTTCAGAATTTCCCCAAACTGGAATACACCGATCTGGATCCAAATGGTCATTATACCATCCGGATTGCCGGATTTGGCGAAGCATTGCTCAGGGTGAACGGTGAACGAATTGCCCCGACAATCTACAATAAAGGGTATGAGGAATTTAAGGAATTCCCTTTGACCCCCAAATATGTGAGCAGCGGAAAACTGGAGGTTACCTTTGATCAGCCCGAAGAATCAAAACTGAACTGGAGGTCGCAATCCAAGGTTAGTGATATCTGGTTGTTGAAAAGATAAACTGAGCCCTGACAAGGTTTGGAACCCTGTCAGGGCTGAAAGAATAAAAACAATTGAATGAAGGAACTCTACCCTCTTTTGGGCATCGTAACAGTTTTAAATACACCCTTTAAAACCAATAACTCCATTGATTTCAAGGCGCTGAAAATCAATGTGTGCGACGCCATGAAGGCAGGGGTGGCAGGATTTCTTGTCCCCGCAATGGCGTCTGAGGTTTATAAACTTTCAGCTATTGAAAGGATTAAAATGGTCGCCGCGGTCCTTGAAGAGGTTGGCGGTAAAGTCCCGGTAATTGCCGGAGCAGGTGAGCCCGGACTCGCAAAAGCCAAATCGTTGCTTAATTCTTATATCGGTTTGGGATGCAGGAATGTGCTCGTCCAGATTCCCTATGAGAATGATAATCAGTTTAAGGCACATTTTATGGAGCTTGCAGGCATTGATTTGGATCTGATCATGTTGCAGGATTGGAATACTTCCGGATATGGTTTGCCGGATGATCTGATTTGCGATTTATTTGAGAAGGTGGAATCTTTCCGGTGCCTGAAAATTGAGACAGTTCCCGCCGGGGTAAAATACTCAAGGATATTGAACCTGACAGGCGGCAGGCTTAATGTAAGCGGAGGTTGGGCAGTCACGCAGATGATTGAAGGGTTGCAACGAGGTGTACATGCCTTTATGCCAACCGGAATGCATTGGATTTATGCGCAGATTTATGCGCTTTGGATTCAGGGAAAGGAAGATGATGCAACTGATTTATTTTACAAAATACTTCCAGTCCTCGCCTTCTCAAACCAGCATCTCGATATCTCCGTTCATTTCTTCAAAAGGTTGTTGCACCGACAGGGGATCTACCCGACTGACACGGTTCGTGAGCCGATACTTCCCTTTGACAGGATACACCAGGACATTGCAGATCAGCTGATCGAACGGGTTATCACGCTGGAAAATGAAATAAAATATAATATTGGAAGTTCATAGTGGTGTATCGCGATACATCACTAAAGGATATCATCGTAATAAGGATGTAAGATTAAATGCCCCATCAATATCATTAATAATGAATAATCATCAATTAATCAGCTACATCGCCCCCGGTGCACCCGCCACACGCCGGCCCGCAGGGGCGCATAATATCGCATTCCTGAGGCCTGAGATCGGTTTCACACCCAAATGGTACCGAAAATCGCTGGGTATCGACTTTGGGGAAAAATGGCATACCGATCCCGAATACCGACGCAAACCAGAATAGCTATGGCCGATGAACTCAAAAAAAGATTTCCCGGAACAATCATCGGACAAAATGGCGGGGGAACACTTGATATATTGACCGGAACCTATGGCGCTTCTGCAATTGCCTCAATATATGGCATTCCCATCAGGTACGACCAGGAACAATGGCCGACCTCCGAACATCAATATCTTACCGATGAGGAAACAGACCAACTAACACCTCCCGACCTGGATCAAAATGTCTTTTTTCAAACCTTGATGGAGCAGGTTGACTGGATCGGAAATCATGAAGGGAAGATTTCGGGTTATATGAACTGGCAGGGGGTGCTAAATAACGCCCAGCGTCTTCGGGGTCAGGATATCTTTATGGATATGTTCATGGCCCCTGAAAGGACCATGCATCTGCTCGATTGTGTTACAACAACCATGATTGATGCTGCCCGGAGATTGCTTCAAAAGCAGAAAAGCTTTGAGGATAATATGCCCTTCTTCACGGTAAGCAATTGCCTGGTAAATATGGTCGATCCCGGATTGTATGAGGAGTTTTTACTCCCGTTTGACCAGAAAATTGCAGCTGCTTTCGGGGTGATCGGGATTCACAATTGCGCCTGGAGTGCCACACCCTATCTCGATCACTATGCAAAAATAGCGGGAGTAGCCTACCTCGATATGGGTCATGATTCAGATCTGGAGAAAGCAAGCCTATTGTTCCCGGATACCCGGCGTGCCATCATGTATACACCGATGGAATTAGCCGGTAAATCAAAAGAGGAGATTAAAGCCGACCTTGAAAGAATAGCCTTCAAGTATGGCCCGTGCGACATTGTAGCAGCAGATATCGAATCCGGAACTCCGGATAGTAAGGTATTGGATTTCATTCGTCTTTGTGAAGAAATATCACTAAAACACCAATAAACAAATCAATTTAAGCTGATTCCCCATTAATTTTATGCGTAAAAACAGAATTATGAAACGATTAGTCATAGCGTTCTCCTTCCTGGTTATCTCCTTATTATTCACGTCGAATCCTTCCTTTGGACAGGGAGTTGCAGGTATCAAATCGGGGAAATATCTTCAGGAAATAAAAACGGAAATTCAGCTGCCAAAACAGGCGCAGGCCACGGTTATCAAATTATTCCGAAACCAAAACCAGACAGTCGCTGTGACCTCCAATGGAGTATTCCGATACACCGGCAAACAATGGGCGGGCGAACCGTTTGGAACGGGATGGCTAACCGCTACCATCGATTCGAAGGGATTAATATGGCTGGCATCAGCCCAATCAGTTCAACGGGAGGGAGATCCCAAAAGAATTGACTTGCCTGAATATGCAAAAAAGGATACGATTCTCACCCTTTTGTGGCAAGATGGCCGGACACTTCAGGTTGGAACAACAAACGGAGTGTTGACTTATGACGGCACCTGGTCAAAACTTCCGGTTGCAGACGGGAAAAGAGTTCACGACATTCACCTGGATTCCAAAGGTGATCTCTGGCTGGCGACCTCGGCTGGATTGTTGCGCCGGATGCACGGTAACTGGATTAACATGGACGAGGATATCATGGCTTACGGGTTAAAGCGGAACTACTTTGCGCTGCAAGCCGGACAATCATCAAACGCTGATCTCTTGTTTGGGGGACTATTTTCGGTTGGATGTATTGCCGAAAATGGCAATCATTGGATTCTCAGAGGATCCGATGGTTTGCCTTACGGACCCATTACCTCCATCCGCACACTGAAGAATGTGTTGTGGCTTGGAACCGACCGTGGTGCGATCAAGAGAGATGCAGGCTGGCATTACTTTAACGGTAAACGGTGGTTGGCCGACAATAAAGTCAATGACATTCTCCCGCTCGATGAATACACAACCTGGATTGCCACCCCCAAAGGGATCAGCCAGATTCAGCAGGTAGAGATGACTTTGGCTCAAAAGGCGGATGTTTTTGAGGAGCGCATCAAATTGCGGCACGACCGTTACGGTTTGGTGAGTGACTCACGTTTAAACTCCCCTGGCGATCTGTCCACCAATCAAACCTTCTCGAATGATAATGACGGGTTATGGACTTCCATTTACCTGGCAGCTGAATGTTACAGGTATGCCGTAACCAAAGATCCTGAGGCCAAAAAGAATGCCATTAAGGCCTTTGAAGCGATGGAACGGCTCGAAACCATAACCGGCATTCCGGGTTTTCCGGCACGTTCCCTGGCGGCAGCCGATGAAGATACGGGTGAAGGTGGCGAATGGCACCTTACGCCCGATCATAAATGGAAATGGAAAGGGGATACCAGCTCCGACGAGGTGGTCGGCCATATGTTCGCCTATCCGCTTTTCTATGATCTGGTAGCCGAAGGAGCGATGAAAGAGCGGGTAAAAAGCCTCGTTCATCGGATTATGACCCATATCGTTGATCACAATTTTCAACTGATCGATCTTGATGGCATACCCACACGATGGGCGGTCTGGGCCCCTGATTCCCTGAACTTCTCAAAAAACTGGTGGTACGAAAAGGGGATAAACTCCATGCAGATACTTGCCTTTCTGAAGGCAGGTTATCATGTCACTGGAGATCAGAAATTTGAAAAAGCCTATCAAACGCTGACACAAAAACACCATTATGCCGAAAATATGGTTCAGCAAAAAATGTACGGGCCGTTCGACGTGAATCATTCGGATGATGAGCTTGCCTTTCTCCCGAATTATACATTGTTCCGGTATGCCAATGATCCCAAATTGCTTCCCACCTATATCAAAAGTACACAGCGGACCTGGCGGATAATCCAGCCCGACCGGATTCCAATCTGGAACATCATTTCAAGTTCAGCCTTGAAGAAAGACTGCGATCTGAAGATTGCACTCGAAGAACTACAGCAGATCCCAATGGATCTGATTACCTGGAGAATGGAGAATAGTCACCGGTTTGATTTACCTCAGGATCAGCTAAGTGACCGGTTTGGCAAGGCACAGTCACTGCGCCCCATTCCCACCCCTGAACGTGGAATATCCAAATGGAACAACAATACCTATGTCTATGATACAGGTTCGGATGGCTATGGTGAAGATGACGGCGCCTTCTTTTTACTCCCTTACTGGATGGGAAGGTATCATGGATTCTTGATTGAGAAATGAGAATTGCAGACTATAAACGTAGCAGCTATTCTCCAAAAAATGTTTGCCTTGATAAATTGCCGATTGTTAGACTATCTTGCCTTGATTAATTGCTGATCGATTGGCAAATTTTAGAATCACTTTTTTTGCACCAAAGGCGCTAAATGTTAATGATCCACAAAGAATTTGGGGAGAGGTATACGATAGAACCTGCAACCCTGAGTAGGGTTGTATTAATGCTATTTATTTAATATTCAACCTAATTCAGGGTTGCTCTTGTTATGTAATTTCTAACCCTCAGATTTACTGGGGGTGATTAAGATTACACCATAAGTGGTATGAGCTTCAACCCAATTGTGTGGCGATATTGAATTTTGGTTTTTATATTAAAGATCGCTCTACCTTCCTCCCCATTCTGGATTTGGCTTATTACCCAGAACATAGTTCAAAGTCCCGCCTTTGACGATGTCAGTAAAATAAATCCACGATTTATTCAGTGGCTTCCCGTTTAGGGTAGCGCTCTGAATGTAAATGTTTTCAGGGGTATTGTTTTCAGTGGTGATCACAAATTCCTTTCCCTGGTAATAGTTCGGATCGAGTGAAATAGTGATTTTCCGGAAGAGTGGTGCCGTAAGTTCCACCTTTGAACTATCAATTACCCCTCCGTTCATTTCGAATAATCCCATGGAAGAGATTACAAACCATCCACCCATTTGTCCCTCGTCCTCATCCCCTTCCCAACCATGGTATGGAGTATCGCCATAGTAGGAATTCATAATCGCCCTGCTGTATTTCTGGGTAAGCCAGGGTTTGCCGGAGAAGTTAAAGAGGTATGCAGCCTGCATATTCACCTCATTGCCATGATTGATATAGTATTCGAAAATCTTCGACTGCATCCGGTCCAGAGCGGGAGCGGCAAACATGAATTGCTCCGATTTCTCAAACCCCTCCTCCAACCGCTGATTAAATAAATCCTTACCCATCAGCTGAACCACTCCGGGAATATCATGCGGCACATAAAAGCTGTATTGCCAGGCATTCCCTTCGCTCCACAGCTCGCCCGAGAAAATATTATTATCCGTCTTCCAGCTCCCCTTCGAGTCACGGGGCATCTGCCATTTCACATCAGTGTTGAACTGATTTTTCCAGTTATTTGAGCGCCTTAGGAAGAAAGTGTAATCATCTGCTTTGCCAAGCGCTTTGGCAAGCTGTGCCGTGCAAAAGTCCGTAAAGGAGTAGTCGAGCGTCCGGGAGGAACGTCTGGAAACATCGTAGGGGACATACCCCAGCTTATCGTAGATATTAAGAAATTCCATCCCTGCGTTTCCCGTTTTATCAAGTTTTTTACCCTGTTCAGTGGCGTTATGCCTGACCGCCTCCCATAGTAGACTGACATCATAATTGCGGATTCCCTTTTGATAAGCGGCGACCATCAGGGCAATCTCATGAGTTACCCCCATCACCCGGGTATGCTCCAAACCTGTGGGTCCGTTGTTGGTCCACCCGGTATGTTTAAAAAGTTCGAGCTGGGTGGTTACCCAATTATTCATGATATTGGGGGTAATCAGCGACAGGATGGTGTTGAAATTCCAGTAGGTATTCCAGAAGGCATCACCTCCGTATATATCCTGACCCTTAGGTAATTGCTGTATGTTTTCAAAGGGATCACAATACCGGCCATCCACATCGTTCCAGGTCTGCTTGGCAAAACTTCGGTACAGATTGGTATAAAATTTCTTTTTATCGGCCTCTCTTCCATCGACTTTAATTTTGGACAACAGGTCGTTCCACTTATTTTTGGTGGCTAAAACCACTTTTTCAAAATCCCACCCATAATTGTCAAGCTCGCTCTTCAGATTATTGCGGGCACCATCCAGATCAACCAGCGAGAGACCCACTTTGATCATAACGGGTTCTCCGACTTTTGTACTGTAATTTACAAAAGCGGCCACATCACCGGCTCCAACTATTTGTGACGTATTGTCGACGATTGAATCATTGATCCATCCCCCCATACTCTTAAACGGTTTACTGAACTGAATGGAGAAGTAGAGGATGTATTCCTGGTTTTTCGTTGCAGGGACAATCGTGTTGGCATAACCTTCAATCAATGAATCACTTACCTTACTTATTTTAGCATCTCGTATTACTGCCTGATCCTCAGCGGGAAAGAGCAAACTCAGAATGATCCTTGCTTCGCCAGCTTTGTCGAAGGTATATTTATGAAATCCGCAGCGTGTGGTGGCCGTCATCTCCGCCTTACAATGGGCATCATAAAGGAAACAGGAGTAATATCCGGGTGAGGCTTTTTCTGTGGACTTTTCGATTCGTGAGTGGTAGCCAGCGCTGGCACCGCGGTATGGTCTGTCTGGCGAACCATCCGTTTTGGTAAAATCCTGCATAGCAGGCATTATGCGCAACCCGGACATGGTCCAGGCGTGGATGTGGCTGAATCCGGAAACATTCATGATGGAATATTCGTATCCCCCCATCCATCCCGAAGCCTGGTTGTCAGGGCCCAACTCTACCATTCCGTATGGTACAGAGGCATAAGGACCCAGCATCCATCGTGAATTTGAGGTGCCTGTAAATACATCGACATATTCTACAGGATGTTTCGATGGTTTGGAAGGAGTGGCAGAAGCTGCAAGGTTGATTAAGCCGAAGCAGAAGATGAAATATATAATTTTCATTGTAAAATCTAATGGGATATTTAGTTTTAAACTATAGGGAAATCAATCTGATCTGATGCGCTGGTAGTCTCAAATCAAAGGAAAAACCACAATAGGCACAATAGATCACTTTAGCTATTTAACCTACAATTGTGTTCTAATGTGCCTAATGTGGTAAACCTTTTAATAACAAGGCCCAGAATTTATTCTTTCCCCCGTTCCCCGATAAACTGCTCTTCCTTGTTTTTGAACAGCACGTTGAAAGTGGTAAGGCTGCCATATATCCGTGTGATGTATTGCTCCAGATCAACCTTTTCCTCATCAGTCAGGCTACTGGCATTGATCCGCTGTTCCATCACGCGAACCCTGTCACGAACCATCACAATTTTGTGAAAAAAGGTTTCAACAGGAATCTCCTTCTCTTTGAGGGACTTATCACCCGGGTAGAGCACCATTCTTCCACCGGTCCATTTCTGTCCAAGGGGAACAGTTTCCTGAATATCGCTGAAACGACGTAATACCCGGGTAAGGCTCTTCTCGATCTTTTCGTAGGTAGCCAGGTCATCCGGTGTTTCCACTGCTTCGAGGACTTCCAGTCCTTCATAATCCCGCATGATCTGCCTGACACCAAAATCAATAAACCCAATTTCATAGGCATCTGAACGTATTTGAACGATGACGCCTTTACCCATTTGCGGATGTTTTACGCGTGAACCAACACCCAATATTTTTTCTGACATAATTGTAATCTTTAAATCAGTACTGATTACAAATATATATTTTCTTTCCAGGCTAGATGTCTTTTTAGGTGTGTATAATTAAACTAAATGGATAGCTGGCGATTGGCAGAGTGTTCATTGTAATCTTGACACTTTATAGCAATACATTTCTGTAAAGGGATAGAAATTGTTCAAACTTGCTCTTTCGGAAATAAATGTCTATAGAAATTGCAATTCTGAAACCAAATTTTCAGTATGAAATCATCTGATTATCCGTTAATGTCCTAACGGACAATTGGTTTTCATTGACTTTCTGTTTTATGGAAATTGATGCCCAAAGGGCAAAAAGGTTTACTTTAATTTTTAACAGTATTTCCTTATGGCCTCAACTGCCTCTGCCGATCCCATCGTGGCAGCCGTTTCAAAATCGAGGGCAGCTTCATGCTGCTGGCCCAGGTCCAGTCTTGCAAGTCCTCTAAAATAATAAGAATCAACTTCTTCCGGATCTCTGTTTAGGGCAATGGTGTAATCAGAGACAGCTCCGCTGTAAAGCTTCAGGTTACATTTGGCATTTGCCCGATACTGGTAAATCAAGGGGTAGCCCGGATCAATTTCGATAACTTTGGAATAATCGTCAACCGCCCCGCGATAATCTTTGAGAGAATTTTTTGCGGAACCCCTGCTAAACAGGGCTGTGGTATCATTGGGCTCAATCTCCAAAACCTTTGAATAATCGGAGATGGCTCCTGTAAAGTCCTGAAGGTTACATCGGACATGTCCCAGCAGATTGTAAATCAGGATATACTTCGGGTTCAGTGACAGCACCCTGGTATAGTCGGAAACTGCACCCGTGAAATCCTTAAGGTCACTCTTTGCCAAACCGCGGTTATAATATGCGGTGACATCTTCCGGATTCAGGTTAATCGCCCTGGTGAAATCGGCAATAGCCCCCCCTAATTCACCCATCGCCTTCCTGGCCAGTCCCCGGCTGCAGAATGACATGGAATCGTAGGGTTCAAGCGATATCGCCCTGGAATAGTCAGCAATTGCACTTTTATAATTTTTTAGCCAATAATTACTTACGCCCCGGTTATACCAGGCCTCGATATGTAACGGATCAATGCCAATGGCACCGGTAAAATCGGCAATTGCTCCATGGAAATCCTCAATCGAATTTTTGGCAAACCCGCGGTTGTAATAGGCTGTGGCATCTTCGGCATCGACCGATACGGCCGTTGTATAGTCGGCGATAGCCCCCCGAAAATCGCGAAGCGCATTTTTGGCATTTCCCCGGTTGTTATAGATTAACACATACTTCGGGTCAATTCTGAGAGCCTCCGAATAGTCCTCAATGGCCCCTTTGTAGTCCTCAAGGTTGTATTTGGCATTCCCCCGGTTATACCAGATTTCCGCATCGGCTGGATGATCAGCTATGAACCGCGTATAATCGTCTATTGCCCCCTGGTAATCCTCCAATATAAACTTCTCATTCCCGCTTTGGCTATAATCCAATGTATCAGTATTTTGCTCCGGTTTCATCGATCCTGTTTTTTCTTCATTATAAGGCGGATTACCGCTCATCAGTATAATTACAATATTCACCTGTAAAAGGTTTAAAACCATTACTATTTCTAATTATCCTACTTTGATTTTTAAGAAATTTGTGGTATTATTGAAAGATCAAATTAAATAAGCATAAGGATGTTAAGGTTCATATTCTTGTGTAAATCATCACCTAATATTCAATTTAATGAAAACTATTTTTATCTATTCTGGAATTGTTTTGATCTGTTTATCAGTCATCTCGTGTAACGTAAAGCCTAAAGTGGAGCCGGTTCAAAAAGCCGACATCAGTGAATTTCTGGGACAATGGACGATTGATATTTCGGGTGGCTCAGTGGGCTGGCTTGAAGTGAGGCAGGAAAAGGATTACCTTGATGCCGATCTGCTTTGGGGCGGGGGCAGTGTAAACCCAATGGCCCATGTCTATTTGTCCGGAGATAAGTTTCTGGTTGTAACTAAAGTTGACAAGATTATCCGGACAAAAGATGCGAACAATGAACCCCTTAAGACCCAGTTGATCACCAGTTGGCTGGAGGTGCAAAAAAAAGGGGATAAAATTGCAGGGTTTATCTTCAATCCGCATCGTGACGGGAAAGGTATTGATTCCACCTCGTTTGTTGGAACAAAACTGCCTCCTCCTCCTCCTGCTCCTGATCTGACTAAAATAAAATTTGGAACTTCTGTCAATTTATTTAATGGCAAAGACCTTACAGGTTGGAGGTTGACAAACGAGAAACAGAAAAATGGTTTCTCTGCGAAGGATGGCGTTTTGACAAATGACCCGGCTCAGTCTGAGGGAGAACATCATGTCAGTTATGGCAACCTGAGAACAGACCAGGAATTCGAAGATTTCAACCTCAAACTCGAGGTTAACGTTCCTGAAGGAAGTAACAGCGGTGTTTATCTGCGCGGAATGTACGAGGTGCAGGTTCTTGATTCCTATGGCAAGGAGCTCGATCCCCACAATATGGGAGCCATTTACAGCCGGATCAAACCTACTGTAAGTGCTGAAAAGCCAGCAGGAACCTGGCAGACCATGGATATTACACTCTGTGACCGGCATGCCACAGTCATCCTGAATGGCGTAAAAATCATTGACAATCAGCCTATTTACGGCCCTACTGGTGGCGCCTTAAAATCGGATGTATTCACACCCGGACCAATTTATCTGCAGGGTGATCACGGGAAAGTATTCTACAAGAATCTTGTCCTGACACCGATTATTAAGTAAAATAAGCGATTAAAAAAAGAGCCCTTTCATCGGGGCTCTTTTTTTATCTTCTCATTTTAATTCCTTCAAAATCCGTAAGGCCTCCTCAATGTGTTTTTCTGAGTTCATCTGTGAGTTAAAGATGAAAATCACTTTCCCCTCTTTATTGACCACATAGGTTACGCGCCCAGGCAGTAAGCCCAAAAGATTTGTCGGAACACCGAATAATTTTCGCACCTTATTATCTTCATCACTAAGCAGCGTGAAATTGAGCCTGTGCTTGGTGGCAAAATCCAGATGGCTTTTTACCGACTGGGAACTTATGCCTATGATCAACGCATCGGCATTGCTGAAAACTTCAAACTGGTCCCGAAACGAGCATGCTTCCTTGGTACAACCCGGAGTATCGTCTTTGGGATAAAAATAGATCACCAGATTCTTTTTGCCTTTGACCAGATCGAGGTCAAAATCCTTGCCATTTTGATCCTTTAGTGAAAAGGAGGGTACTGCACTTCCAACTTCTATTTTTCCCATTTGATTTTTATTTGTTGTTTGTGAATGGCAATTAAAATTAACACAAATTAATAAGAGTGATGTCCACTTAATAAATACCTGATTCATTTGTATATAATTTGTTTTTTAGCTGCCAAATGGAATAGCCATGATGATATATTCAATACGGCTGGTGCTATTCTTATCATGGCTATTTCATACCGATATAATTTACTTATAACAAACAAAGTCGGGCGACTATTGTTCTGAAAGAGACTACTTTCTACCATCGAAAATCCGGCCAGTTGCCAGGAATTAACTCATTGAATGCAGTATATCTTTACTTATCTACCCATTTTGATATAAATTTCTACTTATTTACTCATTGAAGGCGGGGCATCTTCAGGTCTGGAAGCCCACTTTTTGTTTGGTTCAGGACCCATTTCAAAGCTGACAATTCCACCATCGGTAATTTCCCGCTGGGTTAGCCATGCTTTGTTCATTGGTTGTCCATTCAGGGTCGCCGATTGGATATATTTATTTTCGTGGGAGTTATGCAGGGTCTCAATGATGAATGATTTGCCTTTTGCAAGCTGAATAATTGCATGTCCAAAGAGCGGACTGCCGATCGCATAGTAAGGGCTTCCCGGGGTAACCGCATAAATACCCATGGCACTTAGGACATACCATGATGATAATGAACCCATATCTTCGTTTCCGCAAACCCCACCGGGACCACTCCGGTACAGCTTTTCCACCACTTCCCTGGCCCTGAGCTGTGTTTTCCATGGCTCCCCGGCAAAATCATACAGGTAGGAGACATGGTGTGAAGGTTGATTCCCATGAACATATTGCCCAATTGTACCAACTACACCCACATATTTCGGAGGGGTGATATTCGGACTCATTTCAAAGAAGGTATCCAGTTTTGCAACAAAAGGTTTATTCCCTCCAAACAAGTTGATTAACCCCTTTACATCATGTTGAACTGCCCATATATATTGCCAGGCATTTGATTCTGTATAGTGGCGGCTCGGGCGTTTTCCAACCAGCAGCGGATCAAAATATTTATAATAGGAGTGCTCCCCAGCCTTGACAATATCCTGCTCCCGTCCGTTTAACGCTTCCAGCCATGAACCATCGGTCATTTTGGGTCGCATAAACTTTGTGGTTGGCTCCCAAAGGTTTTGGTAGTTATGAGCCCGTTTCATAAAAAGGTCATAATCCTGATTCTTTCCAAGAGCCTTGGACAATTGGGCAATACACCAGTCATCATAAGCAAGTTCAAGGGTATTGGGAACCGATTCGGTCACCTGATCAACCGGAGTGTATCCCAGTTCCATATAATATTTAAGCCCTGATCTCCCGGCGTAATGGGGAACGGGAGGTTTTGGTTCTTCAAGGGCCTTGGTACGCATAGCCTGGTATATATAGTTCACGTCATAATCGTGGTAACCCTTCATATACGCATCGACGATGATGGGGATCAGGTGGTCACCAACCATTGCCTCACCAAATAGATTAAGAAAATGTTGTGCCGGTAACCAGCCATAATCCCTGGTTTTGGCAACGATCGATTTGATAATATCATTGATGTGATCCGGTTCAATCAGCGTGAGCAGGGGATGTTGCGACCGGTATGTATCCCAGCATGAGAATGATCCGTAAAAGTCGTATCCCCTGGCTTCATGTACCTTCTTGTCTGACCCGAAGTATTTTCCGTCTACATCCTGCGAGATATATTCAGCAAGAAGGGAATGATACAGCGAAGAATAGAAGATCTCTTTCTGGTCGTTGGTTGCCCCGTCAATTTTAATCCGGTTTAACTCGTTATTCCAGATTTCGCGGGCGTTGTTCCGGACAATGTCAAAATCCCAACCGGGGATTTCTGATTTCAGGTTATTTCGGGCACCTTCCACACTGGTATAGGAGATTCCAACCTTTACCAGGATTTGTTCATTGGCAACTGTTCGGAAGGTGACAAATGCCCCGATGTTTTTCCCCTTCTCCCCATCTTTATAAGGCCATATGCTGCCTCCAGACTCGGGTGTTTTCAAATCGTTATCAAACGTCCCATAATAGGTAAATGGCTTGCTGAATTCTGCTACGAAATAAACTTTGCCCAACCCGGCACTTTTAATCCCTTCAATACGGTTATTGTTCAGAATCTTTAAGTCAGAGAGTTCCTCTGAGGCGTTGGCACCGATCTGATGTCCAAGATCCAGGATGATCCGGGCATTATCCGCCTTTGGAAAGGTATAGCGATGAAAACCTGTGCGTTTGGTGACAGTTAATTCAGCCTTTATCTGATAGTCTTTGAGGATAACGGAATAATAGCCAGGCGTGGCAATTTCGTCGGCATGGTCAAATCTTGAGCGGTAACCTTCGCCTGGTTTGTCAGGTGATCCGGGGACCGTCTGCAGCTTATCACCTACCGTTGGCATGAGCATCACTTCACCGCCATTCACCATCCCCACGCCACTCCAGTGGGTGTGACTAAAACCCATGATGGAGGTTTCGGAATAAATATAACCTGCACAATAAGTCCAGCCCTGCGTATTGATGTCGGGGCTCAGGTGGACCATGGCAAACGGAAGGGAGGCTCCCGGGAAAGTATGACCAAAGAAATCGGTTCCCATAAACGGATTGACATAGTCGACCGGATTGTCGGTTTGCGCTTTGAGCGTGTTTTGAAAACCGGCAGCCAAGACGAAAATGAGGAGAAATAAGCTGAAAATAATGTTCTTCATATTATTGAATTTTAGCAACTGTTTTAATTTCTCCATAGGAGATAAACATCCATAGAAAATTAAAATTCTGAAAACAAATTTTTCCGTAGGAAATTAACCGTTCATCTGTTAATGTCCTAACGGACAATGGTTATTCTTTAATCGCTTTTCTATTAAAATTCACATTTATTCTGCTGTAATACATGCATTTTAATCATCATTTATTCAAAAACGCCGGCATATCCGGTCCGTCAAACGGTTTAGCTCCCTGAGGCGCAGGTATCGACGGAGAGACTGAGATCAACTCAGGATCCTTGGTTGAAGGGGCCTGAATAAAACCGTAATATCGCCCCATCCAGTAATCCCGTAAGAATCCGGTTGGTTCCTTGATCACATTCCCGTTTGCTCCACCATCCGGGAAAGTAGCACTTTGGCTACTTGTTTTAGCGGAGGTTTCGCGAGGTGAAAATGCTTTTAATCCCCCTTCATAGGAGGTATACCCGGGCTCCAAATGTAAATCATCCCGTTGCGAATTTTGATAATTATATTCTGTGCAATCGAGCGTCCACTCGCGTAAGTGCTTAACTGACTGTTCAAGTTCACAATCGTTACCGGTAATAGCTCCATAAGTGAAATTGAGCCAGGGAATATGCTCAAGTCGTTTGACTTCCCATGTCCGTTCGATACTGCGAAGGTAAACCGATCGCATTTTTGGATCGGTAGTATACCGGAGCAGGGTATTATAACTTTCGAAGGCCAGGTTATCATCCCATGGAGCAAGGGTGGCCGGCGGAAACGTATTTTTCTGGCGAATAGTATTTTCACCATATCCCCAGCCAATCAGCTGTTGTAATCCCTTATCGAATTTCTGGTCACCGGTTAGCGAATAGGCAGACTGCATATAGGCTAGTACCTCTAGGCCGTTTACACCCCGGTCGTTGTATCCGTAGGGACGAAGGAGGTATTCCGGATTCCAGCGCCCCCAACGGGTTGGTTTGCCATCCATATCAGGAAAAACATAGCCGCTTTTTAAAATATAGGAGGCTATCCGATTCAAATGTTCTCTAGCCAAATCCTTCTCCTCACCCTCTGCCACAAGGTCGTAAAACAACGAAACGGCATAAAAATGGGAAGTTACCTCATCACTCGAGGTATCCCCTTTCCAATACCATTTGCCATCTTTAGTCGGGTACCATCTTGCCGGCAATCCACCCGATCCTGAAGTGCTCTTTGGATCCTTATCAGCAGTGGAAGACCATATTGCCCGGGCAAAAAATCCCCTGATTGGAGTAATCCGTTCAAGCCAAAGTAGCGCCTTAAATGAAGCTACTGCTTCTTTCCGGGCGGTTTTATCACCGGTAACAGCATACTTATAACACATTGCAGCCAGGTAAGGAGCCGTATTCCCGCCATCATTGTCACTGATTTCCCTGATCCATTCTCCATTCTTTTTATAAAGAGTATGGATAAAGCCCAGACGTTTATGGCCCCATTCATTGATATGCCGTTCATAAAAAGCAGCCTTTTTCTGCAGGGTATAAGGCTGATAAGTAATGATTCCTAAGCCCTTGTCTGTTGCCACATAAACCACCCGATCACCGACGGCAATATCACTTACCTGATTCCCTGGCAACCAATGATCAGCCGCAAAATAATGCCATTCATTTTTGACCATGCGCACTGCCCCGCGTGCAGTTCCAATCCAGATATCCTCATCAAATCCCCGGGTCAGACAGGTGGTTTTCTCAACAGGAAGTCCATCCTTCCCTTTAAGAACAGTAAGTGCTGCACCGCGTAAAACTCCCAATCCTTTATCGGTTCCGATAATCAAACGACTGCCAAAGCTGAGCAGTCCTGTAGTGGTCCTGGATGGAAGTTGTCCCCAATCTATAAAATCCTGATTAACAACCAATCCATCGAACAGTATCAGGCTTCCAGGTTGAAGCACGTAGAGGGTTCCGCTGTAGGAGGCTATCCGCTGAATTGGTCCTAACCGGACCGGATCTGCATGAAGCTGTGAACCATCCTCCATGAGCATCGTAATATCACTGGAATAATAACCTCCCTTAGGTTTAATGGATACAAAATGATCGTTCTCTAACCGGAAAATCTCCTCCATGGTAGCTCCATGTAAAATCCCCTGGTGCATACATAGATCAACATACTCCTGATTATCAATCTTCTGCCACAGATCTTCTTTCAGCCGGTAGATCCCGTCGGCTGAAAGGGCCCAAAGGTCTCCGTTGATTGAAATAAGCCTTTTCACACCATCTGGAGACGATTTCTCCAGATTAAAACCATCTCCGGCAAGCCGGTTGATTTTCCCTCCGATAACAACATAGCAAATATCCTGAAATACAGCCACGCTTTGTACAGATCGTTCGGAAGGGATCTTCGTGGCAACCTCCTGAAGATATACCTCATCCGCCTGAGTCTTCCACAATTTTGCTGGAGTTTTGGAGCCATCCTGTGCTGTTGCTGAACCAGCGAGAATACACACTAAAATCAAAATTTTAACGAGATTGACGATTGATTTCATGATTCTTGAATATTATCAAATGAAACATAAATATAACCAAAAACTTACTTCTTAACAGCAAATGAATTAGGATAAGTGCAGGCCAAAACCTTCTTCCCCCCGGCTTCCCTGATCCAGGTATCAAACTCACGCCGCCCTTCCTTTAGAACAATAACCCGGCCCCCGGCCAAGGGGTCTGCAGGATCCTTCATTTTCTTCGTAACCCGTCCATAAGCAAGGGCAATGTTATTGCATAAGCCGATGTAATCATTGGTATGGTCATGGCCGACAAATATCCCCATCACATCGCCACATTCGAGCATGGCTGCAAACATTCCTGAATTAAGATCTGCACACGAGACATCCTCATTCTTGCTTCCTATAACGACAGTTTTCTTTGGATTCCAGGCATTGTTATATTCCGGAACCGGAATATGAAAAAACGCGAGAGCCGGTACAGGAACCTGATTATTGAGTTGCGTAAACTCTTTACTCTCATGGATATACCAATTTATCTGCGAAAACCCGAACCATCCATAGCCATCCACCTGAGGTTTCAGGGTGCTGTAGGAATTGGAGTCCATCCCATAAATCAATGCCTTCGGTTTATTGTTTTCGCCATAAACCTGCAGGATAAAATTTGAATTTCCGGTAAGATCCCCCGGATCATTATTCAAACAGAGCGGGAGTCCCTGAAGAAAATCGGCCAATTGCCGTCTCGAGAAATTGTGCTCCGAATCGTGGTTCCCAAAAACCATAGCCCACGGGAGATGACAGGAGGCAAAAACCTCACTCAATTTGCGATAAGCCTCCTGGGGATCATTTTGACACACAATATCCCCGGTCAGCATAACCAGATCGGGTTTTTCAATATCAATTACCTGCCTGATCGTTTGATAGACCTCCAGATTTGAGCCCTTTATCAGATCGATATGGGTATCGGTAAACTGAACAATTTTAAATTGACCGGCACTGCTAAATTTAAGAATATCATGAGATTTCGCTGATACCTGATTCAGTAATAAAAACGATAAAATAATGAATATCAGGATTTTGTTCATTGCAGTATGTTTTTGTTAAAGCAGACCTTCAAGGTTTTCAAATCTTGAAGGTCCCTCTTAAATTAATTACTTTTTAATCGTAAACGTGTCAATCAGCTCATTGTCAAAACTCTTACTCGTATAGGTCAATTGGTGATCATCAATCTTAACATATTGATATAATGTGCCTTTCATGCTCCGCACTGCGGCATAGGGTTCGTCAGTGATTTTGTCGTAATCTGTCGGGATCCCTATGGATATGGCGTATACTGTACCCTCCCTGAAGGATTTAACCACCTTCCCGTCTTTCATCGGATTTGAACGCATATAATAATGAAGATGGCCACTCATCACCATGTCGACATGGTATTTATCGAACAATGGCACCCAGGCTTTTTGAATATTGAAATAAGGCTCCTCCCAGTTGTACGGGGGGAAATGAAACATTGCAAATTTCCAGGTCGCCGTTGATTTGGCAAGCTGTTCTTCGATCCATGAGCTTTGCATTTCAATCGGAGAGGTACAGTCGATCATCAGAAACAGTGCGTTTTTATATTCAAAGGAATAGGTCTGTTCGGCAGGGATACCATCCGGACCGTTCTTGGGATAGCTGAATAGTTCCCTGTACATTAAAGCACCCAGGCCATACCTCGAATCATGGTTTCCCAGGACAGACATAAGCGGTTTGCGGGGAATTATATCCTTCGAGTATTCCAGAAGATCGTCCCACTGATCACGGTGAAGTCCATCACTGACCAGGTCACCGGCAATTGAATAAAAGGCTGCATCCGGGTGTTCCTTATCCACCTTATTGAAGAGTGCTCCGAATTTCGGCGAAAAATGGGTGTCGCCAAACCAGATAAACGCAAACTGATTGTCTTTTGCCGGAGTTGTAAAGGAATATTGGTCAGACCATGCTGCCTCTGGAACGACCTGATATTCATAGGAAGTTCCAGGTTTCAGATTTCTCAGCTCTGCGGTAAAACGGTTGATATAACGGTCGTTCATCAGAACGCGGTCTTCCATTCGATAGCGCGAAGCTTTAACTGAAAGCTCCCTGGTATCCCCTTTCTCGCGGTATTTTACGATACCTTCAGTCACTGTGGTATCTGTGCGCCACTGAATATCCATACCGGTTGAGGGATCCGAACTCCAGGTTAACATCACCTGGTCGGATTTTGAAGATGAAGGGTAAGATGAGTTACGAAAAGCTCCCACCAGGTGGCTTTCCACTCCCCGACCACGAATGGTAGTCAGTAATTTCTGCCCTTTTAATTCGGCAGGAACTTCAGTAAGGACCAATTCGTCCCAATCGTGATAGGTAAATGCACCAATATCCATAACCCCCACAAACTGATTCGACGGGGTAAAACTGGTTAAAGTTAATTGGTCATGGCTGTTCTGAGGCACCACAGAAACAAAATAGTGAAGCGTGTAGTTTTCAAATCCGTTAATTCCCAGACCAACCAGACCTGCGGCAAATGATTTCTGCCAGACTTCATAAGATGTTTGATCATTTTTCACAATCAAGGCCGTTTTAACGAAACCTTGCTTCGGAAGCCAAAATGGGACTTTCTTTTGTTGAACACTCCTCATCACCGAAACTACTACCGGCACATTTGCAGTAAACATCCAATGGTGCGTGGAAAGCACCTGAAGCTCTTTCTTCGAAAAGAGTGACAAAGCCTTGCTTTCATCAATTGCAGACAGATCTTTGGGGCTCAAAGTCCTGTACAATTGGGTAAAGGTTTTGTCCATAATATCCTTTACCGATTGTTCCCGGACCTGCTGAGCACAGGAAATGATTCCGGCAGCCAGGATAAGGACCACCGAAAAGCGCAGTAATTTGAGGTTATAGAGTCTTTGTATCATATAAATGAATAGTGAAAATTGTAAAAGACTGTTCAAAATTGAATTGATTATCCTGTTGATAATTGCCTTCATGTGAAAAGATTGCTTCGTCGCCAGTAAAGATATTATATGTCAATACTGACCAGATGAGTTTTGACGGCTCCTCGCAATGACCGTCTTCACTGTATGAGCCTGAGGGACAGGGGGAGTTGGCGGCAGAGTCGCCAACTCCCCCTGTCCCTCAACTTTAAACCTATGACATCGTCATTGCGAGTCCCTATATCTTTCAAATACACCAAGTTTTATTACAGTTAAAGATAATAAAAGTAGATTCCTCTTTTCGCTGCGCTTCATTCGGAATGAGGAATCTCCTTATTAAAATAACCAAAAAATTGCAAATTATAGAAAGGTGATATCACAATATTAATTCTTCAATCTTTCATTTTCCTTTTCCGGTGCGCTAATCACCCCCAAATACCGTCCCATCCAATACGGAAACAACCAAATGTCCCCGGCACTGTTTTCAGAGCCGCCATTTCCTTCTGCATCCAAACCAAACCGATTGGCATTGTGTCGTTCGATCGGAAGCTCGTCGGGAGGAAGCACCTCTTTAATGGTTTGCCAACGGAAGTTGGGTACGATTTTTTTAATGTCCTTCCGGTGGCTGTTCATTACGCTCCAGTTTACCAAATCGAGCGGATAGCGCTGTAAATACCAGACCGCCTCTTTCAGATCAAATTCTTTGGTGCCGGTAATGGCGGTAAAGATGTTCCATGCACCCTCCTTCTCAGGCCGTTCAATTTGCCAGTGATCCAGAATAGCCTCTTTATATTTTGCTTTCAAGGTATCGTTAAAGGCATAACGGTACAAGCCCCAGTAGCCGATAAAATACATCTCATCATCGGAGTGGTTCCAATGGTCATCTGCCAGAGCTTTCTCGTGTTCGCTGGCATCATCAGATGCCGGACCGATTTCGCGCATTGGACGCATCAGGTTTTCAAGGAATCCATGCTTCTCCATCAATTCAAACGCTGCATTTTTATAAATGTCGCGATGGGTAAAATGGTAGGCTGTCTGGAGCATCGCCATAATGTTTGAAGAACAGATCTTCCGGTCCCCGTCATTTTTCTTGTATTGATTCACATATTCAGGATTCCATCTGCCCCACTGTGTCGGTTTGCCATTCCAGTCAATCATATAGAGCCTGTTTTTTACGATATGCGACATCAGCGTATCAATCAGCATAATAGCCTGATTCCTGACATCTGGTACATCCATAAGCTCTGCAATGGCACCAAATGCAAAGATATGACCAATCGCTTCGTCGCTGCTGGTCGTTGATTTCCAGTCCCATTCAGGATCATCAGCCCTGCGCCAGGGTTCGTCCTGGTATTTATAACCCCTTCTCTCGAACGAGCGCGACGGAAAACCAGGAATCTTATTGATCGTATAGAGACGTTCCATGGCATACATCGTTTCGCGGATATTCTGCAAAGCCTCATCCGACCTGGTTACCGCGTAGCGGAAGGTTTCCCCTGCCAGGTACATTGAGGTCCATAATCCATCGTTATCTGAATCTTCCATACTACCGGTCGTAATGTCTCCATTGGTCATTGAAGCAACTGTAGCATTGAAACCAACACGGATATGACGTTCACGAACCTGTTTTTCGAAATACATCGCCTTCTGGTGCAGGGTCATCGGCTGGAAACAGATCTTCCCTAATCCCTTGGTAGTCAACATAAGAACCGAGTTATCCGGACCTTTGGCAATCTGAACTACCGTATCTGAAGGGATCCACCGTTTTGAGGAGAAATAGTCAAATTTGCCGTCGTCGCGAAGCATCATCGCACCACGTGTGGAGCCGAACCACAGATGACCATTAACTTCATTTACCGAAGTGAGTTCAGTCCATGGCAATTCCCGGTTTACATCGCCATTTAGTTTCCGGGTTTTGGTATCCATTTCATAATACCCGTCAGAGGTACCAACCACTAGCCTGCTACCAGAAAGGGCAATACAGGTGGGATTTATACTTTCCAGAACCTTTTCGACCGTTTTCTTTTCGGGAAAGAACAGGCTCACCGAAGTACTCCCTAAAATCCAGAAAAGGTTATTGTCTGCATCATATTTGATATCCTTTACAGCTTCGCCGGCTAATTTGCCTTCCCACAATTTTTGGGAATCTTTAATCAGCTGAAGGCTTTTCCCATCTGAAATCAGGAAGGTGAACGCTTTGCCCCCGGCAAATATTCTGGCTTCAGGTAAAGAATGTCTGGAATATAATTTCCCTGCCCAGGCATTGCTCAGTACCGCTTTATCGTCGATATAGACCAGTTGATTCTCATAGGTTCCGATTCCGGAGATCTTCTTATCTGAAGTTTGTTTATCCTGCACATCGGCAACCAACGTTCCGGGAAAGAGAAATTCTCCTGCACGTAGCCTTAGCAAACCCTTTGAGGAGAAAACCTGAGTGTAACCGTTCCGGTCAGAAGCCACCTGATTCAATTGAATACTTTTATCGGGAACAGTATATTTGATGCTGTAGTCCTGAATGTAAGGGTGATCCTGATGAACAGGCAGCTCCTGCGCGATTAAATCCGTTTTAGCTAACATCATTGAGGATCCAATAACCAGCACAAGGAAATGTCTTTTTAATTTATTCACTTTTATATATCTATGGTTTCTAATAATATAAACGTTCTTTTTCAATTTTGTGACCATCTCTTCTTTGAATGGGCTACCAAAATACCGCCCGTACCGCGCTGAAATCAAGGAATTATAAAAAACTGAACTTTCACACGTATAAATTTTAATTAACTTACTAATATTTAGATTCTTGATCCGTGTGGAACCCTCATTGATTTATACATTGCCTTTTGTGGTTGTAAGTTCATGAGGGTTTCATTCCTTAATTCTTCATTATCCATTATCCATTATCCATTATTCATTCCTTCATTTTCCCCGGAGCACTGATAACCCCAAGGTACCGTCCCATCCAATAAGGAAGTAGCCAGATATCGCCGGCACTCTCTTCACCGTTCCCGTTTCCCCCTTTCCGGTCCAGGGTAAACATATTTCCATTATGTCTGGAGACCGGCCGTTCATCCGGAGGGAGAACCTCTTTGGTGGTTTGCTCCCTGAAATTGGGTGCAATCAGTTCAATATCCATGCGGTGGCTGTTTTGAATACTCCAGTTGATCAGATCGAGCGGGTGCCTTTGAAGATACCATGCCGCCTCTTTGAGATCAAATTCATTGCTGACCAAAGCTGTAAATATATTCCAGGCCCCCTCTTTCTCTGGTCTTTCGATTTGCCAATGGTCAATGATTGCCTCTTTGAACTTTGCTTTTAACGTATCGTTCAATGCATACCGGTATAATCCCCAATATCCGATAAAGTACATTTCATCATCGGAATGGTTCCAGCCATTCGACAAATCTTTACTTAATTCATCTGCATCTGCAGGGGCCTCCGCGATTGATTTCATCGGACGCATCAGGTTTTCGAGGTACCCGTATTTATATAACAGCTCAAGGGCTTTGGTTTTAAAGATCTCCTTATGGGTAAAACGATAGGCCGTCTGGAGCATGGAGGTGATGTTCGAAGAACAGATTTTCCGGTCGCCGACCATCAGTGGGCGTGCATTCACATATTCGGGATTCCAACGACCCCACAGGGTTGGTTTGCCATCATAATCG